>JADJPU010000001.1:1216095-1824143 GCA_016713115.1 Cellvibrionales bacterium | reverse complement strand
TACCGTGTGTGGCAAATTCGCGTTCGAATACCAGTTGCTCTTGTTGCAGACGATACACACCAACCACACCGCGCCCCGCTTGTCGCGTATCGTTTTCCACGAGATACAAACGGCTGCCGTCTTTGGCAAACAAACCGTGGCCGTAAAAATGGCGCTGCGCGCGCGCATTCAGTGTGTGCACAATGCGTCCGTCGCGGCTATCCAGCAAGTAGACCTGTGTACCGGGGCGACGCGCTACAAAAGCCACGCAGGGCAAAAATGGGTGTGGTGCAATATCGTGGCAACGCTGTGGCACGGGCGTTTGAAAAACCTGTGTGCCATTTTCTGTGTATCCCGCACAAAAATGCTGCCCTGCTGCATCCGAACGCGCGGACAGCAAACAGGACGACCGCTCGGCCAGTGCGTACATCGGTACCGCTGTCATCACCGCGGCTGCCGCACCCAGTTGCAGCGTTTGCTGCAAAAACTGGCGGCGGCTGTACGACACCTCAATCGCCATCCGTGCCATTAAAACCGAGTTGCACATTCAAGGCCTTAGCAACTTCCTTTTCGTACAACAACCGCAAGGTGTTCAACTGTTCAAACAACTGTTTGAGTTGTTGTTTACCCGCCTCCGTTGCGAGCAAACGCTCAAGTGGCACTTGCAGCGGAACCAACTGTGCTTGCAGGGTGGCATAGGTTTCGTCAATTTTTTGCGCCAGTGCGGGCTGTTTGCTATGCACCAAGGCGCGCCAACCACTGCCAGTCCACAGCGCCTGACTGGCCACCACCCCTGCCTGCAAACTGCCCAAGGTGTCACCCGCTCGCCATGCTTCGGCTTGGTACGGCTGCGGCGAGCCTGTACCAGACAGCCCTGTCGCCACACCCAATTTTTTGTGCATCACATTGAAGGCGGTTACTTGCGCGCGCAGCAATTCAGACAATGGCCCCGCCGCATCGGCGTAACGCGCATTGGGCGTTTGCAGCAATAGCGCAGCAAACTGCTGCCAAACTTGTAATGCGCGCGATGACTGCGCCAACTGGTAGGCCGTATTGGCCTGCAATAACGGGCAATAGCGTGCGCGCTGAGCGGAATCTGCCAGATTGCGCTCACGATCAAACAACATGTATTCGCTAGCGCTGAGGCCGCGCACGGCTACGCTGCCCACCGTCAAACTCTCGATCGTAATCGCCGTATTTTTTTGCAGCAGTTCCTCCGTCTGTTTGGCGGCGAGATTGCGTTTGTCTGGCCAGAATTGAATCTGTAAACCGAGATGATCCGCCGGGCTAGGTGGCACCAACACAGGTTGCAGTGCTAGCCACGCGTGTTGCGCCGCCAACCACTGGGCACGCACCGTCGCCAACTCTGCTTTACCGGCACAGAATTGCTCGCTCGTTGTATGAAAAGCTTGGTTGGTGTGCTGCCAGTTTGTGTAGGCTGGAAGCGCAATATCGTTGACCAAGTGCTCGACAGCTTGCTGTTCTGGACTCGCGGCTAACACAGCATTTACGCCGAACAACAACGCAAAACAAGGTGTTGCCAAAACGCGAAATAGCTTCATAACGACTCCACAAACTGCACCAACGCCGCGCGTTCTTCTGCATTCATTTGCATTACCGCCTGCTTCGATTTCTCGGCTTCACCGCCGTGCCAAAGTATCGCTTCCAACACATTGCGCGCACGACCATCGTGCAAAAACTGTGTGTGTCCATTGACGGTTTGCGTCATGCCCAAACCCCACAGCGGCGGCGTGCGCCACTCCGTGCCGCTAGCAAGAAACTCGGGGCGCTGATCCGCTAAACCCTCGCCCATGTCATGCAACAGCAAATCGGTGTAGGGATAAATAATTTGATTCGCCAGCTCAGGTTCTGCTGCATCTGCGCGCGTGGTAAACGACGGTGTGTGGCAACTTTGGCAACCTGCATCCGCAAACAATTTTTCACCTTGAGCGACAACAGGATCACCCAAATTGCGCCGCCCTGGCACGCCGAGATTGCGCGAGTAAAACAACACCTGCGCCAAAATTTTACGGCTGACTTCTGTGCCTTCTTTGTCATTGCCATTGGCAGCTTGCAGGCAATCTTTTTGATGTGTCGTGCAATCATCCGCTTGATTCGCGAACGAAGTCAGCCCCATATCACCGGCAAACGCGCCGGCGTTTTGTTGATTCAAAGTGGATTTACCTGCTTTCCAACCAAAGCGCCCCAGCACAGTTTTTTGCAGCTCGCTGTTCCACACGCGATTGGCGCGACCGGAAATACCATCGTGATTTTTGTCATCCGGATCTTCATGGGCGAGCAAGTCGCTGTCGCTAATGGCCTCCAGCAAACCCAAGCCAATCATCGGCGGTGCCACACGCGCCGACATCATCACCTGAGGATCCATAGGACCATAGGCAAGCTCAGAAATTTGCAGTGTGGGTTTGCGCAAATTGACCGTTGTGCCATCCGCCAATTTCACTGGCTGTTCGCTATAAGTAACGCGCACGCGCCCTTCTGGCTTGAAGCCGGGGTTCGCCATATCTTGCAGCTGTCCACCGTAAACAGGATCACCGATCACCCCGTCGCGCAGCAGTTGTTCTTCTTGCCCTGCTTTAGAGGGCACAGAGAGACGCACCAGCATAGAAACCGCGTTGACGGCATTCGCGTCTGGCGGATGACCGCGCCCATCTTTGATGTGACAGTTCTGACAGGCGTTGGTGTTGAACAAAGAACCCAAACCATCGCGCGCTGTAGTTGACGATGGTGCCGCCACCCAAGGATTGCGGAAGAAGCTGTTGCCGACGCTGAAGTCCACACGGCGCGAAGGTGGCAAGTTCGCCGACGGCAGTGAATACGCGTTTGCACTTGCCTCAAAAGTGGTTGCGGCTCCGCCAGGGCGTGTTGGATCGCCAACGGGCGGTGACACAGGCGCTGTTTCTGCCTGTGCCGGTGCGGAAGCCCACAACAGCAGAGATAAGATTGCGACGGAACGCATACGGGTAACTGAAAACAAACGCGACAACATCAGGAAACCTACACCTCTACTTTCAGTTACAACAATCAGAAAACGCTCAGAAAACCATCAGAATTTGTGATCCGCTGTATCTGGATTCAAATCTTGAATCCCCAGCGCTTTGGCAGCTGCTTCGATATCCGCCGTCTGTGCCACCAGCGCATCAATTCCCGCTTTCACCAGTGCATTGCCTTCAGCGTTATCTGCAGCAATCAGTTGATCAAAATGCTTGCCTGCATTTGCGCTGTCTACTAGCGCTTGCATCGCTTTTTCAGTGTTGGCCAATTTCTCTTGCAGAGCAGCATCAACAGCGGCATCGTGCTTTTGTACCAGCGATGACAAGCTCGCACCTTTCAGCACACTGCCATCCAAACGGTGAAACTCACCGAGATAAATATTGCGAATGCCTTTTGCGTTATAGAAATGCGAGTTGTGCGTGTTGTCACTGAAGCAATCGTGCTCGTCTTCTGTCGAATTCGCTTCCAGCGCCACTTTCATGCGTTCACCTGCTAACTCACCCAAAGAGAGACTGCCCATACCAAACAGCATTTTTCGCAAGCCCTGCTCAGTGCTTTCTTTCGCCAGTTCCGCACGATAGTTGTCTGCATTCGGCTGCCATTGCGCCACCATGTCCTGTAAATCTTTCACCAACAACTCGGTTGCTGCTTTCAGAAATTCCGCACGGCGATCGCAATGTCCACCCGTACAGGCATCACCCTTGGCGTAGTCCGTGGCAGGACGATTGCCCGCACCAGCACCCGTGCCATTCAGATCTTGCCCCCACAACAAAAATTCAATGGCGTGGTATCCCGTAGCGACATTGGCTTCACTGCCACCCAGCTCATTCAAGCTAGCCAACACCTCAGGCGTGATGGTGGAAAGATCCAAAGTTTTCTCGCCCACTTTTAGTGAAGTGTTGGCAATAACATTGGCGGCAGCCCCCGGATTGCCCAGCGCCGATTGATAGCTGGGAGCCACATAGTCAATCAGCCCCTCATCCAAAGGCCACGCGTTCAACTGGCCTTCCCAGTCATCTACAACCGCGTTGCCGAAACGAAACACTTCGCTTTGCATGTAGAAAGGACGCGCGGCCAGCCAAGCCGCGCGCGCAGCTTGTAGATTCGCATCAGTCGGTTCAGCAATCAGCTTATCAACAGTCGTCTGCAAGGCTTGGGCGGCTGTCAGGGAATCACTGAACACAGCCAAAGCTATATCGCTGTAATGCTCGACCACCGCACGCGCAGCGGCATCGGCTTGCACCGGCGCAGCCTCTGCTGGCTGCGGTGTTTCAGCAGCAGGCACAGCTTGCTCAACTGCGGCAGGCTTGGCGGTATCGTCTTTACCACAACCGGACAGAATGAGCGCCAGCGACAAAGTGCCTGCACTCAGAATCAATGAATAAAACGGGAATGGTCGACGCATAAAAATCTCCAACGGGGAATGTAACAACCCGCGAATGATAATGATTTTTATTGACCCTGTGCAGTGCACCAAACCCTGTCGACTAAACTTTCTTGCCCCAAATCAAAAAACAGCCAACATCTTGGAGCGCTACTGTTCCTACTCTTCCAGCAAGGAGCGCAGCATCCACGCCGTTTGTTCATGAATCGCGATGCGCTGGGTGAGCAAATCTGCCGTCGGTTCATCGCTGGCTTTGTCGACACAGGGAAACAATTGACGCGCCGTGCGCGCCACCGCCTCATGCCCCTGCGCCAAAATTTTTACCATTTCCAAGGCTTTAGGAGGCTGTGCTGGCGTATCCGGCAGCGATGCCAATTTGCTAAACGCCGCATAACCGCCGGGTGCGATATGCCCCAATGAACGGATGCGCTCCGCAATGGGGTCTACCGCGTTCCACAGTTCGGTGTACTGCCCCATAAACATCACATGCAGGGTGTTAAACATCACACCCGTTACATTCCAATGAAAGTTATGCGTGGTGAGATACAGCGTGTAGGTATCCGCCAATAAATGACTCAAACCATCCGCAATAGCGGCGCGATCTTTTTCGCTGATGCCAATATCAATTACCGTATTTTTTTTGCTCATAGCACTGCACCTCTCCATTAAAAAGCAAACAAAGCACTAAACAGTTAATTCCCACTGCGGGAGATAACCCTGTTCGTTTTCGTTGACGGTTGCATCGGCACAAATCCACCAATCCCCTACCGCTAATAATTGCTGGTCTTGATAGATCAATGGCGTTCGTTCACGCAGCCATGGTGGAATCGCGCATTCTTGAAACAGTTTTTTTAAAGTCTGCGAATGCTCGCGACCGTGCGGACGGCAACGCACGCCCTCGCGCGCAAAACTCACGGTCAGCGGTCGCGCATTGTCGAGGCGCATGCCCTGTCCACACACGGAAGAAAACGACAATTGCCCAAAACTGGCATTGCTCAGCAAGTCATCCACACTGCACTGCCAAACTCTCTCGCAATCTAATGGAGGCAATTGTGGCATCGCATAAAGCCGCCCTTGAAAACGCCGACACTGCCATCCCTCCCACTCAATTTGAGGTGAGGAATCCATGCGTGAATCCATCGCCTGCGCTTGAATCACATCCAAAATTTTATGACCGGGAATCGGCGCACCGCAGCGCATAAACCACAAACGCAGCACATTGCGTCGCCGCGCGCGCGATAAACCTAACAAATAGGAATACGCCAGAGAAAAACCAAACCGTTCTGCGTGTGGATAACAGGCGAAATAATCAATCTCGGCTAACTCGTCATTAACAGCGTCTGCCTCACCACACCAATCCATACTGCGTGCAATCGACTGATCCGCTTGCGGCCACCGCGTGCGCAATACCGGCAACACCTGTTCGCGTAAAAAATTTCTATCAAAGCCGAGATCGCTATTGGACTCGTCTTCCACCCACTGCAATTGATGCTGTATGGCGTAGGCGCGCAGTTCCATTTGCGGGCGTGCCAACCATGGACGATACAAACAACCGCCGCCCAATCGACGCCATTCCGGCATTCCACCCAAGCCGCGTACACCAGAGCCGCGCAATAACCGCAGAAAGAAAGTTTCGACTTGATCGTCAGCGTGATGCGCCATCAACAACACATCACCATAACCCACCCGATTTGAAAAAATATCGTAACGCGCTTGACGCGCTGCATTTTCCAAACCAGTGCCATTGCGTACAACAGCTATGCGCTCGGCAAAAAATCCGACACCCAAATCATGTGCCACAGAGGCGCAATGAGCCTGCCAAGCATCGGCATTCGGACTCAAACCGTGGTTCACATGCAGCGCCAAAATCTCTTGCGGCAACCCCAATGAAACAACGGCATGCAATAAAGCATGAGAATCTGCACCACCGCTGTATGCCACGATGAAGCGCTCTGCATCGTGAAAACCTTCCAGTTTTTCCTGTAACAGTTCGCGCAGTCCATCACTCATCACGATTCGTCCTTTTGTAATCGATTCAAGGATTACCAAAACTCATCAATCGTTGGTAGCGCTGTTCCAGCAAGGCATCCAACGGCTTTTGTAACAAATCATCCAATTGCTGCGCCAATGTTTCACGCAAACTGCTAGCCATTTCAGCCACACTGCGGTGTGCGCCACCCAGTGGCTCAGGGATGACATGATCCACAATGCCCAATTCCAACAGTGTTTGCGAAGTGACGCCCATCGCCTCCGCCGCCAACGGCGCTTTCTCTGCCGTCTTCCAAATAATATTGGCGCAACCTTCCGGAGAAATTACAAAATAAGTGGCGTATTGCAGCATATTGATTTGATCGCCAATACCAATACCCAACGCGCCGCCGGAGCTGCCTTCACCAATCACGGTGCAAATCATCGGTGTGCGCAAACGCGACATCACCGCTAAATTTTGTGCAATCGCTTCGGAAATGCCGCGCTCTTCGGAATCAATGCCAGGATAAGCCCCTGGTGTATCAATCAGCGTCAACACGGGCAAGCGAAACCGCTCCGCCATCTCCATCAAACGCAATGCTTTGCGATAACCTTCCGGCTTGGGCATACCAAAATTGCGCGCCACTTTTTCTTGCACCGTGCGGCCTTTTTCTTGGCCGATCACCATCACCGGTTTGCCTGCCAAACGCGCAACACCACCGATGATGGATTTGTCATCGCCAAAGCGACGATCACCGTGCAACTCATCAAATTCTGTAAATAAATGTGGGATGTAATCCAAGGTGTAAGGGCGCTGAGGGTGACGCGCCACTTGCACCACCTGCCAAGCACTGAGATCGCTATAAATTTTTTCGGTCTGTTTGCGACTTTTCTCGCGCAATTTCCCCAATTCATCAGCGATGTTCACGCCAGAATCATTGCCGACCAGTTGCAGTTCTTCGATCTTGGCTTCCAACTCAGCAATGGGTTGTTCAAATTGAAGGTAGTTATACGCCACTGTTTACTCCACGGGATGGCTTCATTTTTTCTTTAAAATTATCAACGATCAACGACACTCAATACTGCACACGCACCGCCGCAAACCCGAGCCTAGCGCGCAAAGCGCGCAGCAACTCATCCGCTGGGCTGACATGCCAACCCGCTCCCGCCACGATCTCACCGCGCGCACGCTGCCCTTGGTATACGAACTGTAAGCCACAGCCCTCATTCTGGCGAAAGGGCTGCACGCATTTACCAATAAGCGCCACAGCGGATTCACGGCTGGTTTGCAGCGAGGCCAGTGTCTCAGCATCAAGCTGAATCTGCAAATAGCGCGCCTGCTCTTGGCGCACCTGAATAAAATCACGCACTTGCGATGCACGCAGCGCCAAAGCATTGCGGTAGTCATCACGGCTCACGACGCCCTCGACCACCAGCATGCGTCCCAGCTCCAGCTTGTCGCGCGCGCGGTCGTACTCCTCCGCAAATACGGTGGCCTCGATGCGACCACTGCGATCATCCAGCAGCACAGTCGCCATATTCTTACCACTCTTGGTCTTGCGCACATTTACATCCACCACCAAACCTGCCACGCGCTGGGGGCTGCGATTGGGCTCGACATCCGCAATGCGGTTCTTCAGCAGTGCGCGCAGCTCGTCTTGATACTCTTCAACGGGATGCCCAGTGAGGTACAAACCCAGCGTGTCTTTCTCACCCTGCAAACGGTCGCGCATGGACCACGCGGATACGGAACGGTAATCGGCGTACACATCGCCACTGGCTTCAGCCGCTGTCGACATCACCTCGCCAAACAAATCCGCCATACCTGCGCTCTGATTTTTGTGCTTCTGACCCGAAGCCTGCACCGCATCAGGCAGTGCCGCCATCAACACGGCGCGCGCGCGATCAATGTTGTTATCAGTAACTAAATTATCTAACGCACCGCTGCGCACCAACGCTTCCAAAGCGCGTTTATTGAGCTTGTGTTGATCCACACGCGCACAAAAATCGAACAGATCCACAAATTTTCCCTGTTCACGACGCGAGGCAACGATGGATTCGATTGCACCCTCACCCAAACCTTTTATCGCACCCAAACCGTAAATAATGCGCGAGGACTCATCAACCGTGAAATGAAAATCGCCACTGTTCACATCTGGCGGCAGCAGTGTCAGCCCCATGGCACGACACTCTTCAATGAATGTCACCACTTTGTCGGTTTTATCCATATCCGACGAAATTGTCGCCGCCATAAATTCAGCGGGATAATGCGTTTTCAACCACGCCGTTTGATACGACACTAACGCATACGCCGCCGAGTGCGATTTGTTAAAACCGTAGCCAGCAAACTTTTCCATCAAATCAAATAAACCACCGGACTGTGCTTCACTGATACCACGCGCACTAGCGCCTTCCATAAACTTTCCGCGCTCTTTCGCCATTTCTTCTGGCTTTTTCTTGCCCATGGCACGACGCAACATGTCCGCACCACCCAGCGTGTAATTCGCCATCACCTGTGCAATTTGCATAACTTGTTCTTGGTAAACGATAACGCCGTAAGTGGGGCGCAATACCGCTTCTAGATCATCGTGATGCAATTCAACGGTTGGATAAGCCACCTTGGCTCTGCCGTGTTTACGGTTGACGAAATCATCCACCATGCCAGATTCCAAAGGTCCTGGACGATACAACGCCACCAAGGCGATCAAATCTTCAAAACAGTCTGGCTTTAATTTGCCGATCAGTGTTTTCATGCCACTGGATTCCAACTGGAACACCGCCGTGGTTTGCGCCTTTTTCAACAAGTCATATGTCGGTTTATCGTCGAGAGGAATGTCCGCAATATCGAGCGCAGCCTCGCCTTTTTTCTCCCGCTCTGGATTAATAATTTTCATCGCCCAGTCGATGATGGTCAGCGTGCGCAAACCGAGGAAGTCAAACTTCACCAAGCCCGCTTCTTCCACATCATTTTTATCAAACTGCGTTACCAAACCACCACCGGATTCATCGCAGTACAACGGAGAAAAATCGGTCAACCGCGTCGGTGCAATCACCACGCCGCCCGCGTGTTTACCGACATTGCGTGTCAGGCCTTCCAACTGCAACGCCATCTCCCAAATTTCTTTGGCATCTGCATCATTGCTTAAAAAATCGCGCAAAATTTCTTCACGCTTGTAGGCTTCCTCCAAAGTCATGCCTACTTCAAACGGAATCATTTTGGATAATTTATCCGCTAAGCCGTAAGACTTACCCTGTACGCGCGCCACATCACGCACCACCGCTTTCGCTGCCATGGTGCCAAAGGTAATAATCTGCGATACCGCATCGCGGCCATAGGTTTCTGCCACATAGCTGATGACGCGATCGCGCCCTTCTGTGCAGAAATCGATATCAAAATCCGGCATCGACACCCGCTCTGGATTGAGAAAGCGCTCAAACAGCAAATCGTAAGCCAGCGGATCCAAATCCGTAATTTTTAGCGCGTACGCCACGAGAGAACCCGCACCAGAACCGCGTCCTGGCCCCACGGGAATGCCATTATTTTTTGCCCACTGAATGAAATCCATCACCACCAAAAAGTAGCCAGGAAATTTCATTTGATTGATCACAGACAACTCAAACGCGAGGCGCTCTTCGTACACCTTGCGTTTACTGCCATCAGGATCTGACCCGGCCGGTAATAATTTGGGCAAACGCTCCGCCAAACCCTGCATGGAAACTTGTTCAAAAAACTGCTCGATGGTCAAACCGGCTGGCACGGGATAATTAGGTAAAAACGGTTTGCCTAATTGCAAGACCACATTACAGCGTTTCGCTATCTCTACGGTATTGGCAAGCGCCTGCGGCAAGTCACTAAATAGCTCCTGCATTTCTTGCGCAGATTTTAAGTATTGCTCTTCGCTATAGCGTCGTTCGCGGCGCGGATCATCCAGCGTCCTGCCATCATTGATGCACACGCGCACTTCATGCGCTTCGAAATCTTCGCGCTCGATAAAACGCACATCGTTTGTTGCCACCAACGGACAGCGCATTGCTGCCGCCAGAGCCACGGTCGCGTGCAAACAATCTTCATCCCCTGCACGATTTGCGCGCTGCACTTCGAGATAAAAACGACCAGGAAAGTAACGCAACCATGTCTGTAAGCGCGATTTTGCTTCTTCGATATGACCTGCCTGTAAAGCGCGCCCCACATCACCTTGCCGCCCACCCGAAAGCAGGATCAAACCTTCGTTCAGCTCCTGCAACCATTCCCGCTGAACAACCGCACGCCCCTGTGACTGCCCGTGTTGATACGCCCGCGAAATTAACTGCGTAAGATTGCGATAACCAGCATCATTTTGTACTAATGCAGTGACCATGACTGGATTAGAAGAATCATCGTCATCACCGAGCCAGAAATCACTGCCGACAATCAGCTTGATGCCTTTGGCCTGTAGTGTCTTGTAGCATTGAATCAAGCCAAAAAAATTACATATATCCGTAACTGCCACTGCGGGCATGCCCAATGCACACAAGCGTTCAACCAGCGCATCCGTTGTGACCAAGCCATCAACCAAGGAATATTCCGTGTGTAAACGCAAGTGGATAAAGGTCGAAATGGTCACAATTTCATCCATTTAAGAGGAATGCCTGTCTACCATCAGGCGATGGTCGGGCATTATACTCGACCGACATTTGGATCAGTTCACGCAACATCGCATTGGAATCGCCATGAGCTCAGCACTGCCACATAAACTGCAAAAAATCTTTGAACAAACAGCCGCATTGGTTTTACCCACCGCCATCCGTGCAGGTGGTCCTGTGTTAGTTACCATGAAGCGCGAGGATGGCGAGCCAACACCAGACAAACGCGGCATGTTCATCCAGCAATTCAAGCGCTGTTTAACAGAGCAATTTGCACAGACCGCGAAAAAACCAGACGATAAAAACGAAGCAGCGGCAAAAAAAATGCCGAACACCCGCGAAGCCATGGAAGAACGCATTAGCAAGTATTCGCTGGTTGATTCTGAACAACTTGAAGTGCAACTACTTATTGATCGCCTTTGCAACGCGCTGCAAGTAGAACATCAGTTCGATGCCGACTGTCTTGCCATGCGGCTAGAGCGCATGGCGGGTATCACCATTGAGCGCAGCAATAATCCGTTATGCACCAAACACCTCACCAATGTTTTCCTTCAATGCTGTGATGTCTTGCAGCCCACTAAAATGGCGCGTGATGCCGCCATGACCAACTGGGGCAAAGCCTTAAAAGAGGCCTACCCACAATGGCTAAAACAACTTAATCAATTATTGATCAAGCAACATATTTTGCCGCGCTTGGATTTGGACGACATCAGCCGTCGTTACGAGAAAAAGAATCAAGACAAAGCGCGTGAAATGCGCAAAAACCTGATTGAAGATATTACAGGCAAACCACAAGACGCAGACAGTGAAGTCAGCAGTGCCGAATTGATGCGTTCACTTAACGCCTTGGTTGCCAATGCTGCCGTCGCCAACCCTGAATTAAATAAACACATTGTCACCGGCACGGCGGGCGGAACCATCGCCACAAAAGCCGATGTTTTTGACGCTATCAGCAATGTTTCTAGTGCAGCACAAATCAATACCGAAACGGGTTATCGCGAACTACCAGACAACATTCCTACACTGGCAGAAAAAGTAGCTCTACTACCTGAGATGCAAGCCAAGGCACTAGACAGCCAAACACAAAACGCCATTTCCCTGCTATCCATGATGTTTGACCGCCTGCAAAGTGAGGAGCAAATTGCCGCCCCTATCAAACCGCTGATCGATGAACTGCAAATTCCTATTCTTAAAGTAGCGGTACAAGATCAAGACTTTTTTTCTAATCCGGACAACCCAGCTCAAGAACTGATCAACGAAATTGCGCAAGTTGGAACACAATGGACGCCCAAGCAAAATATAAACAAAGATCCGTTCTATAAAAAAATATCGTCCTTTGTCGACGACATCAGCGCATCCGCTGAATCCATAGAAAATCACGAAGGTTTTTTTGAAGAAAAGCTGATCACACTGAAAGATTTCTTAGAGCGAGAGAAACAACGCTCCGCACTCTTGGAAGAAAGAATTATCCAAGCGGAGTCCATGAAAGCACGCACAGAGTCTGCGCGCGAAACAGCAGAAAAAATTATTCTTAAAAAAGTTATTCGCCACAACGCCAAACCCAACACCGCTAATTTTTTACAAGAATATTGGCAGCATGTTTTATTCTTTTATATCAATCGCGACGAAGACTATGTATCCGACGAACAGCAACAGGCGCGAAAAGTCATTGATGACCTGCTGATTTTCAAGACAGAAACACTCAGTACATCATTCGACAAAGTATGCGATTCAGCACTATGGCACCTGCACCATATGGGCCTAGCACTGACCGAGCAAGAAACAACCCTAGCCAATCTGCGCAATGAATTTAATTCTGCGCAACAAGAGATTAAAGACGAGCAAGCGGCGGCAGCAGAAGCCGCCACAAAAAAAGCCGAGCAAGAACAGGCAGCAGCTCGAGCGGCAGCCGAACTGACCAGCTCTGTCAGCAGCATATTAGCGCGCACAGAAACAGAAACAGCACCACACCAGAATCAGCGCCAATAACGCCGGCAACCCCCGCCTCATCGGAAGACTTCGCCGACAACATCTTTGGTTCTTCTGCTTCTGCCACCACAACTTCTACAGACATCAGCTTCACAATCGAGTCTTTACCGCTTGAAGCCACAATCGACGAGGTTGTATTTGAAGAGGATGACGACTTTGAAGAAGTCTTAGCCATTGAAGACGACTTTGCTCTTGAAGATATCTTTGACAAACAAGCCGACATGCTGAGGGCGGACACTTGGTTTCGCCTCAGCAATGCAACACACGACAAGCTTAAAGTTAAACTGGCTGCTGTTATCAAACACAACGGAAACTACATCTTCGTGAATCGCGAAGGCGCGAAAATCATCACTGCCAAAAAGTCAGAAGTAGCTGAACTCTTGCGCTGCGGAGAGCTCAGCATTATCGATGACACAATATTTTTTGATCGCGCGTTGGAATCTGTTATTCAGTCCCTGCGGAAATAAGACGCGCCACGGGCGCGTACGAGCGACGATGCAGCGGCGTAACACCATGACGCCGCAACGCGTCTAAATGTTTCGCTGTCGGATACCCTTTATGTTCAGCAAAGCCATACTCTGGGTACTGCACATCTAACAACGCCATTTCACGGTCGCGTTGTACTTTGGCGAGGATAGAAGCTGCACTGATAGCAGCTACACGGCTATCACCCTTCACCACAGCCTCCGATGGGTATGACCACTTTGGCAAACGATTGCCATCCACCAACACAAACTCTGGCTGAACATGTAACGCAGCTACAGCACGATGCATAGCCAGCAAACTTGCCTGCAGAATATTCAAACTATCAATTTCTTGCGGTGTCGCGCGCGCAACAGCCCAACACAAAGCTTTTTCTTGTATTTCAACAAACAAAGCCTCGCGTTTTTTTTCACTAATTTTTTTAGAATCCGCTAACCCTTTGATCGGCTTAGTTGGATCGAGAATAACCGCTGCCGTCACCACATCGCCCACTAAAGGCCCGCGCCCAACTTCATCTACACCCGCCAACAATGCGCCTTGGTACTGACAAATGTACGCACTGACTTCCATACGAGCCTCTGTGTTACTTTTCTTGCAAATCTACAATGGCTTGCGCAGCACAATGACTGGCATCACGCTGGATATCACGATGTATCACCGTAAACTGTTGCTGCAATTCACTGACTTGTTCTGAATTATTTAACCAAGTCAGCAGTGCATTGCCCAAGTTTTCTACCGTTGCTGCTTTCTGCAAAAATTCTGGTACCAATTTTTTATTGGCCAGCAAATTTGGTAAAGAAACATACGGCACCTTCAGCAAACGCGAAATAATGGCGTAGGAGAGCCGCGCCATTTTGTAAGCCACTACCATCGGCTTTTTGAGCAGCATAGCCTCCAAGGCCGTCGTACCAGAGGCCATCAACACTGCATCACTCGCCGCCATACACTGCTGCGACTGCCCATCAATTAAATGCACAGGGAGATCGGGATAATCCGCCAATATAGCTGTCAATTGCGCTTTGCGATCGGCATTGGCTGCAGGCACAACAAAAGACAAATCCTTTTTCTGCGCCACACACCAACGCGCCACCTCAAAGAATAAACGCCCCATACGCGCAACTTCTCCAGCACGACTGCCAGGCAACAACGCAATCACTGTTGCAGTCGGCACAATCGATAAGGCAATACGAGCAACGGCGCCATTGCTTACCAGTGGAATACTATCTGCCAGCGGATGACCCACACATACGGCGCGCAACGAGGGGTATCTTGCCGCTCGATCTTGATAAAACTTTTCTTCAAACGGAAATAGCGTCAACACCACATCGGCTGCGCGCGCAATTTTTTTAATGCGACCCTGCCGCCACGCCCATACAGATGGACTGACATAATGCACAGTTTTGATCCCTGTCGTGCGCAATGACTCTTCCAAAGACAAATTAAAATCAGGAGAGTCAATACCAACAAAAACATCTGGCGGGTTTGCAAGAAAATATTCTCGTAAATAACGGCGAATTTTCAATAACTCTGGCAGGCGCTTTAGTGGCTCTATCAACCCCATTACCGCCAAACGATCTTGTGGAAAAAAACTATGGCAGCCTTCCGCCTCCATCAAGGGGCCACCAATACCTTCCACCTGCAAATCGGGATAATGCTCACGCAAAGCGCGAATTAGGCCCGCGCCAAGAATATCGCCAGAGGCCTCTCCAGCAACAATGCCCACTCTGAAAGTTTTTTTACTCACTGCAACTCGCGATTAACGCACAATGCCACGCGTAGAGCTGCGTAAAGATTCGATAAAAACATCGAGTGGTGGACAATCGGAATGCATCACTTCCAATTCAGACAGAGCCTCTTCCAAAGTTAAACCTTCGCGATACACCGTTTTGTAAGCGCGATTCAGCACCGTGAGTTGCTCGCGAGTAAAACCGCGTCGTTTTAAACCTTCCAAATTGATACCTCGCGCTTCGGCAGGGTTACCGTAAGCCAACACAAAGGCAGGAATATCTTTTCCTACGGCTGTACCCATACCAGTAAATGCGTGTGCGCCAATATGTACGCGTTGATGCACCAATGTGTAACCACCGAGCACAGCCCAATCGTTAACATGTACATGCCCAGCTAAGGCAGTGTTGTTGACCAGAATGGTGTTGTCGCCAATCACACTATCATGTCCAACATGCACATATGCCATCAATAAATTGTGATTGCCTATCGTCGTTTCAGCGCGGTCTTGAATCGTGCCGCGATGAATGGTCACACCTTCGCGAATCACATTGTGATCGCCAATCACCAAACGCGTTTCTTCACCGCGATATTTGAGATCTGGCGTATCATCACCCACCGTTGAAAACTGATAAATGCGATTATGTTTTCCAATAATCGTTGGGCCTTTCAGCACGCAATGCGAAGCGATCTCCGTGCCTTCACCGATTTCCACATCAGGGCCAATAATCGTCCACGGTCCAACCTTCACATCTGCCGCCAACCGGGCAGAGGAATCGACAATCGCGCGCGGATCAATCATGTGTTCGATACTCACACTTTTCGATCAGCGCACAAAATAGTGCCTTCGCTGGCCAATTCACCATCGACCAACGCGCGACAAGCAAACTTCCAAATGCCGCGCTTCTCAGAAATGATACGGGCTTCCAAATGCAATCTATCGCCAGGCACCACAGGGCGTTTGAAACGCACATCATCGGCACCAACAAAATAGTAAATAGAGCCATCTTGCGGCTTTTTATTCATGGTTTTAAAGCCGAGAATACCTGCCGCTTGCGCCATCGCCTCGATGATCAATACGCCAGGAAAAACAGGGATATCTGGAAAGTGACCATTAAAAATTGCTTCGTTGATAGTTATGTTTTTGAAAGCAACGATTGATTCACCTTCTTTCAATTCCACCACGCGATCCACCAACAAAAATGGATACCGATGTGGCAAATATTCACGAATTTCTTTTACATCCATTAACATACTTTTACCTTTTTTATAAACCGTAGCTTTTGTATATTGCAATCACTATGAATGATCTTGATGCCTTTCCAATGTCCGTATACGCTGAAAAAGCGATTCTAATTGCAAAAATCGCACGGCACTTTTGCGCCACGCCGCTGTTTTTGTCAATGCCGTACCAGACGAATACGAACCCGGCTCACTGATCGAACCTGTCACCAAACTCTTGGCGGTGATATGCACGCCATCTGCAATACGCAGGTGACCGACAATCCCTACCGCACCGGCAATCGTGCAATGCTGTCCAATTTCTGTGCTACCCGCAATACCTGTACACGCAGCAATTGCGGTGTACTTGCCAATTTTTACATTGTGCGCAATTTGCACCAAATTATCGATAATCACACCATCTTCGATAATCGTGTCTTCCAATGCGCCGCGATCAATACAAGTATTAGCGCCAATCTCTACACGATCGCCAATTAACACTCCGCCCAGTTGATGAATTTTCTGCCAACCAACTGCGTCACCTGCTGCAAAATTAGGGGCAAAACCAAACCCATCAGCACCAATAACCGCGCCACTATGAATCACGGCATCTGAGCCAATTTTAACGCCGTGATAAACGGTAACTCGCGTATGTAAAAAACTGCGCGCGCCAATAACACTAGCCCTACCTACCGAGCATCCTGCGCCTAATGTAGCACCTTCACCAATCACCACATCAGCAGCAAGCACACAGTGCGCGCCAATCGATGCGGTAGCTGCAATGCGTGCCGAGGGATCAATTACTGCTGTTGCATGAACTCCTGCCACACACGCTGTCGACTCAGCAAAAAGCGCTGAAATCTTGGCGTAATCCAAATAGGGATTTTCGGAAACCAAACAAGGGACGGGGCAATCCGCCACAGCTTCCGCTTTGAGAATTACCGCGGCAGCTTTTGTTTGTCGTAACTGCTTGCGATAGGTCACATTGGAAAAAAAACTTATTGTGTTGGCATCTGCCCCCACCAAAGTTGCAATGCCATGTATATGGCAATCACCAGCAACACTCCCTGAAAGTCTCAAGGAGAAACGCTCAGCAATTTCAGCGAGCGTATAGCTCTTTCGCATTTTTATTGTTTGCTGGTAGAAGATGTGTTCAATTTGGCAGTCACTTTTGCGGTGATATCAAAAGTTGCATCAGCATGAATCACAGCCTTTCTATCCATCAACAAACCAATACCTTCTGATTCAACAATGCTTTTAACAGCGCTTTCCAAGCGAGGTCCGATATTATCCATCAAACGTTTGCCTGCTACTTGGCGCTCTGCGTTCAGCTTACGCACAATCAGCTCGAAATCAGCCTGCTTAAATTCCATGGTTTTTTGTTTGTCCTGTGCACCAGCGCCACCACCCTCAATGGCAGAACGCAAACTGGTAATGTCTTTTTTCAATTTTTCTGCATCAGCAATCATCTTGGCAATATCAGAGCGTGCTTCAAACGCTTTCATTTCAGATTTGGCCATATTGGTGCTCAGAATGGCTTCTTGTACATCCAACACTGCCACCTTGCCGCCTTCTGCTACGGCGATTGGAGCCAACACCAGCGCGACAACAGCCGCCATTACTTTGATTGCTTTATTCACAGTAAAAACTCCACCTTGCATTGATTAAACCTGAGCGACAAATACTACACCTGCCGCCATCAAAAAAATGTTAATTGCTTTAGAAGTTCTGTCCCATAGAAAACTGGAATACCTCTGACTCATCATCACTACCCGCATTCAGCGGCTTAGCAATACTGAACATCAATGGCCCAAAGCTAGTAATCCATGTCAGACTGACCCCAGTTGAATACCGCATATCCGCGGGACTAAAGCTAAAACTGTCACAATTAATTTGTTTTTCCCCTTTGCCTTGCACAATTCTACCGTTAAGAACTGTTGGAACTGCATCACTGCAATCCGTGTCGTAAACATTACCCATATCGAGAAACACGGATGTTTGCATAGAGGTTTGATCTTTTACAAACGGCGTTGGCACGATCAAATCAATACTGCCATCCATCACCACATTGCCACCGATAGGATCATCATCCCCATCCAAAGCATTTGTTTCTACCAATTTATCCCCACTTGCGGTCAATACAGAAACATAAGCAAGTTGGCCATTAGGCAATGCGGTGTACTGGAAGGCGCGAGCTGGCGTACCGCGTGGCCCTAATGTATTGCGTTTAAAACCACGCACTGAACCGAAGCCACCACCATAGAAGTTTTCAAAAAATGGCAGCTCATCTGTACCGCCATAACCCATACCATATCCAAAACGACCACGAAAACGCAGCGTGTATTTATCATTGATCGGCTTGAAGACTTGGCCGCGATAAACAGCTTTGAAATATTCCAAATCACTTACAAACGGCGCCGTGCCTTCAAAAGCAATACTTTGCGAGAAACCACTGGTGGGCAGTTTAGCTTTGTTCAAAGTAGATTGACTCCAGCTTGCCGTCAGTTTTATATCGTCGAAGCTGGTGCCATGACGATCCAGAAAGCCTTTGTAAGCAGGGCCAGCCGTCATACTGGTGTAGGTTCCATCGGCTGGAAACTGTGTAATACAGCTAGCAGGATTTGCTAAACAGGCTTGATCAACATAAGGAATGCTGGGATCTGGCAACAATGGCGTGCCAGAAATTTCTTGCGCAGGCGCCGATCCCACTTTGATGCTGTTGTGCGCGTAACCAATGCCGAACTGCAGACGCTCAATTTCAGAAATTGGATAGCCAAAGTTCATGTCTAAACCATAACTGTCTACGGAATAATCTGACACGTTATAGTTAGAAAGATCTCTAGCTGTGTAATACAAGTTAAAGCCACGGCTCACGCCGTCCACCGTGTAATAAGGGTCACTGTAACTAAAACTTATTTGATCCATGTATGAGCTGGTGCTGATGTTCACACCCACCTGCTTGCCCGTACCCATAAAATTATCTTGCTGAATACTACCGCCCAAAATCAAACCGGAACCTTGTGCAAAGCCTACACTGGCACCGATACTGCCTGACGGCTGTTCTTCTACCGTGTATTCCACATCAATTTGGTCGCCAGTACCCGGCACATCGGTTGTCTTCACATCAACAGTCTTAAAATAACCCAAACGTTCTAACCGCGTTTTAGATTGTTCAATCTTTGAAGAATCCGCCGTCGCGGACTCCATTTGGCGCATTTCACGACGCAACACCTCATCCGCCGTCTTGGTGTTACCTTTAAAGTTAATGCGATTCACATAAGCGCGATGATGTGGCAACACAGAAAATGTGATTTTGACAGTTTTGTCTGCTTCGTTGCGCTCCGGCACGGGTTTCACTTCTGCGTAGGTGTAACCTTCATTACCTAAGCGTTTACTGATTGCAGATTGCGAGTTGGTGAGATTGATCTGCGAAAATACAGCGCCCTGTTTCAGTGTTACCAACCCGCGCATTTCATCTTCAGGAATGATTAACTGCCCAGCAAATTCAATATCACTCACGGTATACACCTCACCCTCGTGTATGTTTACCGTAATAAAAATGGCCTCTTTGTCATCTGACAACGACACCTGCGTCGACTCAATTTCAAAGCGCAAGTAACCGCGATCCATATAATAAGAACGCAAACGCTCCAAATCGCCTTCCATTTTTTCACGCGCATATTTGTCATTGCTAGTCGCCCATGACAACCAGTTAGAAGTTTCCGATTGGAGCAAATTCAGCAGATCTTCTGTTGGAAACACAGTGTTGCCAACAATGTTGATTGCTTTAATTCTGGCGACTTCACCCTCATCAATACCAATAGAAATTCCCACGCGATTGCGTGGCAAATCTCGCACTTCCGTCTTTACTTTTGCACCGTAACGCCCCTGTGCAACATATTGCCTTTCCAACTCTGAACCCATCGCTTCCAGTGTAGATGGTTTATAGATTTGTCCTTCGGACAGACCTGCTTTTTTTAGTGCATCTGTCAAATCTTCCGATTTAATTACTTTGTTGCCTGAAATATTAACTTCCGCAACCGTTGGTCGCTCCACTACCTTAATAACCAACACATCGTGATCACGATTGATTTGAATATCGTCGAAATAACCTGTGCGAAACAAAGAACGGGTCAAATCTTGCAATTGGCTAGCATCAATTTCATCGCCGGTATTCACGGGCAAAGCAGCAAACACCGAACCCGACGAAACGCGCTGCAACCCTTCAATGCGAATATCAGCCACCCTGAATATGTCCGCAGCGTATGAAGCAGGCGCAACTAACACCAGCAACAAACCTGCAAAAAAGACTAGCTTTTTCATTACATCAATCACTCAAAATCCCCTGTGTGAACTAACAAAAAGCCAGTTCACGCTTAATCGATATAGCAATTTGCCCACATCACAACCTGAGCAAATCATTGTAAATTGCGAACAACATCAAGCCGACAATCAGCGTCATCCCAAGTTGGCTGCCTAGCTGCTGGATGCGTTCAGACACTGGGCTTCCCTTGGCAGCCTCGATCAGATAGATCAGCAACAAACCACCATCCAGCACTGGAATAGGCAGCAAATTCACTACGCCCAAATTGATACTGAGAATGGCCAGCATGCGGCAAAACACCGCCAGACCATGCTCGGCAGAATCGCCGGCCACTTTAGCAATGCCAAGGGGACCGCTCAAGTTTTTTGGTGACAAGTTGCCGACTATCAATTTCTGCAGCGTGACCAGCAATAACTGGGATTGGCTCGCCGTTTCTCGGATGCCCTGTTGCAGCGCTTGCCAAAGCGAATTGCTAACAACGCGGGTGTACTGCTTACCCAAGGGCGGGGTGCCGATCTGCGCGCCAATCTGCCCGATAGGCTTGCCTTGGGGATCACTCACTTGAGCCGGCGTGATGGCTATTTCCTGCCATACGCCCTGCCGCCGCACCCCCAATACCAAAGCTTGTTCAGGCTTGCTGCGCACAACTTTCAGCCAGCTTTCCACACTGTCTACTGGCTTACCATCCAGCTTTTCAATGATATCGCCAGCCTGCAAGCCCGCTTTTTCCGCTCGACTCTGCAGCATAACCTCGCGCACCTGCACAAACGGCGGTAGGTAAAACGCCATGCCTAAGCTTGCAAGCGGATCCGGCATATCCGTATCAGACAACCAAGCCTGCACACCCACCAAGAGCTCATAAGAGGTTGTGTTATTGGGATAGCGCACCGTAATCGCCAAATCACCCGTGTCGCCAATGCGCATTAGCAAGGCTTCCAATACACTCGAGCGTGTTGGCGTGGGGATGTCATCTACTGCGACGATCTCCTGCCCCGCCTGCAGACCTGCGTACGCTGCCGGTGAATTCGGCGTCACTGCGCCAACCACCGGCACCAAGCTCAGCTGTTCGCCTAAAAACATCCACCAAAACAAACAGATAGCCAACACGAAGTTGGCTACAGGCCCTGCGAGGACGATCGCGCAGCGCTTCCACACAGATTGACGATTAAAACTGGCATGCTGCTCAGCTTCCGCAACAGGCGCTTCGCGCTCGTCCAGCATTTTGACATAGCCGCCCAGTGGGATAGCTGCCACCACATACTCACAACCTGAGCTATCGGTTCGGCTCCACAATGTTTTGCCAAAACCGATCGAGAAACGCAGCACTTTCACGCCCAGCTTTCTCGCTACCCAGAAATGCCCAAACTCATGTACAGCAACCAAGACAGCAATCGCCACAACAAACGCGCCCGCCGACCAGAAAAAGCCTGTCAGAGACTGCAACACCGTTTCAACCACGACGCTTCACCTCGCGCTCGGCAACCACTCTCGCCTGCTCGTCCACTTCTAGTAGGGCGCAAATATCGCTCGGCGCAACTTGCGCCGCCAATTCCGTCAGCACTCGCTCAACCACGGCCGCAATACCTGTAAATGGCAAACGCCCCGCAAGGAACGCCGCCACTGCAATTTCATTTGCTGCATTCAACACTGCGGGCGCACTGCCGTTTGCCTTCAGCGCTTCTCGCGCCAAACGCAGAGCAGGAAAGCGCACGGTATCCGGTGGTAAAAAATCAAGACGCATAGCGGATGCAAAACTCAAGCGCTGCACACCGGCATCAATACGCTCTGGCCACGCCAAACCATACGCGATGGGTGTGCGCATATCAGGGTTACCCATTTGCGCCAGCGTAGAACCGTCACGGTATTCAACCATCGAGTGCACGATGCTTTGTGGATGCACCACGATATCCACACACTCCTGCGCGACACCAAACAAGTGGCATGCCTCAATCAATTCCAAACCTTTGTTCATCATCGTGGCGGAATCGACAGAAATTTTTTGCCCCATGCTCCAATTCGGATGTGCGCAGGCTTGCTGCGGCGTCACTGTGCGCATGGCATCCAATGAAAACTCGCGGAACGGTCCTCCGGATGCGGTCAAAATCAAACGACTAACACCGGCTTCGTCCATGCTTTTGTCATACGGCAAACACTGAAAAATGGCATTGTGTTCACTGTCGATAGGCAACAACTGTGCGCCGGCTTCTTTAACTGCCTGCGTAAACAGATGCCCCGCGCACACCAGCGCTTCTTTATTGGCCAATAAAACTTTTTTGCTCGCTTTCACCGCCGCTAATGTTGGTGTAAGGCCTGCAAAGCCAACAATCGCCGCCATCACCGTATCCACATCCGCATGTGCCGCGACAGCTTCCAAGCCAGCCACACCAGACAATACTTCTGTCGCTAAACCTGCTGCGCGAATTTCTGTTGCAAATTTCTCTGCCAGTGCCGCATCCACCACTACCGCGTAACGCGGCGCAAAGATTTTGCACTGCGCTAATAAAACATCAGCACGACTGTGCGCGGTCAACGCAAAAACAGAATAGCGATCTGGGTGGCGCGCAATCACATCCAGCGTGCTCACGCCGATGGAGCCTGTCGACCCCAAAACCGTAACGGACTGCACGCACTTCACTGCAGAGCACTCCAAACCAAATACAGCGCGGTAAACACAGGCACTGCTGCCGTCCAACCATCCAATCTATCCAATACGCCGCCATGTCCTGGCAATAAATTGCTACTGTCTTTAATGCCGCGTTCGCGTTTCATCATGCTTTCAAATAAATCACCCAGCACCGAAGCACAAGAAACCAATACCATCGCCGCAATAAGCCCCAGCGTTTGCAATAAATTGCATTGCACAACCAGCGCCAGCACCAGTGCGAATACCGCATTCGCCAAAGTGCCACCCCAAAACCCTTCCCAAGTTTTATTCGGGCTGACATGCACTGCCAATTTCCGTCGACCAAAACGACGGCCAGAAAAATACGCACCAATATCAGCAAAAGCGATTACAGCAATCACCAACCACAACAGACCACTGTGTGCGACTAGCGGCTGCAAAAACAACACGCCCAGCCACGCGGGAATCAACAACCAAAAACCCAATAGCAACAACAGCGACACATGGTTTGATATTTTTTTAACCGGATACCTGCCGATCATTATCAAAACAAATAACCAACCCAACAACGACAGCACCAATAAAGCATTTAACAAAACACCCGCATGGTGTACGCCAAAAATAAACAACAAGTACATCACACATGCCATACAACCAGCATAGGCATATTGCTGCCAGCGCTGTGTCAGGCCAGATATATTGGCCCACTCACCCGCTGCCAACAAAAAATTGCCGAGAAAAACAAAACCAATCCAACATAGGGCAGCGCCAGCAAACCGAGCACCAAACCAGCCAACAAACAACAGGCCGTGATAACGCGCGTTTTAAGCACCTGCACCCACCTGATCGCCGGAGAGACCGAAGCGACGCTGACGCGTGTAAAAATCAGCTATAGCGGCACGCATCGCCGTTTCATCAAAATCAGGCCAAAATAAATCGGAAAAATATAACTCAGCATAAGCTGCGTGCCACAACAAAAAATTGCTGATACGCTTTTCACCGCCCGTGCGTATCAACAAATCCACGGGCGGCAAATCACCCAGACTCATTGTGCGACTCACCAAACCTTCATCAATATCCGTGGGCAAAATATCACCGCGCACGCAAGCTTCTGCCAATTTTTTAGCCGTATTGGCAATATCCCAGCGACCGCCGTAGTCTGCTGCAATCGACAATACGCGCTCACCGCCAGCGGTAAACACCTCCGCTTCGTCAATTAACTTCGCCAACTTAGGTGAAAAGCGCGCACGATCACCAATGACGCGCAAGCTCACCCCTTCTTCTTTCATTTTTTTCTTTTCGTTAGATAAATACAGCGAGAACAGCCCCATCAAGGCATCCACTTCTGGCGCGGGGCGCTGCCAATTTTCAGAGCTAAAGGCAAAAACAGTGATATAGGGAATGTTGGCATCTTTAGCGGCACGCAACACATCACGCACACGCTCCACGCCTTTTTTATGACCCGCCACACCGGGCAAACCATGTTTTTTTGCCCAACGATTATTGCCGTCCATAATCAGGGCGACATGTTGTAACGCAGCAACTTCAGACACGGGAGACGACACGATCAAGACAACAAAATCGAGGCTGCGCCTCAGATTTCCATCAAGTCTTTTTCTTTGACTGAAAAAGCTTTATCAATTTCAGCAACAAACTTGTCAGTAATTTTCTGCACTTCATCCTGCGCACGACGATCATCATCTTCACTGATGGTTTTTTCTTTGAGCAGGTCTTTCAGTTGCGTGTTAGCATCGCGGCGAATATTGCGCACCGAAACACGCGCCGTTTCCGCCTCTGCTTTGGCGTGCTTGATAAAGTTTTTGCGCGTCTCTTCGGTCAACGCAGGCATTGGAATGCGGATAACCGCACCTGCCGTATTGGGATTCAAACCCAGATCAGAAGTCATGATTGCCTTTTCAATCGCCGGCACCACAGCTTTTTCCCACGGCGTAATCGACAGCGTGCGCGAATCTTCCACATTGATATTGGCCAGTTGTTGTAGAGGTGTATCCGCACCGTAGTAATTCACCACGATGCCTTCAAGGATACTGGGGTGCGCACGACCGGTGCGAATGCGGTTCAGTGCATGTGAAAGCGCTTCAATGCTTTTCTTCATGCGCTCTTCGGCTTCTTTTTTGATGTCATTAATCATGCTGGCCTACTCTCTTTAAATCACTATCGATATTAGTCTTCGTTTTTCTCAACCATCAGCGTGCCTTCATTGCCGCCGACGACGATATTGAGCAGCGCGCCCGCTTTCGACATTCTGAAAACACGCACGGGCATATTGTGTTCACGGCACAAGCAAATCGCCGTCAAATCCATCACGCCCAATTTTTTATCCAAGGCTTCATCGTATGTCAGACGCTCATACATTTTTGCATTAGGATTTTTCATGGGATCGGCATCATAAACACCATCCACCTTGGTAGCTTTAAGCACCAACTCGGCATTCACTTCAATACCGCGCAAACACGCCGCAGAATCGGTGGTGAAAAACGGATTGCCGGTACCGGCTGCAAAAATCACCACTTCACCTTGCTCTAGGTAGCGAATCGCGCGACGGCGGTCGTAATGCTCTACCACACCACTCATGGGAATGGCGGACATAACATGGCTCTGAATATTGCTACGCTCCAAAGCATCGCGCAGTGCCAAACCATTCATTACGGTGGCCAGCATGCCCATGTGGTCGCCAGTGACGCGATCCAAGCCCGCTGCCGACAACGCGGCACCGCGAAATAAATTGCCGCCACCAACCACCAAGCCCACTTGCACGCCGATACCAACCAACTGGCCGATCTCCAACGCCATCTTGTCGAGCACTTTGGGGTCAATGCCGAAGCCCTCTTGCCCCATCAACTCCTCGCCACTCAGTTTGAGCAGGATGCGCTTGTATTTCCTATCCTTGCCAGTGGTCATGAGGACAATTCCATCAGAGAAAAGTGGCGGTCATTCTAGTGCATGAAGGTGGATATTTCAGCCGCAGCACCAACAAAAACGGCGAAGCAGGTCACCCCACTTCGCCGCTTTCCGCACTAACTGCTGATTACTTAGCAGCGACAGCCGCTGCCACTTCTGCAGCAAAATCTACTTCTTTTTTCTCAATGCCTTCGCCAACTTCCAAACGCACGAAGCGCGTGACTTTAGCGCCGTGTTTTGCCAACAACTGCGCCACCTTCATGTCGGGCTCTTTGACATACGCTTGCTCGATCAGCGACACCTCAGCGAGGTATTTTTTCACAGCGCCTTCCACCATTTTCTCAACGATGTTTGCTGGCTTGCCGGACTCCGCTGCTTTCGCCGCCGCAATTTCGCGTTCTTTTGCAATGACCGCCGGTGACACTTCTTCTGGCGAAATAGCTTCTGGTTTCGCAGCGGCGATATGCATGGCAATGTCTTTTGCCAAATCTTCGCTACCACCCTCCATCGCTACCACCACACCGATCTTGATGCCGTGGCGATAAGAAGCCAGCAACGCGCCTTCTACCAACTCAGCGCGACGCACTTGAATGTTTTCACCAATTTTTTGCACGAGCGCCACGCGCGCTTCTTCAACAGTCTGACCACCGAAATCTAACGCTGCAATTTTTCTACATCAGTTTCACGCGCCGCCAAAGCCGCTTCCGCCACTTTGTTAGCGAACACTGTGAAGTTTTCATCTTTGGCAACAAAATCGGTCTGGCTGTTTACTTCCAGCACCAACGCTGTTTTGCCGTTGCTAACAATCACAATCGCGCCATCTGCGGCAATATTGCCCGCTTTCTTCGCTGCTTTTGCCTGACCGGATTTACGCAAATTATCAATCGCGGTTTCGATATCGCCATTGGCTTCTACCAATGCCTTTTTACATTCCATCATGCCAAGACCGGTGCGCTCACGCAGCTCTTTTACACTGGATGCTGAAATCTCTGCCATGGTTTTTTCCTCTCTGTATTTATCAATTTTTCAAAAACCAGAAAGGGGGACACGCCCCCTTTCTCTCAAACTAGCAATGATTTTTTAAATCAAGCTTGCTCGCTGTCTACTTCAACAAACTCGTCTTTGTTGACCACGCCGCCAGTTGCATTGGCAATGCCTTCTGCACAAGCATCTGCCATCGCTGTGACATACAACTTGACCGCGCGCAAAGCATCGTCGTTGGCAGGGATAACAATATCCACACCCGATGGATCACTGTTGGTATCCACGATACCGATCACTGGAATGCCCAATTTATTAGCTTCAGTGATTGCAATGCGTTCGTGATCCACATCGATAACAAACAACGCATCAGGCAAGCCGCCCATATCTTTGATACCGCCGATCGCACGCTCCAGTTTTTCCATGTCGCGTGTGCGCATCAATGCTTCTTTTTTAGTCAGCAAATTGAAAGTGCCGTCTTGCGATTGTTTTTCCAATTCGCGATAACGCTTGATGGAAGTGCGAATGGTTTTGTAGTTGGTCAACATGCCGCCCAACCAGCGATGGCTGACATACGGCATGCCTACACGCGCCGCTTGTTCAGCAACCACTTTGGCCGCTGCACGCTTAGTGCCGACGAACAAAATTTTGTTGCGCTTGGAAGACAAATCGCGCACCAAGGCCAATGCTTCGTTGAAAGCTGGCACGGTATGCTCAAGGTTGATGATGTGAATTTTATTGCGCGCGCCGAAGATGTATTTGCCCATCTTGGGGTTCCAGTAGCGCGTCTGGTGTCCGAAGTGCGCACCTGCTTGCAGCAGGTCTGTCATGCTGATATTGGCCATAGTTTCCTCTCGGGTTAAGCCACCACAGCTCCCATCAATCTACCCCGCAGGGCACCCAGATTGATGTGACGAACTGTGTGAGTCGTTGATCCGCTTCAGCCCCATGCTCGAGCGGGCGGGCTTTATACCACAGGGGGAGGCTATTTGTCCCGCTTTTTGAAGTGCTGCACCATGCGCTTGCGCTTCTGCAACTGGCGCGGTGTTAGGGTGTTGCGCCTGCCTTCGTAGGGATTGTCGCCGCCACGAAACTCGATGCGCAGCGGCGTGCCGGCGAGCTGCAACACCTCGCGGTAGATGTTTTCGAGGTAGCGGCGATAGTGATCCGGCACCTTATCCACTTGGTTGCCGTGAATGATGATGATGGGCGGGTTCTGCCCACCGGCGTGGGCATAGCGCAGCTTGATGCGGCGACCGTTCACCAGCGGCGGCTGATGGGAGGACACGGCGTCTTCCAGAATGCGCGTTAAGAAAGGCGTGCTCAATTTTTGCGTGGCGGATTTGTAGGCTTTCTTGATGGAATCATACAAATTGCCCACGCCGCTGCCGTGCAGTGCAGAAATGAAATGCGTGGTGGCAAATTTTGTAAATTGCATGCGTCTGTCCAGCACGCGCTTCACTTCATTGCGCTGATCTTCGTCGAGGCCGTCCCATTTATTGATAGCCACTACCAAGGCGCGACCTTTTTCAATCACATGGCCGAGCAAATGCAAATCCTGTTCGACGATGCCTTCCTGCGCATCCAGCAACAAAATCACAACATTCGCATCTTCAATCGCTTGCAGTGTTTTGACGATAGAAAACTTTTCTATCGCTTCCGTAATATTTTTGCGCTTGCGAATACCCGCCGTATCAATCAGCGTAAAATTTTCTTCGTTGCGTTGATAGTCAATATAAATACTGTCACGCGTAGTACCTGGCAAATCAAACACCACTACGCGATCTTCACCCAACATGCGGTTTACCAAAGTGGATTTCCCAACATTCGGTCTACCGACAATGGCGATTTTTATGCGGCGCGTTTCCGGCTCATTTTCTTGATCTACTTCTTCCTGATCCAGCTCGCTTTCTGCATCCCACAGATCGTCATCGGCAGTTTCATCACTTTCTGTTTGCTCTGGTGCTGGAAACAGCGTTTGCGCTACCGCCTCCAATAATTGATGCACACCACGACCGTGCGTTGCCGCAATCGGATGCACTTGCTGAAACCCCAGAGAGAAAAAATCGCTGGTGGCGATATCAGGGTCCATGCCATCCGATTTATTCACCACCAAAAAGTATTTTTGTGATTTTCTCGCAGATGGCGTGCAATTAATTCATCGCCAGCCGACAAACCCGCACGACAATCCACCAAAAATAAAACCACATCAGCTTCTTCAATCGCTGTCAGTGATTGGTGCGCCATCGCATCATCAATACCGCGCTCTTCTTCACCGAGGCCGCCGGTATCCACCACAATAAAGCGATGCCCTTCAAACGCGGCTTCGCCGTATTGGCGGTCGCGCGTTAGCCCAGAAAAATTGGCCACAATCGCATTGCGTGTGCGCGTGATGCGATTAAACAATGTCGATTTACCGACATTAGGACGACCAACGAGAGCAATAACCGGCAGCACAATAATCCCTTACTGCTTAAGGCTAAGTGCGTACAACTTGCCGCTAACAGTCAACGCATACAAGGTGTCACCATCGCTCTGCAAATTTGCTCTTACACCATCACCACCGATGTTGTAGCGGCCTGCATATGTGCCACCTGCACGCTTTAGCAAATGGATGTAACCGCGCTTATCCGCCACAGCAAGATAATCTCCAATAATGGCAGGTGATGACAAACCGCGATTATCAAAGCCTTCCACTTTCCAAATTTCATTGCCGGTGGTCATGCTAAGTGCGCGCACAACATCGCCGCCCTCAACGATATAAATTACATCGTCTGCTGTTGCCATGCTGTGTACAACGGAAGCTTTTTGCTCCCATTTTATTTGGCCACTTTCCTGTGCAATATCGACAATCACACCCTGATAAGACGCAACAATCACATCGGTTAATGTCAAAACTGGGTTTGCTTGCACATCAATGATTCGCTCCAATTCAGAGCGACCATTGTGCACAATGAAACGACGCTCCCACTGCATTAAACCCGTGCTCGCGTTTAGCACAGCAATTTTTCCGTTATCAAATGCAACAAAAACCGAGCCAGATTGGATCACAGGGGAGCTGTTTCCACGCAGTGTTAGCACCGCCTGTGATGATTTATAAGACCAACGCACACGACCACTTGCAGCATCAAATGCTTTCACTTGCGCATCGGTTGATTGCGCCACCACAACATCACCATCTGTAGCGGCAGCCGCTAACACTTGGCTGCTGGTTTGTGCGCGCCAACGCACTTCACCACTGGCTGCATCTAGCGCAATAACACCGCCACTTGCTGGTGAGACAAAAACCATATCGGCACCCGCGCCTACTGCACCAACCAAGGCCGCATCCAGATCGACCTTCCAGCGCACTTCACCGCTGGCACGACTCATTGCCAACACACCTCCGTTGGCATTCGCTGCATAAATTGTTCCGCCACTTACCGCAGGTGTGAGCGACAACAACAGCGCCTCATCACCTTGGCTTCCCACGCTGCGCGACCACTGTTTCGCCAAAGAAACCGAGCTGCCTGACAACTCTTTCAACGGCGCTACTGTTTCATCTTTTTTATTGGAGTCATCGAACAGACTGCACGCTGTCATCCACAACGCCAAAGAAACAACAGCTGTTGTTCTTACAAATGCTTGCAATACTGTTTGCGCGGTCTGTTTATTCATAACTACTTACCTGATTTGCCTTGCGTTACAACAGTCGATGCCAAGCTAGAGGTCTTCACTTCCAGTGCTGTTGTGCGATCTTTATTACCCGCAGCATCAAATGCTTGTTTTGCCGATTGATAACTCACGCGTGCTTCTTCTGTTTTTCCTTGAGCAGCCAGTACATCCCCGCGCAACTCAGCTACCTCACCATCCCACACGCCACCGCCTTTAATGCCGCCTAAAGTAGCCAGCGCTTTGTCACTTTCGTTCTGTGCATATTGCACTTGCGCCAAGCGCAAACTCACTAAAGGTTGCAAACTAGCATCCGGTTTTTGCTGCTGCACCCACGCCAAAAAATCTGCCGCTGCCGACAAGTTATTCGCCGCAACAGCATCTTTCGCCAAACGCAAACCCGCAAAGGTTGCATACACAGTATTGGGATAGGCTTTGCGCAACTGTTCGGCTAAATCTGTCACTTTTGATGCGCTATCAGCAACTTCCGTTGCCGTCAGCATTTGCTGAAACAAATCAGATGCCGCCTCAATGTTTTTTTTCTGATAGGCCTGGTACTGCGTCCAACCAAAAAATCCCACTACCGCCACACCAACGCCCACTACCGTGGAGCGACCATTCTCGCGCCACCATTTTTTTATCAATTCAATTTGCTCTTCTTCAGTACGATAATCAGCCATAACGCCCTCTCAGCGTTTAAAAATCATAGAATAGATAGCACTTATGCCAATAAATGCTGGCGTAAAAAGGCGCTCAGTGTACCAAAAGGCACTACCTGCTGTTCCCGCTCGTCGCGCAAAAACTTAACGGCAACCACCTGTTTGGCCAGCTCGTCCTCGCCCAATACCAACGCAATACTGGCTCCACTGCGGTCGGCGCGCTTGAACTGATTTTTGAAGCTACCCCCACCCGTATTCAATACCACAATAGCGTGAGACATGGCATCACGACACTGCTCCGCCAAAACCAGAGCCTCAGCTAAAGCAACTTCTGAAAACACAATAAAAACATCGGGCGATGCCGCAGGAATCTCGCTCGCTCCTTCCAGCAACAGCGCCAATCGCTCCATGCCCATTGCAAAGCCAAAAGCCGGTGTCGGCTTGCCGCCTAACTGCTCAACCAAGCCGTCATAGCGACCGCCCGCACACACCGTCCCCTGCGCACCGAGCGCGCTAGTCACCCACTCAAACACCGTTGCGTTGTAATAGTCCAAACCGCGCACCAAGCGCGAATTAAGCTCAAACTTTACGCCAGCGCGCGTTAATATATTGCACAACACATCAAAATGACGACGCGACGCATCGTCCAAATAGTTTTGCATTTGTGGCGCGTTGCATAAAATTTTCTGCGTATTTTCATCTTTGCTGTCGAGGATACGCAATGGATTGCTGTGCAAACGACGCTGACTGTCCACATCCAACTCAGCAACATAATTTTCTAAATATGCCACCAGCGCTGCACGATACGCCGCACGCGCGGCATTCGAACCCAATGAGTTGAGCTGCAATGAAACCAAATCTTCTAACCCGAGCTCACGCCACAAACGCGCTGTTAGCAACAACATTTCTGCGTCAATATCGGGACCGTCAAAACCAAATGCTTCTACGCCAATTTGATGAAACTGACGCAAGCGACCTTTCTGTGGGCGCTCGTGGCGAAACATAGGCCCCATGTACCACAACTTTTGTGTCTGGTTGTACAGCAAACCATTTTGCTCGCAAGCACGCACACAACTGGCAGTACCTTCAGGACGCAGGGTCAAACTGTCACCATTGCGATCTTCAAAGGTATACATTTCTTTTTCGACAATATCGGTCACTTCACCGATAGCGCGTTTAAACAATGCCGTCTGTTCAAGAATAGGGAAACGGATTTCACGATAGCCGTATCCATGCAACACATCAGCCACTGTTGACTCGATAAATTGCCACACATGCGACTCATGCGGCAGCAAGTCATTCATGCCACGAATAGATTGAATCTTGCTCACGAATAAAAACCTGCTCTAAAAACTCTGATTGATTAGCCCCTGCCAATAACAGCAGCTTGCTGCGCGACTTTTTCGCGAATCATTTTTTCCAGCGAATCCACCAACTCGCTATTTTCCAGCTTGACGCTAGGTTTGCCATCCACAAATACCATGTTGCTCGGCGAGCTTCCTGTTAAACCAATATGCGCCACTTTTGCCTCACCGGGACCATTAACATAGCAGCCGATAATGGCGACATCCAAGGCATCATTGATGTCTTCCAAACGCGATTCCAGCGCATTCACGGTTTGGATAACATCAAAGTTTTGCCGCGAACAACTCGGGCAAGCGATGATATTGATGCCCTTAGTACGCAAATGCAGGCTTTTCAAAATATCAAAGCCGACTTTTATTTCTTCTACAGGGTCAGCTGCGAGAGAAATACGAATCGTGTCGCCAATACCATCCATCAACAACAGACCCAAGCCAACGGAGGATTTCACCGTACCGGAGCGCAAGGCACCCGCCTCGGTAATACCTAAATGCAAAGGCTGCTCAATTTGCGAAGCGATTTTTCGATAGGCATCTACCGTTAAAAACACATCCGATGCTTTCAAACTCAATTTGAAATCATGGAAGTCCATTTTGTACAAAATATCAACATGACGAAAAGCAGACTCTACCAAAGCATCTGCATTGGGCTCGCCGTATTTTTTCTGCAAATCTTTTTCTAATGATCCAGCATTTACACCGATGCGAATGGGGATATTTTTTTCGCGCGCTTTTTCAACTACCGCACGCACACGATCTTCGCGACCGATATTGCCTGGATTGATGCGCAAACAATCGACACCAAGATCTGCAACACGCAGCGCGATTTTGTAATCAAAATGAATATCTGCGACCAACGGCGCTTTGACTTGCTGACGAATCAGACCAAATGCTTCCGCCGCGTCCATGGAAGGCACAGAGACACGAACAATATCTGCACCCACATTTTCCAATTGACGAATTTGCGCCACCGTAGCAGCCACATCGGTAGTTTCGGTATTCGTCATGCTCTGCACCGCAATCGGTGCATCACCACCGACAGGCACATTGCCTACCATGATTTGGCGCGATTTGCGGCGCTGAATAGGGCTATGTTTCAACATATATGGTCGTACCTCTCACTACTCGACCCGATCGGATTGCGTGTCATCACCCAACACAAATTGCGCCGATTGATAACCAACTTTGACCGGCACGGCAACTAAAACACCGTTGTAACTAACATTGGCCGCGCCCGCTCTTCCCAACCAAACACGCAACGGCGGTGACACCGTCATATCAAGCACATCACCTTTGCGTTGATTTTTTTCGTGCAATATCTTTCCACTCTCATCTTTAATTTGCACCCAACAGTCATCGGAAAACTCCATATGCAACACGGCGTCTTGCGACACTTCAACAGCAGGGACAGGCAATGCTGCGGGCGCAACAGCAGTTACGGGTATTGCCGGCGGCTCTACGCCACCCACCACTGAACCAACAACGCCGATATCAGGCAAATCCACTTGCCCTGACACTGTTTCACTAGCAGGGGTCGCAACCATGACATTTTCGCGTAACACCCATTGCCAATACGCAGCCCCCGCAACAGCTATTAATAACAACGCAGCAGCAACCACCCAATACTTTTTAGTCTGACTCGGCGCAGAAATTACTACGCGACGAGCCTTCGTCACCGACGAGTTTGGCGCTGCTTCTATTTGTGGCGCCACACGCTCATAAGCGCGAACCAATGCATCACCATCTAAGCCATACATCTTGGCGCAGGTACGCAAATAGCCTTTTACAAATACCGCACTGCGGAAATCTGTAAATTGACCCGCCTCCAAGTTAGCCACCTGCCGTGGCGATAAACGCAACTCACCAGCCGCAACATCAAGAGAAATTTGCTTTTTCTCACGATGCTGCTGTAACGCAAATCCTATCTCTGTTGCACTAGAGAAGGTCAGCGGAGAATCATCAGCAAGACTCATTTCTTCTTAGCCCAAGCCTGATATTCGCTGTACTGCGGCGATGTCGCAAAATGATTTTTTAGCAACAGCGCATAGCTGGACACTTGATCTGGCTGTCCTCTCTTCTGTGCCAAACGAATACCCAACCACAGAGATTGCGCCGTTTGTTTAGATGACATTAAAAACTTTTCGTACAGTTGATTGCTTTGATCCAACTCTCCAGTTTCAAGCTTCAACTCTGCCATCTCTAAAATCACCTGCGGATTACGCGCATTGTTGATGTAACTACGACGAAATGCTTCCTCTGCTTCTTTCATTTTTCCCTGCTTCTTCAAGCAAGTACCGTAATTTAAAAACGCGGCATCGCGCTTGCCATACATCACATCTTCTGTCGCTTTAGCAAAATACGAGCAGGCTTCATCAATGCGATTGTCTCGATACAAAAACACACCGTAGTTCACATAAGTCGGCGTGTAATCAGAATCAGCACTCAAGGCTTCTTTGTATTCTTTTTCCGCCAACGCTTTTTCGCCATCGGATAAATAGTAGTACGCCAACACATTGCGCAACTCGGCAGAATCGTCATCAATTTCCAAGCCTTTTTTAATGGCGCGCAATGCCAACTCGCGCTTGCCATCACGCATATAGCCATTGGCCAATGTAATGTAGTCCTGCAATGCGGCGTTCATATCCACCTTGCTTTCTGTGTTAGGTTTGGGCTTGGGCTTACCTGTCATATCATCCGTGACTTCGGTTACACAACCGGCGACCAACACACAACCACAGACCAGTGCGCCAGCGACTAAGCGTTTCAGTAAAACCATCATTTTTCTCCTTGAACAATACGCACAACATCATCGCTTGTTGATGATAGCCCGCGTTCGTAGCGCTCACTGCGGCGCGTCCGGTCATTGACCTGCCCCGCCAGCTGCCCACAAGCCGCATCAATATCATCACCACGCGTGGTGCGAATGGTGGTTGTATACCCTGCTTCTATCAAAATGTCACGGAATCGGTACAAACTGTTGTTGCTCACGCGTCGATAATCCGACAGCGAAAACGGATTGAACGGAATCAGGTTGATCTTAGACGGCACATCGCGCAGCAGTTCCGCTAATTGACGCGCGTGCTCAGGCCTGTCGTTCACGCCGTCGATCAAGGTGTACTCAATCGTTGCGCTGCGTTTGTCGGATAAGCCATCTAAATAGCGTTTAATCGATGCCAACAACATCGCGATGGGGTATTTGCGATTGATCGGCACCAGCTCATCGCGCAACGCATCATTCGGCGCATGCAGTGAGACCGCCAGCGAAACATTGGTGCGCTTGCCCAGCTCATCCAGCATCGGCACTACACCGGAGGTGCTAAGCATCACGCGTCGCTTGGACAAACCGTAGGCATGGTCGTCCATCATTAAATTGACGGCATCCACCACATTCTCAAAATTGAGCAGCGGCTCGCCCATGCCCATCATCACCACATTGGAGATCACGCGCTCGGCTTGCGGATTCAAACTGTTAAACGAGCGCGCCGCCAACCACAGCTGACCGACGATTTCTGCCGCCGTTAAATCGCGCTGAAACCCCTGTTTTCCGGTAGCGCAAAAACTGCAATCCAACGAGCAGCCTACCTGTGAGGACACACATAGCGTGCCGCGTTTTTTTTCTGGGATAAACACGGTTTCGATGCAGCTGCCGCCAGAAACGCGGATCAACCATTTGCGCGTGCCGTCCACCGACTCCATCTGCTGCACCAGCTCGGGCGGACGCACCTCGGCCACTGCGTCCAGTTTGGCACGTAGAGCTTTGGAGAGGTTGGACATCTGGCTGAAGTCATCGACACCGTACTGGTGTATCCACTGCAGCACTTGTCGTGCGCGGAAGGGTTTTTCGCCGAGTTCGGCAAAAAAAGCCTCCATTTTTGCCGGACTGAGGCCGAGCAGATTCACTTTGTCAGTCATCTCGCTCATCGCGCCTCCGGGCGCCCGACATGTAGGGCTTTAGCGAGGATAAATATCCGTCGCAGGGAAAAAGTAGGCAATTTCACGCGCAGCAGAGGCGGCAGAGTCAGAGCCGTGTACTGCATTGGCGTCGATGCTGCTGGCGAAATCTGCACGAATCGTGCCTGCTGCAGCTTGCTTAGGATCGGTAGCACCCATCAGCTCGCGGTTCTTGGCCACAGCGTTCTCGCCCACCAACACTTGCACCATCACGGGACCGGAAGTCATGAAGGCCACGAGGTCTTTGAAAAAGCCACGCTCGCGGTGTTCTGCATAAAAACCTTCGGCTTCAGCTTGACTCAAATGTTTCATGCGTGACGCAGCAATGTGGAGACCGGCCTGCTCAAAGCGGCTGTAAATGGCACCGATAGCATTCTTGGCAACAGCGTCTGGTTTGATGATGGACAAAGTGCTTTCTACAGCCATTACTGCGTTCTCCAAAAAACTGGGTTAAAAATGGGCGGAATGCCAAAATCAGGGGCGGCATTATAGGGCAAGCCGCGCCGCTTGCCACTGCCATGCATCTCAGAGAGCTTAGTCCAGCTCGCTCAGCCAAGCCGCTTGGATAGCCTCTAGGATCTTTTCGCCACAGCGATCTGGGGTATCGTCAAAATCTGGCAGTGCCATCACCAAATCGCGCAAATCCACAAAGTTGATGTAGCGCGGATCCATCTCTGGCTTGCTCTCTGCCAATTCAATCGCAATGACATGTACATCTGTCCATTTCATATCAAGCTCCTCCTCAGTGGCGCTCGGATGCCAAGTTGATGGTGTATTTCGGTATTTCGACCACCAAATCTTCGTCTGCGACCAGTGCCTGACAACTCAAACGCGAATCCGGCTCCAAACCCCACGCTTTGTCCAACATATCATCTTCCAACTCATCGGCCAGCTCCAACGAATCACCGCCTTGGCGCACGATGACATGACAAGTGGTGCAAGCGCAGGACATCTCACAGGCATGCTCAATTTTGATGCCGTGTTTCAGCGCTGTCACACAAATGCTATCTCCTTTTACTGCTTCAACCACCGCGCCGTCAGGACACAGTGTTTCGTGCGGCAAAAAAACAATCTTGGGCATTTCAAACTCCGTTGCTGTCATCGGCAGCAGACAATTCTTGAATAGATTTTCCTGCCAGCGCCTTCTGCACAGCGGCGTTCATACGACGCGCAGCAAAAAACTCGCTCTCGCGCCCAGCACGCTCAACCACTTCTGCAATGGAACGACCGTCATGGTTATTTTCTTGCTGCGCCAACTCATCTAACAAACGCAATAGACTGCTGCGTTCTTCTTCTGTGAGCAAAGCAGAATCGGCTTGCAAAGCAGACAGTAAGTTTTCTTGCATGCGCTTGGCTTCCACGCGCTGCTCACTCAATTTACGCGCCTGCACATCTTCTTTTGCGTAGGTAAAAGAATCCTGCAGAATGCGTACCACTTCGCTATCGCTCAAACCGTATGAAGGTTTAACGGTGACATGGGCTTGCACACCGCTGCTGTTTTCACGCGCACTGACACTGAGTAAACCGTCAGCATCGACTTGAAAAGTCACACGAATATGCGCGGCACCCGCCACCATCGGTGGAATATTGCGCAATTCAAAACGCGCCAGCGAACGACAATCCGCCACCATTTCGCGCTCACCTTGCACCACATGAATGCTCATTGCCGTTTGGCCATCTTTGAATGTGGTGAACTCCTGCGCCTTGGCAACCGGAATTGTGGTGTTGCGTGGAATAATTTTTTCCACTAAACCCCCCATGGTTTCAATGCCCAAAGACAACGGAATCACATCCAACAATAACAATTCACTGTCTGGGCGATTACCCACCAACTGATCAGCTTGTATTGCTGCGCCCAAAGCAACCACACAATCAGGATCAATATCAGTCAGCGGCAATTGCTGGAAAAAGTCGCCGATTTTTTTTCTTACAAACGGACAACGCGTAGAGCCACCCACCATCACCACATGCGCAACTTCTTCCGCTGAAATTTTGGCATCGCGCAGTGCTTTGCGGCAGCAACGCACACTGCGCTCAACAAAGGCTTCGATCAACGCGTCGTATTGTTTACGCGCAATATTTCCAGACCAACCGTTAAATGCAATAGCGACAGATGTTGCATTGGATAACGCTTCTTTCGCGGCACGACAGATATCTAACAGCTCACGGCGACCTGAAAAATCCAACGCGCTGATGTTTGCTTGTTGCAGCACCCACTCTGCCAGCGCCTGATCAAAATCGTCGCCACCCAAGGCGGTGTCGCCCACTGTGGCCAACACTTCAAACACGCCGCGCGATAAACGCAGAATGGAAATATCCAAAGTGCCGCCACCGAGATCGTAAACAGCGATCACACCTTCTTCGCCGCGATCCAAACCGTAAGCAACCGCTGCGGCTGTCTGCTCGTTGAGCAATCGCAACACCTGCAAGCCTGCGAGCGTCGCGGCATCTTTTGTCGCTTGGCGCTGTGCATCATCAAAATACGCGGGGACAGTAATCACCACACAATCCAATGCACCGTCCAATGCTGTGCTAGCACGCGCCGCCAAATGCTTCAAAATTTCTGCCGATGCCTGCACAGGGCTCACTAAACCCGCCACGGTTTCAATTTGCACCATGCCGTCTTGATCAGCAAAACGATATGAAAATCCGCCGCCGAGACTGCTCACATCCTGCAAACCGCGCCCCATCAAACGCTTAACCGACAACAGCGTGTTAAGCGGATCTTTAGCCGCCTGTACACGCGCAGCTTTGCCAACTTCCACACTGCCGTCCGCAAAATAATGCACCGCGGATGGCGTGATGTTGTCACCATTGCCATCGGGCAAGATCACTGGCGAGCCGCTGCGCACCGTCGCCACCAGTGAATGCGTTGTGCCTAAATCAATGCCTACGGCGCGTTTGCGCATGTGCGGCGCAGGACTCATGCCGGGTTCTGATATCTGTAAAAGTGCCATGCTATTAGCCGTAATTTTTTATCAAGCGATAACGCTCAAATATCCAACAAATGTTCTTGCCGATCTTCAATTTCTAGAGACAACTTGGTAGCAAACTGCAACTTATCAATTGCATTTTGTGCCGCAAGCCACTCTTGCTTTTGCCATGCCTCTGCAAATGACTGCTGATGCTGCGCAATCTTTTGCCGCACATCTGCCATCAACTGATCTAAAGTGTTCAGATCGTTAGCAGCCTCATCCAAGCGTTCACGCAGCTCGATTTGTGTCATTAAAAAACCAGCATCTTGCACCGTTCTTTCTGCCGCACGCTCTTGCCCCGCACAGGCCATCAAATACTGCGCACGCAACAAAGGCGATTTCAGCGTGTTGTACGCAGCATTGACCTGCGCCGCCTGCTGCTGGGCCAAACGCTGCGAGCGGTCGCATTCGTGTGCAAAGCGATCGGGATGAACAGCTTGTTGCAGTTGTCGATAGCGCACACGCAAATCATCGAGATCGACGACGCAACTCGGCACCAACCCAAAGATAGAAAAATAATCTTGCTGTTCGCCAAACGCCGGCTTTAAGGTGCAGGCGATAACATGCTCAGCCGATGTCGCCATAACAACTCAGACGTGAAAACTTTCGCCGCAACCACACTCGGCGCTGACATTGGGGTTATTGAACTGAAAGCCTTCATTCAACCCTTCCTTGGTGTAATCGAGTTCAGTGCCATTGAGATAAACCAAACTCTTGCCATCGACAACAATTTTCACACCATTGTTGTCGAACACTTCATCGCCTTCTTGCAGCTCATCGACAAACTCCAGCACATAAGAAAGCCCTGAACAGCCTGCTGTTTTCACGCCGAGACGCACACCCAAACCGTGACCGCGATTTGTCAGGAAATTATGCACATGATTGCGCGCCGCTTCTGTCATGGTTATGGCCATTCACTCACCTCCAGCTTGCTAGGCAATATTACTGCGCGCGTTTTTGCTGTAGATCGTGAATGGCGGCTTTGATGGCATCTTCCGCCAACACCGAGCAATGAATTTTTACCGGCGGCAGTGCCAATTCTTCAGCGATTTGCACATTTTTGATCTGCGCGGCTTCGTCTAGCGTTTTGCCTTTTACCCACTCGGTCAACAGCGAGCTGGAGGCAATCGCGGAGCCACAGCCGTAAGTTTTGAACTTGGCATCTTCAATAATGCCCTGTTCATTCACTTGAATTTGCAAACGCATCACATCGCCGCAAGCGGGCGCGCCCACCATGCCAGTGCCGACATTGGCGGCTTTCGTATCCAGCACGCCGACATTGCGCGGATTTTCATAATGATCGATGACTTTTTCACTGTATGACATGACTCAACTCCCGACTGCAATTAATGTGCAGCCCACTGCACAGAATTCAAATCTATCCCTTCTTTATACATATCCCACAACGGCGACAACTCGCGCAACTTACTGACAGCTTTACGCAAGTGCGATACTGCAAAATCAATATCTTCCTCCGTTGTAAAGCGACCAATACTGAAACGCAGCGAACTGTGCGCCAATTCATCGTTCAAGCCCAAAGCACGCAACACATAAGACGGCTCCAAACTTGCAGATGTACACGCAGAACCAGAAGACAACGCCAGATCTTTCAGCGCCATCAACAACGATTCACCTTCTACGAATGCAAAACTGATATTCAAGTTGCCCGCGACACGGTGATCGAGCGAACCATTTACAAATACTTGTTCCATATCACTGACACCAGCCAGCAGACGATTGCGCAAGGCGAGAATCCGAGTATTTTCTTCCGCCATATCCTCACCGGCGACACGAAATGCTTCCCCCATACCAACAATTTGGTGCGTGGGCAGCGTGCCTGAGCGCATGCCGCGCTCGTGACCGCCGCCGTGCATTTGCGCTTCGATGCGCACGCGCGGTTTGCGGCCAACATACAGCGCGCCAATACCTTTCGGGCCATAAATTTTATGCGCGGATAGCGACAACAAATCTACCGGCAACTCTGCCATATTCAAAGGCACTTTACCTGCACTCTGCGCCGCATCGACATGGTAGATCACGCCTTTTGCGCGACACACCGCACCGATGGCAGCGATATCGTTGATGGTGCCGATTTCGTTGTTGACATGCATGATCGACACCAGCGTGGTGTCTGGGCGCAACGCAGCTTCTACCTGCTGCGGGCTGATCAAACCGTCTGCACTCGGATCCAAATAAGTGACTTCAAAACCTTCGCGCTCCAACTGACGACAAGCGTCCAACACCGCTTTGTGTTCAATCTTGGAGGTGATGATGTGCTTGCCTTTTTTCTCGTTGAAATGCGCAACACCTTTGATCGCCAAATTGTCTGACTCGGTAGCGCCCGAGGTCCAAACAATTTCACGCGGATCAGCACCGATGAGAGCCGCTACTTGGCTGCGCGCCTCTTCCACTGCTTCTTCTGCTTTCCAACCAAACAAATGCGAGCGCGAAGCGGGATTGCCAAAATTTCCATCCAGCGTCAAACAATCCATCATTTTTTTGGCGGCACGCGGATCGACCGGTGTGGTAGCAGAGTAATCAAAATAAATCGGCAGTTTCATGGTTACACTCTCTTACTGATAACGATTACGCGGTTGTGCGCGCGTTCAAAACCGTCACTGGATGCACATCATCTAGCTTGCGTTGCTGGCGCGCCGATACGTCCTGCACACCCTGAGTATTTACGAGACTCGCCAGAATAATTTCACTGAGAAAATCGTGAATTTTCTCACTCAACAAACACCAAAGATCATGCGTTAAGCACTTCTCGCCCTGCTGACAATCGCCTTCACCACCACAACTGGTGGCATCCACCGATTCATTGACCGCATCAATAATCTGCGCCACGGAAATCAAGGCGGCATCACGGCTGAGACGGTAGCCGCCGCCGGGGCCGCGAACACTACTGACTAATTCATTGCCGCGCAACTTCGCAAATAGCTGCTCTAAGTAGGACAGCGAGATGCCCTGACGATTGGAAATTTCGGCCAAACTGACAGGACCTTTGTCCGCGCGCAGCGCGAGATCCAACATAGCGGTTACCGCATAACGACCTTTTGTTGTGAGACGCATAACGACCCTCGTATTTCACGCACCAAACCTTGATGCCATTATGCAATAACCGAGTGTTTTCCTCAATCTTTTATCCGAGAAAATAACTCGGATAACCCTTAGATCGCCAAGCCTTTGTTTCTGCTGAACATTGCCTGCAACAACTGTCATACAAGCGGTTTCAATAAGCTGGGGCTTCTGGTAGGATGCGCGTCCCGTTTTTCCCTGTTGCCGTGTCAGGCGTTTGACCCTGATGGCGGCACGACACCCGGAGCGCTCGACCATGAAAACCGATATCCACCCAAAATACGCCGAAATTACTGCCAAGTGCAGCTGCGGCAACACAGTTGCTACCCGCTCTACACTGTGCCGCGACATCAACCTCGATGTATGCGCCGCCTGCCACCCGTTCTACACAGGCCGTCAAAAAGTGGCGGAAACTGGTGGCCGTATCGACCGCTTCAAACAGCGCTTTGGCGGTCGCGGCTTGAAATAAGCTGCTCGTACTTGTTTGGCAGGGCGCACGCCCTGTCTTGCTCTCTCCATTTTCACCTCTGAATCGGCAGGATCCAACGGCATGCTTGATGTAAAAAAGCCGTGTGATGAAGATTTGCGCCAAGCGGCGCTGGATTACCACGCCCTGCCGACGCCGGGAAAGCTGGCCACCGTCCTCACGACACCTGCCGATGACCAGCGCGATTTATCACTGGCTTACAGCCCCGGTGTGGCCGAGCCAGTGCGTGAAATCGCACAAAACCCAGAACTCGCCTACCGCTACACCGGCAAAGGCAATCAAGTAGCGGTTATCTCTAACGGCACCGCCATCCTCGGCTTGGGCAATCTCGGCGCGATGGCCAGCAAGCCGGTGATGGAAGGTAAGGCTTTGTTATTCAAGCGCTTTGCTGACATTAACGCCATCGACATCGAAGTGGACACCGAAGACAGCGAGCGCCTTATCGATGCCGTCGCCCTGATCGCCAACTCGTTTGGCGGTATCAATTTAGAAGATATCCGCGCGCCAGAGTGCTTCGACATTGAAGCCGAGCTGATCAAGCGCTGCGATGTGCCGGTGTTTCACGACGACCAGCACGGCACTGCCATCGTCGGCTTGGCCGGCCTGTTGAATGCTTTGGAAGTGCAGGGCAAGCGACCAGATCAGGTAAAAATTGTGTTCCTCGGCGCTGGCGCAGCCGCTATCGCCAGTTGTGAATTGTTGATGGCCGCTGGCGCACCACACGACAACATTCTGATGCTGGATAGCAAAGGCGTTATCCATACGGATCGCCAAGGTCTCGGCGTGTACAAACAGCGCTTTGCCGTGGAAACCTCGGCGCGCACGCTGGACGATGCCATCACAGGCGCCGATGTGTTTGTGGGCCTGTCGGGCCCCGACCTGCTCAGCCCAGAACAGCTGTTGAAGATGGCAGACAAACCTATCGTATTTGCCGGCTCCAACCCCGACCCAGAGATTCGCCCCGAATTGGCACTCGCCACGCGCAGCGATGTGTTGATAGCCACCGGCCGCTCGGACTACCCGAACCAAGTGAACAATGTGCTCGGCTTCCCCTTTATTTTTCGCGGCGCCTTGGATATACGCGCAGCCGTGATCAATACCGAAATGAAAATGGCTGCGGTGCGTGCGCTGTGCGAAATCACGAAAGAAGCCGTGCCGGATTCGGTTGTCGCGTCCTACGGCGGCAAGCCTTTGGCTTTTGGCCGCGATTACATCCTGCCAAAACCGACCGATCCGCGTTTGTTGTCGCGCGTGTCGGCGGCTGTAGCTCGCGCAGCTGTGGATAGCGGCGTCGCGCGTCTGCCCTACCCTGCGCACTATCCGCTGTAACACTGCATCGCTGCTGAATCTTCCGTTATAGAATGGCGGGAGATTCACTCTCTGCTTAACGCCATGACGCACAACGCACTCGATAATTTTCTCGCTTTTCTCAACGCCTCACCCACGCCCTTTCACGCTGTGCAGCAAATGCAAAATAAGCTGCTCGACGCTGGCTTTATCGCGCTGCATGAAAGCGACAGCTGGCAGATTCAAGCCGGCAAACGCTATGTGGTGACGCGCAATGATTCTTCGCTGATCGCCTTCATCACCTCACAACAAGACCCTGCGTTGAGCGGCATTCGCCTAGTGGGTACACACACCGACAGCCCCTGTTTAAAACTCAAACCTGAGCCGCATTTGCAGCGCTCCGGTTACGCACAATTGGGCGTTGAAGTGTACGGCGGCGTGTTATTGCACCCGTGGTTTGATCGCGACCTCACACTCGCCGGTCGCGTCAGCTATCGTAAAAATGACGGCGCGCTCGCCACCGCATTGATTAACTTTTCTCGCGCCATTGCCTGCATTCCCAGTTTGGCCATTCATCTGGATCGCGATGTAAATAACGGCCGCGCCCTGAACGCGCAAAAAGAATTGCCGCTATTGCTTCACAACCAAAAAACTGACGAGAAACTCGACATACGCCAATTGTTGCTCACACAACTACTGCAAGAGCATCCCAACTGCGAAGCATAAGCCGTATTGGATTTCGAAATCTGTGCTGGCGACACACAAGCCGCCGCATGCATCGGCTTGCAAGATGATTTTATTGCCAGCGCGCGTTTAGATAATTTATTGAGCTGCTACGCTGGTTTACAAGCGCTATTAGCTTGCGATGGTTTACAGCCCGCCGTTTTGGTTTGCACCGATCACGAAGAAGTCGGCAGCGTTTCTTGCTGCGGTGCGCAGGGCACTTTTCTCACCAGCGTTTTGCAGCGCTGGCTGGGCGACAACGAAACACTTGCACGCAGCACGCATCGCTCGCTGATGATTTCCGCCGACAACGCGCACGGCATCCACCCCAATTACCCAGAAAAGCACGACGAGAAACATGGCCCACTGTTGAACAGTGGTCCCGTTATTAAAATCAATGCCAATCAGCGCTATGCCAGCAATGCCGTTACACAGGCTTTTTTCCGCAACCTGTGCGAACAAGAACAAATCCCCGTGCAAAGTTTTGTCGCGCGCGCGGATATGGGCTGCGGCAGCACAATTGGCCCGCTGACTGCTGCAGAAACCGGCATCAAAACTTTAGACATCGGCGTGCCAACTTTTGCCATGCACTCTATCCGCGAACTGGCAGGCGCACAGGATGTTGCCTATTTGCAGCAGGCACTCACCGCTTTTTTTAATTGCGCGCACTTGCCCGCATAATTTTTTATTCTTTCAACACCATGCACGGCGAACCGTCACACCAAGCAAAGCTGGCAATTGCTTTTACCGTAGAACCGGCGGGTACCAGAAACTTGCCATCTGCCAATTTGTGAAAAGTTGGCTCTAGCGGCATTACGCGCTCAAAAATAATTTCGCGATTATTCAATAAATAGCGCGCCTGATACTTAGCCAATATCTCTGGATTGCGCAGCATCATCGTCAAAATATTATTGCGCTCTTTGCTGATATAACCTTTGCGCGCTACGATCACATCCGGCTGCTGCGCCATAATGCCGTCGATAATTTCTGCATCGGTTTGCGCGCGTTTTTCCTCAGGCCAAAAAAAGCGCACTAAACTGTCCATCACAGTTTCATAGTGGCGATACACCCACGACTGCTGCGCCGCTTGATGAAAGCGTGCCAAACCTATCGCTCGGTAGCCCAAGCCCAAATTATCAATAAACACCGTTTGTGAACCCGCATACCAAGGCGCTTGGCCGATTTGGTCGTACACCACCACAGCGTTATCACGATAGTTGAGATGAACAAAATCGCCCACCGCCGCAATAAAGTTATAGCGAATATTGAATACACCGATACCGGCAGGATTCTCTTTGAAATCATCCGGATTGCTTAGCAAACGCCCCACGGTTTGCCAGTAATCATTTTGATTACCGAGTGCGCGAAAAAAATTATTCACAAAGATGGATGGATGTGAATCTTTGAAATGCACATAGCGCGAACTGGTCAAAGTAAATACCACCAACGCGCCTAATAACACGCTTGTAGCAACTTGCAACCAAGCACGAGGCCGCCACCACCGCGCCAATAGCATCAACGAAAAAATATAGACAAAGGGCAGTGCAATACCCGTATGGCGATTAAAGGCTTTGTCTTCAAAAACAAATATCGTCCACAGCAGTGACAACACCAGCGCTCCCGCCAACGCCAAATCGCGCCGATCCCAACGCTGCAACACACCGGGCAGCGCCACCAACAACAGCAGCCACCAACCGGAATGCCAGCCGTAAGTCAGTAAATTTTTGAAAGATTGCAGATGATCTGGATTTACTTTGAAATAAAACGGATGCGGAACCACATCGTGGAAATACCAAAACCGCCACAGCGTCACGGCAACAAATGACAGAACCACCAGCGCAGTTCCCTGCCAAAACTTAGCCTCTACTCGCTGACAAAAAAACAAATACGGCACAACCGCGCCCAACATAAACAGGCCTTCCGGCCGCGCATTGATTAACGCAATAGCTGGCAACCACCACCAATGCACGCGTTGCGGATTCGTCACCCAATCCACCAGCCACAGCATCACAAACCAATAAAAAGCGGTTTCCAAGCCGCGCACAGACCAAACATAAAAAGGAATACTCGCCACCATCAAAAAAGCGGGCAGCAGCGAGAGAAACCTGTCAGAAATAAATCGCTGCGACAACACAAACACTTTTTGAATACACAGCACGCCGAATACAAAACACAGCAGCTTGGTGGCGAGCACAATATGCAGTGGCAAAAAAGTGAGCAGCGTAATCAGCCCTAACCACAGCAAACCGCTGCAGGCTTCGATGTGTTCGCCACCAATATTAAAAACATAACCGTAGCCGTGCGCGATATTTTCTGCAAAGCGAAAATAAATAAACGCATCTTCTTCGATGTCATCAAAACCGATGGCCACCAGTGCGGCATAAAACAGTACGCAGCCGATGAAGGCCATCCACGGAAAAGCTTTGTTGTTATTGGAAAAAATCATTGCGCGCGCTTGCGGAATCTCAGTAAAGCCTGCATCCTCGCAGAATCACTCGCAGGGTAAAAGAGGAAATCGCATGCGCTGGCTGCTGTGGCTGTTATTGGCCATGCCTTTGATCGAACTGTGGTTCATCATTCGCGTAGGTTCATCCATCGGCGGCTTTACCACCATCGCCCTGCTGCTCGGCGCGGGCATCCTCGGCATGAATTTGCTGCGCTTGCAGGGCTTCAACACGCTCAGCAAGTTGGATCAACGCCTACAGCGCGGCGAGTTGCCCGCCGTGGAAATCTTGGAGAGTTTTGCGCTTTCTTTTGCCGCCTTCCTGCTCATCATCCCCGGCTTTATCACAGACCTGCTCGCCATCCCGCTGCTTATCCCACCGCTGCGCCGCTGGCTGGTGCGGCGTTTTCTCAGCACGGGGTTTTATGCACAGCGCTACACATCTCACCAAAACGCATCCGCCCACGCGCCTCCCCGCTACGACAGCGACATCATTGAGGGCGAATACCGCCGCGAGGACGACTCGCGCCTGCGCTAAGTGGGAAAAATTCTCGCCTAACCATTGAAATACCCGCACCTCCCCCCATAATCCTGCCACCTCTTTTGAACGAAGAGTGAGCAAGGTGGCAACACCGAGCTAACTATCTGTTTTAACTCACTAAAACTTTACGGAGAGAACCATGAAGATCCGTCCTTTGCACGATCGCGTCGTTATTCGTCGCGAAGAGAAAGAAGAAAAATCCGCTGGCGGTATCGTGCTGGCATCCACCGCGCGTGAAAAACCCAACAAGGGTGAAGTGATTGCGGTCGGCCCAGGCAAAGCACTAGACGACGGCCAAGTGCGCGCACTGCAAGTCAAAGTGGGCGACAAAGTGGTATTTGCCAGCTACGCCGGCAGCCAAACCCTGAAAGATGGTGATGACGAATTCATCATCATGAGCGAAAGCGAAATTCTGGGCGTGTTGGAATAAGTTCCACGCTTTTTTTATCCATTTAAGCAACTGTTAGAGGAAAGACCATGACAGCTAAAGACGTAAAATTCGGCGACAGCGCGCGCCAAAAAATGCTGAAAGGCGTGAATGTATTGGCCGACGCCGTGAAAGTGACACTGGGCCCTAAAGGCCGCAATGTAGTGCTCGACAAATCGTTTGGCGCACCGACCATCACCAAAGACGGCGTTTCTGTTGCTAAAGAAATCGAGCTGAAAGACAAGTTCGAAAACATGGGCGCGCAGTTGCTGAAAGAAGTCGCTTCTAAAGCGAACGACGAAGCCGGTGACGGCACCACTACCGCCACTGTACTGGCCCAAGCCATCGTCAACGAAGGTTTGAAATCCGTTGCCGCCGGCATGAACCCGATGGATCTGAAGCGCGGCATCGACAAAGCAGTCGCTGCTGCCGTTGAAGAAATCAAAAAAATGTCTACGCCGTGTGCAGACACCAAAGCGATTGCACAAGTTGGCACGATCTCTGCCAACAGCGACAACAGCGTAGGTGAGATCATCGCCACTGCAATGGAAAAAGTGGGCAAAGAAGGCGTTATCACCGTTGAAGAAGGCAACGGCTTGGAAAACACGCTGGATGTGGTTGAAGGTATGCAGTTTGACCGCGGCTACATCTCGCCTTACTTCATCAACAACCAAGCCAGCATGAGCGTCGAGTTGGACAACCCGCACATTCTGTTGGTCGATAAAAAAATCTCCAACATTCGCGAAATGTTGCCTGTGTTGGAAGCCGTTGCAAAATCTGGCCGCCCATTGGCCATCATCGCTGAAGATGTGGAAGGCGAAGCCTTGGCGACTTTGGTCGTGAACAATATGCGCGGCATCGTGAAGGTGGCTGCCTGTAAAGCACCAGGCTTCGGTGATCGCCGCAAAGCGATGCTAGAAGACATCGCCATTCTTTCTGGCGGCACCGTGATTGCAGAAGAGATCGGTTTGGAGCTGGAAAGCGCCACGCTCGCTCACCTCGGTCACGCCAAGCGCGTCACCATGGACAAAGAAAACACCACCATCATCGACGGTGCTGGCGATGCCAAAGCGATCGAAGCACGCGTAGCTGCATTGCGCGTACAGATGGAAGAAACCACTTCTGATTACGACCGCGAAAAACTGCAAGAGCGCGTAGCGAAACTGGCTGGCGGCGTGGCAGTGATTAAAGTGGGCGCTGGCACTGAAGTGGAAATGAAAGAGAAGAAAGCACGCGTAGAAGACGCGCTGCACGCAACCCGCGCCGCTGTGGAAGAAGGCGTAGTGGCTGGCGGCGGCGTGGCCTTGATTCGCGCGGTACAGGCGCTCGAAGGCCTGCGCGGTGACAACGAAGACCAAACCATCGGCATCACCTTGGCGCGTCGCGCGATGGAAGCACCTATCCGTCAAATCGTCAGCAACGCCGGTGATGAAGCGTCTGTGGTGGTCGACAAGATCAAGCAAAACAAAGGCAACTTCGGCTACAACGCAGCCACCGGCGAGTACGGCGACATGTTGGCGATGGGTATTCTCGACCCCGCCAAAGTAACGCGCGCGGCGCTGCAAGCGGCTGGCTCTGTGGCTGGCTTGATGATCACCACCGAAGCGATGGTTACTGACATCGTAGAAGACAAGCCTGCTGGCGGCATGCCAGATATGGGCGGCATGGGTGGTATGGGTGGCATGGGCATGATGTAGGCCCTGCCTCTCTCGGCACACAAAAAACCCGTCAGCGATGGCGGGTTTTTTTATGCGCCGTAAAACTCTGCTAGCATTGGCACAACCATCAAGAATAGCTCAATCATGCAAACACCGACCGTCAGAGAGACGCTGCACACTGTAGCCAATCAACTGCCAGATAGCGCAACATGGAACGATGCGTTATACAAATTGCATGTGCGCCGCAGCATTGAAGAAGGCGTCAAGGAATTGGATACCCAGCAGGGTGTCCCACACCAACAAGTCATGCAAAGTTTCCCAAAACCCACAGCAAGCTAGATTTTTATTTTCCAAGGATTGGAAATATGCAGTTGGAATGGTCTCCACGCGCCCAGCGGGATTTACAAGCAATTCACGACTATATCACCCATGATTCACCTATTCGCGCATGGAAGTTTGTCCAGCGCCTAGGCACAGCCACTTTGTCGCTGCAAACATTTCCTTTGATGGGGCGCCCTGTACCAGAAGTTATCGACAATGCCGACATTATTCTTGAATTAATTTTTCGCAATTACCGAATTATCTACCGTGTAATTCCCGACGAGAGCATTCAAATTATCACCGTACTGCACGCGAGCCGCGATCTGAATAACCTTCAAAACCAGCCTTGGCTAACACAACATAAGAGCCTCCATCACCAGAAACAAAAACGCCCCGACTAGCGGGGCGTTTTCTTATGCGGTAAGCGGCGCTGAATCAGGCCATCGCTTTGATTTGCGCGCTCAGGCGGCTCTTGTGACGAGCGGCTTTGTTTTTGTGGATTTGGTCTTTGTCAGCAATGCGGTCGATCACTGGCACAGCAGCCGTGTATGCCGCTTGCGCTGCTTCCTTGTTGCCGCTCTCGATGGCCAGCACAACTTTTTTGATGTATGTGCGAACGGTAGAGCGCAGGCTGGCGTTATGGTCACGGCGTTTGTCAGCCTGAAGGGCGCGTTTCTTGGCTTGCTTGCTGTTTGCCACTGTAAAACCTCAGAAAATAGTTGCGGATTTCGGGACGCGCAAATATGCCGTCTCACTCCTGCTCTGTCAAGCAAAATCAACGGATTTCACCGCGTTTTCATTGCTTTCAAACAGGGGCTTGTGTACAGTGCGCCCTCCCTGATTTTCAGGGTTCTCACGGTGAGATGGCCGAGCGGTTTAAGGCGCACGCCTGGAAAGTGTGTGTACGTTAATAGCGTACCCAGGGTTCAAATCCCTGTCTCACCGCCATCCTCCTGTCCTTCTGTGACCTTTCACTTCACTGCGGCTCGACACGGCAAAAACATATCCAACTCGGATTTGTATTCTTGGGTTTGCACATCAAACAAGCCCAGTAGCGTGTGAAATACATTGTCGTGCGTCAACTTAGCGCTCTGATTCTGGCGCAAACAATCTTGCGACAAGCCCCAGTTTGTAAATGCATTGGGTGAAAACCAAGCCAAAATTGGTACCCGTGTTTGTGCATCTGGCGCGATGGCGTATGGAGCGCCATGCAAATACATGCCATCTTCACCCAACGATTCGCCGTGATCAGAAACATAGAGCATCGCCGTGTCGCGCGTCTGACTGTTGCGCTTGAGAAATTCGATGACTTGATTCAGAAAATAATCGGTATACAAAATGGTATTGTCATAAACATTGACCAACTCTTCATTGGTGCAACTACCCAGCTGATTGGTACGGCACACAGGGGTGAAACGCTCCATAGAAGCCGGATAACGCCTGAAATATTCCGGCCCGTGACTGCCGTTGGAATGAAAGACCACGAGCGCATCACCTATTTGTTTATCAACATAAGACTGCAAACTTTCTAGCAATATTTCATCTAAACATTCGCCGTCTTTACACAGTGCAGGATTCTCTGAGCGCGACATATCTTCATATGGAATACGCGCGCAAACGCCTTTGCAATCTCCGCTGTTATTGGTACGCCAGAACACATTGAGCCCTGCACGCTGCAATATATCGAGTACATTTTCCGTCGTTTTCCCTTTCTTATCGCCATAATCCTCGCGATTGAATCTGGAGAACATACAAGGCACCGACACAGCCGTAGCCGTACCACAAGAAGACACATCGCCATAGTTCAAAATATCTTGTTTCTGCAATTCGGGATTGGTATTGCGACCATAACCGTTCAGTGAAAAATGATCTGCGCGCGCTGTTTCACCCACCACTAAAATTACCAAGGATTTCTTAGGTCTACCTGTAATCTGTGCGCCAAACTTACCATCCAATCCGATTGGAATAATCGCATGAACTTTTTTAATACCTAATACCGTTTTTATGTATTTACTCGTGCCATACACCACATTGGTTGGATTGATGAAGTGCGTCAATTTATCTTCCTGTCGAAAAATTGATGCGTAGGTAAGATAAAAAGGTGCCACTACCGCTGCCACCACGACCAAGGCACACACCATACCTAACAGGCGCTGCCACCAACCGCGCCACAAAGTGGGGTACCGCACAGGTTGCAACCAAACCAAAATAGCAGGCACTACACCTAAACCGATCAAATACAGCGCCATGCGCGGCGTAAGCAATGCTTTAGTTTCGCGCATGTCCGTTTCAAACACATTTTGAATCATGTCCTTATCAATAGACACACCATAACTGCTGATGAAATACAGCGTGCCAGCAGAGACCAACAACAACAGCATCAGTGCTGGCTTTAACACATACCGAAACGACAACAACAGCAACAGCAGCGAAAAGAACGCCACCAAAAATACGCCAAACGATGCATAAAACGCTGCCGTTGATAACCCTTCATAAGGCACCAGCGTCAGCAATGCCTTCCACACGCCGCGGTTGTAAAACGACACCAGCAGAATTGCGACACACACAATCAACTGAAACGGATTTAAATGGGGCCAGCGCCACCCACGATCATCAGACACGAACACTCCTACCACGCGGATTATTCCGCGACTTAACGAAAGGCGCGCACCTTACACGGGAGATTGTCAAAATTTGGTCAAAAACGCCTGCAAGCGACCGAACCACTGATTGGGTCAATTCCCCATGTACGATAGCCCGCCGTATCAATATGAATGCGACCGGAGGGATAGCGGGTGTAACCCATATTCCACAAGGCGCCTTGTGTGCGCCAAAAATCACACAGCGCATCCGTAGGATCGACCGTGCCTTGCACACGAAAATCCAAGGCAAAGCTGCGCGCATGTGCACTTTTTTCTGCGCCACCGGCACAAATGTTCAACGACGGATTCCGATATGCCGAATAAACTTCTACGCTGCCGATTACCCCAGTCAGCTGTAGATAGCGCAATAAGCGCAACACCGAAACAGCATCGCTCCAACGCTGTCGCGGTGGAACAGCAAACGGCTCAGCGTTACATTTTTCCCAGTCAGAAGCGGAGCGTAATAAATGTTCAGGCGGCAGAACTTTCAATACATCTTGCGCAGCAAGATATTGTAAAAACTGCTCGACCTCCTGTTTATGCCGCGCTTGCCACGCAGGAAAGCTGTTGGGGTCTTCGCGTTTTTTTGTGACAACCGGTGTGGAAGTACACGCGGCAAGTAACGCAAAGGTAAAGATGAGAAAAAGTGTGTACTTCATTAATTCACCTTTTGCTTCCACGCGCAAAATCCGGGGCGCGGCCCCACGGCTGGATGATTGCGGCAAGTATCGGGGCGTTTTTCATACACCGTACAGCGGCGCGTGTTGCGATCGAGATACAGGCAATCGCCACTAGAATGTTGCGTCAGCGTGAAAATACCATCGCGTTGATTGAGGTGTTGCACAACACCGTCTTTCAACAGGCGCTTGCCAATTACTTTCAGCGGTTCGTCCATTTCAAAAGCGTCGATCACACCGAGGCGCAGTAAATCTGGCAGACGCACTTCCACGGGTAGCTGACAACAACCCGCCATGCAGTTGTCGCACAAACCTTTGCGATAGCGGTGCCACGTTTCTGTGCGCGCAATATCGGCATCGAAAGCCATCATGTTGTTTCCCATTGCCAAGAGCACATGATACAAAGCCAGCCTTCATTCAGCACTGGCGCATTCCATGTTTTCGTCTCCGCTCGGCACTTTGCATCCACAAACTTTTATCGACACCATCTGGCAACAGAAACCGTTGTTAGTGCGCAATGCGCTGCCAGAGGCCATAAACATCATCGACGGCAATGATCTCGCCGGCATCGCTTGCGAACCCGATGGCGAAGCGCGGTTGATTCTGCACGATGCTGCACAGGATCGCTGGCTGTGTGAGCAAGGCCCTTTCAAAGCTGCGCGTTTCAAAAAACTGCCAAAAACACAGTGGACGCTATTGGTGCAATCGGTGGATCACTGGATTCCCGAAGTTGCAGCCCTACTCCAACATTTCAGTTTTCTGCCGCGCTGGCGTTTGGATGACATCATGATCAGCTACGCCACCGATGGCGGCGGAGTCGGCCCGCACTTTGATTACTACGATGTATTTTTGCTGCAAGTGTCTGGCCAACGCCGCTGGCAAACTGGACAGCGCTGCGATGAAACATCGGCACTGCGCGACGGCGAACCGCTGCGTCTGCTGCAAGATTTTCAAACGCAAACGGATGAAATATTAGCAGCTGGCGACCTGCTGTATGTGCCAGCTGGTGTAGCACATTGGGGCACGGCAGTTGGCGATGATTGCATTACCGTGTCTATTGGTTTTCGCGCAGCCGCGCACCGCGAAATTGTGCAAGCCGCACTGGAAAATATTGCCGACACACTACCCGCGCATTTGCGCTATACAGACTCTCCCGCCGCGATCGATACAGATTCGTTTTGCATCAATGATGCCGCCATCGACAAACTGCTCGCACTGTGGGACAACTTGCCGCGCCACACCATCCGTGCGGCCTTGGTCGATGCGCTCGGCGAACTCGCCACCGAACCGCGTCAACACGAACGCATCACACCTGAAAGCACACTCAGCGAAAAACAATTACAGAAAAAATTGCAGGCGAAAAATGGTTTGCAGGTAGAACATCATCCCGCCAGTCGTCTGGCCTATCGCCTAACTGACGATAAAAGTCATGCCGTGCTATATGTGGATGGAGGGCAACTGCACACCACGGCGACATTGGCACGCGCGATCTGCAAAGGGCGCATCACCGCCGCAGAATGCGCCACCCAAGCCGATAGCGAATTACTGCTGGCTTTAATCAATCAAGGCAGCTTAACAAGCGCGTAATCACTGCACTGGTTCTGGCTTTTCAAATTCGTCTTTCGGGAAAAGATCGTAATTGATGTCTAAGCCCGCTTGCGTCCACCGCTCCTGCGGTTGATCGACAATTTTATCGAATTCCATTTGCAATAAATTGACCGGATCAATGCCTGCACGGGTGTAGTAGTTATTCGTGAACGGATCGCGCGCACGCGCAAACGCTAATGCTTTATCTACCTTGATGGGTTGATCGCTGCCGATAAACATCCAGAAACCAAAATTCAGTGTGTAGGGGAACACTGAACGAAATGTTTGAATGGTTCTGCCGGTAGGTATCCAGTTCACCACATAACCGCCTGGCTTAAGGTGATTTTTCAACAGTGTGAAATACTCACTGGAATACAAATTACCCGCATAGGGAATAAATGGGCGCAGCGCATCCGTTTCGATAATGTCGAATTGGCGACCACTGCGCATCAGCCAAGTGCGGCCATCATCAATAACAAACTCCATGCGCTTATCGTCCAGCATGGATTGCACGGCAGCGTAGGGTTTCAACGCATGCGCATCACGCAGGTTTTTCCATTGCGAACCCAAGATTTCCACATTGGTAATGCGCTTGGTTTCTGGTCTGCCGCCGGCAGCCCACAGCGTGTTACCCGAGCCTAAACCGATAATCAGAATATCTTCCGGCGCGGGATGCAACACTGCAGGCACATAACTCAACGCCGTGTGAATATTTTCATAAGGAATAGCACTTTGCGTAGCGCCATTGATCATAAAGTACGCTGACAATTCACCCGATCCAGCATCGTGCATATTGCCTTTGATGTAGGAAACTCCCGTGCTGTCTTCTGCAGGCAAACCACCTGCTGGCGTGGTGCCGTGCAGTTTTGCCCATAAAGTTTCTTTGTTGGGGATGCCGTAAAAACCCGCCACAACCACCGCAACCCCTACGGCGGCAACCACGCCCTTCAACCAAGGTTTGGCCACAATTTTTGCCAACAAAAACCAGTACACCGCGCCGAGTAGCAGCAAGATTTTCAACGCACCCACACTGCCGAAGAAATGCAACAACACCAAGCCAACCAAAATAGAGCCCAGCGTTGAGCCCAAAATATTGGCCGTTTGTAGCGCGCCGACACGCTTGCCAATATCGTCCAAACTGGTCTGATTGATACGCTGCAAGTACGGAAAGCTAGCACCCATCAAGATGGTGGGCGGCACGATCAACAGGGGAACCACGATGAAATACATCATCAAAAATTCCGGCGTGGCTTTCGACAATTCAAACGCGAAGGGGAAGTTGATCGGTGACGCAAAGTACTGCCACAACAATGCCAACGACGGCCACTGATCGACGACATGCACGAGAGCCGAGATCGACAACACGGCATACGCAGCGATACCCGCCTGCAACAGCAAAAAGCTGTGCACTGGACGGCGACTGCGCGGCGAAAATATCAAACCCAAAATAGTGCCGATAGCCAAACCGACCAAGAAAAAGAACAGCAAGATACTGAAAGTAAATGAGGTTGATTTCAGCATCACACCTAAAATGCGGAACCAAACGATCTCCAAGCCCAGCGCCACAAAACCCGACAGCGCATAAATCGCCAACCAAGTGCGCAGGGAAAAATAGGTGTCAGTTTTTTCTACCTGCGTTGCAATGGGTGCATCCGCTTGTTGCGTCCAGTACGCGCTGCGCTGCAACAACAAGGCCAACAATAAGGCGCCACACATGGCACCGGCATTCAGCGCGGCACCTACTCGCAAGCTGGCCTCGAATCCGTAATGACGAATCAGAAACAAACCGGCGACCAAAGCACCTAAACTCGCACCGAGTGTATTCAGCGCGTACAACCAAGCAATTTTGAAAGAAGCTTCACTTAAATGGCGCGTTAAGGCTTTCGACAGCAGAGGCAGGGTGACACCCATGCAAAATGTCGGCACCAACAAACTCAAAAACAGCACCGCACTCAACATCGGCATGGAAGCACTCAACTGTGGCCATGTTTGATACAACACATCGTAATAAAACCATTTGCTAGCTACGGCGAACAGCGCAATTACCAGTTCGGCCAAAGCAAACATCAGCAGGCAACGGTATTGATTCAATCTGTCGGCAATGTAGCCTCCTACCAAACTGCCAAACCCCATGCCCAGCATGAATGCCGAAACGATAATGGTGGCAGAGTAGACATCAGCACCGGAGAAAAGCCCCAACATGCGCTGCCAGATCACTTGGTACAGCAGCGCGGAAAATCCTGATAAAAAAAACAGCGTTGTCAACAAACCACTGAGCAAGGCACCATTAGCGCGCGTCGTACGATCCAACATTCCCTCTTCCTTTTTGAACACATTTTTTTGCAGCATAGCATGCCCATGAATCTTTCCGTGTTTCTATCACAGAAGCGCGTTACAGTTGCCACCACACACTGCAACTGGAGCTTTCTATGCAATGCCCTATCTGCCCCAATAGCCAATTGGTTATCTCTGAAAGACAAAATATTGAAATCGACTACTGCCCGCAGTGTCGCGGCGTGTGGTTGGATCGCGGCGAGCTAGACAAAATTATCGAGCGCTCTGCACCCGCAGCGCCAACTCCCCAAGCGCAACCTGTACAGCGCGCACCGCAACAACCCGTCCCGCAGCCCTATGACACCTACAACAAACATCACGGCGGTCACTACAAAAAGCACAAGCGCGAAAGCTTTTTGTCTGATCTATTTGATTTCTAAAACCAAAATTGACGGGGTGTAGGCATATTTCCTACCGACAGCACACAATAAACCCCGTAAAATGAGGGGTATCGGGCTTGACCCGTATCAATAAAACCCAGCACAGATGCGCCTAAAATAGCTGCGTCTGTGCATACACACTGGTTCCTACGATGCTCAACAACCCTTTCAGCTTTCTCTTTTTTCCTCGCCGGCAGTGGCAAAAAGTTGCCTCCGCCAGCCTCGGTGCTTTGCGAACTTCGGCGTTGTATACCTTTGTACTGGCTGCTCTGCCCTGCTATGCTTGGTATTACGGCACCACCGTGACAGGCTGGCATCTGCCTGGCGGCAGTGATTTGATTTATCTCTCATCCGACAGCGCGCTGAAAATCATCATCGCTTTCTATTGCGCCATTATTTTGGCGCTGTGGGGTATTGGCTATGCCATACATTGGATGGCCGGCACCTACGGCTCCATTACTACTTTCACCAAGGGCTATGCCGTGGCAGCCTACGGTGCCACACCGCTATTTATTGCGGGTCTGGTGGGCTTTTACCCACTGCTCTGGCTGGATCTTAGCATTGGTGTACTCGCCGTGGCATGGGCCGTTTACCTGCTTTACTCCGGCCTGCCCGTGGTAATGAACATTCCTACCGAGCGCGGTTTTTTGTACGCCAGCGCGGTATTGGGCGTATGTATGGTTTTTCTCATGGTCATGATGGGAGCCACGGTTGTTCTTTGGAATTTTGGTTTTATGCCTGAATTCATGGACTAACGCGCACGCAGCACATCCTCCAAGTTTTCTCCTGATGTTACAAAAGGCGTTCTATGCAAGCTGATAATCAAAACTCGGCTCCTGTGGCTTACAACTACAAGGTGGTGCAGCAATTTACCGTGATGACGGTGGTGTGGGGCATCGTCGGCATGTTTGTCGGTGTGTTAATCGCCGCGCAACTGGTGTGGCCAGACCTCAATTTTGGCCAAGCGTGGCTGTCTTTCGGTCGCCTGCGCCCGCTGCATACCAATGCCGTGATTTTTGCCTTTGGCGGCAGTGCGTTGATCGCCACCTCGTTTTATATCGTGCAGCGCACCTGCCAAGCGCGCCTGATTTCCGACTCACTTGCCGCCTTTGTGTTCTGGGGCTGGCAGTTGGTGATTGTGCTCGCCGCTATCACCCTACCCATGGGGCTCTCCACCAGTAAGGAGTACGCCGAGCTGGAATGGCCTATCGATATTTTGATTACGATTGTTTGGGTGGTCTACGCCATCGTGTTTTTCGGCACTATTACCAAACGCCGCACCTCACACATCTATGTGGCCAACTGGTTTTACGCTGCCTTTATCATTGCGGTGGCCATACTGCATATCCTCAACAGTGCAGAAATTCCCGTCACCCTCACCAAGTCCTACTCCGTATACGCCGGCGCTGTCGATGCCATGATCCAGTGGTGGTACGGCCACAACGCCGTGGGCTTCCTGCTCACCGCCGGCTTTCTCGGCATGATGTACTACTTTGTGCCGAAACAAGCCGAGCGTCCTGTTTATTCTTACCGTTTATCCATCGTGCATTTTTGGGCTTTGATCGCCACTTATATTTGGGCCGGTCCGCACCATTTGCACTACACCGCCCTGCCGGGTTGGGTGCAAAGTTTGGGCATGGTGATGTCCATTATTCTGCTCGCGCCGTCATGGGGCGGCATGATCAACGGTGTGATGACGCTCTCTGGCGCGTGGGACAAATTGCGCACCGATCCCGTGCTGCGTTTCCTCGTGGTATCACTGTCTTTTTACGGCATGTCCACTTTTGAAGGCTCGATGATGTCGATCAAAAGCGTGAACGCGATGTCGCATTACACCGACTGGACCATCGGCCATGTGCATTCCGGCGCACTCGGCTGGGTAGCGATGATTACCATCGGATCTATCTACCATCTGTTCCCCATCCTGTTTAACAAAAACAGCTTGCACAGCATTAAGTTAGTGAATATGCATTTCTGGCTCTCCACTGTGGGCACGGTGTTGTACATCGCCTCCATGTGGGTAAACGGCATCATGCAAGCACTGATGTGGCATGCCTATAACACCGACGGCACACTCACTTACAGCTTTGCAGAATCGGTATCAGCCAGTTATCCAGGCTACATCGTGCGCTTTATCGGTGGCGCGATGTTCCTGCTCGGCATGCTGATCATGGCGTACAACCTCTGGAAAACCTCAAAGCTGCCAGCGGCAACAGTGGAGCAATCAGCATGAGCGGACAAGAAAATCTTCACAGCAAAATCGAAAAAAATATCGCATTGATGATGGTGCTGATCGTTATTGTCATCAGCTTCAGTGTGTTGGTTGAAATTCTGCCACTGGCGTTTCAAAAAGATGTCACTGAGCCAGTGAAAGGACTCAAGCCGTGGACGGCACTGCAATTGGAAGGTCGCGACATTTACATCCGTGAAGGTTGCAACGCCTGTCACTCGCAAATGATTCGCCCATTCCGCGCCGAAACCGAGCGCTACGGTTTTTATTCTGTTGCCGGTGAATCGGTGTATGAGCATCCCTTCTTGTGGGGCTCCAAACGCACAGGGCCAGACTTAGCACGCGTCGGTGGTCGCTACAGCGATGAATGGCACAGCGCGCATTTGTACAACCCACGCGATGTCGTGCCGGAATCGGTTATGCCCGCGTACAAATGGTTATTCGACAACACACTCGACGGCAAAAATACCGCTGCCAAGATGCAGGCATTGCGCAAATTAGGTGTTCCATACACGGATGAAGACATTGCTGGCGCACAAGCCGCTGTTGCTGGAAAACTGGAAGTCGATGCCGTGATTGCCTATCTGCAACACCTCGGTACTTGGATACCCGCCAACCCAGCTATCAAGCAGCGCAGTGAAGCGGCCAAGGTGCAGCAATGAACCTTGATATCAACACCGTGCGCGGCTTGATTACGCTGGCGCTGCTAATTCTTTTTGTCTGGCTAGTGATTTGGGCGTACAGCAAAAAACGCACAGCCACATTTAACGAGGCAGCCAACTTGCCATTTGCGGATGACGCAAAGCCAGCGACCAACACCCGAACAGGAGAACACTCATGAGCAGTTTCTGGAGTGCGTGGATCATCATCCTCACCACAATCGTTTTAGTGGGTTTGGTATGGGTGTTGTTCGGCAATCGCACACGCTCAGGCAATCCCGATTCCACCACGGGACATGTTTACGATGGTATCGAGGAGTATGACAACCCGATGCCGGCATGGTGGTTCTATATGTTTGTGCTATCGATTATTTTTGGTGTTGCTTATTTGATTTTTTATCCCGGCATGGGGAATTACAAAGGCGCACTTGGCTGGACACAAAACACAGAGTGGCAACAAGAAAATGCCAAAATGGATGAAAAAATTAATGCCGCGCTGGCTCCATACGCCAATATGTCGATCGAAGATTTGGCCAAAGATGAAAAAGCCATGCGCATTGGTCAACGCTTGTTTGCCTCCAACTGTGCGCTCTGTCACGGCGCAGATGCTGGCGGCACAAAAGGCTTCCCCAATTTGCGCGACAGCGATTGGCTCTACGGCGGCACACCGGAAAAAATCGTAGAAACGATAGCCCTCGGTCGTAAAGGCGCTATGCCGCCATGGAAAAGCGTACTGACTGAAACGCAAATGGATGATGTCACTGCGTGGATCACCACCAAAGAAGCGAACAAAAAATCGGCAGCCGGCGCGCAAGTTTTTGCCACTTACTGTGCGGTGTGCCACAACCCTGATGCGAAAGGCAACCAAGCCATGGGCGCGCCCGACCTCACTGACGATGTATGGTTGTACGGCGGCGAAATTGGCGACATTAAATTCACCATCCACAACGGTCGCAACGGGCAGATGCCTGCACACGAACACCTGTTAATTCCAGAAAAAATTCATCTGCTGGCAGCCTTTGTCTACAGCTTAAGCGCAACTAACCAGGAAGGTACTTCGCAGACTGCGCAACAGTAATTGCAAACAGGTTGGGATCTCTATGTCATCAAACGAACCTGAACGCATATCCGCTGTTAACGAGTACGCACCCAAGGAAGTTGCCGAGCTAGACCTGTATCAAAAGCGCGAAAAAATTTACACGCGCAGCATAGAAGGTTTTTTTCAGCGCATTCGTTTATTCACCGGCTGGCCCCTGCTAGTCGGTTATTTTTTTCTGCCGTGGACGCAATGGCACGGCCACCAAACGGTGCTGTTCGACCTGCCCGCGCGCAAATTTTATATTTTTGATTTGGTGTTCTGGCCGCAAGATTTAGTATTGCTGGCGTGGACACTCATCATCGCCGCCTTTGCGCTGTTTTTTTTCACTTCATTATTCGGTCGCATCTGGTGTGGCTATTCCTGCCCCCAAACCGTGTGGACCAGTATTTTCATGTGGATGGAGCAAAAAGCAGAAGGCAGTCGCAACCAGCGTATTAAATTAGATCAAGCACCTTGGGCTGTAGAAAAAATACTGCGTAAAGGTGCAAAACACGCCATGTGGGTGGCGTTTGCTTTTCTCACGGGCTTTACCTTTATCGGTTATTTCACGCCGATCACCGACCTCACCTTTGATTTTTTTACCGGCAATGCTGATCTCACTGTTTATGGTTGGATAGGTTTATTTGCGTTTATGACCTACCTCAACGCCGGCTGGCTGCGTGAGCAGGTGTGTTTGTACATGTGTCCTTATGCGCGTTTTCAAGCCGCGATGTTCGATAGCGACACGCTCACCGTGACTTACGACCAATTGCGCGGTGAGCCGCGCGGTGCACGACGCGTGAATGAAGGAGAAAAACCCCAAAACCTCGGCGATTGCATCGATTGCATGCTGTGTGTGCAAGTATGCCCAACCGGCATTGATATACGCGATGGCCTGCAAGACGAATGCATCAACGGCGCACTGTGTATAGATGCCTGCAATGCCGTGATGGAAAAAGTGGGCTACCCACCCAATTTGATCGCCTACAGCTCAGAAAGCCGCGTAGAAGGCAAAAAATTTCACTGGCTACGACTGCGCACTGTGGGTTATGGCAGTGTACTGCTCATCATGTGCGCGCTGTTCATTGGTGCGCTGGTATTACGCGAAACGACCGATTTGAAAATCCTGCGCGAGCGCAACGCGTTATACCAATTGCGCAATGGCAACATTGAAAATGTCTACACCATCAAAATTGGCAACCGCGATCGCAATGCACATCAATACACGCTAAGTGTTGACGAAAAAAACATACAGTTCATGGGTGAAACTGCCGTGCGGGTAGAATCCGGCGAAGAACTCAGCGTTCCCGTGCGTTTGTCTTTGCCTGCCAACGCATGGCGCAGACGCAGTTTTGATGTGAAATTTAACGCCTGCTTAGCGGATACTGCCGAGCAATCACATTGCATCACGCAAGAAAGTCGCTTCACAGGACCCATCCAATGAACAACCCTCGGCACACCGATACAAAACCTTGGTATCGCCAATTCTGGCCATGGTTCATCCTAGGATTACTCGCGTTTGCGATCAGTTTTTGTTCGGTGTTTATTTATCTCGCCGTCAAACACGCCGATCCCGTGATCGATAAAAATCACTATCAAGAAGATTTAAACATCAACAAAACGCTGGAGCAAAAGGATGCGCAGCCACAGCATTAAAACAAAGCAAGCGCACTTGTGAACGCCGACACCACGCACTGCTTTCACTGCCAAGAACTGCTGCCGCGTGATAATCCGCAGTGTTACGCCTCTGTCATCAACAACACCACTCGCTATTTTTGCTGCCCTGCCTGCGCAACGGTAGCCGACACCATTTACAACTTAGGTCTAGGGCAATACTACCGTCAGCGCGATGAAAAACCACAACGCCCAACGCAAATCACGCTCTCGTCTACAGAGTTAGAAGCGCATTACCAAAGCGCCTTGCATGTCATCGATGAAAACATCAGCGAAATTCAATTATTTATTCCAGACATTCACTGCACTTCCTGTTGCTGGTTGATAGAAAAACGCCTACTACAGCTAAAAGCAGTCAGCGAAGCGCAAGCACAGTTTCATTCACACAAGCTCACCGTACGCTGGAACAAACAAGCCTTATCACTCAGCGATCTATTACAGGCTTTGCAAAATATTGGCTATCGCGCTGCGCCGTGGCAACCCACCACACAACAAGAGGCGAGCAAATCACGGCAAAAAAAACTACTGCAGCGACTCGGTGTAGCAGGCATCCTCGCCATGCAAATTCACATGGTAGCGATGGGCAGCTATTTCGGTGCAGAAGCCAATATTCAACGCTGGTTAGATGTAGTGGCCCTGCTACTCTCACTGCCGCTGTGGTTTTATTGTGCGGATGTTTTTTTCAGCAACGCTAAACGCAGCCTCATTAATGCATTCCGCAATGATACGCAGCGTATTTTTATCAGCATGGATATTCCGATTGCGCTGGCTATTATCGCCGCCGCTATCGCCAGCATTATTGCCGTTATAACAGGAACGAACGAAGTGTATTTTGATTCCATCGCCATGTTCGTTTTTCTTTTGCTCGGCGCGCGTTTTTTAGAAACGCAAGCACGCAACCGGCTCACCGAATATGCACAAGAACCCGCATTGCCATCCACTTGCGTGCGCTTGCGCGATGGAAAGCAAGAAACCATCAGCACCCACAACTTACAAACGCGCGACTGTGTATTGATAAACAACGGCATTGTCCCTGTCGATGGCACCGTACTCAGCGGCAACGCAGCAATTGAAAAAGCCATTATTACTGGCGAATTTTTACCCGTGCAAAAACAAACGGGCGACACCGTGATCGCCGGCACCACACTCATCAATGGTGAATTGATGGTGCAAGCCGAACACTGGGGCGAAGACAGTCATATTGCACACTTACATCAACGCATGGAACAGGCGCTCAGTAACAAACAATATCGTCATGCCACCGCACGATTGCTCCATGAAAAAGTGGCGCAGTTTTTTACACCCGTTGTTCTTTTTCTCGCCGTTGGTAGCGCGCTGTTTTGGTGGTGGAGTGATGCTTCTCGCGCATTGCCCAGCCTGCTCGCTGTTTTAGTGGCCAGCTGCCCCTGTGCACTGACGCTGGCGCTACCGACAGCGCTCACTGCTGCCACGCTGCAATTGCGCCGACACGGTATTTTGATAACCGGCAGCCATGTACTACAAACTTTGCCCAGCATTGCACAGTTTGTGTTTGATAAAACGGGCACACCGACGCTGGGTCGTATGCACATCACGCACACGCAAACTTTCAGCAATTTTTCCGCAGAAGAATGCTTGGCATTAGCAAGCGCCATGGAGCGTTACTCGCTGCATCCTATTGCCAGTGCATTTCGCAGCACTTTACAAACATCGCTTACATTTGCTGAACAAGATATTTCTTCACTGCTGCATTGCGGCATTGAAGCAAAACACAACGGCGACATTTATCGTTTAGGTAAAGCATCTTGGGCTTGTGATCCCTCACCAAAACAACAAGCCTGCAATAACACCATGCCGATTTATCTCAGCAAAAACGGCGCGGCGCTGGCTGTTTTTTTCTTGGGCGACCCATTGCGCATAACCACACCACAAAGCATTCAGCAATTACAAAACAACGGAATACAGTGCACGATTGCCTCTGGTGACAACTCTAGTGCCGTACAAACCATTGCCCACACACTGTCGATCTCTGATGCGCACCGCAATTGCACGCCAGAGCAGAAAGTTCAGCTCATCGAAAAACTGCGCCAGCAACACGGCACTATTTTGATGGTGGGTGATGGCATCAACGACGGCCCCGTTTTGGCGCATGCCGATATTTCAGTTGCACTGGCAGATGCCAGCCAAACCGCGCAACTCGCGGCGGATGTGATTTTGCTCAACAACAAACTGGATGATTTACTCACCTTGCGCGCTGTTGCGCTGCGTACGCAAAAAATTGTGCGCCAAAGCCTCGCATGGGCGCTGCTGTACAATGTCAGCATTCTGCCGCTGGCCGCTATTGGGTGGTTGGCACCGGTACACGCCGCTATCGGCATGGCACTCAGCTCTCTGTTCGTCACGCTGAATGCTCTGCGTTTATTTCCACGCACGCGATAAAAAATATGGCCAGCTTTTATCTCATCATTCCTGTCGCAATTATTTTCTGCATCATTGCTGTCTCTGCATGGCTGTGGGCGAGTCGCAGCGGACAATACGATGATCTCGATCGCGAAGCGCGTCGTATACTCGAAGACGACGACAAAAATTCACCACAAATATGAACGCACTCGTGGATTGGCTACCTGCACTCTCATCCGCTTTTTTGCTCGGCATCATGAGTAGCGGACACTGCTTAGGCATGTGCGGTGGCATTGCCTGCGCGCTTGGCCTGCAAACATCAAAATCCAAATTCACACTACTGATTTATCACACGGGGCGCATTACCAGTTACGCGCTACTCGCTTTATTGTTTGGCGCCACACTACAACACCTCACCCATCAACAACCTTATTTGGCGCCACTACTGCGCAGCATGGCGGGTTTGTTGTTGTTGGCCATGGCACTGCACATCGCCAATATCTGGAGCGGCATCACGCAACTGGAACGCATCGGCACGCATTGGTGGAAACCGATACAAAATCTGGCAAAGCCTTTACTCCCAGCAAATACAAATCTAAAAGTGTTTGCGTTGGGATTACTCTGGGGATGGCTACCCTGCGCCTTGGTGTACAGCACACTGGCGTGGAGTGCGAGCCGCGCCGATGCCGCTGAATCCGCCATCTTGATGATTTTTTTTGGCTTAGGCACTGCACCCGCGTTGCTGGCCAGCGGCTTTTTTTCGCAACAACTGAAAACACTGTTTCAAAAAACCACTTGGCGTTACGCGGCCGCTTTTTTGTTGTGTGCGTACGCACTGTGGACGATTAGCAGTGCATGGATGCATCTAGGGCATCACTGAACACTCAGCAGCAATGCCTTAAAAATAAAACACCGTACCTTGATCGTTCACCACGGAGCGCGGGCGATAACGCCACACGGCTTCAATCACATCTGGACGCAAACAGTCTTCCGGCGCGCCTGCTGTTACCATTTTCCCTTCACGCAACACACACACTTGGTCGCAATAGTGCGCGGCGAAATTGATATCGTGCAACACAGCCAACACCGCCCATCCCTGTTTATGCGCTAAATTCATGGCGAGGTGCATGATGGCGTGCTGCTGCATCATGTCTTGCGCAGAAATCGGCTCATCCAATAACAATAACGGTTGTGTTTTGGCTTGCGCTAATTGCACCAAAACGCGCGCCAATTGCACGCGCTGCTGCTCACCACCCGACAATTCCGTAAACAGCGCGTCCGCCAAAGATGACGCATGTGTACGCGCCATTGCTTCATCCACCAACACAGCCAACTGCTTGCGATTGATAGACAACGGAATACCACCCAAGGCTACTACTTCGCGCGCGGTAAACGGCAAACTCAAACGACTGGCTTGCGGCAACACGGCGAGATGACAGGCCAAGTCGCGTTTATCCCACTGCTTTAATGCGCGGCCGTGAAAATTCACGGCACCCGTGCCATGCCATTCACCGGCAATGAGTTTGAGGAAAGTTGATTTCCCTGCACCATTGGGGCCCAGCACACCGACAAATTGTCCTGCAGCCAATTGCCATTCTGGAATCTCCAACACAGTTTTTTCGTGGCGCGAAAAATGCAATTGCTCGACTGAGAGAATATTTTCTGCCGTCATCTCACACACCATCCGGCTTGCTGCGTTGACGCAACAACAACGACAAGAAAAACGGCGCACCGAGCAATGTCGTGACCAAACCGACAGGCAGCTCTGCCGGCGCCACTTGTGTGCGCGCAAATAAATCGGCACACGCCAACAACAACGCTCCCGCCAACGCTGACAACGGCAGCAAACTGCGATGATCAGGACCCGACAACAAACGCACGGCGTGTGGCATCACCAAACCCACAAAACCGATAATGCCTGCTGCTGCAACCGCCACGCCCACGCCAATGGCCGACAACACAATCAACAGCAATTTTAATTTCTCGACATCAATACCGAGATAGCGCGCTTCTGCCTCACCCAAAGCCATGGCATTGAGTGCGGCAGCATGGCGCTGAAAGAAAAATGCCAACACCGCTACCGTAATGGCGCCGAGCAAAATATGCGCGCCACTGGCACCTGCCAGCGAACCCATTTGCCACAGCGTAATATCGCGCAGCACGCGATCGCTGGCGGAATAATTTAAAAAACCAATCGCCGCACCACCGAAAGCCGACAGCGCCACACCCGACAACAACAACATGGAAATAGATGTACCCTGCGGCGTGCGTGCAAAACGGTAAACCATCAAGGTTGCCAATAAACCACCAAAAAATGCGGCAATCGGTGTCAACCACACTGCCATCACCGGCGGCAATAAGGCGATGCAAGCCACTGCACCCAGTGCCGCGCCGGTAGATACGCCGGTAATGCCAGGATCTGCCAGCGGATTGCGAAACAAGCCCTGCATCACCACACCGCACTGCGATAACAGCGCACCCACCAATACCGCCAACAAAAATCGCGGCAAGCGCAGCTGCAACACGACCGTTTGTTCATGATGCGCCAAAGCCGTGCTGTCTTGTCCGATGGCGGCCTGCCACACGGTCTGCAAACTCGCCAGCGTCGGCAACTGCATCGGGCCTGTGGTAATCGACAACACGACAACAATCAGTAGCGCCAACGATAGAAACAACGCCACCCAAAAAACAGGCAATCTTCTCACTATTTTTTCTGCTCAGTTTTTTACAGCTTGTTGTTGCAGAAATGTTTGTAGACGCAGCGCCTCATCAACCGTCAATACACTCAAACCTGCCACGAGTGTTTCACTGCGCACTTCCACAATTTTTTGCGTTTGCGCTGCTTTTAATGTGGATAAAGTTGGGTAATCGCGTAAAAAATCCGCCATGGCATTTTTGCTACCGTCCGCTGCTAAGAAAATGATGTCCGGATTCGTCGCCATGATCGCTTCCGCAGAAATGGGCTGGTAGCTGTTGTACGTCATTACATTGCTCGCGCCCATCAAACGAATCAAAGCATCACCGCCAGTGCTAACACCGGCTGCACGCAAACCGCGACTGCCCGCCGATAACAAAAATAAAGCGCGGCTATTTTGTGGCAACGCTTGTTTTTGCAAAGTCGTCAATTTTTGTTGCACTTGCTCTAACACCGGCTTGGCCTGCTCCTGTGTTGCTACAACTTCTGCCAACTGACGAATACCAGACAACAAACCTGCACCGTCTTGCGCTTGCGGCACACGCAACACTTTTACACCTGCCGCTTCTAATGAGCTGAGTGTGGCAGGTGGTCCCATGTGTTCGCCGCCCACCAGCAGCGTGGGTTTCAATGCCAACAAACCTTCCGTTGCCAATTGTCGGTGGTAGCCGACCACGGGCAGCGGCGCGCCTGTGGGCTGTGTGCTGGTAACATCAATACCAACCAATTCTTTTTCCAAGTTCAATGCGCGTAATACTGCAGTGACACCGGCATCCGCACTAATAATGCGCTCAGCCGCCTGCGACCCGAAAGACAATAAGCTCGCCGCCAGAGCCACAACAAAACGCAATTGTTTGATTTTCATTTTCTCTCCACGAATTACTGAATAACAAATTCTACCGGCACTTGCACACGCGATGACACGGCCATGCCGTTCATGCGATACGGTGCAAATTTCCAATCGGCTACAGCCACTTTAGCGGCATTGTCCAAGGATTCGACGCCCGAACTGCGCGTGATAGATAACTTAAGTTGCTTGCCGCTCTCAGACAACAAAATTTCCAACCACACCGTTCCCTGCTGTCCACGACGCTGCGCAACAGGCGGGTAAACCGGCTGCGATGGCGGCATCAAAAATTTTGGCTTGGTCACCAAAACGGGGGCGGCTGGTGCAACTGGCGCAGGTGACGATGATGCGGTAGCTGGCGCGGCGGTTGGCGGCCTCTCTACAACAGCCTCTTTAATTGGCTGCTCAACAGCAACTCGACGCTCGATGGTTTTTTTCTTTGGCTTAGGTCGCTGCGGACGCACGGGTACCGCCTCAGGTTCTATTGGCTGCACGATTGGCTTGGGAGCCACCGCTTCTTCCGGCACAGGAGTTGGTGTAGGTGCGGATGCAGCCGCTGTTGCAGGGGCCAGCACAAAGGTATCCATCACCAGCTCAGGCTTTGCTTGGAGCGCGGTCGCTGAGTTTACTGGCAAGCGCAGCAATAAAAGCACATGCAATAGCAATGCGGCTGCAAGGCAAACAAGCATCCAAGGAAAAGACTCTGTGCGGTGGGTTTGTGTGTACATTTGCAAATAATAACGATTCTTGTTTACAAACAGTATTGAGAGCGATTACCATTTGCAACATCTTAACACTCACCGCGGAGCCCCGTCACCATGTCTGTCCCATCGATTCGCAGCGCCAGATTTCGCAGTACGCCACTGGCATTGGCGCTGACCGTCACCCTCTGCTCTACCGTGCAAGCCGAGGAAAGCGCCGCTACAACACCCACAACCGACATGGAAACCGTGATCGTTACTGCCGTCAGACACAATACGGATGAAAAACAAGTGGCCAGACCACTGGCCGTGGTCACGCAGGAAAAAATCAACCAAATGCAGCCCACTTCTACAGCGGAAGTGTTGTCTCACGAATCCAATATTGAATTGGCTGGTGGACCTCGTGCCAGCAGTCAAATCGTGAATATTCGCGGCATTGAAGGCCAACAAGTGCTGCAAACGGTGGATGGTGTGCGTCAAAACTTTGGCTCCGGACACCGCCCCACCTACTTCCTAGACCCTGTATTACTGCGCAGCGTAGAAGCCTTGAAAGGTCCTGCTAGTAGCCTCTGGGGCTCTGGCGCTATCGGCGGCGTGGTGGCGCAGAGCACCATTAATGCCAGCGATATTTTGAAAGCCGGCCAAGATGTTGGCGGTTTGATCAAATACGGCTACAACGACAACGGCGAAGCCAGTGCCACCACCTTGGCCGTGGGCGCGCGCACAGATCAGTTTGACCTGTTGGCATCTGGCTACTACCGCGATACCAACGACATCGAACTCGGGCACAAAAGCTACCGTTTTAATGACAACCTGGATAATTCCGGCAGCCGCGACCACGGCGCATTACTCAAAGGCCTATGGCAGATCACGGACAGCCAAAGTCTCGCCCTGAACTTACGCAAATCGAAAGAAAACGGCAGCGTACCCACCAATAGCTCCGCACCCGTGGCACCAACCAGCAACTATTTAATTGAGCGCGATATGGAAAACGAAAATATCTCGTTGGATTACCGCATCGACACAGCATCACCACTAGTAAACGCGCAAGCGATGATTTATCAGAATAAAACTGACATGAGTGAATCTCGCTTGAGCGATGGCCGCAGCGACGACACCAGCCTCAAAACGCGCGGTTATGCATTGAACAACAAATCAGATTTTGCCGGCATCAGCTTGCTGTACGGTTTTGATGGTTATCAGGACGAGTTTTCTACCAAACGCGGTGGCACTAACCGCCCTATACCACCGGAATCTACACTGGATGTGCGTGGCACTTTTGTGCAAGCAACCATTCCTTTGGTGAAAGATGTGTTGCGCACCGAACTCGGAATTCGTCACGACAAATTTGAAACCGAAGCGAAAAACTTGAATATTTCTCGCGAAGACAGTGCCATTTCGCCATCTGCTGCACTCGTTTTACAAGCAACCGATTGGATGGAAATTGCTGCGCGTTATGACGAAGCTTTCCGCGCACCCAGTTCGGAAGAAATGTATACCACCGGCGCACACTTCTGTATGGGCCCTCCCTTTGGTTGTAACAGCTTTGTGCCTAACGCCGATCTAGAAGCAGAAAATGCCGCTAACAAAGAGCTGTTGACGCGCATGAACTGGAGCAATGTTTTTGCTAGCGACGATAAACTTTCATTCAAGGCATCTGTTTTTCGTAATGATGTTGATAACTTCATCGAGCAGATCGTCACCAGCCCCACCGTTACCGTCATTCCTAACCCTCCTGGTCCACCCACTGTTATTTTTGATCCCGGTCACACTACTTGGGTAAATGTTGATAAAGCGCGCCTGAAAGGTTATGAACTGGAAGCGCGCTATCAATGGGCAAATCTTTCTACGCGCGTCAGTTACGGCAAAACACGCGGCGAAGATAAAGAGACTGGCGAATACCTTACGAATATCCCTGCTGATAAATGGGTTATCGATACGAACTACACATTTATTCCCGAACAAAAATTGTTAGCTGGCGTGCGTTTAACTCACACCGCCGCACAAGACCGCACGCCCGCTACCACAGCGAACACCTATGACGGCTACAATATCGCAGATATCTATGCGAGCTGGCAGCCTGCTGGTGAAAACCTGACGCTGGATTTCAGCGTCAACAATGTCACCGACGAATACTATCGCGTCGCTTTCCAAGAACTGTATCAACCCGGCCGTGAAGTGCGTGCCGCCGTAACATACCGCTTCTGATCCCAAAGCAATATCTTTTAACAGCAGGAGAAACCTTGATGAACAATCTCGCAAGTGAAGCAACATCCACACCTGTACTTGCAGGCTCGGAAGCGCTATCACTACTGCAACAAATTAGCACTTGGGGCAACACCACCACCATTATTTTGCATGGCGGCAGTGTGTTTGAATTCAAAGGAAACTTCCCAACAGGAACACTGGCTGAAGGATTTTATAATCTAAAAGGCGACGCTGGATTTGAAGGGCATTTAAACCTAGACAGCATCGCAACCATTCAATTTCAAAGCAAAAACCATCGCGGCAGAGAGAGTCACGCACTGGTGTTTGTGAATAAAAATGGCGAAACCGTTTTTAAAATCTTTATCGGTCGCGATGCCAATGGCGAATTGCTGCAGAACCAAATGATGCAATTCGAACAGTTGCGCCAACGCGCACTAGCCAACTAAACCCATCCACCACGAGGTAACATCATGTCTGAATCTAATTTAAAACAATCCACACAAGACAATTTGCAAGGCGAAATCACGCAATTCATCAACACACAGAAAAGCCTGATCTTGTCATCGATTGATCCACAAGGTAATCCATACGCCTCTTATGCGCCTTTCGGTATTGGCGATGAGTGCTTGTATGTCTTGCTGTCAGACATCGCATTGCACGCTGTCAATCTCAAGTTGAATCCAACACCTTCTGTGATGATCATCCAAGATGAAAGCGCTGCTGACGAATTGTTTGCACGCATTCGCGTGGTGTACCGCATCGAAGCGACAGAAATTGAGCACACAGCTGGCGCTGCTTACGAAGAAGGCATCAAAGTATTGAGCGATCGCCACGGCCAGCGCATCAACGAGCTCAGCAAACTCAGCGACTTCCACTTATTCAAGCTGCAACCCGTCAGCGGTCGCTTTGTAAAAGGTTTTGGTCGCGCGTATGACTTCGTCGGCAAATCGCTCAACGGCAACACAATTTCTCACCTGCGTGACGGGCATGTCACACGCCCTGCGGCTTAACACCACTCGCAGCAATACGCGAAAGCCCGACCTTGTGTCGGGCTTTTTATTGTCTAGCTATCGCATACAATTCTGCCTCTCAGATCAACACCATCACCGGAGCAGAACATGGCAGCCACGCCCAGTATTCCCGAATCTCATCACGATATCGTCAAAGGCAATAACTACGCACAAGTGGCGATGGTGATGCCGGATGGGTCGCTAGCCAACAATGTCGTGGCTTTTGTGTGGGATGGCGAATTTGTGCGTTTCAGCACGATTAAATCGCGGCAAAAATACAAAAACCTCGCCAAAGACCAACGCGTGGCACTGTGCATTGTCGATCCGAAAAATCCGTGGCGTTATATTGAAATTCGCGGCACGGTGGAGATTCAAGAAGACAGCGAACGCAAATTCATCAACAGCATCGCCAAAAAATACATGAATCAAGATCACTACCCGTTCGATCAGCCCAACGATGTGCGCATCACCTTCACGGTAAAACCGACGCGTGTACGCGCTGAATATGTGCACGCCAGCGATGGCACGCCAGAAAACATCGGCATCCAACGCGGTTAAAAACCAACACAGCCGTGGAGAACGCTATGGCAGCCCAAGCATCAAAATTTAAACGCTGGTTGGTGGTTTTTTTAGGCTGCCTGCTTCTGCTGTTGGCACTTGCCGCTTATAAAGTGTTGCAAATTCGTCAGTTGATGGCGATTGCTGCCGCTTATCCAGAACCTTCCGAAACCGTGGAAGCAGAAGTCGTGCAAGCGCAAAACTGGCAAGACAGTGTAAGCACGGTGGGTGAAGTGTTGGCACCACAAACGGTTGAACTGCGCAACGAACTGGAAGGTCGCGTGATTGCCGTCGGTTTTCACGCCGGTGATGCCATTAAAAAAGACCAAATGCTCTTGCAGCTGGATGCCAGTGAAGACATTGCACAACTGCGCGCCGCACAAGCCGATGCACAACTCGCGCAAACGGCACTCACGCGCTATGCCAAATTGGTGACGCAAAAATTGGTGAGCCGCGAGCAGTACGATCAGGCGCGCGCGCAATTTGCTGTCGCCACCGCGCGCACGCAAGCGCTGCAAGCCGTGATCGATAAAAAAACCATCACCGCACCTTTTGACGGTCGCGCGGGTTTGCATCATTTACAAGCAGGTCAATACCTCGCCGCAAACACCGTGATCACGCAATTAGTCGGCTCGCTAGCAACGGTGTGGGTGGATTTTTCGTTGCCGCAACAACAGAGCGGTATTGCGCTGGAAACAGCTGTCAATGTCAGCGCCAGCGGCACACTCACCGCGCCACTGTCTGGAAAAATTATTGCGGCGGATTCAGCCATCTCGACGACATCGCGCAATAAAAAATGGCGCGCAGCCGTGAACAATACTGATGAAAAACTGAAGCCAGGCATGCTGGTGGATGTGCAAGTGCCCGTTGCTGCTGCGCAATCTATTATTGCTATTCCATCCACTGCGGTGCAGTACAGTGACACAGGAAATTTTGTATATGTGATTACACCGGCAGACAACAACGCACTGCGTGTCACAACACGCTCTGTCACGATTGGTACCGAAAGAAATCAGCGCGTGGTAATTGAAAGTGGCTTGCAAGTGAACGAGCGCATTGCCACCAACGGTTCCTATAAACTGCAAAATGGCATGCTGGTGCATATCAAAAGCAGTGAAAAGAGCACCGCACAATGAGCGATGCTGCCCATCATTCATCCCCGATGGATATTTTTATCAAGCGCCCGATTATTGCGGTGGTGATTTCGCTGGCCTTGATCGTCATCGGCTTGTATGCCGCACAGAAATTGCCTGTATTACAGTTCCCGCGCATTGAAAGTTCTTCACTCGTCATTACCACACCTTTTGTTGGCGCACCTGCTGAACGCGTACAAGGTTTTATTACCGATCCGATTGAGCGCATCGCGGCCACAGTTCCCGGCGTGGATTATGTAGATTCCACCACGCTGGCCGGCATGAGTACCGTCACCGTTTGGCTGAAGTTAAATGAAAACAGCACCGCTGCACTCGCCGAATTAACCGCTCGCTTGCAGCAAATTCGCTACGAACTCCCAGCTGGTGCAGAAGACCCTGCGATTCAAGTCAACCGCGCCGATAAACAAGGCGCCGGTTTTTATTTGGATGTACCTATCACCGGATCACACACGCGCGCGTCAATTACTGATTACCTCACGCGCAACGTGAATCCGCGTTTAGCTGCCATTCCCGGCGTACAACGCATAGGCCTAGAAGGTGGGCGTGCACCGGCAATGCGCGTTTGGTTGGATCCATCAAAATTACAAGCATTCAATCTCAGCGCTGGCGATATTGATACCGCGCTGCGCAGTAACAATTTAATTGCCACAATCGGTCGTAGTGAAAATGCATGGCAGCGCATCGACTTACTCGCCAATACCACGCTCAAGACTCCAGAAGACTTTGAACAGTTGATTGTGCGCGAAAGCCATGGTGCACAAATTCGCTTGCGTGATATCGCGCAAATAAAATTAGGCGAAGTGGAAGGTGAAAATAACGCACGCATGGATAATCGCGATGCGGTTTATATTTCAGTCTGGCCCCTGCCGGGTGCCAATGAAATTGAAATTGCCGATGCTCTGTATAAAGAGTTAGCTGCCATCAACCCCACTCTGCCGCAAGGCATACACATCGGCATTGGTTATGACATCACGCTATATATGCGTTCCGCCTTGCGTGAAATTTTTCAAACACTGGCAGAAACCATTTTACTGGTGGGCATTGTTGTACTCGCGCTGATGGGTTCTGCACGCACTGCATTGGTTCCTTTAATCACTATTCCGATTTCTTTGTTAGGCGCGATGGCGGCAATGTTAGCGATGGGTTTTTCACTCAACTTGCTGACAGTGTTGGCAATCGTGCTGTCGGTAGGCTTGGTGGTGGATGACGCTATCGTCGTGGTGGAAAATGTGGCGCGTCACATGCGCGAAGGCAAAGGCCGCATTGCAGCAGCACTCGCCAGCTCGCAGCAGTTAGTCGCACCTATTATCGGCATGACTATCACGCTTGCCGCGGTATATGCCCCCATTGGTTTTTTGTCCGGCTTAACCGGCGTACTGTTCAAAGAATTTGCATTCACACTTGCAGTGGCTGTACTCATTTCCGGTTTTGTAGCACTGACGCTGTCGCCCATTATGAGCGCGTATGTCTGCCCGCCACACGGCAAAGAAAGCCGCATGACCATCAAAGTCAACCATGCATTTGAAGTGTTGCAGCAACGCTACGGTCGCGCCTTGGCACACTGTTTATTATGGCGACCACAAGTCTTAGTCGCTGCGTTATTTTTCTCACTGCTAGTGGTGCCTTTTTATTTTTTTTCGCAACAAGAACTCGCACCAGTAGAAGATCAAAGCAGTATCAATGTGGTGGTGGAAGCGCCTCCACAGGCTTCTCTCGCCTATACCACGCGCTATATGCACGAAGTCGTCAATATCTTGAATGCTCTGCCCGGAGCCAGCTTTATGTGGCAAGTGGTAACGCCGCAAGGTGGGTTCGGCGGTCAAACTTTTGTTGATTTCAATCAACGCGAATACAGCGTACAGGAATTGTTGCCTCGCGCTTACGGCGATCTAGGAAAAATCAGTGGCTTGAAAGCTTTTCCTATCCTCTACCCAGCGCTGCCAACAGCAGGCAATTTCGATATCGAAATGGTCGTGCTCTCTAACGACACGCCTCAGCAGATGAAACCACACGCCGACAAACTGGTAGCGTTTGCCAGAACCAGCAATAAATTTCTCTATGCAGATACCGATTTAAAAATTGATTTACCACAAGCTGAGTTTCAACTAAATCGACAACGCATTGCCGATCTCGGCATGGATCTCGCCAGTGTGAGTCAACAATTGAGCGTGTTGTTATCGGCCAATTATGTCAACCGTTTTGATTTGCATGGCAAAGCCTACCAAGTTATCCCCATGATCGCTTCTGATGATCGCCCCGATCCACAAGCACTGATGAACTTACAACTGCGCACACCGCGCGGTGAATTAGTGCCTTTATCGGCCATCGCCTCACTGCAACAACACACAGCACCGCGTGTGCTGGGCAAGTTTCAACAAAACAATGCGTTTCGACTCTACGGCGCCGCCATGCCTGGTACAACCAAAGCACAGGCATTAACCGCACTAGAAACTGAAGCAAAAAAAATACTGCCACCAAATTACAGTGTTGATTACGCTGGCGAATCGCGGCAAATGCGTCATGAAGGCAACACCTTGTTTGGTGTGCTATTGATTGCGCTACTGTTTGTGTTTTTTGTCTTAGCGATTCAATTCAATAGTTTTCGCGATCCTCTGGTTGTGTTGCTCGGCTCGGTGCCGCTGGCGTTATCCGGCGCAATGTTATTCACCTTTCTCGGCTGGACCACGATCAACATTTTCTCGCAAGTCGGTTTTATCACTCTCGTCGGCCTGATCTCCAAAAACGGCATTTTGATCGTCGAATTTGCCAACCATCTGCAGCAGGAAGGTCGCAGCAAATTTGAAGCCATCACTCAAGCAGCCACCACGCGCTTGCGCCCTGTACTGATGACAACTTGCGCCACGGTATTGGGGCATTTTCCTCTGGTGTTGGTGTCCGGCCCAGGAGCCGAAGCGCGCAATAGCATCGGCATTATTTTGGTGGCGGGCATGTTGGTCGGCACCCTGTTTACCCTTTTTGTGCTGCCTGCCGTGTATATGTTGATCGCCTCTGGCCATCACGAGACAGATGAAATCGATATACACCTGGCCAACGGTGCTTTTTCTAGCGCTGACCGCTAAAATAATCGCATCTCTACTGCCCCATACTCTCAGCGAGGTCACCCCATGGATGTCATGGATCAAATTAAAAACCAAATCGAAAAAAACCCCATCATCGTTTACATGAAGGGCAGCCCAAACGCACCGCAGTGCGGTTTTTCAGCACGCACAGCAGAAGCCCTGATGAACTGCGGCGTGAAGTTCGCTTTCGTAGACATACTTAACAACCCAGATATCCGCAGCAACCTGCCGCGTTACGGCAACTGGCCGACCTTCCCACAATTGTGGGTAAAAGGTGAGCTAATTGGCGGCTGCGATATCGTCACTGACATGCACGCCAAAGGCGAACTACTGCCACTGCTGCAAGAAGCCGCCGTGCAAGAGAACTGAGTTCCCTCGCTACAAGGAGCGTGCAATGGCTGTATTAGTAGGCAAACCGGCGCCAGATTTTCGCTGTGCGGCGGTATTAAGCAACGGCGAGATCGTGCAGGATTTTCATCTCGCCAGCGCCATCCAAAATAAATATGCGCTGCTGTTTTTTTATCCGCTGGATTTCACTTTTGTCTGCCCATCGGAGTTGATTGCACTCGATCATCGCATGGAAGAATTCACCGCACGCGGCGTAGAGGTGATCAGTATTTCTATTGACTCCCATTTCACACACCACGCATGGCGCAACACCGCCATTAACGATGGCGGCATCGGCGCTGTGCGCTACACCATGGCAGCCGACCTCACACATCACATTGCACGCGACTACGATGTGCAAACCGATGGCGGCATGGCATATCGCGGCGCTTTTTTGATTGACCCGCGCGGCATGGTGCGCAGTCAAATTGTGAATGACTTGCCGCTCGGTCGTAACATCGACGAATTGTTGCGTTTGATTGATGCACTACAATTTCACGCTGAACACGGGGAAGTTTGCCCTGCAGGTTGGCAAAAAGGCGATGCGGGGATGCAGGCCACTCCCGCTGGTGTTGCTCAGTATTTACAGCAACACAACGCCAAACTGTAAGAACTTAAATCCGCTGCGCTGCCAGCAATGAGGCTGGCTTGCTTCTTCGCTATGGACAGCAACACCGATGTACCTCACCGCTACACTCAGTCACGAAATACGCAATCCACTAACCAGCGTGCTGGCGGTGTTGCGCCTGCTCAGCACAACAGCTCTCGACGACAACCAAAGAAAATTGCTGCACACCGCAGACAGCGCCAATTGCACGCTGTTATCTCTGCTCGATGAAATACTGCAACGCACGCGCGCCGGCGGCACTTACGGCATTATCAATCAAGAATTTTCCATCGCTGAGTTAATACACCCGTTACTAACGCTGTATTCCTGTCAGGCACAACAAAAAGGTGTGATTCTCATTGCACACACGCACCCTTCCGCACCCAAAAATTTGTATCACGATGCCGGAAAAATTCGTCAAATACTCAGCAATCTACTCGCCAATGCCGTGCGCTTCACGGACAACGGCCTGATCAAATTGGAGATCACCCAAGCCACTTCTCAAGAAAACACACCTGTCCTATGTTTTCGTGTGATCGACTCTGGCACGGGAATACCGCCCACTGCGCTGTCAAAAATTTTTGAAGCTTATCAACAAGCACGCAACTCTCAGCAACACACGGATGGCACGGGTTTGGGCCTAAGTATCAGCCAAGCGCTAGCGCATGCGATGGGTGGCAATATTGCCGTCAGCAGCATTGAAGGGCGCGGCAGCACTTTTACGCTCACCCTGCCCATCGTGTGTGAAACGGAAATACCGCACCGATCAACTTCCCCCATCTCACTGCAGCGTATATGCTAGGGGACATGAATCACAGCGCCCACGGCGCTACGCAGCCGCCTTGAATACTCCAACAAACAACACTGTTGACCGCACCTTGGTGCTGGAACCTGCTGACAACCATCGCCTGAGCAATCTCTGCGGGCAGCTACAAGGGCACCTGAAACAAATTGAGCAACGCTTAAGCGTACAGCTCAGTGTGCGTGGCAACATTTTTACGATTCAAGGCGACAGCAATGCCACAGCCACAGCGGCGGCCGTGCTACAACAGCTGTACCAAGAAACAGCAGATCATCAAGAACTCTCGCCTGAAAAAATCCATCTCGCGCTGCAAGAAGCCAATGCCGCCGCGCACAGTAACGCACAGCATCACACCTACGAACAGTCCAGTATTCGCACACGCAAAGGCAATATCAAACCGCGCGGCGCAGCACAGAACACCTATGTGCAGGCCATTCGTAAGTACGACATCAATTTCGGCATTGGCCCAGCCGGCACAGGAAAAACCTATCTTGCTGTCGCCTGCGCCGTGGAAGCCCTGCAGAGTGAAAAAGTAGAGCGCCTGCTGCTCGTGCGCCCCGCTGTGGAAGCAGGCGAAAAATTAGGTTTTCTGCCTGGCGATTTGGCACAAAAAATTGATCCGTACCTGCGACCACTGTACGACGCACTTTACGAAATGATCGGCTTTGAAACAGTCGGGAAATTATTAGAGCGACAAATCATTGAAGTGGCACCGCTAGCCTATATGCGTGGTCGTACGCTGAACAATGCGTTTATTATTTTGGATGAAAGTCAAAACACTACCGAATCGCAAATGAAAATGTTTTTAACGCGTATCGGTTTTGGTTCTACCGCTATTATCACCGGTGATGCCACACAAATTGATTTACCGCGCGGCACCAAATCGGGCTTACTGCATGCCTGCGAAGTGTTGCGCGATGTCGACGGTATCAGTTTCACACGCTTTAGTTCACACGATGTGGTGCGTCATCCCTTGGTACAGCGCATCGTCGATGCCTATGATCGCCACGAAAACAGTGATCGCCATGGCTGAACCGACTATCCATGTTTTGATCGACAATACCTGCGACGCCCCCAACACCCCCAACGATGCTGAGTTCTCACAATGGACAATCGCAGCTCTGGCTGGGCTGCGCGCCCGTGCTGAAGTCTCTATCGGTATTGTTGACGAAGAAAACAGTGCCAGCTTGAACATGGAATACCGTGGGAAAAATTACGCCACCAATGTGCTGTCATTTCCCAGCGACCTGCCAGAAGATTTTGACCCACCGCTGTTAGGGGATTTCGCACTGTGCGCTGCTGTTATCAACAAAGAAGCGCAAGCGCAAAACAAAACTGCAACAGCACACTGGGCGCATATGGTCGTGCATGGCTGCCTGCATTTGCTAGGTTTCGACCATATAGACGACGCTGAAGCTGATGAGATGGAAGCACGCGAAATCACCATTCTTCGCCAATTAGGGTTTAACAATCCCTATGAATTTAATACTGATAAATAACGCACAGCACAGGAAAGAGCACACCATCCATGAGCGATGACACACACAACGAACCAACTGAAAAATCATGGTTGGATCGTTTTATGAAAGCCATTGGCCTGTCACTGCGCGACAGCACAGACCTGCTTGACATACTCGACGACGCACACAAGCAACAACTGCTCGACGATGAAATGTTTTCCATCATGGAAAATGCACTCAATATTCGCGGAAAGACCGTTAGCGATATCATGGTGCCGCGCCGTCAAATGGTGACACTAAAAGCCAGCGACTCTCTGGAAACCATGCTGGCTGCTATTATCGAATCCGAACACTCTCGCTTTCCCGTCTTAGGAGAAACACCCGATCAAATCGTTGGCATTTTATTGGCAAAAAAATTTCTGCCGTTGATTTTGAAAGATAAAGACAGCTTCGATATTCAAGAATATTTACACAATGCCAATGTGATTCCGGAAACCAAGCGCATCAGTGAATTGCTGCGTGAATTTCGTTTGAATCGCTACCACATGGGCATCGTAGTGGACGAATACGGTAATGTAGCTGGATTGGTGACAATTGAAGATGTGCTGGAAGAAATTGTCGGCAATATCGAAGATGAAACCGATATCGAAGAAGATGAGCGTTTTATTCGCCCGCTTTCTGGTCACGATTATTTAGTCAAAGCGCTCACACCCATTGAAGATTTCAACGCCGCATTTGGATCAACACTGTCCGATACAGATTTCGACACCATGGGCGGTCTTGTGATGCACGCTTTTGGTCATTTACCGCGCCGCAATGAAATCACCACTATCAACGATTTCAGCTTTCGCGTGCTGAATGCCGATAAACGCCAGATACACATGCTGCGCGTCACTTTGCCCACTAACAGCAACACCGCGGCGGAATAAATACGCATGAAAAATCTATTCTCCGGCAAGTGGGGCGACCTCGCTGCACTCCTTGCCGGTGCCACACTGCCACTGGCCTTAGCGCCATTTGATTGGTGGTGGTTTGCGCCGCTGCCGCTGCTTGCTTATCTCGCGTTGTCGCATGGTATTGCTATGCGACGCCGTTTTTGGCGCAGTTTTTTATTTGGCTTAGGACTTTATGGCACGGGCGCTTCGTGGATTTATGTCAGCGTGCACGATTACGGCCCCGCTCCCGCACCGCTGGCCGCTGGCTTAATCTTTCTTTTTTCTTGCGGCATGGCACTGCTTTTTTGTTGCCGATGTTGTGCTGGCACCGTTTTTTGCAAGACAAACGCGGCGGCGTAGCCTTGGCATTTCCAGCCATTTGGATGCTAGACGAATGGTTTCGCGGTTGGATTCTCACCGGCTTTCCTTGGCTTTTTATTGGCTACAGCCAAACCGAAACTTTTATGGGCAACTGGGCGCCTGTTGTCGGTGTGTACGGCATCAGCTTTTTATTAGCATTTTTCGCCGCCTCGCTATTTGATTGCTTACAACAGCGGCGTTTTTCCATTCCGTTTCTGCTGTCTCTGTCGCTGCTGTGTGCAGGCAGCGCACTACTGGGCAAAGTGCTGTGGACGCAGCCAACCGGAACACAGCAAGATTTCGCCTTAATACAGGGCAATGTACCGCAACAACTCAAATGGAAACCGGAACAACGCGAGGCAATTCGAGCGCTGTACCGTAACGCTAGCGAACCCCTTCTGAAAAAAAATGCACTCGTGGTGTGGCCTGAGGCAGCTATCCCGGAGCTTTACACCAGTGAACATCCTTTCTTTCAACAGATGACGCATGACTTGCAAAACCGTGGCGGCGCACTGATTACAGGCATTCCCACCGTGCACTACGACACCGACGACACGCCGTATTTTCATAACAGCATGATCGGCCTCGGCGAAGCCAGTGGCATCTACAACAAACAGCGCCTCGTACCGTTTGGTGAATATGTGCCGCTAGAAAGTTGGTTAAAAGATTTACTCGATTTTTTCAAAATGCCTATTTCTGATTTTCGTGTTGGCACAGCCAACCAAGCCAATATCAGCAGTGGCTTGTTGCGTATTGCATCGAGTATTTGTTACGAAGTGGCCTACCCCAAATTGGTCGCCGAACAAGCCAAAGAGGCTGACATCTTACTCACCGTGAGCAATGACACTTGGTTTGGCAACTCCATCGGTCCACATCAACATTTGCAAATGGCACAAATGCGCGCACGAGAAAATGCCAGGGAAATGTTGCGCGCCACCAGCAACGGTATTTCTGCACACATAGACGAGCGAGGAAAAATCATCAGCCGCTCACCGCAATTTGAATACTTCGTGCTGCAAGGCGCAGTGAAGGCGCGACAAGGCCACACCTTGTATCAATTACTGGGTAACTGGCCACTGTTGATCGTCTGTTTTCTATTGCTGCTCACTGTGCGATGTTGTCGACTATCTACTCGCCCTTAAGCACCGATTTACTCGCCACTTCGTAAACATCCGGCGAGCGTTTTCCGCTATCTAAAATGCGCTGCAATTCGGTGCGCATTTTTTCCTGATTCGCAGCGGGCATTTTTTGCCAACGCGTCAATGGCGACAACAATCGTGCAGCGATTTGCGGATTGATTGCATCTAGCTCAATGACTTTATCCGCCAAAAAACGATAACCACTGCCGTCGTCGGCATGAAAATGCGCAAGATTCTGGCTACAAAACGCACCAATAACTGCACGCACTTTATTCGGGTTGCGAATATCAAACGCTTCATGTTGCAACAATTCTTTGACACGATCCAAGGCGCCTGGCAGTGAACACGCCGCCTGCCATTGCAACCAAAGATTGACCGCCAAGGGTTCCTGCTGCCAGCGGCGATAAAAAATACGCAGCGCTTTTTCTCGCACAGCGACAACAAAATCTGCATCACAGTTGATCAGTGCTTGCAAAGAAGCGCTGGCGTCCGTCATGTTGGCGGCATTGTTGTACTGATCAAGACACAACTGTGCAGCTGGCTTGTCGTTTAATAATGCCAAGTACGACAGCACGATATTTTTCAAACTGCGATGTGCAATGGCAGTAGCTACTGGCTGATACACCGTTGCAGGTTGATGGCGGTGATATACATTTTCCAAAGCATGACGCAATTCATGGGCCAATGCTTTGCGAGCAAATTGCCGTGCGCGATGAATGGCAACTGGATGCGCCACCTCTGACAATTCTGCAAGATAACTTTCAGACGGCAGTTCCAACATTAAAGCCACCATCGCTGGATCTAGCGTTTCATCCAACAACAGCACGCGAAATGCGGCAACCAATTTGTTATCCAAATCCAAAGGCTGCTGACGCAACACTTTGTCGATCAACTTTTGTAAAACTTGCACGCCCAATTGCTGCGCCGCATCCCAACGATTAAAGCCATCGCTGTCGTGGCTCATCAAAAACGCCAGTTCGTCTGCTGTATGCGGATAATCCAGTTTTACCGGTGCAGAAAATCCACGCAACAGCGACAATACCGGCTGTTCTTCCACGCCTTCAAACACAAACTGCTGCACGCTGTCGCGCACTTCCAGCAAGTGCTCTTTTTGAGCCGCACTACTGGGTTCACCCATGCGCTCAGCGCGCAAGCGTACAGATAATTCACCGCCAGTTTTCCCTAACAAACCAACTACCACTGGAATATGGAAAGGCTCTTTGTAGGAGGCTTCTGGTGTGGCGGGACAGCTCTGCTCCACCGACAAGCGCAGCGTTTTTTCGCGCGCGTTATACTCACTGCGCACACGCAGCACAGGCGTTCCGGCCTGTGTATACCAATAGCGGAACTGCGTTAAATCGCGGTGCGATGCCGACGACATAGCCGCCAAAAACTCATCTATCGTGACAGCCTGCCCATCGTGGCGCGCAAAAAATAAATCGGTGCCCTTGCGGAAATTTTCTGCACCCAACATACGATGCAGCATACGCACCACTTCCGCGCCTTTTTCATACACGGTGGCGGTATAAAAATTGGAAATCTCCATGTAAGACGCTGGCTGTACGGGATGCGCCATCGGCCCGGCATCTTCGGCAAACTGCGCGGTGCGCAACATATTCACTTCTTCGATGCGCTTGACCGTGCGCGAACCCATGTCGGCAGAAAACTCGCTGTCGCGAAAAACCGTAAAGCCTTCTTTCAAACTCAACTGAAACCAATCGCGACAAGTGACGCGGTTGCCAGACCAGTTGTGGAAATACTCGTGCGCCACTACCGCTTCAACGCGTTGAAACCCTTTATCCGTAGTGACTTCGGCGCGTGCCAACACACAAGAAGTATTGAAAATATTTAGGCCCTTGTTTTCCATCGCGCCCATGTTGAAATCATCAACAGCGACAATCATGTAAATATCTAAATCGTATTCGCGCCCGTAAACTTTTTCATCCCAAGCCATCGCGCGCTTCAACGAAGACATCGCGTGACTGCACTTTGCCAAATCTTTGGCTTCTACATAAATACGCAGCGTGATACGCCGCCCTGAGCGCGTAACAAAATAATCTTCCACAAACTTCAAGTTGCCCGCTACCAGCGCAAACAAATAGCACGGTTTTTTGAACGGATCCTTCCATGTCGCCCAATGCATGCCATTGTTGAGTTTGCCGCTTTCTACCAGATTGCCATTCGATAGCAACACGGGGTAACGCTGTTCTTCAGCCAAGATAGTCACTGTAAACAGCGACATCACATCGGGTCTATCCAGATACCAAGTGATACGACGAAAACCTTCCGCCTCACACTGCGTGCAAAACATTCCACTGGACTTATACAAACCCTCCAGCGCCGTATTGAGCTGTGGACGAATAGCAACAATTGTTTCCAACTCAAAACTTTCTGGCAGCACAGCCAAAATATGCAACTTATTGTCTTTGATTTCGTAATCACTAGCAGGTAGCGGCTTGCCATTGAGCGTCACACTGCGCGTGGCCAACTCGGCGCCATCCAACACCAGCAGCGCATCGGCATTACCTTGCGGATTTCTGCGCATTTTCAAACGCGCATTGACCGTAGTTGCCATCTCCGTCAACTGAAAATTGAGATGCGTTTCATCGATTAAAAAATCAGACGGTTTATAATCTTGCAGCAGCGTTGCTTGTGTCACTGAATTGCTCATATCACTGAAAATTCCACTTCATACGCGGTAAATTTGCGCACATTGAGCGCGCCACTATCCAACATCAAATACTGACCTTTAATCCCTAACAGCTCACCTTCTACGACAGGTGTTTTATCAAAATTGTGCGTGCTGACTTTTTCTGCATAACGCTGAATGGGGTATACAAAACGCTGTTCACTTTCATCCGATAAAAGATTAACTGACTGCAAACCAAAGGTGTTTTGCAAGGCTGCCACCTCTTGCTGAATACCTTGCAGCAATTGTTCACGCACCGCCGCTAAATCCACCGTTTGCGCATCCGCACGCAGCAATGCGCGCCAATCCGTTTTATCTGCCACCCATGTCTTGCACAGCACTTCGAATAAACCCGACAAACGCCGATTTGCCACCCGCGCAATCGGCAGGGCTTGTATAGCACCCTGATCCAACCACCGTGTCGGCATTTGGCTGGCGCGTGTTATCCCCACTTTTACACCCGAAGAATTCGCCAAGTAAACGACATGATCTGTCTGGCAATGTGTTTCCGCCCAATCCGGTTCGCGACAAGTACCTAAATGCAGATGGCATTTTTCTGGGCTAACAATGCAGCTATCGCACTGCGCCAATTTTTTAAAACAGGGAAAACAATAACCTTGATTGAAACTTTTTTTCGTCACGCGATTGCAGTGTGTACAGCGAATAACGCCCGTGTGTTGCAAACGAATACGCTGCCCAATGTATTGATTCATCGGCACGCGTATGTCATTCAAAGGCAAAGCATATTGCGCAGGCGCACCAAGCGTTACCTGCATTTTATCCAAGCAGCCTTTGTGCAACACCGCGCTAGTCGCTGCCACCAACATCTCAATGCCTAGTTTGATTTTGTTCAGTCAAATGCCGAAACACGAGCAACTGCTCTTCATCCCAACGATTGTGTTTGTGATCGTGCGCTTTATCGCCCTCACTGCCGCAATGCTCATGTTCTTGCGGCTGAATATAGCCCACGCGTTCGTGTTCAGGCTTGTTGCGGCCATCGTAATAAATCACTGCCTGCAAACAGGTCTCGCGCTGCGCGGCTGACAGGCGCGTGCCATCCGCCCATTTACCCAATTCCACCGCGCGTTTCAGCGCCTCATACACCGTGGGGGTGATGTTATTGAGCAGGGCTTGTAGGTCGGGAAGGTCACTGGTTTCCGTCATGGTTTCACACAGAATTGCAGGCATGGATGGGCGTTACATTCTAGCAGAGCGCCGAGGATGCCTCTGTCATTTTGTTCTATCATCACGCCGCCGATGTTTTTGGAGACTACCGTGATCCGCACACCCATTCCGCTGATTTTTGTACTGACAATTGGCTTGTCGCTCACGGCTTGCGGCACAGGCTCCCAAGGCATGACGGGCAAGGCGACACAGCAACAAGCGCGCGCGGATCAATTGGCCGATGAGTATTTGGACTGTATTCGCGATCTAATTGAGAAAACTTCGCGCGAAAAATATGCCGACCGCCACACGCGGCGCAATGTGGTGTTGGATAGCTGCCAAACCTCCATTACGCCGTTTACTGTGGTGCAAGAGCAGGCATTCAGCAATGCTTGCGCCAACAGCGACAAGGGCCTCCAAGCCTGCGACGACGAGGCCGTGAGTAAGACCAAGCGTGAAACTGAAAAACTTAAACAGAAGGCAATCGAGCGCGTGGATGCCGCGCCTATGCCCTACTACTGAAAATCGCCTGTTTTTTCTGGCGATGACATGAATGTAGCGCCCCAACCATTTATAGGGCTCTTGTCTGCCCAATTCCTGTTCCAGCGCCAATAGTGTGTCCGCCTCGATTTTTACGCCCGGAAACAAGTAATCGTGCAGGCAGCGCACGCCCGTCACTTGCACCACTTCCATCCCCTGCTGCGCCAACCACGCCAACACTAGCGGCGCAGATTGCGGGCTGATGGGCGTCAAACTGCCTGCTTCACCGGCTTTATCCGCCGCGCGCGCGCGATCCACATTGCCCTTCAGCAAGTTTTTCCACACGATAGATTCACGGTTGTAAAACGCCAGCGACAGATAACCCTGCGGCGCAATCCACGGCAGCAGTTGTGCCAGCGTGGCGAGCGGATCCACCAACCACTCCAGCACGGCATGACACACCACCACATCAAATGGCTGAGGCGGCAACACCTGCGGCAATTCTTGAATACTGGCTTGCACACACTGCACGCAAGCGGCATCTAACCCCGCCTCGGCAAACTGCTGCTGCGCCTTTTCCAGCATGGGCGCTGCCGGTTCTGCCAGCATCACCTCATGCCCCAAGGTCGCGAGCCGCGCACTCATCTGCCCCAAGCCGCCGCCCGCATCCAACACGCGCAGTTTTTTCCCTGCTTGCAGCGCAGGCAGCGCGGTGAGCAAGTCATCCCACAATAATTGCAGACGCAAATCGCCCTTTTTCGAGCCGTAAATCTTGCGCTCGAAACGCTCAGCCAATTGATCAAAATGAATATCTTTCGTCATCACCAAACAGTATTCCCACTGCGTACATTGCCTAGCTCGAATCTCGTAGCTACGAAAACAATAGTGCCCGCTATGATAACCACACACTCTACGGATAATGGATAACGACGAACCCATGAATGTACTGCTCACTGGCCCTTTCGGCACCATCGGCACTCGCGTACTGAATGAACTGTTGGCGCGTCAACATCGCATAACTTGTTTCGATCTGGATAACAAAACCAATCGCAAAATTGCCAGCAGTTATGGCGATCGTATTCGCATGGTGTGGGGCGATATTACCGACGCGGCCAGCGTAAACGCCGCTGTTACAGGGCAAGATGCGGTGATTCATCTCGCCGCTATCATTCCACCACTGTCGGAAGAAAAACCGGCCATTGCAGAAAAAGTGAATGTGCAGGGAACAAAACTGGTGATGGATGCCATCGCCAAACAAAACAAAATGCCGCTGCTGGTTTTTCCTTCGTCAATTTCTGTGCACGGCTTTAGCAATAAACGCCAACCGCCTTGCCGCGTGGATATGCCGTTAGAAGCGAAAGACAACTACGCTGGCCACAAAATTGCGTGTGAAAATTTGTTGCGCACCAGCAACATTCCTTGGGTGATTGTGCGCATTGGCGCGTGTGTTGATGCGATGAACGACAAAGTGGGTGATCGCGCTGCCATGATGCGCCACATGTTTTCACTGCATCCTGACACGCGTATTGAATATCTTCATCCGCGCGACGGCGCAACAGCAATGGCAAACGCCATAGAAAATCCAGCGGCTATTGGAAAAACATTGTTTCTTGGCAGCGGAAAACACAGCCAGACTTCGTGGCTGGAGTTCGTCAACATTACTCCGCGCGTGATGGGTTTGCGCGATTTAACCTCCGATGACTTTGGCGTGGATGATTACTACACCGATTGGATGGACACCACAGAAAGCCAACAATTACTGCAGTTTCAAAACTTAGGCTTGGAAGCCTACAAACGCGAATTAGCCTATGAATGGCGCTACAAGCGTTTTTTGATTCTGCCGTTCCGCTGGCTGATTCGCCGCTATATGCTGAGTTTTTCACCGGCACACAAAAAATAAATGCACTCAGTAATGCGGCGGCTTTTCTTGCGTGGCATTTGCAGCGCCATCCAAAGCAGCCTCCTGCATTTCTCGCCATTGGCGATACAGCACTTGCAACATTTGTTGTTGTTTTTCTGCATCCTGTTGCAAATTAGCTATCTGCTCATGGAGCGTTTGCAGCGCATCCTCCTGAAATGCCAAACGCATCTCCAGCTCATCGACACGCAACTGCAACTTCACCACCTCTGCATCGTTATTGATCGTACTCATACAGCCTCAAGCCATTTCAAAACTGGCTATTGTGGAAAATTAAAGTAGAAAAATCGTCATGCTCGTCACTGTGATGAATACGAATGCGACTGGCAGAAGCGTAAGGCACTTCTAGATTAGCAATACGATTCAACGGCATCGCCAACACATGCGCCAACAGAATACGAATGGTGCCACCGTGCGCGACCAACAACACATGTTCGCCGCGCAGGGTTTGCAATAATTGATTCCACGCCGCCAGCACACGCCGTTCAAACACACGCATCGGCTCGCCGTTCGGCGGCGCGGCATTAACCGGATCGGAAAAAAACCGGCGCACATTGCTGCCTTGCTCGCGCCACACTTCGTCAATCAAACGACCTTCCCAATCGCCAAAATCGACTTCACGAAAGCCATCCATCACCGACAGCGGCTTATTGCAGCGCTGAGCCACTTCATCGGCAAACAAGGCGCAGCGTTGCAGCGGCGAAGACACAATATGCGTCCACATGTCCAACTGCTGCGTTTTGCCGCGCAATTGCTGCCAGCCTTTTTCATTCAGCGGAAAATCAAGGCGGCCGCGATACACATGCCCGCCTTCACATTCGCCGTGCCGCAATAAATCTATCGTTGTTGTCTGCATTTATAATGCCCAAACCCTACACATACTGAATCAATGAGAGGATCGCAGAATGGGCAATCGTCTGTCAAAAATCTATACCCGTACCGGCGATGATGGCACCACTGGTCTTGGCGATGGCAAACGCACACGCAAAGACAGCCCGCGCATGGAAGCTATCGGTACTATCGACGAATTGAACAGCGTGATTGGCGTGATGCTCGCGCATGCGATGCCAGAAGATTTGCGCGAAGTTTTTACCACCATCCAGCATCGCTTGTTTGATCTCGGCGGCGAGCTCGCCATGCCAGACTACATTTTTATTGATGAAGCCGATGTGCAGTGGATTGAAGAAACGCTGGATCACTACAACGAACATTTACCACCACTGAAAGATTTTATTTTGCCCGGTGGCACCATCACGGCCGCCAACTGCCATCTTGCGCGCAGTATTTGTCGCCGCGCTGAACGCATTTTGGTGCACATGAACGAGAGTGATGCGGTAAACGCACCGGTGCGTCAGTACATCAATCGCTTATCGGATTGGTTGTTTGTCTGTGCGCGCGTGTTGAATCGTTTAGAAGGCAGCGATTCAGAAGTGTTGTGGAAACCCAAGCCAGTTACCCAAGGACAATAAACGCTCTTTCCATTAAGGCCACAACCACGCTGCACCGATTACGCCGCTGGAATCACCATGTTCTGCTTTCAATAATCGCGTGCGCACCACATCAGAAAAAATCCATTGCTCCCATTGCTCCGGCACTTCGCGATACAACTCATCCACATTGGAAACACCGCCACCCAATACAACAACATCAGGGTCAATAACATTGATAACAACCGCCAAGGCGCGCGCCAGCAACTGCACATAATCACGCCACACGCGTACAGCAATCGCATCACCTTGGCGCATCAATTCAATGCCCTGCTGTGTTTTTTCAATCTGTAATCCCGCCTCACGAAAACTGTTGCCTAAACTCCTTCCACTCAACCAATTTTCAACACAATTATCTCGCCCACAAAAACAGTGACGCACAACACGACCTTCTACACTGTTGCCCGGCATCACATTGTGTCCCCACTCACCGGCATTGTTGTTTGGGCCTGACAACAACTGCTGACGAATCACCACGCCGCCGCCAACACCGGTGCCGAGAATCACGCCAAACACACTATCCGCTCCGCGCCCAACGCCCGCACAGGCTTCCGACAACGCGAAACAATCCGCATCATTTGCCATAAGCACAGGTCTAGCCATTTCTTCACGCAAATCATGCAGCAGTGGCATTTCATTCAACACTGTGGAATTGCAACCACGCATCAAACCTGTGCGCGGTGATTGCGACCCTGGTGTACCAATACCCACAGGTATATCAGCTGACAAATAATTTTCTGTTATCGCGCGCTCAACCAAAGAGCGAATCGCATGCAGCGTGCCCTGATAGTCTCCACTGGGTGTAGGGGTGCGCTCACGCCATACGATATCGCTATCACCAACCAAAACAGCCACTTCAATTTTTGTGCCGCCGAGATCAACACCTATGCGTTTTTTTTCTGTCATGCACTACCTCAGCACCAAAATTGCCAACGCCAAGCCAACCAGGCCAATAATTTCTGTGCGCACCATTAGCAACTCCAACGCTGGACTGCGCTGCAATGTTAAACGCAAGCTGTAGTTAATATTATCTGGCAACGCAATGACTTCATCATCCAACATCAGCGACGCATCCAAACACTTCGCTAAGAAATCTGCCGACGATATTCTTGCATTCAATGCCTGCTGCTGCCACACACGAAACCCCGTGGTGAAATTTCCCGCCAAACACGCGCAAAGCCCCATAAAACGCACCGGCAACCATTCCAAACAGTGCTGCATTTTTTTTGCTGATGGCAGTTGTCCACTGCGAATTTGCACATGATTGTTGTATAAGATTAGCCAACGATAAAAAACAGCGCCCGCAGACCCTAGAATAAAAAACCAAAAAAATACGGCGAAAATACGATCAAGATACCAACAGCCTGCGTAGCGACGCCATGCCAACCACAAAGATTGATCCAGCACCTCTTGCTCACTAGGCATCAAACCGTGTTCTTCTAGCTGCAGCAGCACCGATTCTGTATTGCCATCTCGAAGTTGTACAGCAAGATCACGCATACATCGCTGCCAATCACCGCGTCCCACGCTATAGAGCAGCAGCAGCACACCGAAGAAAAAGGACAGCCAAAAATCCAAACTCCACCAGATTGCCGCCAACAACACCGAACCACTGACCGGCAATACCGCAAAAGCCATCCAACTGTTTGGCTTGCGCGCTGCCAGCGTATCCAGCAATGTCGCAACACCAGTATCACGATGCAAACTGCGCGCAAAAACCGTGTAGCGTGCCAATAGAAAAACGAACACAATACTCAGCAGAGCCATAGCAACACCATTTTCGTAAAAAACACTTATTGAGACTATCACAAACCTATCACGGCCATCCGACATGTCTGCCGATCACCTCCCAGAAACCAGCCAAGTTCACACCGCACCGTGGGAACAAACCTTTTCGCGCGTACTCTCACCGCTAGCGCAATTCATTCAACACCAATCAACCAGCAGTTTCCTATTGTTAATCTGCACTGCCATAGCACTTGCACTCGCCAACTCCAGCCTAAGCGAAGCCTACCTACACTTCCTGCATACACCGATATCTATTGCTGTTGGTTCTGCGCGTTTTGAAATGAGCTTGCAGCACTGGATCAATGAAGTATTAATGAGCCTGTTCTTTTTATTGGTTGGCTTAGAACTCAAACGCGAATTGGTGCTGGGCGAATTGACAGACCGGCAGCGCGCCGCTCTACCTGCCATTGCAGCCATTGGTGGCATGGTTGTGCCCGCTGTCGCCTACTGGCTTCTAAACCCATCAGGAGCCACTGCTGCAGGCTGGGGCATACCCATGGCAACGGATATTGCTTTTGCAATAGGCGCACTGAGCGCGCTGGGAAAACGCATTTCACCCACACTTATCACCTTTTTGATTGCACTAGCGATTGTGGATGATATTGGTGCCGTTCTGGTCATCGCCCTTTTTTATACGGAGCAACTGCACGCTGGAGGCTTATTTATAAGCGCTTTACTCACGGCAATACTGGTGGCATTTAATTTAGGCGGCATACGACGCGTCATACCCTACCTGCTCGTGGGCATGCTGCTGTGGTGCGCCATGTTCAACAGCGGGATACATGCCACCCTCGCCGGCGTTGTCTTGGCATTCACCATTCCTGTACGCCCAAAATACAATGCGCCCTATTTCATACATTCCGTCAATAAGCTCTCGCAACAAATGCAATCTGGGGTAAAAAACAACCAGCCTCTTCATAATGACGAAATGCTACATGCACACATGTCGGCACTGGAAGAAGGCTTAGAGTTTGCACAAGCACCGGCACAACGCCTCGAACATCAATTGCATTTCAGCGTGGCGTTTTTTGTGGTGCCACTGTTTGCCTTGGCCAATGCGGCCATCCCCATCAACTGGAGCGACATCACCACAGTTCTCACACATTCCGTCACGATGGGGGTGACAAGTGGCTTGATTCTTGGCAAATGGATAGGCATTACTGTTACTAGCTGGCTTGCCGTAAAACTTGGAATTGCTGCAATGCCCAAGGGCATGCAGATGCGTCACATACACGGCATCGGCTTACTCGCCGGTATTGGATTTACCATGTCATTTTTTGTCGCCGAACTCGCTTTTTCTTCTACACCAGAATTATTGCTCATGGCTAAAACTGGCATTTTATTTGCCTCCGTTGCCGCCGCACTTTTCGGTTACTGCTGGTTGCGCTTCGCCTGCAATAACAGCAGGATGCGCAAATGACGACACCACCCCCACCCAAGCAACTTTCGCTCAATGTGCAGCTGAATGATGATGCAACTTTCGACAATTTTTTTGCGACAGAAAACAGCACGCACAGCCTAGCCCTACAAGCCACACGAGCGCTGGCATACAACAACAGCGACGAACGGTTTATCTATCTGTGGGGTGCCGAAGGCACGGGCACCAGCCACTTGTTACAAGCGGCTTGCCATACCGCCAGCCAGCAAGGACAACAATGTCTCTATCTGCCGCTGGAAGAATTGGCCGGCTATGCCGCTGATGCGCTGTTAGAAAATCTTGATCAAATGGATTTGATTTGTTTAGACGGGCTACAACATGTCGTTGGGCAAATGGGATGGGCACACGCGCTCTTTCATTTTTATAACCGCCTGCGAGATAACGAACGCTGTAGATTGCTTGTCTCTGCCGACTGCGCACCACGCGATTTGATGACAGCACTGGAAGATTTAATTTCGCGCATGGGCTGGGGAACCACCTTTTATCTCACGCCACTCAGCGATGAAGAAAAGTTGCAGGCGTTCAAAATGCGTGCACTGGCGCGCGGCATTGAACTGTCTAACGATGTACTGCACTTCATTATTCAACGGACAGCGCGCGACATGCTAACGCTGTTTGAATGCCTGCAAAGTTTGGATACGCTGTCTTTAGAAGAAAAGCGCCGCGTCACAATCCCTTTCATAAAAGAAGTCTTTGGCTGGTAATCGCTAATTTTTGCAATCACGCCAAGCGACTGCCCCACCCCAATTTAGTACGGCAAGTTTCATAGTAATCATGGGTCAATGGGTGCACCAATTGCAGCTTTTCTTTCTTCTTTTGGACACGCACAACATCGCCGGCACGCAATGAAATGTGCATCTGGCCATCGCAAGACAATTCTGGCTGTCCATCCTGCTCGTTTTTTGCACCGGGCTCCGCCAACACAATACGCAACTGACTACTCCCTGCAACAACGATGGGACGACTGGTTAGCGTGTGCGGAAACATCGGCACGAGAGAAATCGCATCCAACGCTGGGTGCAAAATAGGTCCACCGCCTGACAGCGCATACGCTGTAGAACCTGTCGGCGTTGAAACAATCAAACCGTCAGAATGTTGGCTATAGACAAAATGCTCATCGAGATACAACGAAAATTCAATCATGCGCAGCGATGCACCGCGATGCAGTACAACCTCATTCAGCGCATCACCTTCCGCAATAACAACATTGTCACGCTCAACACAGGCTTCTAATAAAAAACGCTCTTCAAGCGTGAAATGCCCAGATAACACCTCGCCAACACGCTGTTCAATTTCATCGGGGGCAATATCAGTCAGAAAACCAAGACTGCCACGATTAATACCCAACACCGGCACAGATTGTCGGCATAAAGTGCGCGCCACACCAAGCATGCTGCCATCACCACCAACGACAATCACCAAGTCACAATGCTGCCCCAGTGACTCCCGATCACAAACTTGCTCACATTGAATGTCAGCACAAAGCATCGAACGCGTTTCACTCTCTATAACCAAACGAGCGCCACGCGCCAACAAAAATTTTGCCAGTGCAGTCAGAGTATCTATTACTTGGCTACTCCCTTTACGACTCACCAACCCAACGCGCTTAAAATGATCCACCTTCGTCACCACTCTTTTTACGCTGCATCATACGCAACAAGAGGCAACGGTGGGACCACATCTAACAGTTCCGCACGCTGCTGCGCATCAAATCCATCAATACCATTCAACAAGTACTGCGCAGAAAATCCTTGCTCTTGCAGCAAAGACACGGCCGCTCGTGAACGCAAACCTGTATCGCAATACACAATGTATTTTTTATGAATATCCAACTGTGTCTCCATCAACAAGCGCAAGCAAGACAAAGGTATATTCTCAGATTGATGTAGGCGCGCAACATCAAATTCCTCTAACAAGCGCACATCGATGCAAATTGCATCCGCAGCCAGTTCAGCACTCAAATCGGCTGACTTGATATGCTTCACTGCAGGCTCACGCAATAGCAACATAAAATCAGGCTTATCAAGACGCATCAACAAACCATCACTCTTCATGGTTACCGTAGCGTTGCGCACAGTGTTATGGATCAGAGCATCTTCACCAAAGCAGCGGCCGTAACCAATATCTGCCAAATGATGCTCCACATCATCTTCAGAGCGCCGCGTTACTGCAGCTCTGCCTTGACGAATAAAATAACAACCGTCTCCATGATCACCTTGACGCAGAATGACATCGCCAGCATTCACACGCATGGGCTTTAATTGTGAAAATATTTGATTCACATTTAACGGGGGCACTTTGAGAAATAAATTGGAACGCAGTAGCGTCAAGCGCCAGCTGGCTTCATCATCTTTTTCTGGGCGATAGGAAAGATCCAACTCAATAGCTGATGCCACATGATCCCAGCACAACTGTTTATCCAACATGCTGCGTTCAATACGCAAGCACACACAGTCCGTCAACGCAGTAGCAAATTGCAGGTCATTCAACCCATAACCAATAGGGAAAATCTGCTCCGCTGTATGCACAATACTGCCGGTAGTACAGCTAACCTGCGCTTCGCCCGATAACAAATAGAAATAAAAGCGTGCATTATCCGCTGCGGAGAATAGCGACAGCCCTTGCCCAATCAGCGGCCATTCACTCTGTTCCAATAACGACTGCAAAGAACCTTCACTCAGTCCACGCAAGGGCACAAGTCGTCGAACCAAAGAGAGAGGCAGACTGCGCATAGCGAATTCTCTACAAAATACTATTCAGGAAATCTTACCTGAATAAAACATAAAAAAAGCCCGCATGTCATCCATACGGGCTTTTAAATGGAGCAAATCAAGCTAACCGTACATTACGGAGCTACAACAGGAACCTTTGTAGCAGCCAAAGTGGCAGAGAATTTACCTGGTTTTGCAAATTTACCCGGCTTGGGTGGACCACTAAAATCATTCAGTTGTGAACCGCTGACTGAAATATTCAGTGTGCCTACACCATTTTTGACGACCAGAGTATTTTTCTTGATCAAGGTTGACGGCTGGACAAATGTAACGCTCTGTGTGCCACCAGTCTTGATTTTACAAGTCATACCACCAACAGCGGCTTGAAGGCTGTCGAGGAAGTCATCCAGTGTTCCTGCCGGTGGGGGAATAGTAGGATCCAGGCTCGCTACCACATCCGGGTCATCAGGAGCCGGCGCGAAAACATCCGGAGTCATGTAAACGGTGTAAGTGGTTGGCGATTTCCCAGCCAGCTTGAACCATGTACCTTTTAGCACGGTAGTGCTGGCATTGGTATCTGTGATGCTGTAAGTGCCGTCATCATCAAACACCACGGAAGCCTGAATAGGTGTTGATAATGTTTTACAGCCAGATACTGCCAGTGACTGATTAACTGTACCTGTCACTTCTATTTGCGTTGCAGAAAAAGCTGTGGAAGCAGACATCAGTGAAAATGATGCTACTGCAGCTGTAATTATTGAAGTCTTTTTCATGTTATACCTCTGTTTTTTTAAGTTATCGGATAACAAAATCTCAATAACATCTAGAAGGGTTAAATCTCTACCCAAGTGCCGCCTTTCAGTGTCGCTTTAACACTGAACTTACCCACTGCATTTAGAGACCCTTTTTGATCGTTATGCTGCTGACCAGTAATCTGTAAAGTACCAGTAGCTGTCCCTTTCTTGATGTTAAACACCAGCGTATTTTTCTTTACCAATGCTGTAGGCGCCAAGAAGTCCAACTGCGTCATGCTAGCCAGTTTTGGATTTGTCTTACAGTTTGCCAAACCGGCGTCATCCAAGTCACCCAACAAGTCAATCATTGATGCTGAGTTGATCGACAAGTAGAATGTGTCACTACTCTTTCCAGGCACCTTAGACCAAGAACCGGTCACGATAGTATCCGGTGTACCACTGAAGTCGCCTGTAGCATAGCGATATAACGCGTAGCTACCGTTATCAAATAGAGCAACTGTGTTGAATGTCGAAGGACCTGTTTTGGTCTTCTTGATGCTCAGCGTTTTACAGCCTGACACAGCCAAGGTCTGCGTCATTTCTGCATTAATTAGTTTGTACTGTTCATTAGGGTAGGTAGCATTCAGCGGCTTTTTCCAATCTGGAAGAGCCAACGCGAAAGCGCCACAAACGGCAGCCAAGGTAAAGACGGTGGTCTTTTTCATAGTGTTTCTCCGTTGTAATACTTCTTATGGGCGTACTATAACCAAACAGGGGGGCGATCAACCCCCTCTGTGCATTTTGTTTATCTTAATCAGCCTTCTGTCGGCGCATCGGCTGGCGCAGTATCAGCAGCGGCAACCGCTTCTTCTGGCATCGCCTCTTTAATCGACAGCTTAATGCGGCCGCGATTATCCACATCCAGCACCTTCACTTGCACTTCTTGGCCTTCTTGCAGACGATCAGACACGGACGCGATGCGCTCATGGCAAATTGTGAAATATGCACCAAGCCATCTTTGCCCGGCATAAATTCAACAAACGCACCAAAATCTACGATGCGCACTACTTTACCAGTGTAGATAGCTCCAATTTCTGCTTCAGCAGTAATCGACTCAATGCGGCGCAAGGTTTCTTGTTGCGCTGTGGCATCCGCCGCGTAAACGCGCACTACGCCAGTGTCTTCGATGTCAATTTGCGAACCAGTGGCTTCGGTAATAGCGCGGATAGTTGCACCACCTTTACCGATCAAGTCGCGAATTTTTTCTGGATCAATTTTAATCTGCGTAAAGCGTGGCGCAGTCTCTGCAATCGCTGTGCGCGGCGTACTGATAACTTTGTTCATCTCCGCAAGAATTTGCAGACGCGCAGCGAGAGCTTGCTCTAAAGCGCGATCCATAATTTCTTCGTTGATGCCTTCAATTTTGATATCCATTTGCAGCGCAGTAATGCCGTTGGCTGTACCGGCCACTTTGAAATCCATATCGCCGAGATGATCTTCGTCGCCCAAAATATCGGTCAACACTGCAAAGCGATTGCCGTCTTTCACCAAGCCCATCGCAATGCCTGCTACGGGTGCTTTCAATGGCACGCCAGCATCCATCAATGCCAAGCTGCTGCCACAAACAGAAGCCATAGAGCTAGAGCCATTGGATTCCGTAATTTCAGACACTACGCGTATGGAGTAAGGAAACGCTTCTTGCGCCGGCAACATCGCCGCTACACCGCGACGCCCCAAACGGCCGTGACCAATCTCGCGGCGACCTGTGCCACCCATGCGACCACACTCGCCCACCGAATACGGCGGGAAGTTGTAATGCAACATGAACGGATCTTTGCGTTCGCCTTCCAGCGCATCAATGGCTTGCGCATCGCGCATAGAACCCAAAGTGGCGACAACAATTGCCTGCGTTTCGCCGCGCGTAAACAAGGCCGAGCCGTGCACAGAAGGCAATACACCTACTTCGATAGCCAATGCACGCACAGTGCGATTATCACGGCCATCGATACGCGGCTCACCATTCAATACGCGATTGCGAACAACTTTTTTCTCCAGTTTGCCAAACATATCGGCAACATCTTTTTCATTAAAGCCGGCTTCATCACCGGCTACTTTTTCGATAGCCAGTTGACGCAATTCATCCAAACGCGCATAGCGCTGTTGTTTTTCTGTGATGCGATACGCTTCACCGATTTGCGGACCAACTGCTGCGACAACGCGATCTTGCAAGCCGCGATTTTCAGCAGGAGCCTGCCAATCCCAACGCGGTTTGCCAGCATCGGCTGCCAATGCGCTGATTGCAGCGATTACGACTTGCAGTTCGCGGTGAGCAAACAACACCGCGCCCAACATGATGTCTTCTGGCAATTCTTTGGCTTCGGATTCCACCATCAATACGGCATCTTTTGTGCCGGCCACCACCATGTCCAATTCAGATTCGGACAGTTTTTTGTAGCCAGGATTGAGAATATAACCCGCTGCATCGGTATAGCCCACACGCGCCGCGCCGATAGGGCCATTGAAGGGAATACCAGAAATAGCCAACGCAGCAGAAGTGCCGATCATGGCGATAATATCGGGATCGGTATCTTTTTCTGCCGAAACTACTGTGCAAACAACCTGCACTTCGTTGTTGAAATCGTTAGGAAACAACGGACGGATAGGACGATCGATCAAACGCGAAGTCAGCGTTTCTTTTTCGCTCGGACGACCTTCGCGCTTAAAAAATCCGCCAGGAATTTTTCCAGCCGCGTAGGCTTTTTCTTGGTAGTGCACAGACAGCGGAAAAAAATCTTGTCCCGCTTTAGCTGTTTTTGCACCCACAACGGTACACAACACCGTGGTTTTGCCCATGGAGGCCAACACTGCACCCGATGCTTGACGCGCAATGCGCCCCGTTTCCAGAGTGACAGTCTGGTCGCCGTATTGAAATTTTTTAATGATTGCTTTCACGATATTTTCCTTCTCTCTTCTACTGACAAAAATGCCGCGCTTTTGGCGCGGCATCTTCACTTAGCGACGCAAGCCGAGTTTAGCAATGAGCTGCGCGTAGCGATTGACATCTTTGCGTTTCAAATAATCCAACAATTTACGACGCTGATTAACCATGCGAATCAAACCGCGACGCGAGTGGTGATCTTGTTTATGCGCACCAAAATGTCCTTGCAGCTTGTTAATATTCGCTGTCAACAAAGCAACTTGAACTTCTGGTGATCCAGTATCTTTTTCACCTTGGCCGTGTTCTTTAACGATTGCAATTTTTTCTTCAACTGACAGTGCCATGTAACTAACCTCTTAAATATGCATAAATATTTCACAAACAGCCGTGCATATTTACAGCTGTGGTGATCTGCTGCCTTATTGCAGCAACCTTCTGGGAGCAATTCTGCCGTCGGCAAGAATTTCTGCCACCCCAAGGAACTCGCCATTATCCAGCATTAGCCGGACGATTTCACCCACCGCGACCGCGCGCAACGCACTTGTATCCAATACCGGCTGCCCTTGACGCAAGTAATAACCCAAAGACTCTGGCAGCGTTACCGTTTGCATATGCTCCAAAGCTGCTGCGACAGGAAGCAAATAGCGATCAAGTAGTGCGGCGTTTGCATCATCATCGCCGCGCAGCGCCACTAACTCGTCCAGCGTGACGCAAGCTGCTTCTGCAAACCGCCCCGCCTTGATACGACGCAGCGCAGCCACATGCGCGCCACAGCCCAATTTCGCGCCAATATCCTCCGCCAAAGTGCGGATGTACGTTCCTTTGCTGACGCTCACTTCAATATCTGCTTCCGGGTAGTCGCCCGCCCTAAAATCCAGCAGCACAAGGCTATAAATCGTCACCACTCGTGGCGCGCGCTCGATCTCCACACCCTCTCGCGCCAATTTATACAGCGGCGTACCTTGGTGTTTTAGCGCAGAAAACATCGGCGGCACTTGCTCGATTTGACCGATAAACGCGGGCAACACTGCCTGTACCGCAGCGCGCGTCAGCTCAGGCGCAGGCTGATTGTTCAGCTCCTCACCCTCCGCATCTGCTGTGGTGGTGGTGATGCCAAAACGGATAGTGCAGCGATAGGCTTTGTCCGCATCCAGTAAGTGCTGTGAAAACTTGGTTGCCTCACCAAAACACAGCGGCAGCACACCTGTTGCCAAAGGATCCAAGCTGCCGGTATGTCCCGCTTTAGCCGCCGAGAAGAGCCATTTCACTTTTTGCAGCGCAGCGTTGGAACTCATGCCGAGCGGCTTATCCAATAGCAAAATGCCATCGACACGCCGACCGCGCGCTTTGCGTGGCTTGCTCACTGCGATACGTCCTAAGATTCTTTGGGTGCTTGCAAGTGACTGTCAGCAGCGATGGCTTGATCAATCAAAGCTGAAAGATGCGCGCCGCGCTGCACGCTGACATCCAACACAAAATGTATACGCGGCGTGGTGCGCATGTGATTGTTTGACGCAATGCGGCTGCGCAAAAAACCTTGCGCCGTATTCAACACTTTCAATGCCTGCGTATTGATTTCGTCTGTGCGATCACCCACAAAAGTCACAAACACTTTCGCGTGCGCCAGATCGCGACTCACTTCCACTTCGTTGATATTCACCATGCCCACACGCGGATCGCGCAGTTCCTGCTGAATCAACAGCGCCAACTCGCGCTTGAGATAATCTCCCACGCGCTGAGTGCGACTGTATTCCTGCGCCATCGGTGCTGCCGCCAATTACAAAGTGCGCGCAATCGTGGTGACTTGATACACCTCGATTTGATCGCCCACTTGGACATCGTTGTAATCTTTCACGCCGATACCGCACTCGATGCCGGCGCGCACTTCGGAAGCGTCGTCTTTGAAGCGGCGCAAAGACTCCAACTGACCTTGGTAAATCACCACGTTGTCGCGCAACACGCGAATCGGTTTGTTGCGATACACAATGCCTTCCACCACCATACAGCCGGCAATCTGACCAAACTTCGGTGAGTTGAACACATCGCGCACTTGCGCAATACCGACAATTTCTTCGCGCGTTTCTGGCGCCAACATACCGGCCAACGCCAACTTCATTTCATCCAACAAATTGTAGATGATGCTGTAATAGCGAATTTCTACGCCTTCTTGCTCTGCGCGTTTGCGCGCTGCACCTTCGGCGCGCACATTGAAACCGAGAATGACAGCGCTGGTTGTGACGGCTAAGTTCACATCGGTTTCTGCAATACCACCGACGCCACCACTGACAACACGCACTTCGACTTCATTGTTACCCAAACCAGCCAGCGCCGATTGAATCGCTTCCAACGAACCGCGCACATCCGCTTTCAACACGATGTTGAGCACTTTTTTCTCATCCGCGCCCATGTTGTCGAACATGTTTTCCAAATTGACGGATTGCTGACGACCGTGACGCGATTGCCGTTGTTTTTGTTCACGGAATTGCGCCACTTCACGCGCACGGCGCTCATCAGGCACCACCATAAAACTGTCGCCTGCATTCGGCACACCATCCAAACCTAACAACTCCACCGGCACGGATGGACCGGCTTCGGTAATCGCATGACCAGTGTGATCAAACATCGCACGCACGCGACCGTAGTTCAAACCTGCCAGCACAATATCGCCACGACGCAGTGTGCCGCGCTGTACCAACAAACTCGCTACCGCACCGCGACCTTTATCCAAACGCGATTCGATCACGACACCTTGTGCTGGGATATCCGCAGGTGCGCGCAGCTCTAACATCTCCGCTTGCAACAACACCGCTTCCAACAAACTGTCGATGCCTTCACCCGTGTGCGCAGACACAGGAATAAATTGCGTGTCACCACCCCATTCTTCTGGGATGACTTCGCGCTGTACCAATTCATTTTTGACGCGTTCAGGATCTGCAGCCGGCTTATCAATTTTATTGATCGCCACCACAATTGGAACGCCCGCCGCTTTCGCGTGCTGAATCGCCTCTACGGTTTGTGGCATCACGCCATCGTCGGCGGCAACAACGAGAATAACGACATCCGTTGATTGCGCACCGCGCGAGCGCATCGCCGTAAACGCCGCGTGTCCTGGCGTATCCAAGAAAGTGATAACGCCGCGCGCCGTTTCTACGCGATACGCACCGATGTGCTGCGTAATACCGCCCGCTTCACCTGCCGCCACTTTCGCTTTGCGGATGTAATCGAGCAGCGATGTTTTGCCGTGGTCAACATGACCCATAACCGTAACAACCGGCGCGCGCGGAGCAGCAGTACCCTCATCACCCGCCAATAGCGCTTCCAGATCTTCTTCTACAGCATTTTCAGAAACTGAAACAGCCGTGTGCCCAAACTCTTCAACGATCAGTGTTGCAGTATCGCGATCAACCACTTGGCTGATATTCGCCATCACACCAAGCTTCATCAGCGCCTTCACCACTTCAACGCCTTTGACATTCATTTTCTGCGCCAAATCGCCCACTGGAATTTCTTCAGGCAATGCCACTTGCAACACTTGCTTCTCCGTAGGGCGCTGGAAGGTGTGCTTATTACTCATTTTTACTTTGTGCTTGCCCGTGCCACGCGTGAAAGGACGAAAATCCATATCTTCACTGTGACGCTCAACATCCTCTTCATCGAGAATTTCAAACACATCGTTGCGATTCGGCTTGGCACGCGCCGCTTTTTCGCGCGTTTTTACCGCACCTTTTTTCTTGTTCTTATCATCTTCTTCATCTTGCTTGGCGCGTTTTTTTACAGCATCTTGACGCGCATCACCCGTTGCTGCCGCAGCTTCAGCAGCGGCAGGTGTGGCAGCTGCTTTTTGTGCTTTTTGGCGCTCCGCTTCCGCCTCCAGCTGTTTTTTCTTGCGTGCTAATTCTAATTTTTCAACTTCGTCCGCTGCACGGCGCGCGAGAATCGCGGCTTGACGGCGCTGCTCTGCATCATCCAGTGCCGAACGGCCTAAGATTTTTCCCGCCAGTTTTGAAGGTGCGCGCACTTCCGGCGCAGGCACTTCTTCCACAACTTCTACAACAGGCGCTTCTTCCGCAACCACTTCTTCAACCACAGCAGGAGCTTCCGGCTCTTCAACAACCGGTGGTACTTCTTCTGTAGTTACAGGCGCCTCAACAACTGCTTCAACAGGCGCCAGCACTTCCTGCTCGACTTCTGCTGCGCTTTCCACTTCGTCAGCCGCTGCATCTTCGCGCTTCACATAAGTGCGTTTTTTTCTGACTTCAACGCTAACGGTTTTACGCGCCGTGCCTGTACCGGTTTTCAAGGTACTAACAGTTTTGCGCTTGAGCGTAATTTTTTTCGGTCCGCTATCAACTTCACCGTGCGACTCACGCAGAAATTTCAGCAACACTTCTTTTTGCTCATCCGAAACGGAATCGGACGCTTTGCGCTGTGGCAAACCCGCGTCTTCCATTTGCTTTAGCAAACGCTCAACGGGCGTGCCAATATTTTCTGCCAACTGACTTACAACAACATCGCTCATGCAACACTCCTCTACCTGATCTACCTGACGCGTTTCTACCGACTCAAGCGATCAAGCAAACCACGGCGCACGCGCCGTCATGATCAAACTGGCAGCTTTTTCTTCACCCAACTCAGGTGCAATTTCCAATACATCATCAACAGCTTGTTCTGCCAAATCTTCCATCGTGCAAATACCTTTGGCTGCCAATTTATACGCCAAGGCTTCATCCATGCCATCCATACCCAACAAATCAGCCGCAGGTTGACCACCCGCTTTTTCTTCCGAGGCCAAGGCGCGCGTTAACAGCGCATCTTTGGCGCGATTGCGCAATTCAGTGGCGATTTCTTCATCGAAGCCTTCGATGTTCATCATTTCGTCGAGCGGCACATAGGCCACTTCTTCCAAAGAAGTGAAGCCTTCTTCCACCAACACGGCTGCGACATCTTCATCCACTTCCAAAGCCGCCATGAACAGTTCAAGAATTGAACCCGCTTCTTGTTGTTGACGCGCTTCTGCTTCTTCGGTACTCATCACATTGATAGCCCAACCGGTCAGTTGCGAAGCCAGCTTCACATTTTGACCACCGCGACCAATTGCCTGTGCGAGATTTTCTTCCGCCACGGCAACATCCATCGTGCGCGTGTCTTCATCCATCACGATAGATTCCACTTCTGCAGGCGCCATGGCGCTGATCACCAACTGTGCTGGGTTGTCGTTCCACAACACGATATCAATGCGTTCGTTGTCGAGCTCGCCAGACACCGCTTGCACACGCGAACCGCGCATACCCACGCACGCGCCGACGGGATCAATACGACCATCATTAGTCTTCACGGCAATTTTTGCGCGTGAGCCAGGGTCGCGCGCGGCCGCGCGAATTTCGATCACTTGCTCGGCAATTTCCGGCACTTCAATTTTAAATAATTCCACCAGCATTTCTGGGCAACTGCGCGACAAGATCAACTGCGGGCCGCGTTGATCTTGACGAATTTCGATCAACACTGCGCGCACGCGATCGTTCATGCGGAACAATTCACGACCTACCAAATGTTCGCGCGGCATCACCGCTTCAGCATTGCCACCCAAATCGACAATGATGTTGTCGCGCGTGACTTTTTTCACCGTGCCATTGACCAACTCGCCGATGCGATGGCGGTACATTTCCACCATTTGCGCGCGTTCTGCTTCACGCACTTTTTGCACGATAACTTGTTTGGCAGTTTGCGCAGCAATGCGACCAAAGCCGATGTTTTCTACTACTTCTTCATGCACATCGCCCGCTTTGAGATTCGGGTTAATTTCATGTGCTTCTTCTAAAGTGAATTGTGTACCAAGTTCAGCCAGCACATCGTCTGGCATTACCGCCCAGCGTCTGACTGTGGTGTATTCGCCGCTGTGGCGATCTATCGTCACTTCGATGTCGGCATTTTCGTCATAGCGTTTTTTGGTGGCTGAGGCGAGCGCCTGCTCCAAAGCCTGGAAAATCATTTCCTTGTCTACGCCTCGCTCGTGGGAGACAGCATCCGCTACCAAAAGAATTTCTTTGCTCATCGTGAAACTCCTAGACTGTAATTAAACCGATTATGGCTATTGATTATTTGTGATCTGCATCGCGCGCCGGTTCGTCACCCATGACATCCCCTTCGCGCACTGCACCTGTTACAGCAGCATCACCCGCTTGTTCTTCTGCTGCGCCGAATACGGGCACCACTTGCGCTTTATCAATGGCATCCAGCGGCAGCAAAAATTCTGTGTCTTCAACTTGCAACACCAAATCGCCATCTTCCAAACCGTTCAATCTGCCTTGAAAGCGGCGGCGACCTTGATACGGCATGCGCAATTTCACTGCCACCATTGCACCGATGTAACGCGCAAACTGTTCTGGTTTATGCAACTGACGATCCAAGCCTGGCGACGACACTTCGAGTGTGTACGCACTGGTAATCGGGTCTTCTACATCCAACACCGCGCTGACTTGGCGACTGACGCGCTCGCAATCATCCAAAGAAACACCGTCGGGTGAATCAATAAAAATACGCAACAGACTGCGACGACCTTGCATAGAGAACTCAAGGCTCCACAACTCACAACCCTGCGCCGCAACTACGGGCGCCAGTAAGGTTTCTAGATCGTCTGCTCTGCTCATGAATCTCCGAACAGTTTCAAAAGTATTTCGTTACACCATAAAAAAATGGGCACAAGGCCCATCACTGCTAGCGCCGCCAACAGCGGCAAACGCCAGATAACAAAAAGCCCCATAAAGGGGCCCCGTCACAGGCAGTGAACAATCACCACCTCGATGATTTGGTAGCGGGGGCTGGATTTGAACCAACGACCTTCGGGTTATGAGCCCGACGAGCTACCAAGCTGCTCCACCCCGCAATCACACAACCTTTACAGCAGTACCACTGGCTAGAAAGCCAACCTGCTGCTGCAAGGGACGCGAAGTATAGGGAGCGTCTGCGCCTCGGTCAATGAAAAATCGTCAGAAAGTCACCGGCACATGGGTGTAGCCGCGCACATTCGCTGAATGCATGCGCTGCAGACCACTCCACTCCACCTCGTAGTTCGGCATCATTTTGAGAATTTCTTCAAATGCGACTCTGCCTTCCATGCGCGCCATGGCTGCGCCCACACAAGAGTGAATGCCAAAGCCAAAGCCCATGTGATCACGGTTATTGCGCGCGAGATCAAACACTTCGGGATTTTCGTAGTGGCGCTCGTCGCGATTGGCCGACACCAGCAACATGCCCACGCGCTTGCCCGCTGGAATTGTCACGCCGTGCAGGGTGACTTCCTCGGTGGTTACGCGCCCGATCAACTGCGTAGAGCCTTCCATGCGCATGGTTTCTTCCACGGCTTTGGCAATCAATGAAGGGTCAGCCACGCACTGCGCGCGCGCAGCGGTTTGGCGTGCCAATGTCACCGTCATGTTGCCGATCAACTTGGTGGTGGTTTCATTGCCGGCGATGCCGAGTATCATCAAAAAGCCGATCACATCTTCGTGCGTGATTTCACCTGAGCGCTTGGCCTCCAGAATTAAACTCAGCAAATCACCCGTTTCCATGTGCTGCTCGCGCTCTTTCACAAAATCCTCAAAATACTGCGCCATGTTCAAATAGCTCTCGGCGACGATGGGCGGCATGGCCATCACGCCGTCTTCGCGCTCCAGCAGGTTGTCGGTCCACACGCGGATCTGGTCGTGATCGCTTTCGGGGATTTTCAGCATGGTGCCGATCACATACATCGGCAAATACGCGCCGAAATTGGCGACTGTGTCCATGCAGCCTGTGTCGCGGAACGGCTCCAGCAATTTGATGGTCTTGGCGCGCGTCATGGGTTCCAGTGCGGCCACGCTGTCGGGCGTGAGGACACGGCTGATGACCTTGCGCGTGCGCGTGTGCTTGGGCGGCACCATGGTGATCACCATCGGGTAGCCTTTGGCGGCATCCGCCTCTAACGCCACGCCCTCTTCGCTGGAGAAACGCTTGAAATCGCGCATCGCCATCTGCACATCATCAAAGCGGCTGAGAATGTAGAAATCGCCGTCTTTGTCGTAATGCACAGGTGCGTTATCGCGCAGCGATTTGTAATAGGGATACGGGTCGTCGTGCACATCGTGCGAATAGGGGCTGTACAGACCGAGATGATCTTTTTGAGCGGCGTTCATGGCGGTTTCCTCGACGCGAGACATAACATGACGAGGATGGTAAGAACGCCCAGAGATTTAGTCAAGCGAACTTGACTAAATAAGGCCCGATCAAGTCAGGCGCTTACGCTCGCTGGAGGGCGAGATATTCAACTGCTCGCGGTATTTGGCCACTGTGCGGCGCGCTACATTGATGCCCTGCTTTTCCAACAAGGTGACAATGGCGCTGTCAGATAAAGGCTTGCTCGCACTCTCTTCCTCAATCAATTTTTTGATCATGGTGCGCACGGCGGTAGAAGAACACTCGCCGCCACCGGCGGTACCGACATGGCTGGAGAAAAAATACTTCAACTCAAACACACCGCTGGGTGTGTGCATGTATTTTTGATTCACCACGCGCGAAATGGTGGATTCGTGCAAACCGACAGTTTCGGCAATATTTGCCAACACCATCGGCTTCATCGCCTCGGTGCCGTACTCCAGAAAGCCGCGCTGGTATTCCACAATCGCTGTCGCCACTTTCATTAGCGTTTCATTGCGGCTGACCAAACTTTTCAAAAACCAGCGCGCCTCTTGCAAGCAATCGCGCAGAAAAGCGTTATCCGCCGAAGAATCGGCACGGCGCACCAGTGCGGCGTAATCGGCATTCACGCGCAGACGCGGTGCAATTTCTGGATTTAATTCCACCACCCAGCGCGAGCGTTTGCGGGTGACATACACATCCGGCACCACATATTCCGTTTTTTCCGCTTCGATATACGCGCCCGGCTGCGGCTTGAGGCTGCGAATCAGCTCCATCGCTTTTTTTAGTGTGTTTTCGCGAATCTCGGATTTTTTCATCAGCTGTTTGTAATCACGCGCTGCCAATAAATCCAAATAATCTGAAACGATCAGTTTGGCATCCAACAACCACGGCGTATCTTCGTGCAGTTGATTGAGCTGGATTAGCAGGCATTCGCGCAGATCGTGTGCGGCGACTCCTGGTGGATCAAACTGCTGCACGCGATGCAACACCGCCAGCACTTCATCGCACTCCAGCACATCTTCGTCTTGCCACTGTTCTAACAAACCTTGATAAATATCTTCGGCAGAAATTTCAAGAAAACCGCTGGGCGCAACAGCATCAACAATTGCCAGCGCAATAATGCGATCGCGATCCGTCATCGGCGTGAGATTCAACTGCCACAACAAATGCTCTTGCAGTGTTTCTGTCGCCGCATTGCGACTGTCAAAGCTGTAATCGTCATCTGCCGCGCTTGTGGGACTCGTGCTGGTTTCATAGACATCGCCCCACTGGCTGTCTACCGGCAATTCCTCGGGCAGGTATTCATCCTGCCATTCGTCAACGGATTCCGTTGCTTGTTCGGGCGCACTGAAATCAATCACTTCATTGGAGGTTTCGCGCAAACGCGCAAGGTCTTCTTCGCTGATTACGGGTAAATCATCTTCAGCGGATTCGCCTTCTTCCAACATTTCCAACATGGGGTTGGATTCCAGCGTCTGCTGAATTTCCAGTTGCAACTCTAGCGTTGATAACTGCAACAGTTTGATCGCCTGCTGCAACTGCGGCGTCATCGCCAGCGATTGCCCCTGCCTGAGCTGCAGCGTGGGCTTCATGCTGTTTGATACCGCTTCAAATACTGGAACAATTTACGCGCCGCTGCCGGTGGTTTTTCCTGCTCTATTTCTCGTTTGGCATCACGAATCAGTTGACGCAATTGCTGCACATCCACGCCGACAAATACCAACAACGCCTCGCCGATTGCTGCATCACCTTCTTTCAACAAACGGCTGCGCCAGTGTTCCAGTTCGTGCAGCGCGCGCGTTGCCGCCACACTGCTCGACTGTGTTTCCAAAAAAGCGTTTTGAATGGCATCGACATCGGCCACACGCATCAATTTGCCGATCAACTGCAAATGCCTGCGCTTGGCCTCGTGTTGCGGCATTTTTTGCGCCTGCAACAGCGTTTCCAACAAGCGTTCATCCAATGGCATTTTTTGCAGCACATCGGGGCGCAGTTGCAGCAACTGTTCGCCCAATTCTTGCGCGGCTGTCATATCGCGTTTGCGCTGCGACTTGCTGGGTTTTTCATCCAGCTCAGCGTCTACTTGCTTTGATACGCCGCGAGTTCGCATGACTGACAAAATCTCACTAGAGATAAAACAAAGAAGCTAAGCCTAAAAAGGCGAAAAAGCCCATGCAGTCGGTGAATGTCGTCAGCACCACACTGCCCGCCAAGGCTGGATCAATTTTCATACGCTTCATCATCAACGGCAACAGCACGCCAGACAGCGCGGCAACAACCATGTTGATAATCATCGCCGCGCCGATAATCAGCCCCAACTTCACATCCGAGAACCAGTACGCAGCCACCACGCCGACCACCACGCCCCAAATGATGCCGTTGAGCAAACCGACGATCATCTCCCGCGAAAACAGCCAGCCTATGTTGTGGCGCGACAACTGCCCCAGCGCCAAACCGCGTATCACCACCGTCAAAGTCTGCGTGCCGGACACGCCGCCTTGGCCCGCCACAATCGGCATTAACACCGCCAGTGCCACGACTTTTTGAATAGTGCCTTCAAACATGCCCACCACCCACGACGCTAAAAAAGCGGTGGCGAGATTGATGCCCAGCCAAACCGCGCGCAGATGCACAATTTTGCGCGCCGGCGCGAAAATATCTTCTTCTTCGGCGATACCCGCCATGCTCATCAGAGAGTGATCGGCTTCGTCGATGATGACATCGATCACATCATCAACCGTGATACGCCCCAACAGCTTGCCGTCCGCATCCACCACCGGCGCGGTGATCCAGTCATAGCGTTCAAACAACTGCGCCACTTCACTCGCCTGCATGTCGGCGGAAATGGATTGCAGATGCGTCACCATCACTTCACGCACCGAAACCGCAGGATCCGTGGTCAAAATTTTCGCAATCGGCAGCAAGCCGACCAATTGATCATCACTGTTGACGACAAACACGCAGTCTGTGGTCGGCTGCAGCTCTTTGTGCATGCGCAGGTAACGCAACACCACATCCAGCGTTACACGCGGATGAATGGTGATGGTGTCGGTATTCATCAAACGGCCGGCGGTGTCTTCGTCATACGACAGAATTTGCTCAACGCGCTGGCGATCTTGCTCCGTCATCGACGACAGCACTTCTTCGATCACCGTCTCTGGCAGGTCTTCCAAAATATCGGCGATATCGTCGTCGTCCAGCTCGTCGATCATGTCGGCCAAACGATCGGTGTCGATGTCTTTTAGGAAGTGGCTTTGAATTTCGTCGTTCAACCAGAGAATGATTTCCGCTTGGCGATCAACATCCACCAACTGCCACAACACCGCGCGGTTTTTTGGTGAACTGGATTCCAACAGCGCGGCAATATTGGGGGGCGACAAGCTGTTCAGCATGTGTCGCACTTGCAAAAAGGTTCCGCTAGATAGCGCGTCGTTCAGCTGCTCCAGCTTCAGCTGGGTCTGCTGTTTGTCGAGTACTTGCGACATGCGGGCAGTCCATCATGAATGGGGTGGGCGGGTGGACGAACAAAAAAGAGGGCGCGCGATTTTAACCGGCTGCGCCCGAAGAATACATTGCGCGCGGCGAATTACTGCTGCTTTTCCTGCTCGCTAAACAAGCCCTCAAACAGCGGCGACGACAAATAGCGCTCGGCGGAATCCGGCAGCACCACCACCACGGTTTTGCCTGCGTTTTCTGGGCGCGCCGCCACGCGCTCGGCCACGGCCATGGCTGCGCCGCTGGAAATGCCGGCGAGTATGCCCTCCTCTTTCATCAAGCGGTGCGCCCACTGCACGGCTTCCGCATCGCTCACTGCTTCCACAGCATCCACCATCGCCATATCCAGTGTGCCCGGAATAAAACCCGCGCCCAATCCCTGAATTTTGTGCGGTGCATGTTTCAAGTCTTTGCCTTCTTTCACAGCGCGCATCACATAGGACGATTCCGGCTCTACGGCCACCGAGGTAATGGCCTTGCCCATCCGCTGTTTGATGTAGCGCGAAACGCCAGTAATGGTGCCGCCCGTGCCGACACCGCTGATCAAAATATCAATTTCGCCGTTGGTGTCGCGCCAAATTTCTGGCCCCGTGGTTTGCTCATGCGCTTGTGGATTGGCTGGATTTTCAAACTGCTGCAACATTAAAAAATGCGCGGGATTACTCGCCACGATTTCTTTTGCTTTAGCAATGGCGCCGTTCATGCCGAGCGCAGGATCTGTCAGCACCACATTGGCACCCAGCGCTTTCAATAACTGACGGCGCTCCAAACTCATGCTGGACGGCATGGTTAAAGTCACGGCATAGCCTTTTGCAGCGCCGACAAAAGCGAGCGCAATGCCGGTGTTGCCGCTGGTTGGTTCTACCAATTCCATACCCGCTTTTAACACGCCGCGCTGCTCGGCATCCGCCACCATGTTGGCACCGATGCGACACTTTACCGAGCCCGCTGGATTACGGCTTTCAATTTTTGCAAAAATTTTATGTTGCGAAATACGGCTGAGTTGAATCAGCGGGGTACCACCAATGCTCTGACTGTTATTTTGAAAAAGACTCATTGCACGCCTCCATCGATCCAAAGATAGTGCCACACAGGCACAGCTGCTGCTTCACCTTCTTGTATTGGTGAAGCGATTTCTTCTTTCCATTGCACGGATTTAAACAGCGCAAATAAATTGCGAAAACTTTCGCGGCCTTTCACATCCAAATCCACCATTACGGTACTGCCGTTGATTTGCATGCCGCGAACGCGCTCCACCGTATCCAGCTGTTCTAAATACTGGCGCAGCTGCATAAACGCCGCATAGCTGCGCACATCGTCAATCTGTAAACGCAGTGCTGCAGGGCCGGTATCCGTGGTAACACTGTTGCGATAACTATTTGACAACCATTCTGCCGATCGACGCATCACAGCATCCAACAACGCAGCCAGCGTTGCTGCTTTTTCTGTCAACTGCTGCTCTTGCTCACCCGCACGCAACACCCACTGACCCAACCAGCCTTTTGCGTCACTGCCGCTAACATTGCCCAACAACAGCGCGTTGGCACCGCGTTGTATCGCCAGCGGCAGTAGCGCCGCTGCATCCAAACTCTGCACGCTGGCTGTCGTGGTGATATCCGTTGTCGCTGCATCCAATAACAAGACCGGCACACCACGCGCTAAACCTACTTGCTGCATCATTGTCGCGGCCGCTTCGTTATCGCTCGCTGATAACAAACGGTTTTGTTCATCCACCATCAGTAACAACACTTGCGGGCGATCCAGCGGCCACACAGCAATGCCCGCATCGCGCAAAAGTTTTTCTATCGCCGTTTGTTGAAACACTAAATGCAAACGCCAGCCCAAGATTTTTCCATCCGCCGTTTTGTCCTGCAAATAAGAAAACTGCGCGACGAAATTTTCGGCTTTATTTTGCGTAGCGGCGATTTGCGTGTTGCCATCCAAGCGCTGGCCACTCATTTTTTCCAACACACGCAACAAACCGGCGCGCTCAGCAACAACTCTGTCTTCAGCCGATTGACTCGCCACGGGCACATCCACCGCATACGGCTGTTCCAAACGCACAGCGTGCGCAACGCTGCAACAGCACAACAAAAACAGAGCGACGACAGATGAAATTTTCATAGCGCAGACAACAAGATGAGGTAACAGAAAGCGGCGGTCAGACTGCTACAATACTGCTGCCATTACAAGGATTGACACATGTTGGCACGCCCACTTTCCCCCACACTGCTCGTCACTACGGCACTGGCCGTACTCGTTCTCTGCTTGCCCGCACTGTGGCCTGCCAGCGCGCGTTTGGATTTTCTGTGGCTGGATAAACTCACCGCGCAACAAGCCCTGCGCGAGCGCGCCGACAGCGACATCGTGTTGATCGACATCGACGACTACAGTTTGCGCGCCATGGCCGACAGCATTGGTCGCTGGCCCTGGCCGCGCGCCACTCACGCCGAGTTGGTGGAGTGGCTGTTGGCGCAAGGTGTACGCAGCGTGGTGTTTGATATCTGGTTCAGCGAGCCGGATATCCAACGCCCAGAATTCGATCAATATTTCGGTGAAGTGCTGAATCAACACAGCAACATTTTTCTGCCCACTCTGCTGATGAATACCGCACAGCCTGAGCAAGCAAGATTGCTGAGCAACTATCCCAACAACCTCCCGCTGCAACGCACAACGCAAGCACAGGCCGATGCACGCGGCGATTTGCTGCTGCCCGCTATGGGCGCGCCCGAACACTGGCAACTGGGTTTGATCAACTATTTAGCCGATGCCGATGGCATTGCGCGCCACTATCAAACACGGCAGGAAAAACAGGGCTGGCAGCTACTCTCGCTGCCGCAGGTTGTGGCGGATACACAGCAACTCGACACGCGCAACACGCCCTCTCCACTGCGTATTGCATGGCGCGGCAACGGCGTAGATTCCCCGCATGCACGCCATAGCTACGCGGATATCTGGGTCAAGGTACAGGCGGGGCAGTCGCAGGATTTCGCGGGGAAAACCATCTTTATTGGCGCCACCGCCGCCGGCCTGCACGACCTGCGACCCACCCCGCTCAATGCGCAATACCCGGGGCTGTATTTGCTGGCCAACACCTTCGACAACCTGAAAAACCAGCAGTGGCTGAACTACCACGCTGGGGCTGGCGTGCTGATCGGCCTGCCCTGGTTGCTCTGGCTGCTGTGGCGCTTGCAACAGCAAAAACCGCTGTTGGCGACAGCGTGGCAATCAACCCTGATCGCCGCACTCTTGGCTACCGCCAGCCTGTTGGCCATCCGCCAACACCAGCTGTTGCCGATCATTTCACCGATGATCGCCAGCTTGCTGTTGCTCGGCACCGGCACAGCACTGCGCTACTGGCAGGAGCGCGCCGCCAAGCAGGCCGCCATCGATATGTTTGGTCGTTTTCTTGACCCTATCGTGGTGCAGCAGCTTGCCGAACAAGGCTTAAACGCCGAGACACAGGCAAGTAAACAGTGCGAGATCAGCGTGCTGTTTTCGGATATACGCGGCTTTACCAGCATGTCGGAAAAAGCGAGTGCTGCCGAAATCATGGCGCTGTTGAATGCTTACTTCACGCGGCAGGTGGGCGTAATTTTTAAAAACCACGGCACGCTGGACAAGTTTATTGGTGACGCCATCATGGCCTTCTGGGGCGCGCCGCTGGCGGATGAGCGACACGCGATCAACGCCGTGTCTGCCGCACTGGACATGGTGGACGAACTGGAGCAGTTCCGCGCCGAACACAATCTCAGTGAGTTTGATGTGGGCATCGGCATACACTCCGGCCCCGCCGTGGTCGGCATGTTGGGCTGTGACCAGCGCTTGGAATACACTGCCATCGGCGATACTGTGAACCTCGGCAGCCGCTTGGAAGGTGTTACCAAGGGCATCGCCCGCATACTGGTCTCGCAGAGCACGCGCGATTTGTGCGGCGAGCAATTTGATTTCATACCGCACGGAGCCTGCACGGTAAAAGGCCGCGAAGAACCCGTGAATCTTTACGAACCTAGGAGGAAAGCACCGTGAGGAAAAACACCATGACCAATACACGCACCACCGCACCGCGGCTGTTGTTAAGTAGCTGCCTGCTAGCTACGGCGCTCGCCGCGCAAGCCGACACAGGGCAAACCACCGCTGCTACGGAGCTGAAGCAGGCACCGAATGCCAGCAGCGCCACGGTCAGCCAGCTGTCTTCCGGCCAGACTCTGCAAATTGGCACGCGCCAAGGCGCTTGGTACCAAGTAAAAACGCCGCAAGGCGAAGGCTGGGTGCGCATGCTGAGTGTGCGCCTGCAAGGCGGCGCCACGCGCGGTGGTGAATCCACCATGAGTGGACTGGCGAGTTTGGCGCAAGCCTCGCGCAGCAACACTACCGTGGCCACCGGTGTGCGCGGGCTGTCACGCGAGCAATTGCAGAACTCGCAGGAAGATCTCGCCGAAGTTGCGCGCATGAATCAATACCAAGTGAGCGCAGAAGAAGCGCGTCAATTTGCTCAGGCCGCTGGCCTGCCCGCGCCAAGGAGATAAGGCCATGCGCTATTCAAAAGTGATTTCTCGTCTTTCCATACTGCTTGCTTCTCTGCTGCTGATGAGTTGTGCCGCGATGCGTGGCGTGAATGTCGGCGGTTATGACCTAACGCCACTGGCCGACGCCGGCGACAAGCTCGCCAAAAGCTCGGCCGGTACCACCGAACAGGAAGAAACCGAAATCGGCCGCCACATGGCTGGCACGCTGCTCGGCGCTTCTAAACTCAGCCGCCAGCAAAATCAGCAGCGGTATGTAAACCGCGTAGGGCGTTTGCTCACTCTGCACAGCACGCGCCCCGGCTTGAACTGGCATTTCGGCGTGTTAAATGACAACGATGTGAACGCTTTTGCCGCACCCGGTGGTTATGTGTTTGTCACCAGCGGTTTGCTGAATATGTTGGACAGCGAAGCGCAACTGGCCGGTGTGTTAGCGCACGAAATCGCGCATGTGACACACAAGGATTACCTCAACGCGATGCGCAGCAATAACCTGCTCGGCGCAGCCTTGGATGTGGGCGCGTTTGTCGGCTCGGCTGCCACGGATGGACGCATGAGCAGCACTGAGCGCGAGTTTGCGCAGCGCGTGGTAAATGCCTCCAAACAAGTGTACGCACGCGGTTTGGATAAGAGCGACGAGTACGCCGCCGACAAAGCCGCCTTGGATCTGATGACAGATGCCGGTTACGACCCTTACGCGTTTGTCGCCGTGATGCAGAAACTGGAAGCGCGCTCGGCGCGTGACAGCGGCATGGCGTTATTGCTGCAAACGCACCCTAGCCCTACGGATCGTTTAACAGAAATGAGCACCACCATGGACAGCATGCGCGTGCCTTCCACAGTGCAGACTTTGGAAAAACGCTTCCAACAATCTGTGCGTTAAACCCCTCAAACAAACTGGCGCGACGACACCATCGTCCGCCAGTTTTTTTATTTCCGCTCGCTGCTTATCGCCCGCGAAACCAGCGCACATCCAGCGCGTGTTTATCCACCAACTCCACCACATCCAACACCAGCGCAAACAGCGCCATGCGGATCAACACGCCGTTGTCTGCTTGACGAAAAATAGCGAGGTTGGGGTTTTCATTTAAGTCGTTATCTAATTCATTCGCTTCTGCACGCGAATCGCGCGGCAACGGATGCATGATCACGGTGTTCGGTTCGCAATATTGCGTATAAACCTGTTGATTGAGACGAAACTTGCCGCGATACACATCCGCTTCTGCCTTGCTGGAAAAACGCTCTTCTTGAATGCGCGTGGAGTAGGCAATATCCACCTTGCCTATGCTCGCTTCCAGTTGATCCGTTTCTGTCACGCGTATGCCGGCACTGCGCATCATCTCCACCAGCTCCGGCGGCATCGCCAATTCTTTGGGAGAAATTAATGTCACTTGCACACTAGGGTACAAACAAAATAATTTGCACAAGGAATGCACGGTGCGACCGTATTTCAAATCGCCAATCATCGCAATGCGCAACTCCGACAAACTGCGCCCGCGCGATTCAATTTCTTTGCAGATGGTGTACAAATCTAGCAATGCCTGACTGGGATGCTCGTTCGCGCCATCACCGCCGTTAATTACCGGCACGCGGCTCGCTGCGGCAAACTCCGCCACGGAACCCGCTTGCGGGTGGCGCATGCAAATCACATCGCTGTAGCCAGACAGCACGCGCGCGGTATCGTGCAGCGATTCGCCTTTTGCCAAGGCCGAGGATTCAAAACCGGTGGTTTCGCGCACTTCGCCACCGAGCAAATTAAATGCGCAACCAAAACTCACGCGCGTGCGTGTGCTCGGCTCAAAAAACATATTGCCGAGAATCGCGCCTTCCAACACCCGCGTAACGCGCTTGCGCTGTGCGTAGGGTTCCATGCGATCAGCTACCGCAAAAATGCGCTCAATATCGGCGCGTTCAAATGACGCAATAGAAAGAATATGTGATCCGGGAAAATGCATCAGTGAACCTCCGATTCCCACGCCCGCAACGCACTCAGCACGGCTAAGTTTTCTGGCGTTTGTTGCTGAGCTTGTTCTAGTTCTTGCAGTTGTGTGAGATAACTCTCTCGCGTCAACCAATCGTCGCTTATTTTAGTGTGCAAGCGGTGCTGGCGAAACTCATCCCATTGCGCCTTTTCATCCGCCGACAAAGATTCAGGGAAATTGCGCGCACGATAGCGAAACAACAACTCGGCTAAGCGACCATCGTGGAAAGAAAAATTTCGCGCTGCTAGTTCCTGCGGCGCGGCTTTGCGCACGGCCTCTTGCTCGCGTTTATCGGATGGACTAAAAAAGCCATCGTAGATAAGAAACTCTGCATCGCGCACTGTGGGCTCGTATGCCTGCTGAAAAACTTCCATCAATTTGCTGCACACTTGCGGCAATGCCGTTTGCAATACCTGCCAATGTTTTTCACACAGACTGCGATCTACACCCAAACGCGCTGCAACCGTTTCATTCAATAATTCTAGCGGTGCCAGCATGGGAGATTTATTTCTGTGTACGGTTTTGATCGCCAACCTTTCCACGCCTTCTTCCAAATCGGCACTGGCAGTAAAAATGCGGCGGCGAATTTCATCAGCAGATAATGCGATCAGCGCCGCAGGATCCTGCATCAAATCAAAAACCACCACACCGTTACTATTGGTTGGATGTGGCATCAAGGGCATCACCAAGGTAGTGAATAAGCGTTTGCCGCCTAACTTGCCTGAAGTGTGCAGCACTGGCCGATGTGTTGTTAAATCCAGCAAATCGGCTACATTTTTTTTATCGCGTAAGCGAAAAGCAAAATCATAAAAACGCGGCTGTGCCTGTTTCAATTTTCGTGCGATGGCAATCGTCGCACGCACATCCACCAAGGCATCGTGCGCGCCGGCATGTTCAATACCGTTGGCCGCCGTTAGCGCCTCTAATTTCATCACCGGATTGCCCAGCTCATCCACCGGCCATTCGATGCCCTCCGGTCGCAGCGCGCGCGCCATGCGCAGCACATCCAAAATATCCCAGCGCGAATTGCCGTTTTTCCATTCGCGCTCGTACGGATCGTAAAAATTGCGGTACAGCAGTTGCCGCGTAAATTCGTCGTCAAAACGGATGTTGTTAAAACCCACACCGCAAGTGCCGGGGCGGCTCAATTCGCGCAACACTTGTTTGGCGAACTGCACATCCAGCACGCCGTGTTGACGACAAAACTGTGGCGTGATGCCCGTAATCAGGCAGGCGACTGGGTCAGGCCAGCTGTCTTGCGGCGGCTGGCAATACAGCATCAGCGGTTCGCCAATTTCATTGAGATCTTCATCCGTGCGAATGCCGGCAAACTGAGCAACACCACACCAGCGCGGGTTGCGGCCGAAAGTTTCGTAGTCATGCCAATAGAGCGTCGTGCTCATTGTTTTCCTCTGCTAACTCAAAAATTCTGGGCATAAAAAAACCCGGCGAACCGGGTTTTTATTCTACGCATCTAGCACTTATTGTGGCAGACCAGTCACAACAGCTTCGATACGGCGGTTGGCTTGACGGCCAGCAGAAGTCTCGTCGCTTTCAACAGGCTCCAACTCGCCACGACCAGAAGTTTCGATAGCGTCTTGGTTTCCACCCTCTTCTACCATCCCTTTCTTAAAGGCATCAGCGCGACGCTCAGACAGACCTTGGTTATAGGCATCTGACGCTTGGCTGTCAGTGTGACCTACGATAGTCGCTGTGCTGCCTGGGTTGGCTTTCATTGCTTGTGCAACAGGGATGATCTCTGCGCGGTCAGCTGGACGCACTTTGCTCTTATCAGTGTCGAAGTGAGCGTGCAGGGTTTTGGTCATTACTACAGCTGGCGCTACTTTTTCTGGCTCTGGCTCAGCAACGGCTTCTTCATGTGTGCCGAAGTGATAGTTCACAGACAAGGTGCTAGTCATGTATTCGGTATCTTCAACACCGCCCAACACAGTGAGGCGCGCCTCAACATTGTCAGTGAAGTAGTGAGATACAGCCACGCCCAATACTGGCTCTACTTCGCTGTTGGTGTAGCGCAGGTTCTGAATACCACCCACAGCCAAGATCTGAGTTTGCTCGCCCCACAGGCGATATGCAGCAGTCAAAGAAACTACTTCTTGGTCATCAGTATTGAAGCCAGACAGTTGGCCCAGCTCTACAGACCAGTCTGGGTTGAAGTGGTAACCCACTTGTACGCCGGCTACGCCTTCATTGACAGTTTTTTCGAGGTCAGCGTGGCTGTCGAAGTAGCCTGCGCTTGCACCAGCGTAGAAGTGATCGTCTGCTTGCGCAGCGCTTACGCCCAAAGCCAGAGCAGATACCGCAAAAGCGGCAACCAGTTTGTTTTTCATACCCAGTTCTCCTTAGTGATAAAAAACCTAGTCGGACGAAAAGCCCTGACATAGGCCAATGTGAAAAAATTGTTAAGCACAACATTTACCGCGCGCAGCGTATTACAAAATTTTCACAATTGCCATGCCTATATCTATTTTTTTTAGAGATAAATCGGGGGGATAACAGCCGCTACAATGCCGTTCATCACTCTATAAGTAGAAGGAAGCCCCATGACCCTCGGCAGTTGGAACCCCACTGACGGTACTGAAACCGTCACCTATCGTGTAAGCGGCGATCTACTCCAGCGCTGCATTGCCTTTGCTGTGGCAGATAACTGGCAAGAATTGCCCGCGTGGGAACGGCAGCTCCCCTCTGGCAGCAACCAAGTAATGAAGCTCGGTGCTCACGACTGGCAGGATGTACTGACGCCTCTTGCTGAGGGCGCCCTGCTGCAGCTGGTGCGCTTCTTCACCTTGATAGAACAACAGCTCCCCCACTGGCACGGCGGCGATAAATCGCCTGTGATCTGGATCAGCCGCTTGCTCAAAAAACGCGGCACGCCGCTGTCGCGTGAAACTGTGCTGTGGATCAAAGCCAACTCCGACAATCGCTTCCTGCCCAACGGCCCTGTGCTGTAAACCATGCAAGCTCCTCACTTTCTGATTATTGGCACCCAGAAAGGCGGCACCTCCAGTCTTTACAGCGCCCTCACTCAACACCCGCAAATACTGCGCGCTGCCCGCAAGGAAGTGCATTTTTTTGATCAGCATTACGGCCGCGGACAGGCTTGGTACTTGCGCCAGTTCCCAACCTGCGCCGCCGAACAAATCACCGGCGAAGCCTCGCCTTTTTACATGGCACACCCGCTGGCTGCTCAGCGCATCGCCGAACACTGCCCGCAGGTGAAATTGCTGGTGCTGCTGCGCAACCCCGCCGACCGCGCCATCTCCCACTACCACCAGGAGTTTCGTCGCCAACATGACTTGCTCACGCTGCCAGAAGCTTTGGCAGCCGAAGAAGAACGCACACAGAGTGATTGGTCGGCGCTGGCCGCCGGCAAGTTACTCACTCACAGCGCAGCGCAGCGTTTTAGCTACCGCGAGCGCGGTCACTACGCCCAACAACTACAGCCTTTTTTGCAACGCTTTCCGCGCGAACAAATAGCCATTTTTAGCAGCGAATCTTTTTTCCAAGAGCCGCTTACCGTATTGGCGCAGCTGTACCGTTTTTTGGGCGTCGATTCCGCGTTTCAACCAACTGACCTGTTTCCACGCAAACCCGGCAACTATGGCCAAGCCGATCAAGTCGTGCGGCAATCTTTGCTACAGTACTACCAGCCACACAACGAAACCCTGTTCTCTCTGATTGGACAGCGCTTCGACTGGCAGTAACCCCACTACTCACACGGAGGCTCATCATGGGCAGCGGATTGATTACCTTAATTGTTCTCGCGGTGATCGCGTTTTATCTGATTTCTTTGTTCAACAAGCTCGTCAATTTAAAAAATCGCTATCAAAACGCGTTTGCACAAATCGATGTGCAATTAAAAAGGCGCTACGACTTGATTCCCAACCTGGTGGAAACCGCCAAAGCCTATATGGCGCACGAAAGCAAAACTTTGGAAGCGGTGATAGAAGCGCGCAACACAGCATCGAAACAATTACAAACGGCTTCCTCCAACCCAGCGGATGCGAGTGCCATCACCAATCTCGGTCACGCTGAAACACAACTGGGCGGCGCACTGGGCAGATTTAATGTCACCATGGAGGCCTACCCCGATCTCAAAGCCAATCAAAATATGATGCAGTTGTCTGAAGAACTGACCAGCACCGAAAACAAAGTGTCTTTTGCACGACAAGCCATGAACGATTCCGCCACCGAATACAACACGGCGCGCCAATCCTTCCCCGCCAATTTCTTGGCTGGTTTTTTTGGTCACACCAAAGACATGGCGCTGTTGGAATTTGAAGACCGTCCGGCGATTCAAGCGGCACCGAAAGTCAGTTTCTAAATGAATTATTTTCAATCGCAGGCAAACGCCAAGCGTCACACCGGATGGCTAGTGCTGTTGTTTGCACTGGCCGTTATCGGTTTGATTGGCTTGACGCAACTGCTGGTACTGTTTGTCATTGGCTACAGCAACAGTACAAGCACCGCACAAAACAGTTTGCCCTTCGCGCAAGACTGGGTGCTGATGGCAGAAATCGCTGTCGCTATTGCTGTGGTTGTCGGCTTGGCTTCGCTATACAAAATGCGGCAGTTGCGCACCGGCGGCGCGGCTGTCGCCACCCTGCTCGGTGGGAAATTATTGGAACGCGCCAGCAGCGACCTGCATGAAAGAAAAATTCTTAATGTCGTCGAAGAAATGGCTATTGCATCCGGCGTGCCTGTTCCTCCCGTGTACATTTTGGAGGAGCCATCTATCAATGCCTTTGCCGCCGGCCACGATCATCACGATGTCGCCATCGGCATCACACGCGGCGCGATTCAACTGCTGTCGCGCGACGAATTGCAAGGCGTAGTCGCGCACGAATTCAGCCATATTTTTAACGGCGACATACGCATCAATTTACAACTGATGGGCTGGCTGTTCGGCATTTTATTTATCGGCTTGATCGGGCGCTTTTTACTCGATAGCAGCAGCAACAGCCGCCGTTACAGCCGCAACAACAAAGGCACTTCCGGTGTAGCTATGCTCGGTTTGGGTTTCATCATTATCGGCTATGTCGGTACTTTTTTTGGGAAATTAATTAAGGCAGCGATCAGTCGTCAGCGTGAATTTCTTGCCGATGCTTCTGCCGTGCAATACACACGCAATCCAGAAGGCATTGCTGGTGCGTTAAAAAAAATCGGGGGCTACGCTTCCGGTTCTTTTATCACACACCCCAATGCCCCGCAGGCCAGCCATTTATTTTTTGGCGAAGGCATCAATGCGCTCACCTCGATGTTTGCCACGCACCCGCCGCTGGAAGACCGCATCCGCGCTATTGATGCGCGCTGGGATGGTGAATTTACTGCTATTGATGCCAACTCCATCGTTGTTGATAAACCTGCTATCGATCCATCGCGCGTACAAATCGTGAACGGTGAAATTCAATACACGCCTCCCTCTGTAACACCAGCTAGCATTGCCGCAGTCAGCATCGCTGCCGCTTTAGAACAGCATCGGCGCACCGCAACCAGAACATTTGCGCGAAGCCAAACAGCGTCTGATCGACATACCCGAAGATTTACAAAAACTGGCGCGAGAATCTTGGGGGGCCAGCGCCATTGCTCACTGCTTGCTGCTAGAGCGCCACACACTAGACAACGCACACGCGTTTGCTGTTTTACAAAAAAATACGCAAGGCAGTGTTTTTACTCTCTGTGAAAAAATTGCCGAACCCGTAAAACAATTGCCTTACAAATTGCGTCTGCCCTTGTTAGATTTGTGTCTGCCCAGCTTGAAATTATTAGGCACCGAGCAGCGCGAGCAATTTCTGCAAGCTGTCATCACACAAATCAATGCCGATCAACACATCTCATTATTTGAATGGTCGTTGTATCGAATTTTGCGGCAATCACTCGACGCACAAAAATACGCCAGCAGTTCACACTCTTTAGCAGCAACGCAAAATAGTTGTCGCACAGTGTTATCGGCTTTGAGTTTGGCCACTCACACACAGGAGACTGCACCAACTTTTTTCAACACCGCTTGGCAGCAACTCGGCCTACCTGCTGCCGCTTGTGATCTAGCTGTGTTGTCAAACATCAGCGCGCTCGATCAAGCCGTGCAACAATTACGCGGTTTGCAAGCCTTGGCAAAACCTCGCCTGTTAAAAGCCTGCTGCGCCGCCATTGCAGACGAGCAGCAACAATACAGCGCAGAAGCCATAGAATTGCTGCGCGCGGTGGCCGACACACTGGACGCACCTATTCCACCGATTGCCGCGCAACAAACTGCTGCATGAAACAGCGTTTTATCCAACATCTACCCAATCAATCCCTGCAAATTGCAGAACAAACACTGCGCAATATTGGTGACGATGAAGTGCTGATTGCCGTGGCTGCTTTCGGCATCAATCGCCCTGATTTATTGCAAAAAGCAGGGCTGTATCCTGCACCAGCTGATGCTTCGCCCATACTCGGTTTGGAAGTGGCTGGCACCGTCATTGCCTCTGGAAAATCCGTGCAGCAATGGCGCGCAGGTGATCGCGTCTGCGCACTAGTTAACGGCGGCGGCTATAGCAATTACTGCTTTGCACCCACAACACAGTGCTTGCCTTGGCCAGACAACTACAGCGCGGCAGAAGCCGCCTGTTTGCCCGAATCTTTTATTACGGTTTGGCACAACTTATTGCAACGCGGGAAATTACAAGCAGGCGAAACCGTTTTAATTCAAGCAGGCAGCAGCGGCATAGGCACCACCGCCATCCAACTTGCCACACTCGCTGGTGCGCGCGTTTTCACCACCGCCGGCAGCGCAGAAAAGTGTGTGCGCTGTGTCACTTTAGGTGCAGAAAAAGCTTTTGATTACCACCACGAAAATCTCACGGAACAATTATTGGATGCCACACAAAAACACGGCGTGGATGTCACGCTGGATATCCTTGGCGACGCTGCGCTGGCACAGCACATCAAACTCGCGGCAGTGGATGGGCGTATCGTCAACATCGCCGTACTGAACGGCAGCAAAAGTGAAATCAATCTTGCCGCAATGATGATGAAGCGTTTAACCATCACCGGCTCCACGCTGCGCGCGCAATCTGCTGCACAAAAAGCCGCTATCGTGAGCGATATTCGTCAGCGCGCTTGGCCGTGGATAGCCAGCGGCGCGTTTCGCCCTATCATCGACAGCACATTTGATTTCCAACAGGTGGAAACAGCGCATCAACGCATGCAAAACCGTACACATTTTGGAAAAATCGCCATCACGATTGAAGAAAACTCATGAGCAAAAAAGACAGCAAACTGGTTTACTCCACCGATGCAGGTCGCATCAAATCCATCGACCCGCTGCCCACTTTGCCGCCTAAAGGTGACGGCTTTATTCGCATACGCCGCGAAACCGCTGGGCGCAACGGCAAAGGCGTGACCACACTTACCGGCTTTGAGTTGCCTGCTGCTGAATTACAAATACTCGCCAAACAATTGAAACAACTGTGCGGCACCGGCGGCACGGTAAAAGAATGGACGATTGAAATTCAAGGCGACCAGCGCGAAAACCTGAAAGCCGAGTTAGAAAAGCGCGGCTTTAAAGTGAAGTTGGCTGGTGGTTAAACAAAAGTAAGCGGCACCACTGGCATAGATACCACCGTATAGGCCGGTATGCTATCTTGATTGACACTGCATGTTGCATAAGGCGCAGGAGACATGAGCCCAACTATCCACCGAGAGAAAGGCTATCGTTTCTTCTTCTTTTCCAGAGAAGAGTCAAGAATACATGTGCATGTCATGTGTGAGTCCGGCGAAGCTAAATTTTGGTTAGAGCCGGAGATTGAGTTGGCAAAAAATTTTAACTTGAGCCGCGTTCAACTTCGTGAAATTGAAACAGTTATTGAGGCACATAACCATGAGTTCATTAGCGCTTGGAAAGAGCACTTCGGCGGCTGAAGTAACCCACATCTCTAGTCATGGCATTTGGATTTTTTCTCAAGGCGAAGAGTTGTTTATGTCTTACCAAGATTTCCCTTGGTTCAAAGAGCAACCATTAAAATCTATTCTTTTCGTACAAGAGTCATCAAATGGTCATCTGTACTGGCCAGAGATTGACGTGGATCTAACCTTAGAAATCATTAGGAACCCTGAGCGGTTTCCACTCCAAGCAAAGTGAATTCGTGGCAAGTTAGATCACTTGTCACACACAACCATCTCGCACCACGAGCCATCATTTTTTGCATACAGACAGTCAACGCAACTTTCTTGTGCTTTAGGCCTCACAGTAATGAGCTTGCTCTAGAAATCGGACACCCATCATGGGACGCTATCGACCGCCAACACCCAAAGGCTCCGCCTACATCACGGCAGAAGGCGCTGCGGCGCTGCGCGCTGAATTGCATCAATTATGGAAAGTGGAAAGACCGCAGGTGACTGCCGCTGTACACGAAGCGGCAAAAAACGGCGACCGCTCAGAAAACGGGGATTACATTTACGGCAAACGCCGCTTGCGTGAAATTGACAGTCGCGTGCGCTATTTGAGCAAACGCTTGGAAACACTCACTGTGGTGGATCGCATCCCAGATCAACAACACAAAGTATTTTTTGGCGCGTGGATTACGGTGGAAGACGAAGACGGCAATGAGGCGTGCTACCGCATTGTAGGGCCCGATGAAATTGACCCAGCGAAAAATTGGATCAGCATGGATTCACCCCCTTGGCGCGCGCGGCGCCTGGCAAGCAACTCGACGATGAAATCACCTTCCAAACCGCACACAACCAACGACAATTATTTATCACAGCAATAAGCTATCAGCCTGCTCACTGATACCGAACATCCGGCGATACAACACACCGATCACCGCCATCATCATCGGCATAGTCCAGATTAAACCGATTCCCAAGGGCAACATCGACAAAAACAGAATTAATCCCATCACAAATAACAGGCCAAACAGTTTGAACCAGTGGTGCGTTACAGCTTTGCGCGATGCTTCAAAGGCATCGATGATGGAGAGATTTTTTTCCAACATCAGCGGCACTGCAAACATCAAAGCAATCGACAAATAAATACCGGGGATAATAAACAACAACAAACCTAATACGATGGCCATCATCATGACAATTTGTAAACCGATAATCGCCAAACCTTTGCTGTTGTAATAAGCAAACAACTGTTTAACAGTAATCGGTCTTCCCATGGCCATGTGAAGACCCATCATTGTGAGCGCAGCACTCATCGGCATCATGGCAAAACTCAATAACTGAATAACGGCTTGTGCGCGTGCGCTCTCTTCTTCACCCAACCCTGCAATCACCAAAACCAACGCAATAAAATAAACAAGAAAGTACACAGAAGTGATGATGGCATATGGCAACTTGTAGCCATCAATCCTCGCCCAAGCTTCCGACAACACTTCGCCAATGGTGAAATCGTATTGACCAGCAACGGCTGTTTCCAACGAGCCATGTTGATTGTTAGGTGTTGCGCTCATTATTCACTCCTGATTGTTTTATTTTTAATGTTTTGCCAATAACTCTATGCGGTAGCCATCAGGATCTTCCAAAAATGCCAACACCGTTGTACCTGCTTTCATCGGCCCCGGTTCGCGCAAAATCTTGGCGCCCTTAGCACGCATAGCATCCACCGCTGCCTGCACATCATCCACTTCTAGCGCGATATGCCCGTAAGCCGTTCCCAATTCATAACTGTGCACACCCCAGTTATAGGTGAGTTCAATCACGGTGTTTTCTGCTTCGCTGCCGTAGCCGAGAAATGCCAAAGTGAATTGCCCGTCGGGATAATCTTGCTGACGCAACAAGGACATTCCCAACACATCGGTGTAAAAAGTAATTGAGCGCGGCAAATCGGTCACGCGCAACATAGTGTGCAATAAACGCATTTCAAACCTCTTTTACGATTTTGCGAATGACATAGCGATACAACTCGCCTTCCTGCGTTTGCACCAACAATTCATGCCCCAAAAAATGACAAAACTTTGGCACATCGCGCGTGGTAGAAGGGTCGGTCGCCCACATTTCAATCAACTGCCCTGCCAACACTTCACGCACGGCTTTGTGCAGCAGCATCACCGGCTCTGGGCAATACAAACGGCGCGCATCAATGGAATGATCGGGGCTTAACGAATCTGACATAAGCAAACAGCGATAACGGCAGGGCGCAAAGGGTTGCTGGCATTCTGCCGAAAGCGACCCCTCGTGTACAATGCGGCATCGTTTTTTCCACCGCATTACCGTTTTGGAGCCATGACCATGTTCAGTAAAGATGTCACCCTCGCCTCGTTTGATCCCGCCCTGTGGAGCGCCATTCAAAGCGAGCAAAAACGGCAGGAAGACCACATTGAATTGATCGCCTCTGAAAACTACGCCAGCCCTGCGGTGATGGCCGCGCAAGGCTCCGAACTGACCAACAAATACGCCGAAGGCTACCCAGGCAAACGCTACTACGGCGGCTGCGAATATGTGGATGTGGTAGAGCAACTCGCCATCGACCGCGCCAAGCAATTATTTGGCGCAGATTACGCCAATGTGCAGCCGCACTCCGGCAGCCAAGCCAACGCCGCTGTTTACATGGCGCTGTGCCAAGCGGGTGACACGGTGCTCGGTATGTCACTCGCGCACGGCGGCCATCTCACGCACGGCGCAGGCGTGAATTTTTCCGGCAAGATTTATAAATCGGTGCAATACGGTCTGAATCCAGAAACTGGTCTGATTGATTACGATGCGATGGAAAAACTCGCCATCGAACACAAACCCAAAATGATCGTCGCAGGCTTTTCTGCCTATTCCGGCGTGCTGGATTTTCCACGCTACCGCGAAATTGCCGACAAAGTGGGCGCGTATTTGTTTGTGGATATGGCGCATGTCGCAGGCCTAGTTGCCGCCGGCATTTATCCCAACCCTGTGCCATTTGCCGATGTCGTTACCACCACCACGCACAAAACGCTGCGCGGCCCGCGCGGTGGTTTGATTCTCGCGCGCAAAAACGAAGAGCTGGAAAAGAAATTGAACTCTGCCGTTTTCCCAGGCCAACAAGGTGGTCCGCTGATGCATGTCATCGCCGCCAAAGCGGTGTGCTTCCAAGAAGCGCTACAACCAGCCTTCAAAACCTATCAACAACAGGTATTGGCCAACGCTAAAGCCATGGCGTCTACCGTGATCGCACGCGGCTACCAAGTAGTGTCTGGCGGCACAGAAAACCATTTGTTTTTGCTGTCATTAATCGACAAAAACATCACCGGCAAAGAAGCAGATGCAGCACTCGGCCAAGCGCATATCACCGTCAATAAAAACGCCGTGCCCAACGATCCGCGCCCACCGATGGTGACCTCCGGCATCCGCATTGGCACACCGGCCTGCACCACGCGCGGTTTTGGCGAAGCGGAGTGCCGTGAACTCGCCAACTGGATTTGCGATATTTTCGACGCGATGGAAAAAGGTGATGCCGAAGCTACGATTGCCGCCGTGCGCGACAAAGTGTCGGCGCTGTGCGCGAAGTATCCGGTGTATCGATAAATCTGTAGAACTAGTGCATATTGCACAGACTAAAACCGATATAAGCCATTCCAAATAATAACCAAAGGTTTATTGAGACTATTTCATGGCCAAGGTGTTATTAATCAATCCATCTTATGTTGCTAGCTATAGCGGCACAAAAGGGTCTATTGCCAACCCTGTTTTCCCCACACTTGGCTTATCCACAATTGCAGGCAGCGCCATACAGCGAGGACACGATGTCCGTATCTTGGATCTATCCTACACCCCCTACTGCTACTTAACCGTTAAAGAGAAATTAGAAACATTTAATCCAGATATTGTTGGCATTACCGCCACCACACCTCTGATGAACCAACTGCGCGACATCAGTGTTCTGGTCAAAGACATCCTTCCTTTCGCTAAAGTTGTTGGTGGTGGACCTCATATTTCGGCACTTCCTATGGAGTCTATGTTGGAGTCAAAACTGGATGCAGTTTTTGTTGGCGAAGCAGATTTTTCTTTTGCTGACTACTGCGATGGAAAGCCCGAACAGACCATCAAAGGGCTGTACTATCGCTGCAACAATGAAAATATTACCTTCACAGGGATGGCGCCACCCATTGCTAACCTTGATGATTTACCCATGCCTGCATGGGAGCTTTACAACAAAGATATTTACCAAAAACATAGCTCACGACTTTTTGCTCGCCACCCGCCTATTGCCAGTGTAGAGTTTTCACGCGGCTGCGTTTATAAGTGCGACTACTGCGCCAGCAAAATGACGATGGCACTTGGCTATCGAAAAAAATCCCCTGAACGCTGTGCAGCAGAACTAAAGAAACTTGCCTCTATTGGGTTTCGTGAAGCTTTAATTGTTGATGATATTTTCACATCTGATCAGGAATGGGCTACACAGGTCTGCGATGCCATTATTGCTGCAGGCACACCTTTACCTTGGGCATGCACTAATGGTATTCGCGTTGAAAGTGCCGACGAAGCTCTATTCAAGAAAATGCGCAAAGCTGGTTGCTACCGCGTATCTTTTGGTTCCGAATCAGGTAATGACGACATACTAAAAGCCTTCGGTAAAGGCGGCAAAGCCAGCATTAAGCAAGGAAAAAAAGCAGCGGCACTAGCACGCAAAGCCGGCCTGGAAGTCAATGGTTTTTTTATGCTTGGCCTTACATCTGATACCGAGCAAACAATGCTGGACACCATCAATTTTGCCAGAGAGCTACCGTTAGACATGATGAAGTTTGGCAGAACCGTTGCCTTTCCTGGCACAGAAATGTTCAACCATTACCACACCAAAGATATCATCAACTCTTACGATTGGGATGAATACTTCACTTACTCCAACGAGTCTCTATTTACACACGAGCACTTAAGCAAAGAAACTATTGAGCAGTATACGAAACTGGCCTACAGGCGTGCGCTACTTTTCAACATAGGCTTTGTTTGGCGAAGACTTATTCACGGAATAAAAACTGGCGGTTTTTTTTGGGATGCCTACTACGCTCTAAAACTCTACTTTCTACCCCCACTCTCTGTACCAATAGCATCACGCTACTACGCTAAGGAGCAGTGGCCTCATTATGAGTTCAACGATAAACCCCTATCTAGAACAACCTATCAAGTTGTACATAAAACAAAAACAGATCGCACCGCCATTATCTCGGCTCAGAAAGCATCATGATTCACAGCATACAGCGCAAATGGGGCAAGATTTCAACTTTCACCCACATGCTTCATTACAAGGAAGCGCTGCGGGCACCTCTACCTAATTTCATTGAAATTGAACCAACTACACGTTGTAACGCCACTTGTGGTACTTGCTCTCGTAGCAGCCTTGCAAAAGACGATCTAAAAAATGATTTATCAATCAGCACAGCCCAGCGCATCCTAGAAAGCTTTCCTGACATAAAATTTATAAGATTCATTGGCCTAGGAGAAATATTCCTAAATCCTCATATTGAGGAAATTCTTGAGCTATTTAAAAAAAAATCCATAAAAGTTTGGATCATCACCAACGGCAGCCTACTGCGCAATACAAAAGTTCGACAACTGATTCATAAATATATTTACGATGTAGGCATCAGCATTGACTCAACTGACAAGGTCTCTTTTCAAGCCATTCGCCCAATGGGGAAAATAGGCTTAGACGAGGTAACAGATGGCATGCGCGAACTGATAAAAGAAAGAAATAACAAAGCATCTAATGTCATTATTGGCATCCATAACACCACGAATGAATTAAACCACCAAAACCTACCAGACTTAAGCTCTCTAGCCATAAAACTACGAGTTGATTATCTTGCCGTTGGATTTATGGAAAACTGGCTTATGCAGGGAGATTCTGGTTATCACTCTACTGCCGAACGAATTCATGCTTCTTTACACTTGATCCCGCACATTCAAAAAACCCTCAGATACCAACAATGGCGACTGGCTCTGCACGGCATCCTTCTCGGCTATAAATTACCAAAGCGGCGTATCGGTAAATGCGCATGGCCTTATCGCTCTGTGCATATCACTGCCGAAGGACATGTAACACCCTGCTGTGCACGCACTCAACCAAACCATGGAACATTTAATATTAATACAGGAAATTTTAGTGAGTATTGGAACGGGAACGAATACCAAGCACTTCGACTAGCGCATATGCAAAAAGACACTCTCAATCCCATTTGCGGTAATTGCCCTCTTTAATCAAGCCTTCGGCTTAATCAACTCATCCAGCGTCAAGCTGAAACTCGGCAAAAACATTTCACAAAACTGTCGCACTTCTGGCAGTGCGATATGCGAAAGTTTTTCTTCCATGTCTTTCATCGCCTTGCTGAACTCTGGATTGCCAGCCACCGTTTCGGCTTTGCACTTGGTGTAGGCCACAATAATGTCGGCTGCTTTAATCAGTTGCTTGGCGGTGGGATCCACGCGCTCCGACAACAAATACGGCGCGTACGCCGACTGCAAATGTTTGGGCAACATCGCCAGCATTTCTCGCTCGGCGGCATGCTCTACTTCTTTGTAAGCATCGCGAATTTTTTCGTTGTGGTATTTGATCGGCGAAGGCAAATCGCCGGTCAGTACTTCCGAGGCATCGTGATACAGCGCCGTTAGCACCAGCACGCCCAAATCCATTTTTTCTTCATGATGTTGGTTGTACAGCTCGCCCAGCGCGTGCACCACCGCCGCCACTTCAAAGCTGTGCTCCATCACATTTTCACGAATGGCATTGCGTTTCATGCCCCAGCGCTCTATCCAACGCAGTTTGCTGAGGTAGGCAAAAAAATGGCTGGTTTCGGTCATGGTTGGCATTCACAGTTACAATCAGCGCCATTGTAGATCAAGGATCCGCCAGCCATGCACTGCCCGTTTTGCTCCGAAACCGACACCAAGGTTATCGACTCGCGCCTAGTGGCCGAAGGCGACCAAGTGCGCCGTCGCCGCGAATGCCTCACTTGCCACGAACGCTTCACCACCTACGAAGTCGCCGAACTGTTGATGCCGCGCATCATTAAAAGTGACGGCTCGCGCGTGCCATTTGATGAACATAAATTGCGCGCCGGCATGCAAAAAGCCTTAGAAAAACGCCCCGTGAGCATGGAAGACATTGAATCGGCGCTCACACACATCAAACACAAATTGCAGGCCACGGGTGAGCGCGAATTGTCCTCGCGCAGCATCGGCGAACAGGTAATGGAACAACTGCGCAAGCTCGATCAAGTGGCTTATGTGCGCTTTGCTTCGGTATATCGGGATTTCAAAGATCTCGATGAATTCCGTGCCGAAATTGATAAATTGCAACCGCAACAAACACCCTAATTTTTATGACGATGACACCGCACGACACCGCACACATGACGCGCGCACTGCAACTGGCAGAGCGCGGCTTGTGCAGCACCTCGCCCAACCCACGCGTAGGTTGTGTGCTTGTCGATGCTGGTGATCAAGTGATCGCCGAAGGCTGGCATGAGCGAGCTGGCGCAGCGCACGCTGAAGTGCATGCGCTGCAACAAGCGAGAGAAAAAGCGCGCTGCGCAACGGCGTATGTCACGCTAGAACCCTGCTCACACCACGGTAAAACAGGCCCTTGCTGCGAGGCACTCATCAACGCAGGCGTTTCGCGCGTGGTATTCGGCATGCAAGACCCCAACCCGCAAGTGTCCGGTCGCGGTTTACAAAAATTGCGCGCCGCTGGTATCGCAGTGGATGGTCCATTGATAGAAAAAGAAGCACACGCAATCAATCCCGGTTTTATCAAACGCATGCAAACCGTTTTACCGTTTGTGCGCGTAAAAATGGCGATGAGTTTGGATGGACGCACCGCAATGGCGTCCGGCGAATCACAATGGATTACCGGCGCGGTAGCGCGCCAAGATGTGCAGCACTGGCGCGCGCGCAGTTGCGCCATCATCACCTCGGCTAACACCGTGTTGCGCGATAATGCCAAGCTCACCGTGCGCGATACCGATGCCCGGCAAGCATTACGCCATAGACAACCGCTACGCGTGTTACTCGATCAACACGCTCGCGTTGCGCTCGATACGCCGTTTTTTACCGACACCACGCCTGTGCTGTGGTGCACTCATCAAAACCAAACCACCGCACTTCCCGCGCATGTCACACATTCCGCGCTGCCACTAAAAAACAATCAGCTAGATTTACACGCTCTGCTCGCTGAACTCGGTAACAGACAATGCAATGAAGTTTTGATAGAAGCCGGCGCAACATTGGCGGGCGCTTTTGTGCAAGAAAATCTGGCAGATGAGTTGGTGATTTATATCGCGCCACAACTGATGGGCAGCACGGCGCGCCCACTGTTTGATTTTCAAATTGACGCCATGATGGATGCAAAAAAACTCAATATTATCGACGCGCGCGCCATCGGTGATGATTGGCGTTTTATTCTTCGCCCAAACATCTAGAGAGAAACCAGAGAGAAAATTATGTTTACCGGCATCGTGCAAGCAGTGGGCAAATTGGTCGCCAGTGAAAATCGTCACGGCGACAAACGCTTGCGTATTCAAACAGCGGATTTAGATCTCTCTGATGTGATACTCGGTGATAGCATCGCCACCAACGGCGTTTGCCTGACCGTGGTAGCTCTCCCCGGTGACGGTTTTTGGGCCGATGTGTCGGTGGAAACACTCGATTACACCACGCTGGGTTCACTGAAAAATGGCAGTCCCGTGAATTTAGAAAAAGCCCTGCGTGCCAGCGATCGCTTAGGTGGCCATATCGTCAGCGGGCATGTCGATGGCGTCGGTGAAATTGTCAACATCCACAGCGATGCGCGTTCGATTCGCTACCGCTTGCGCGCACCGGCAGAGCTGGCGCGCTATATCGCACACAAAGGCTCCGTGTGTGTCGACGGCGTGAGCCTCACCGTCAACCAAGTCGAAGGTGCCGAATTTGATTTGAATATTGTGCCGCACACGCAACAAAAAACCCTGTTTGGTGAATACAAAACCGGCACCAAGGTCAACCTGGAAGTGGATGTCGTTGCCCGCTACTTGGAGCGTTTACTGTTGGGCGACAAGGCTGCAGAGAAAAACAGTGCTGAAAAATTGACGGCAAGCTTTCTGGCAGAACACGGATTCTTGTCGCATTAGAGAATGGGCGCGATAAATCGCGCCCCTACAATGCAGATCCATTTACCACTGTCACTTTCCCTGCGTCTTTTTTTGGCAAATCAAAACCCGGCACACCGATAATCACATCCGCCTTGCCATCGCTGTTGATGTCGCCTGCGCTCAATGCCGCGCCAAATAAATTACCGAAAGCCGAACCGTACACCGTGATAATTGGCACGTAAGTCGCACCACTCCATACCGTGACGCTGCCGGTTTTTTTGATGGTGCTGCTATCGTTTTGTGGCGCACCAGCGATGATGTCCATTGTGCCGTCACCATTGACATCCGCCAGCACCACACTGCTGCCAAGCCACGCTTTTTTCACTGCGCCAAATAATTGTACTGGTAATAATTCGCCATCGCTGCCACTAAACACACGGATGCTGCCTGTGTCTTTTGTACGAGTGACAGCATCATCATCCAGAGGTGCGCCAACGACAATATCGGCATGGCCATCGTGATTGATGTCGGCACTCGCCACGGCTTTGCCAAATTGTGATTTTTTGCCTGTTCCGGTCTTGTGCAGCAATTCGGCTCCATTACGACTGTAACCACGAACACTGCCCACACCGTCTTCATCCGGTGCACCGATGATAATGTCTGCCAGACCGTCGCCATCGGCATCACCCGTTGCAACGGCGGTGCCTGCATGGGCATTGGCGGCGGCACCGTAAAACCGTTTGCCAACTTCCATAGTGCTGCCGTCATACACGATCACACTGCCCGCCTGTTTCAGCGCAACACCGTCACGGTTGTACGTGGCTTTTGGTACACCGACAATCACATCGGCATGGCCGTCACCGTCCACATCCGCCAACGCCAGTGCTGCGCCAAACAGCGCCTTGGACTCTGTGCCGTGCAACGTGTTGGTGACAGTGCAGTTTGCAGCGCAGCCGTAGATCACCACCACCTCACCCACGGCTTTGCGACCGGGAATGGCAGCCTGTGGCGCGCTGACAATCACATCGGCAAAACCGTCACCATCAATATCGGCGTTACCTGCCACGGCAAAACCCATCGCATATTTTGCGGCGGTGCCTTCAACCGAAGCGAGAATGCTGCCGTCTTTGCCGGACATCACAACGGCTTTACCTGAACCCTTGTTGGCACCCGGTGAACCGACCACATAGTCGCCATAACCATCGCCGTTGAAATCACCAGCAAATGCCACAGAAGAACCGGCTTTGTCGGCTTTCAATTCGCCCTTCACATCTTCAGGCACTGGCACAGGTTCGTCGCAGGCATCACCGATGCCATTGCCATCCCAATCCAGTTGATTGCTGTTGGAAACAGCCGCGCAGTTGTCACTTAAGTTATCGATGCCGTCGTTGTCCGTGTCACCGTTCGGTGTTGCGTCGCATGCATCGCCCACACTATCTCCATCAGTATTCAACTGATCTGCATTTGAAACGAATAGGCAGTTGTCCGTTGCATTGAGTACGCCATCAGCATCTGCGTCTTGATCTGTCAGCGCAAAATTAAATGCGTAGCTATATTTATTCGATACAACAGACTCAGCAACGCTTAAAACGACATCCCAGCACTGGTTACCCAAAGCAGTATTTGCACATAATTGAGTCATCGATAATGTGATGCCACTGATATCTGCAGCCGCATTCACTGTCACAGAACTTGAGTAACTATCCTGTGCGCCGCAGGCAGGAAAAGAACCAGGCATAGAGGCACCACTACTAAGCCCAACACCGTGATAGGCGCGACACTGTAGCGTGGTGGAGCCTGTAACATCACACTCCAATCCATTTCTGCGCACATACATCTTATTGGGGGAGAAGATCGGCTTACATGTTCCACCACCGTAAATTGCCCCATAAACATTAGATGGAACCGCAAAAACGTGTGCAGAAAATAGTCCGCCAATAATCAACAAAACAACAGCTGACATTCGGTGAAAAACCGAGGCTGTAGTGCATGCAGCAAGACTGCTCATAAACCTTATCCTTTTAGGTTATCTGAAGTTTCTTTTACCATGCCAGCGTGCAGCTTTCAACAGATAGCCGTTGAAATGGTGGAAGACGCTCCTACAACTCCCCCACCCCCTGCACCAACAGCTGCACGCTGCGCTGGCCGTTGTATTCGTTCACATCCAAACGATAAGCGAGATGCACATAGTCGCCGACTGTTGGCGGCCATTGCTCGATGTCAACATTAAAAGCAATCGCATCAAAAAAACTTTTATCGTCGAGTGCAGCAACGCGCAGCCGGACGTGTTTTTCACCCACCAATTTTTGATTGATGATTTTAAACACGCCATCAAAAACCGGCTCGGGAAAACGCTGCCCCCAAGGGCCAGCGGCGCGCAACTGTTCCGCTGTTTCCAGAGAAATAGTTTCAGCAGGCAGCTCACCATCACTTAACAACACTGCATCCAAATCGGTTTCATCCAGCCACAGTTGCACTTCCTGCTCAAACAACTCCACAAACAGGGAGAAATGCTCACGCTGAATGGTTAAACCCGCCGCCATGGCGTGACCGCCAAATTTATTCAGGAGGTGTGGATGCTGCGCGGCAATGCTGTCTAAAGCATCGCGAATATGCAGCCCCGCCACGGAGCGTGCAGAACCTTTGATTTCACCTGCTCCCGCATCGGCAAACATAATGGCAGGGCGATGAAAACGGTCTTTGATTTTCCCCGCCAATACGCCGATCACGCCTTGATGCCAGCTGCTGTCGTAGAGGCATAAACTCCACGGCAGCGCTTCACCATCTTGCCACGCCGCCAAACGCGGATCGTTCAACGCAATGTTTTGCATATCATCTTGAATTGCACGCCGCGTTTTGTTCATGGCATCCAATTCAACTGCGTACTGCTGTGCCAACACTGGGTCATCTGTTAGCAAACATTCAATGCCGTGCTTCATATCATCCAAACGCCCAGCGGCATTCAAACGCGGCGCAATCGCAAAACCAAAATCCGTCGTCATCAAACGCGGTAATTTTTTGCCAGCAATATCGGCTAAAGCGCGAATACCGGCACAACACTGTCCTGCTCGTATGCGCTGTAAACCCTGCTGCACCAAAATGCGATTGATGTGTGACAGCGGCACCACATCCGCCACCGTACCCAAGGCGACTAAATCCAACAAACTCGCCAAATTTGGCTCGATTATCTTTTGTTCGGCAAACCAACCCGTTTCACGCAAACTTTTGCGCAACGCCAACAAGATATAAAACATTACGCCGACACCGGCGAGTGCTTTATCAGGAAACAGGCAGTTGGGCTGATTGGGATTGACGATGGCATCCGCGTTGGGCAATTGCGCGCCAGGCAAATGGTGATCGGTCACCAACACTTTTACTCCAGCTGCTTTTGCCGCCGCCACGCCATCAATACTGGAAATGCCGTTATCAACCGTGACAATTAAATCTGGCTGCTGTTGCTGCGCTAACTCCACAATCGCCGGCGTTAAGCCGTAACCGTAAACGAAACGATCCGGCACCAAAAAATCGACATGTTTTGCACCCAACGCGCGCAAACCGCGCAGCGCCACCGCGGTAGAAGTCGCGCCATCGGCATCAAAATCGCCCACCACCAAAATGCGCTGCTGTTGTTGCAAAGCAGCAACTAGCAACGCTAAAGCTTCTGGCAAACCTTTGAGTAAATCAGGCGAAGGTAGATGAGCGAAGCTGTAATTCAACTCATCGCCACTGCGCACGCCGCGATGGCGATACACGCGCGCCAAAATAGACGGCACCCCCATTAATGGCGGGCTGTCTTCCTCAGAAACATAGTGGCGAATTTGTTTGTGCAACAAACGAGGCTTATTCCGTAGCGAGATAGGCGCACTCGAACAGAATACAACTGTCATTTCGTTTGATCGGCTGCATCAACTGAATCGTGCGCGTGTGTCCCATTTGTGCGATTTGCAGTTTTTCACCCATCTGGCAAACCGACTTCGGCACGACAGCGGTTGCGCTTTTTCGATTCAACGATTTTTCTGCTGGACACAATAAAATCGGCAACGAATCAATTTTATTGAGCAAACGCGCAACCACGGGCACCGCTTCTGTGCTGATCAAATTGATGCCGGTGCGCACTTTTTTATCGTCCGTATGCGTGATGGAAACGATTTCACCAACCTTCCAATACGGCGACATTTTGTGGCGAATACTAATGATTTTCCCTACCGACAATTCATCCTGTGCGTCACTGACCCACTCCAAACAGTAACCACCCGGGCTTTGGTCAACCGCCATCACTTTCTCGTAAGCATATTCCGGCTTTTCAATTTTCATTGCTGGCAGAGTGCTAGTGAGCGTGCGAAATGCCGTGGGCAACTCACCGTACAACAACTTACCGGCAGGGTCTTTTTCGGCAAACACCGCATTGCCCGTCAATACTTCTGGCGTGCGAAACCCTGCCAAATAATAATGCACAGGCAGCACACCCAACACCGCCACCACCACTTCATTCAATTCAACACGATCAGTGGATTTTGGCTTGTGCACAATCCACTGATCTAGCAATTGCTCAATCATGGGCTTATCAAACAGCCACTCTTCACTGATACTGACACGCAATGAATATTTTTTTAACCCTCTTAGGTGGGCAATAAATTTATCCAGCTGCAAAAAAACCAATTTACTACTGTATTTATTGCCAAGATCGGCATAAAACACAGCGCCGGATGGCGCTTCTAAATTGACCACCAACGGGTTTTCTTCTTTATCCGATTTACTGTCGACGATGCTGATGTACGACACCCAATCTTTTAGGGCTTCAGACAATGTGCGAATATCGCCACAATTCAAATGCCGGCTGTCCGAACAATCCAACATGACAGCGTAGAGATAAATTTGCCGCAGGTTGAGCGGCTTGCGCGGAAATACCAGCGGATCCGGCGTGGTTTGGATCAGCAATTTATTTTCTGCAGCGATTAAATACAACTTGTTGAACTGCCGCCAAATTTGCTGCGGCACCGGCAAATACAATTGCAAATAGCAGTACAACAGAAAAGCCTTATCCGCCATAGCACGCTGAATAGCGGCACCGAGAATAAATACCTGCTTATCGCCCTGCGCGCGCGTCTCCTCCACCACATTGTCGTAAGAGGAAGTCATGTGGCTCAGCAGTGCAACAGCCTGCCCGAGTAGCTCTTGGATGCGCGCTGGAAACACGGCTGATCGCCCCAAAAAACGCGAAGTCAGCATATTGAACTTTTCGTACACCACGGGGCGCACTGTCTCCAGCAGAGAAAATACCTGCACAGGAGCCACATCGAGCTCGCTCAATACCTTCAAAACAGCGTTTAGATACGCAATTTGCTCAGACACACCTGCCGGCATGTCGGCCAAGTGCGCCTTCAGGGATTGCGGCGTGGCTGTACGAAAAAACTTCTCCAGCTGCTTTTCCTGCTGGAGCTGATTTTCGATCAAGTCACTAATAGCCACTTTCACCATGCTGAAGCCTCTTTACTTTCTTATGGGCGCAAGGATAACGCCTGAACCCACCGCAAACCACACTCGCCGTCTCGGATCGTAAAATCATTGACAAGACCTGCGCTTTTGTAAAACCATGACCCCATTCACACACCACTTGAGGATGCTCCATGAAAATGCTGATTGTTGACGATTCCACGGTCATGCAGCGCAAGATCCAGCGGTCGATCACCCTAGATCAAGTCACCGATTTCTTCACCGCTAGCAACGGCGTAGAGGCCGTTGAAGTGTTCAAACGCGAGATGCCCGAACTGGTGACCATGGATCTCACCATGCCTGAAATGGACGGCGTGGAATGTGTGCAACATTTGGTCGCCATCAAGCCCGATGTGCTGATCTTGGTGATCTCATCCTTGTCAGACAAAGCCACCACCATCCAAGCCATGAAAAACGGTGCCAAAGGTTTTTTGACCAAACCCTTCGACGATGAGCAAATCAACGCGGCATTGGAAGAGTTGATCGAGGAAGCCCAGGGTTGACATCGTCTGATAGGAGAGCCAGGCCCATGAAAGAAGCTGAACTGCAAATTTTTATCGACAGCCTGCGCCACTATTTTGCCACCAATATTGGCGGCAACTTGGAGATTCAGCCGTCTTACCATACCGAGACCACAGGCACACCTGCCAGCGAATACACCGGCATCATCGGCGTCAGTGGTGACAAGCAGGGCTCTATCTACCTGACCGCCACCAAGGAGATGTTGGGACAAGTGCTGCTGGCAATGGGCGAACCCAAAATCGACGAAAGTCTATTCCACGATGTCATCGGTGAAATCACCAATACCGTGTCCGGCAATGCGAGAAAAATTCTGGGCTCGGGTTTCATGATTTCCGTGCCGGTTGTTGTCAGTGGCAGACCGGAACATATCTACTTTCCGCGCAACTTCGACATTGGTGTCGTACCCTTCCACTGGAATGGCCACAAAGCGTCGCTGGTGGTGTGTCTGCAATAGCCTTCCCTATTGTCAGCGAGACACTGGGCATGGCCAACCTCAGCCACAGTTCACTAGCAGACACCAAAGCGTCTGCCTCAACACGCATGGTCGAGCAGCTCATGCAGCTGCTAAAACAATTTGCCGGCTTTCGCGCCTCACCGCAAATTCAACGCAAGCTCGAACGCATTTTTCAAAACTCAGCAGACCTCTCTACTTTTTTACACAGCATTGAAAATGATGCCGGCAAAAGCCAATTGGCTGCTCTGGTGGAAGATTTAACCAATCACGAAACCTATTTTTTTCGCGAACGCGCCCATTTGAATGCATTGGAAGATGTGGTTATTCCTGCTCTGGTGCAAAGAAAGAAACAGCAGGGCGGTATCAAAAAAATCTCTCTCTGGTCTGCCGCCTGCGCCACGGGTGAAGAAGCGTATACGCTGACCATGCTCACCCTTAACACCCTAGTGCGCTTGGGTATTGCGCACGAAGCAACGCGAGGCAATATCACTTTGCCCGCCGACTGGAAACTGGAGGTTTTAGGTACTGATATTTCGCGACAAGCCATCCGCATCGCGCGTGAAGCCACCTACACGCAGCGCCAGGAAGGGCTTTCGTCCTTCCGCCAATTTCCTCCCGCTTATCTGCGTTTTTTTGATTTAATCAGCAGTGATGACAGCGACAGAAAAACTTGGCAAATCAAAGACAGCGTGCGGCGCCATGTGCACTTTGATCTTCATAATTTGATGAACCCACTGCCGCCGCAGCGCGAGTTCGATGTTATTTTTTGTCGCAATGCACTGATCTATATGGATCATGAACCACAAAAAATTATTGTTCGTGCACTGCATCAAGCCCTGCAACACGGCGGCTGCTTGATGTTGAGTTTGGTAGACACGATGGCTGTCCCGAACCTCTATCACGAAAACCGCCAAAACAAATGTGTTATCTATGAAAAACAATGAAATCACAGCAACACAGCACCTAGTCATTACCAGTGGCAAACACTGTTTTGCACTGCCTGCTGTCTGTGTGCGCAAAATAATTCCCACACTGCCCGTCACGCCCATCCCCTTTGTTCCCGCTAGCATCGATGGCTTGGTCAATGTTGATGGCACCATCGCTATTCAAGTCAATCTTGCCACACTGAGTAATACCACACACACAGGGCGCACCGAACTGATACTGATTGATACAGGACGGGCTTTGTGCGCATTACAAGCCGAGCGCATTATTGAGCGCACACACTTAACCAGCCCGTCATTACTGATGGAAGCTCCTCCCATCGACATAAATTTATTGGCCGGCATGGTGCAGCACGCAAATAACAGCGTTTATATTCTCGATCCACAACGAATTGGAGAACTCATACAGACCAGCCCACTGCACGAAGGCACAGCGGGCATTTTGGGGAAAATAGCTGACAACAACCTTACAGAAGATCGCTCTACTATCGCCTGTCTCACTGTCAGCATTGGCAAGGATCAATACGCGTTTGAACTACAAAGTGTTGTTGAGATTTTAGAAGCCGGTGGCTATACCACCATCCCCGATGCCCCCATTGGCCTGCTCGGCTTTTTCTTGCTGCGAGAGCAAACCATCCCTGTCATTGCCCTTGCAGACTTGCTCACCACAGAAATCAGCGCCACAGAGCAGGCATGGCTAATTGTGATTGAACGCGAAGGCATACTGTACAGCGTGTTGGTCAATCAGTTACTTGGCGTACAAAAATTTCCCTTTGCCAACTTTCAGCCAATTATTGATGCCAACCAAAAGATTTCTGGCATGTTTATCCATGAAGAGACAACCACCCTGCTATTAAGCCCGCAACAAATTATTGATGCAAGCATGATAGATTTCCTAGCCCCTTATGTAGAAAAAAATACTTCTAATACCACGATGGAAAAGGAAGAAACCAACAGCTTTCTAAAAATCACACTTAGCGAAAAGCCCTTTATCATCCCATTAAAAAATGTAAAGCGCATTGTTCCTTTTTTCCCTATGAATCACCTAGATGATAAAACCGACAATATTTGTGGCGCAATCAACATCGAAGGGAAAATTATTCCAGTACTCGCCATAGAGAAAATTCTGAAAATAAAACAGTCTCATACTTACAACGAATACATTATCGTTGGTGATGACGCGCAAGACTGGGCCATCTGCGTGGAAGCAGCACAGTACATCGTACAAATACCTCTCTCCAGCATTCACAGCGAATCAACAACTGATTCCCGCCCTCTCAGTGGCATTGCGCGTATTGCGGAAGAGCTCATTCCACTACTCAACCCTAATTTGTTCAGTCTGCAGCGGTCGACACAAGCTTAACCACGAACACCGAGCATTTCCGGAGAACGCACCATGAACGATACCGCCACCGCAATACCAGACAATACATTTAAAGTATTGATTGTGGATGATTCTTTTTTAATGCGGCGAATCATTCGAAATATTGTAGAAAATGACCCTGCTCTCAACATTGTCGGCGAGGCAGAAGACGGGGTAGTCGCATTGGAAAAAGTCTCTGAATTGTCTCCTGATATTGTTTTACTAGACATCGAAATGCCCAACATGGATGGCATTGAGTTTTTACGCCGCTCCCGATTAGTAACCAGCGCAAAAATCATTATTATTTCCTCGGTAGCTAGACTCGATTCTCACGAAGCGCGTGAAGCATTGGCGCTGGGTGCAGCAGACATCATCCCCAAACCATCCGGTGTGCTCAGTTTGGATTTTGAAGAAAAGAAAAGCCGTGAACTGCTTGATGCAATACACAAATGTCTCTAATCATTAAATACGCATTGGCATTATGAGCAGCATGCTAGAACAACTGTGGCCGGTTTTCACCGCTGAAGTGGGTGAAAAATTGGATACCTTAGAAGCGATGGTGACCAAAGCCGCCTCTCAAAATCGCAACGCCGGTGACAGCCACGCCGTCGACGCGCTATTTCGTGAATTCCATACCTTAAAAAGCAATTTATCCATGGTTGATTTCAAGGAACCCATGGAAATTGCCAATGCCTGCGAAGATATCCTACATGGTTTACGCAAATCCAAAACACATCCAAGCCAAGAGATTCTTGACGCACTACTAGAGTCTGTGGACTGGATTAAAAAACAAATGGCCGAAGCCGCGCCCGGGCAGTATCCTCGCACCAGCAATGAAGCACTGCACAAGAAACTGGCCCCCTTTCGCCAAAAAGAAGAATCTTCTACCACTGAACGCACGCCAACTGAAAAAGTTGAATATGCAGAAAAATCCAATATTGCAGAACAAAAAGAAGCTTTGGCAATAGACACACTTCGAATCAGCAGCAGCAGCCTTGATGCGTTAGTAACCCAAATAACACAGCTTATTTTGACCGAACACAGCATTGACAGTGCAACGAGGAAATCCAACATAGACAATGCAATCTATGCCGTTCAACAGTTATTAAAAAATGAGACCATAGCAAACACGAATTTTGTTACTTCACACTTTGAAACTCTTCTCAACAGCTTTTCTGATCACCAGAAAACGCTACAACAAATAGACGCCAATATAAAAACGATAAGCGACAACTTGCAGACCAACATGCTGTCGCTGCGAGCGATACCACTCTCCACCATTTTTACGCGCCTGCCGCGCATTGTTCGGCAAAAGGCTTCCACCTACCAGAAAACAGTGCAACTCTTCTCTGATGGTGGCGATATAGCTATCGACAAGAGCATGGTTGATATCATTGCAGAGCCAATCATTCATCTACTGCACAATGCCGTTGTTCACGGACTGGAATCCGCCGATGAACGCAAAGCCAAAAACAAACCCGAGACCGGGAAAATTCATATTTCCGCAAAAAAAAACGGGGACACGATTCAGATAGATATCCAAGACGATGGTCGCGGCATTGACCACAATAGCATTCGTGAAAAAGCCATCAGCAAAGGATTAACCAGCGCTACCGATGAAGCCATCTCCTCGCAAGATCACTCAAACGAATTCTGGCTCAACTTTCTTTTTCACATGGCTTCAGCGCAGACATACCAAACCGAACCACTGGGCTCGATGTCGTGCGCGACAATTTATTGCGCATCGGAGGCTCAATCACGATTAAAAGCACACTCGGTTCTGGTACATGCTTTACGATGCGCATACCCATCACAGTCGCCATTCAAAACACCTTAGTTATACAGGCTGAATCCCAGCGTTTTGCTATCCCACTGCGACAAGTCGTTGAAATCATCGAGGTCACACCAGACCAGATAGAAACAGCTGCTGGTTTTTTACAACTAAACTTACGCGGCAATTTGCTGCCTGTTTATGCACTAAAGACCTTGCTGCAACTCAACATCGAGCCACCTGAAACGCATAAAAAAATGTTGCTTGTAGTATTGCAGCATGAAAAGCAATACATCGCGCTGCTCGTTGATAGTATTGATGGCAAACAGGATCTTTTTCTGCGCAATGTCCATCAGGATATTCTGAACATTCCAGGCATCAGCGGCATTTCCTTACTCGGAAACGGCAATGCCATTATCATCTTGGACTGTGAAGGGTTATTTCGCCTCACTCAACACCATGTGGAGCCTCTGTATGCTGCACAGTGAAGAACAATGCTTGCAATTTCACTGCGGCCCGTTTGTGTTGCTACTGCCTGTCAGCGGCATGGCAAAAATTTTAGACTTTGATCACACACTCTGCTCACCTTCTGGTGACTCGCTGACACACCACGGCCAAAGCACCGATTGGAATGACACGGCATTACCGTATCTTGATTTACGGCTGGTTCTGCAACTTCCTCACGAACAACTACGGCCGCCAAACAGCGCACTTGTCTTGCGTAACAGTTCAACTTTTCAACCTATCGGCATCCTTGCAGTCGATGAGGTAATCGGCTTTGTTGAGCCACGAGCTCACGAGTGGTATCAAGCCAGTGGCATCAACCCCAACATTGATATTTTTTTTGACCGATTGTACGCAAAGAGTCTCAACGATAGCCTGATGATGTGCCTAAAAGACCCACTGCAATGGCTACCAAACACCGTTAAAAAAGCAACCCAACCGTCAACAAACAACAGCAGTGAACCACTCCATGCCCATTAATGTGTTTCTAGTTGATGATTCAGCTACCGTGCGCGCGGTGTTGAAAATGTTGCTGGAAAAAGACCCAGATATCTGCGTCATTGGTGTGGCAGCGACAGCAGATATCGCTCTCAAAAAAATGAGCAAGCAGTGGCCAGATGTCATTGTTTCTGATTTAGAAATGCCTGGCATGCACGGCTTAGAATTTCTAAAATATATTCGTGAACACCGACCAACACCATTTGTGGTTTGTTCATCGCATGTTGGGCCAGGTGCGAAGGCCTCGCTAGATGCATTGGCACTAGGTGCCGTTGATATTATTTCAAAACCCAATATTGGCGTTGAATCCTATTTAGAAGAAATCACCAACACGATTACGCAAGCAATCAAAGCAGCCGCCTGCGCAACCACACGCCACGCGGCAGACACCGCCAGAAAAACACCCGCACAAATACCTGCCGCTACCACGACACAAATTCATCGCACACCGTCTGTCATTGCTATCGGCAGCTCTACAGGCGGCACCACCGTGGTAGAACATTTGTTACGACAAATGAATAAAGAGTCGCCCTGTGTACTCATTGCACAACACATGCCGAAGCACTTCACTGCTCTTTTTGCTAAACGACTAAACGGCATTTGCGATATTGAAGTGCGCGAAGCTGTTGATGGTGATAACGCAACAAAAGGTACCGCGTTGATTGCACCCGGCGGCATGCATATGCAGCTCGTTAAGCAAAACAACGCACTGCGTGTTTGCATTACAGAAGATCCACCGGTCAACCGTCATCGCCCCTCTGTCGATGTATTATTTCGTTCTGTTGCCGCTCAACTTGGTGCTAAAGCACTGGGCATTATCCTGACGGGTATGGGTGAAGACGGCGCTGCCGGCCTACTGGAAATGCGCAAAGCGGGAGCCGCCACCATCGGGCAGGATCAAGCCACTTGCGCTGTTTACGGCATGCCACGCGTAGCAATGGAAATTGGCGCAGTAGAGTGGCAGATGCCGTACACCGCGATGCCTGACCTCATAAAACAATGCTTACAAAATAGTAGGGACTGACACCTCTATGCCCATTACATATTTGATATGAAAAACAACGACCTCTGGCAAGCCTTCTTTACAGAAGTATCCGAACAACTCGACAACCTTGAGCAGATACTTGCGGCCAATAATGCCGAGGCACACGCCGATATCCATCAACTGTTTCGCGATTTTCACACAATAAAAAGTAGCTGCGCGATGATGGAATTTTACAGCATGGAAAAAGTTGCGCATGCCAGCGAAGATTATTTGGACCTCGTGCGCAAAGGGAGGACCGCATTAGATGCATCAACCATTAACACTCTACTGGAAGGTATAGACTGGCTCAAATCGCAGTTGCAACAAATGCGGAATACCGGCAACACGCCGCCAGAAAATTCAGAATTAGTCGCGCGGTTGCACGAACTCTCACAAGGCTTTTCAACCATCGCAGAACCCGAGGAGCAGGATAACAACGAAGAATCATCACCAGCAGGCTTTTTCACAGAAGTACAACTGAGCACCGATGAATTGCACGAATTTGCCTCTGCCTGTTCAGAAGAATTAGTCACCGGTCTCACCCCCAGTCAAGACCCTGCGAAAGTTAAACGCTCGCTCAACAAATTGGTAAGCATTAGCAACCTGCTGGGCTTTACAGCTATTGCATCATTGTTGCGCAAGTACATCACAGCAACCAATGCCTTGGATCAATGACTAGCCGCCAACCTTGCCGCTGAAATCCTTAACCGCATTGCTCTCTTTGAAAATCACTACGGCGTTAATTGCGGCACAGCAATCTTGCACACCGCCTACTTCGACGCCATGTTTGTCAACTTTACGCAGTTATCTGGAAGATTAGACTACCTATTAGACTTAATCGAAGAAAACCCTGATGCAGCAGACTCTCTTGAAGCCGGCGAATCACTACTGAAACACCTCACTATCAATGCAGAACTGTTTGGGCACTTACAACTAGCGACTTTGTTTCGCTACATTTTACAAATTCTACGCCACATAAAACGCAACGAAATTCCTGATAAACGCACGGCTTTTTACGCAATAAGGCGTGCTGCCGATATTTCCTTTACTGAAGAAATGCAAGCAGGCGAGTCATCTTCCGCCGCACAAACATTAAAAAACAGAATCGCCGAATTAGATGACAGCATTGCACAAGCCATGCTGGGAAGCATTAGCGCCAGCACCAAACAAAATCTTGCCGATAGTCTATCTGTTGCACCAGCCGTTATTAAAAATCTATCGAGCAAAGCTGTCGTTGATCTGGATGGCGCACTTAATACTGGAAAAACCATTTCCGAAGTCGGCATAGTCGCCGATTGCTCCAATGAAATACTAGAGTCCATCCTATCTGCCATCAAAACAACAAGCAGGATCATTCACAGCTACTCCATATTTCACAACCGCGACGAAAACCTTACAACAAAGGACCAATTTGTTTTTATCGTCATACCAGAAATAGACCTATCAACACTTTCTTCTTCCATCTACACAGCTGATCCAGCAAAACAGTTTTCATCAATCAGAGATATTCGCCTACAAAAAGACAACAAAACTACGCAGACAACAGAAAAAAAATCCAGTACCGAACCAGATATAAAACTAACTCCATCATCCAGTGCCACTCTGCGCATTGAAAGCTCCACGCTAGAAAATCTTATGACACAAACCGGTGAATTGCTGATGGCGCACAACACCCTGTCTCATGAAATAAGAGATACATCCATAGAACAAGCCATAAGCAAAGGGAAAAAGTGGCTATCTAGCTACAAGAATGGAGCGTTTACTCCTAGCGACATGGAAACCATGCGCTCCACGCTGAACACCCTACAACAAGCACAAAATAAAATTTCCGCAAGTCACGAAAAATTACGCGCATCGCTGGATGCGATGCAAAACCGCATCTTAGATTTACGCGTAATTCCCATCGCCGCCGTATTTAATCGCATCCCTCAACTTGTGCAAAAAATGGCGGATACGCAGGGGAAAAAAATCAACCTATCTGTTGAGGGGTCTGATGTTCGCATTGATAAAGGCATGGTGGATATCCTGATGGAACCACTCATTCACCTTGTCAGAAACTGTATCGACCACGGCATAGAACCACCCAGCGAACGCAATGCCGCCGGGAAAAACGACACTGCCGCACTTGTACTATCTGCTTCGCAAGAAGGCAGCACACTCCTGTTGGAAATTGCCGACGATGGGCGCGGCATGAACTTATCAAAAATTCGCGAGAGCGGCATCCGCAAAGGGTTTATCCAGCCTAGCGATGTACTAACTGACCAAGAAATTTGCCAGCTAATTTTTCTACCTGGGTTTTCTACCGCAGAAACCATCACGGAGACATCAGGGCGCGGGGTAGGCATGGATGTGGTGATCACACGCATCCAACATATTGGTGGCAATATTGATGTACAAACCACGCAGGGAGCTGGCACGCATTTCACCATGACGCTCCCACTATCCGCTGCACTACAAGATGTCGTCATCGCACAAAATAATGGCAACACCTACGCCGTTGCACAAACACGGGTGCTAGAAGTTCTTTCTGCCAACGACTGCATTATTCAGAGCATCATGGGGCAGTCCGCTATCCTATTGCGTGACACAGTTATTCCTCTTTTTTACCTTGAGGACCTCGCTATGGCACGCGGCACTCGCATCGACTCACACAATCAGGCACTGCGGTTTCAGCCTATAAACGAGAGCGCCACGACGCCAATTCTTATTCTTGGCCAGACGAAAAATAAATTTGGTGTCTGTGTTGACCGTATTGTAGGAAGAGAAAATGTTTTTGTCCGAGAGCTGCATCGTGATTTACGCAACATCCCCTCTATTAGCGGAGCCGCCGTGCGTAGCAACGGCGAACTAGCATTCATTTTGAACAATAACTTTTTACAGCAATACGCACAAAACAATGCGCTTTCTTGGATAAATCGCGCAGAAGAAAGGATTAACTAAAAAAATCCTTTACACTCTACGCTGCAATCGATACAAACGCTTTTCTTCTAACAATGTCTGTAAATATGTGCAGTTTTTTTCCAAACCCAACATATATAGATTTTCGCCATCAAAAAACTGTTCTGCGTAACGGTATACCGCGCCAAACAATTTATTTAATCGACTGTCCACGGTTACCCGCATAAATTCTGGCGTTTGATTCAGCAAATCTGCGGGCGACTCAAAAGGCTGACCATCTGTACTTTTGGGTGCTGGCACATTGCCGATACGGAACTCGTTATACAAGCTGTCACGACAGCGTTCCAGATAAGCGCGATCTGACATCTGCGCAATCAAATCGCCCGTACCCAACAAACAGCCGAGCATATGGTCGCGCGCCTCTTTCATACGCACGATTTTTTCATAGCCGGTGTAATGCAATAGCTGACGCATGCGTGGCACCCAGCTCGCGTGACCAATTTCAGGCAAATAACGCGCTAGAAAGCGCACACCACGCGTAACATGCGTTTTGGTGTACTCCGCACCGTGCTTATGACGCGTATCCTTCACATGCCGCAAATAACCAATATCGTGATACAGCGCCGCAATAATCCCCATTTGCACGCGCTCAACGCCCAACACATCCTGCGTATTGGCATGTACACGCTCGTATCCAATCAGCAAACGCGTTACAGCAAGAGTTACATCCAGAATGTGGCGCAAATCGTGGTAGTCCGTATCACATGCATGGTAATTAGACACCTCACCACGATACATCCGCGCCACATTCGTAAATGCGGTCTCAATTACGGCGAAAGCTTCCACTGAAAAATGTGAGACAAACGCGGCACGCACCGCATCGCAGACATCGACCGGATTATCAATACAAACCGTGTGACTAATATCGTAGCTAGCAGGCTGTTTTGCCTTGGGTTCTGTCTGCTGCATTCTCTGTTCCATTGGAGTGCGTCACATGTATGCTGCTCACCGGCCGCCTGATTATAGTCAGGGCAGCCATTCCTTCTGTGAGTTTTTTACCATTTTGCCAAGCGGTTAACAATTTCTTTATTACAAGGGCGCACCAATGCGTTGCGCCACTTGCTCATAGGCCTCAATGACATTGCCCAAGTCCTGACGAAAGCGATCTTTGTCCATCTTTTCACCAGTGGTTTTATCCCATAGACGGCAACCATCCGGGCTGAACTCATCACCCAAAGTCAGCTCGCCTTTGAATAAACCAAACTCCAACTTGCTGTCTACCAGCACCATACCACCGGCTAGGAAAATCTCTTTCAAGATCTGGTTCACGCGAAAAGTCATGGCCTTCATCGCCTCCACTTGCTCGCGCGTCGCCCATCCAAAAGTTTCGATATGCGATTCATTGATCATAGGATCGCCGAGTGAGTCATCTTTCAGAAAGAATTCAAAAGTAGGCGGTGACAATTCTTCGCCCTCTTTAATTCCTAAACGACGACACATACTGCCCGCTGCACGATTGCGCACTACACACTCCACCGGCAGCATGGTCAGCTTTTTCACCACACATTCCTGATCATTCAGCAAGTTCTCAAAGTGCGTAGGAATACCCGCCGCTTGCAACTTTTGCATGATGAATGCATTGAATTTATTGTTCACCATCCCCTTTCGATCCAGCTGCGCCAATTTCTTTCCATCAAACGCAGATGTGTCATTGCGAAACAACAAAATTAAACGATCGGGATCATTGGTGGCATAAACAGTTTTTGCTTTACCTTGGTACAACTCAGCTTGTTTTTCTATGCTCATGAGACATCTCTCGAAGTGTTGCTAATAACATCATTTGTTGACTGACCAATAGCAAGCCAATCAAACCCATTCTCCTGACAAGCAAACAGGACATTGCGTATGCCCTGCAATACTTTCTCCATACTCTGCTGCACGCGCTCCAGCGAGTTATTTTTCTCACTGAGATGCGCAATAACCAAATGCTGCAAACGCGCAGTATCAACCTCCTCCAACAAGCTCGTTGCCTGCGCATTACTCAAATGTCCAAAGCGACCACTCACACGCAACTTTAGTGAAGGCGGGTAATCACTGCGCGCCAACATATCCAGGCAATGATTGCTTTCAAGTAACAGCGCATCACACGCACTGTAGTGCTGTTTTACAAACGGCGTGATCGCACCTATATCAGTCAGCAAACCCAAACAACGATTTTGCCAAGAAAACACAAACTGCACTGGCTCTGCAGCATCATGCGGCACAGCTACCGGCTGCACTGCAATTTCTCCCACCGCAAACGGCGCATGACTGTCGATAATAACGGTGTGCGCCACATCCGCTAAAGCTTTTGATCGCGCCGTGCCTGCGGTCATATACACCGGCAACTGATAGCGATTCGCCAACACCCGCACGCCGCTGCAATGATCACCGTGTTCATGCGTTACTAACACCGCACTCAACTGCTGCGGCTCAATACCCAACTTCGTTAAACGAGCAATTGTTTCTTTCAGTGCGAAACCACAATCCACTAACAACAAGTTATTGCCAGCCTGCACCAAAGTGCCATTGCCGCGACTACCGCTGCCGATGGAGGCGAAACGCATCAGAGTAAGTTGTCCCAGATGTGGCGCAACAACGCATCACTTTCATCTTCTGGCAAAGCTTCGCCGCTGCCATTACGCACCGTTACCTGCACCTTCTCATCACTCATGCGCTGCAACTGCACACGGTAATTCACAGTTTCTTTTTCATCATCATCCACAGCAGTTGAAACAGAAATTAACCACTGCCCCTGCTCGCGATTAGCACTATCGACACGATAGCCATCACTGTTCCGCGAACCACTTACAGAAGCCCATGCACGGCCGTAATCCACCTGCATCAACAACCACGGTCCCGGTCCTTCCACCACACTACCACGAGCAGCTCTATCGCCTATACCTTGTGCCAACATCGACGCTTGTGAGCTGGTATTACTGGCAAGATAGGTCGCCAGCTCTTTAATCATCGACGCTTCGCGTTCTGCGCTTGCAGAACGCTCCGGCCACTCTTGGCTGTATTGTGTCGCAGAAGTTTGCGCCGACATCTGCACCACTTGTATTTCTGTCGAGCGCGGACTCAAACCATTTTGCAGCTGAATGCGGTAACGGTCTTCTGTGCTAGCGGCCTCCAATACGCCAGCACTAGGATTTTGGTCTAGCACCGCAATGCCTTTGGTAGACAAAAAGCTACGCACACCCGGCCATACTGCTTCCGGCGGTCTGCTAACACTAATCCAACGCTGCTCGCCCAATTTCTGAATTTTTATTTGATCTGCTTTCTGTGTCAGTGTTTCAGGGCTGGCAGGTTTCGGCACACGAAACTCCGCTGCCGAATGACCGCTGACATTGCCGGCCTCGGGGATAACAAAGAGCTGACCGATGCGCTCGCCTTTGCTATCGGATGGAATTTTGATCGGCTCCACACTCCGCGCTTTTAAGTAATCATCGCCACGGTCACGAAATATGCCGTCATCACCAAAAAAAAGCCCGCAACCACTCACAGAAAACGCCAACAGAGAAACTGCCACGCTGCTCACTGTTTTTTTAATCAACATACTGTTTTCCTTTTTCAAATCGCGCGCAGATATCACAGCAAACCCGCAGCAATTAAGGCTGTTCTTACTGCATCATGTTGTTTGGCTGACAACACGGTCAACGGCAAGCGAATACCTGATTTAATTTTCCCCATTTGTTCCAACGCCCATTTCACAGGGATAGGATTGGATTCCACAAACATTGCTTTATGCACCGCCATCAGTTCTTCATTGACCGCGCGAGCTTCTTCCGCTTTTCCAGCCAATGCCAGCGCATTCATTTTGGCAACCAGTTTAGGTGCCACATTCGCGGTCACAGAAATATCACCTTTGCCACCGAGTAAAATCAATTCAACTGCTGTTTCATCATCACCAGAGTACACTGCAAAATCGCTAGGTGAACGCTCAATCAATTCACGCGCACGCTCCAAGTTTCCAGTTGCATCTTTAATGCCGCGAATATTGGAAATTTGCGCCAAACGCAGCGTGGTATCCGGCAACATATCGCAAACTGTACGCCCTGGCACGTTGTACAAAATTTGTGGAATAGCCACCGCTTCTGCCACTGCTTTGTGGTGCAGATACAAGCCCTCTTGTGTCGGTTTGTTGTAATACGGCGTGACCAGTAAACACGCATCCACTTTGGCTTCTTTGGCAGCGCGAGTGAGCTCAATTGCCTCCGATGTTGAATTGGCGCCCGTACCGGCAATCACAGGAATGCGCCCACGCACCTGATTCACTGCACTGCGCACAACCGCAATGTGCTCTTCAAAACTCAAGGTGGCAGACTCGCCCGTGGTACCCATCGCGACAATAGCGTGCGTACCCTGCTCAATATGCCACTCGATCAACTCGGCCAGCGCATCCCAATCCAGAGCCCCACTTTCATTCATGGGCGTTACCAGAGCCACCATGCTGCCCGTAATCATCTCAATGTCCCCTAAAAGCCTGCCGCGAAAGAGGGCACATATTAAAGTCGCACCGAGGCTGGCTCAAGGTAAAAAAACAGCCGTGCGCCTTCATAAAAAATAGCGCCTGTATAATGCGCCGCTCCGCCTATTCCTACGCCGTCTTCTCCATTTTCCGAGGCTCTATGCAACTCCCTATCGACATCGACACCATCAAAGGTTTTCTCGACCCCGCAGAAGGCGCGGCGCTCTATCAACACGGCCTAGCAACTGCGCCACTCGGCCCCTGTTTGGAAGTGGGTAGCTACTGCGGCAAATCGACGGTCTACCTCGGCACAGCCGCCAAGCAAGCTGACAACATTGTCTATGCAGTCGATCACCATCGCGGCTCAGAAGAACACCAACTCGGTGAGGAATACCACGACCCCGATTTGTACGATGCTGGCGTCGGTTTGATGGACAGTTTTCGCGAATTTCGCAAAGCCATGCGCGCCGCACAATTAGAAAATCATGTGGTGCCGATTGTTGCGCCGTCCACGGTTGCCGCGCGCCACTGGGCAACGCCATTGGGCATGGTGTTTATCGATGGCGGTCACTCGTGGGAAGCGGCGCTGAACGATTACCGCAGTTGGGTGGCGCATATTCGCGTGGGCGGCATTCTTGCGATTCACGATATTTTTCCTGACCCAACACAGGGCGGACAAGCGCCCTACGATATTTGGAAACTGGCCAAAGCTTCCGGCTTGTTTGAAGAATTGCCGATGGTGAAAACGCTGGGATTGTTTCGCCGCGTTTAATTTTTCACACAACAATTTTCTACACCATAAACGGCATAACTGCGCGGATAGTTTTTTCGCTGCTCGTCACCATCAACAGGCGATCAACACCCAGAGCCACGCCTGCGCAAGCGGGCAAACCCGCTGCCATTGCCGCCAGAAAACGCTCATCCATCTCTGGCACAATTTGCTCGTGCTGTGCGCGCACGGCTTGGTCTTGTTGAAAGCGCTGTCTCAACACATCCGCATTCAATTCTTCTTGATAGCCGTTCGCTATTTCCACACCGTCGATGTACAGCTCAAAACGCGCCGCTACAGTGTTGCCGTACTCGTCCGTTTTTGTTTGTGCCAACGCCGCTTGTGCAGACGGAAACTCCGTCACAAACACCAAACCTTGTAACTGCGGCTCGACCAAATGCGAGAACAACAAATCCAACCAAATAGCGCGCTCATCACTATCAAACGCTGGCGACAATTTTTCTTGCGCACACTGTTTTAATTCAGCAACAGACGCACAGAAAGGATCAACACCCGCATGCTCTAAAAACGCTTGGCGATAGGTTGTATACCGCACTGCACCCGCAACCACTCCACTCACTAACTCGCGCACTTCCTGCATCAAAGCATCCAGATTCCAGCCGATGCGATACCACTCCAACATAGTGAACTCGCGATGGTGGCGCGTAGCCGATTCATCCACGCGAAACACATGCCCCAAGTAATAAATATCGCCACTGCCTGCAGCCAACAGGCGCTTCATATAAAACTCAGGTGAGGTAATCAAACAGCTATCAAAATCTGTGCGCCCTGCAAAACTCACTTGCAAGCTGTCGATATTGGTGTCGGTTACCGCTGTCGCCGTGATAGCAGGCACATCCACTTCCAACACTTTTTTCTCTGCAAAAAAAGCGCGAATAGCCGCCAACAACGCCGCGCGTTTTTGCAACATATCTAGCGAAGCAGAAGGTTTCCAATCAGGCATGAGACGCTCTCAATGCTTCACATAAAAAAAACCGGCCGGAGCCGGTTTTTCGTGCAGCGCAAAACAAATCTGCACTCACTCTTTAGCGCGGCTGAGGTATTCACCCGTACGCGTATCAATTTTGATCAAATCACCCACATTCATAAACAACGGCACTTTTACCACGGCGCCTGTTGCCAATTTCGCCGGCTTGGTGCCGCCGGTGGCGGTATCGCCGCGCAAGCCTGGGTCCGTTTCTACCACTTCCATCACCACATGGTTCGGCGGAGTTACCGCCAAAGGAGAACCGTTGTAGAGCGTGACGATGCAAGTGTCTTGTTCTTTCAACCACAGCGCCGCATCACCAACGGTTGCTTTATTGGCTTGATGTTGCTCGAACGATTCCGGCTCCATGAAATGCCAGTATTCGCCATCGTTGTACAAATACTGCATGTCCGAATCGGACACATCAGCGCCTTCCAATGTGTCGCCCGATTTAAAAGTTTTTTCCAACACGCGACCGGTTTTCAAATTCTTCAATTTCACGCGGTTAAACGCTTGCCCTTTGCCGGGTTTAACATGCTCGTTCTCCAGAATATTGCACGGATCCCCGTCCAGCATCACTTTGAGTCCGCCTTTGAATTCGCTGGTAGAATAGTTCGCCATAAACCCTCGCTGTCGCAACAAACAGGCCTGAAAAACAAGCCCAAAAAAAGAGGCGCAATGATACCCGTTTCCCATGCAGCCTGTCAGGATTGGCAAAGCCTTTTGCGTACAGCGATCAGCGATCCCGCCGTTTTATGCCAGCGCCTTGCGCTGCCGACAGCCGAGTCTTCCGCTATCGCACTAGCCTGCCAAAATTTCCCCCTGCGCGTGCCGGAACCCTACTTAGAACGCATCGAAATCGGCAACTCGCAAGATCCCTTGCTACTGCAAGTTTTGCCGCAAACGGCTGAGCTGTTAGAGCAGCCAGGGTTTGTCAGCGATCCGCTGGACGAAAGCGCGCACAACCCTGTTCCCGGTCTCGTGCATAAATATGGCTCCCGCGTGCTGCTCATTAGCACCAGTCTGTGCGCGGTGCATTGCCGCTACTGTTTCCGCCGTGAATTTCCCTATCAGGACAACCGCAATAGCCGTTTGGAATGGCAGCAAGCCCTCCACTACATTCGCCTACACACCGAGTTGAACGAGGTCATTTTGTCGGGCGGCGACCCGCTCTCGCTGCCTGACAAACAGCTCGCGTGGCTGACCGAGCATATCGCAGCCATCCCGCATATCACTCGTCTGCGCATCCACACGCGCCTGCCGGTGGTCATTCCCCAGCGCCTCACCGACAGCCTACTGCACACCCTCAGCAACAGCCGCCTGCAAACCGTGATGGTGCTGCACTGCAACCACCTCAACGAGGTAGATACCGCTGTTGCCGACGCCATTGGCAGACTGCGCCGAGCGGGGATTACTGTGCTCAACCAATCCGTACTGCTGGCAAACATCAACGACAACGCCGACACGCTAGCCGATTTGAGCGAACGCTTGTTCGCCGCGGGTTGCCTGCCCTACTACCTGCATGTGCTGGACAAAGTAAATGGCAGCCATCACTTTGCCTTGGACGATCAGCGAGCTGTTGCCATTCACCGTGAGCTGCAAGCGCTACTGCCGGGTTTTCTGGTACCGCGCCTAGTGCGCGAAAACGCAGGGGAGCCCTCGAAGTCTTGGCTGGTCTAAACGAAGCGTTGGCTTTTCCTTTAATCGGCAAGTTCGCTATCATCGTCCACCAGTCTTACATCCTATAAAACACTTATAAAAAGCCTGTCATGAGCAAATCTGAAACCACCCGCCTTCTCATCATCAACGACAACGCCAGCGAGGTAGAACGCCTGCTGAGTATGTTGCGCAACTCTGGTCACGCCATGCGCTCGCAACATGTGCCCAGCATTGAAGGCTTGGAAAAATTGTTGGGCGATCAAGCGTGGGATTTGCTGTTAGCCGTAGACGCTGCAAAATCTTGCAACCCAAAAGATGCACTGCGTGCGATCAAAAAATTGGACAAAGATATTCCAGCGATTTTTCTGACAGAAACCGATCCCGATGAAATGGCGATGGCGCTCATTGATGGCTTGAAAGCGGGCGCGCGCGATGTAGTGATCCTGGATGACGATCAGCATTTGCTGATGGTTATGGCGCGTGAACTGGGCAACTTGCAAGAACGCCGCGAACGCCGCACGGCTGATAGAAAATTATTAGCTTCCGAAAAACGCTGCCAACAATTATTGGACAGCTCACGCGATGCGATTGCCTATGTAGAAGACGGCATGTTTTTGTACGCCAACCAAAGCTTTGCTGAGCGTTTTGGCTACCAAGAAACCGACGACATTATTTCTATACCCGTTATCGACATCATCGCCACTGCCGATCAAGAAAAATACAAAAGCTTCATGAAAGCTTTTAAATTCAGCGAAGATGACAAACAAGAGTTGGCGCTCACCGGCACACGCGCTGATGGCAGCGCTTTTAATATTGATATCGCAGTAACGCACGCTGTTTATGAAAACGACCCCTGCACACAGCTACTCGTCGCGGCACAAATTGGCCTTGATAGTGCCGCCGTTGCTGCAGAAATCAAAAAAGCCAGCAACATCGATCCACTCACCGGTATTTACAACCGCCTGTATATGAACAGCGCTTTGGAGCAAGCTGTTCACAACGCATCAGAAAAAGACAAATACAGCTCACTGCACATTATCAGCATCGATTTGTACGACGAAATGCGCGCGTCATTGGGCGCATCCGCACGCGACAGCGCCACCAAAGACCTCGCCGATTTCATCAAAAGTACGCTGGGCAGTAATGGCACGCTAGGCAGAATTGCCGACGGTGAATTTGCTTGGCTGACCAGCGGCACCGACGAAGATCAGCAAACGCAGCAAGCCAAAACTTTGTGTCAAAAAATAGCTGCCCACATTTGCCAAGCGGGCGGCAAGACCACACAAGTGACGGTCAGTATCGGCATTTGTCCGATCACAGAAAAAATCACCAATCCTGATCAAGTTTTGGATCGTGCGCATACCGCCTGCGCAGAAGTGCGCAGCGCCGGCAAAAATGGTACCGGCAACGATGCCCGTTACTTCATTGCCAAACTGGGCGCTGCCGATGCAGAAAAAGATGATTCACTCATCACTGAAGTTATTGAAAATACTTTGCGCAAAGATGGCTTCTCGCTGAAGTATCAACCTTTCATCAGTCTGCAAGGGGATACCACCGAGCACTATGAAGCGCTGCTACACATGGTTCCCGATGAAGGCGGCAAAACCATCGACAACAAAGAAATATTCCGCGTACTTGGCAGCAACAACGAATTGGGCAAAAAAATAGATCGCTGGACAACCATCAATGCTGCAAAAGCCCTAGCTGCGCATCACAGCACCGGACATGACACGACCATGCTAATTAACATCAGCGCCGCCACACTGCGCGATGAAGGCTTCCCCGCTTGGTTAAAAGTTGCATTGAGTACCGCCAACATTCCTGCGAAATCTATCATCATGCAGCTTTCTGAAACCGATGCCGCCAACTACCTCACGCATGCCAAAACTTTCTGCGACGCCATGAGTGACCTCAATATTCGTTGCAGCATTAAACACTTCGGCTGCTCATTAGACCCTTTTAAAACACTGGCGCACCTGAATGTAGAAATGGTAAAAATCGATGGCTCATTCGCCAACGACATTCAACACAAAAACGAAAAAACAGATACGCTCAAAGAGCTGATCACAAAACTCAATGAAACAAGAAAAACTTCCATCGTGCCTTATGTAGAACAAGCATCACTGATGGCCACACTTTGGCAGTCAGGCGCACACTTTATTCAAGGCAACTATGTACAAGCACCGCGCGAAAAAATGGACTATGTCTTTGAGGAATAAAAAAGGCGCTGATTTCAGCGCCCTGTAATATTGCCCAACATGGTGCGCCAGTTCCAAGTTTCCTTAAGGTAACTGTCGCGCACTTCGGCGATATCAATATCAAAAGCGCCGGGCTCTAGGTCTTTCACAATTTCGATTGCTTTAATAGAACTGGTTGGTTGGCCGCGTTTTTCTGCTTTGCGCAATTTCTCTGAAAAATCTTCAAACAAATCAAGAATCGCAGGCTCTTTGAGTCTATTTTTATCTTTATCAACAACGATAGCCACTTTTGGTTTTAGGCGGCGCGCAAAAGTTTGCTCCACGACAACAGCCACTTCACCGGTATTCAACTCAATCAATGTGCCAGTAGGATAAATCCCCAGCGCCTGAATAAACTGCACAACCAGCTCTTCTTGGAATTCGATGTTGCGCATGTCATACAGCTTCGCCATGGCCTTCGACGGTGCCAATGGATACTTACTATTACGCGGATTTGTCACCGCGTCGTAAACCGTAACAATGCCGGCCACTTTGGCTAAGAAAGGAATTTTGTCGCCAATCAAACCCTGAGGAAAACCTGAGCCATCAAAACGCTCGCAGTGATTGCGCACAATATGAATAATTTCAGCGGGCACCCCTGGGGTTGTACGCAAAATCTCAACGCTGTGTTCGATAAATTTCTTATATTCTTCTTGTTGTTCTAGTGTTCGATCTTCTTCTGGAATCACCAACAACTGCTCAGGCAATTTCACCTTACCTACATCTTTTAGCAAGCACGCAGATACCAAGGCATTCATTTCTTTTTTATCAAGACCGATGTGCCTGCCAAATACGCCAGCCCACACTGCCGAGCGCACGATATGACCATAAGTAAATTCGTCTTTATCCCGTATGCGCGACAGCCATGAAAACGCATCAGGGTTGCGCACAACGGAATCAACCACCTGACTCGCCAACTGCGTCGCTTTTTTGACCTCTACAACTCCACCTTGGCTCACCCCGCTCATTATTTCATTGAGATTGGCCTTGATATCACTGTGCAGTTTTTCTGCCGCTACATTTTCTTTTTTCAGCGCAACTGGATCGCTGTAAAAATTATGGCGCAATTTCAGTGGCGCAGCCGTGATCTGCTGGCGTTGTCTTGCCTCAGCCGCATCAGCAGCACCGCCGCCACCTTTCTTTTCTATCGTGGAATGTTTAACCGCAACCGGCTGCTTGCCGCGCTGCACATCAATCAGCACATATTTGCAGTACAAACGCAGTTGATCGATTTCATCCGGCTGACGGATGAAAAAACCCTGCAATGGAAAGGGCGTTTGCGACCAGGGTCTATCCAACCCTGATACATACATGCCAATGATCAGCTCATTGACATCAACTTTAACCTGTTTAATACCGGACACGCTGAACTCCCTTGAGATCGCCTGTTCTTCACTACTTCTGCGATCAATTTACCGTTTTTCAGCGGCAGTGCAAAGCCTTTATCTGCACTAAATGCTTATTTTTGTTGAGAAAATTCGTGAACCGCATCAATAAGACATCCTGCATGCTCTGGCAACACATCCGGCGTTATCCCATGCCCCAGATTAAAAACATGTCCCTGATGTGTGCCAAAGCTCTCAATAATGCGTTTCACTTCTGTGCGTATCGCCTGCGGTGAGGCGCGCAAAATTGCCGGATCCATATTACCCTGCAATGCCACTTTACTACCAACACGCTGGCGTGCATGACCAATATCAACTGTCCAATCCAAGCCTAGCGCGTCACAACCTGACTCTGCCATCACCTCTAACCACTGCCCACCGCCCTTGGTAAACAAAATCACTGGCACGGTTCGCCCTTCGTGCTCTCGCTGTAACTGTTTAACCACACGACGCATATACGCCAGTGAAAACTCCTCGTAAGCCGCATGGCTCAGAGCCCCGCCCCAAGTGTCAAAGATCTGTACTGCCTGCGCACCCGCTGCAATCTGCTCATTGAGATAGGTCGCCACGGAATCTGCTAGCACCGCCAACAACTGATGCATCAATACGGGCGTGTCGTACAGCATTTTTTTTGCGTGGACAAAATCGCGGCTAGAACCGCCCTCTATCATGTATGTCGCTAGCGTCCACGGGCTGCCAGAAAAACCAATCAACGGCACTGCACCGTTCAATTCACGGCGAATTAATTTCACCGCATCCAACACATAGGGCAAATCTTTTGCGGGATTGATTACCGCCAGCTGAGCAACATCATCTTCCGTACGGATTGTTTTACGAAAACGCGGGCCTTCGCCTTCTTCAAAAAATAAACCCAAGCCCATTGCATCAGGAATGGTGAGAATATCTGAAAATAAAATTGCAGCATCGAGTGCATAACGACGCAAAGGCTGCAAAGTCACTTCACAGGCCAATTCAGGATTCATGCACAGCGCAAGAAAATCGCCCGCCTTGGTGCGTGTTGCACGATACTCAGGCAGATAGCGCCCCGCTTGGCGCATCATCCACACTGGCGTCATATCCACAGGCTGTCGCTGTAAAGCACGCAAAAAGCGATCGTTCTTTAATTCAGTCATCACAACACACTCTGGCTGTTATTAAAAAAATAAGGCCGCAGTCGGCGGCCTTTGTGTAAAAATTTGCCAACCAATACTAGCGCGGCAAATCAGATGCCCCCATCAAGAATGCATCCACTTCTCGTGCACATTGACGGCCTTCACGAATAGCCCATACAACCAATGACTGCCCACGGCGCATATCGCCCGCCGTAAATACCTTATCTACCGAAGTGCGATAGCAGCCTTCGCCATCGGTAGTCGCCTTCACATTGCCTCGCGCATCTTTTTCAACACTGAAAGCATCCACCACCGCAGCAACCGGTGAAACAAAACCCATCGCCAACAAAATCAAATCGGCTTTGATTTCAAACTCGGAGTTTGGCACTTCTTCCATTTTTCCATCTTTAAATGCAACGCGGCAGGCGATGATTTTTTCCACCTTGCCATCTTTGCCTTCAAAGCGTTTTGTCGAAACAGCCCAATCGCGCTCGCAACCCTCATCGTGTGAAGTAGACGTGCGCAATTTCATCGGCCAGTACGGCCACACCAGCGGTTTATTTTCCTGCTCTGGCGGCTTAGGCATCACTTCCAACTGCGTCACGCTCAACGCACCGTGGCGATTGGATGTGCCTACGCAATCCGATCCGGTATCGCCTCCAGCAATCACCACCACATGTTTACCCGCAGCAAGAATTTGTTTGGATAGTTTGTCACCCGCATCTACTTTATTTTGTTGCGGCAAAAATTCCATCGCAAAATGAATGCCTTGCAACTCACGACCAGGCGCAGGCAAATCACGCGGCATTTCTGCTCCGCCCGCCATAACCACCGCATCAAAATCTTTCTGCAGTTGTTCTGGCGAAATTGTTTCTTTTGACCAGTTGTTCACGATGCTAGGGAAATCTTTACCAACCAATACGCCCGTGCGAAATGTTACGCCTTCCGCTTGCATCTGCTCCATACGACGATCAATAACGGATTTCTCCATTTTGAAACCAGGTATGCCGTAACGCATCAAACCACCGATACGATCATTTTTTTCAAACACGGTGACATCATGCCCTGCACGCGCCAATTGCTGCGCCGCTGCCAAGCCCGCAGGGCCAGAACCAACCACCGCCACTTTTTTACCTGTTTTTTGAGCAGCGGGCTGCGGCACAACCCAACTATTCTCCCATCCTTTTTCTGCAATAAATCGCTCGATGGACTTAATACCCACCGCGTCGCGATTTACATTCAAAGTGCAAGCCGCTTCGCAAGGCGCAGGACAAATGCGCCCCGTAAACTCAGGAAAATTATTGGTGGAATGCAGTGTATTCAGCGCTTGCTGATAATTGCCTTTGTAAACCAAATCATTCCAATCAGGAATGATGTTGTTAATCGGACAGCCTGTTGTACAAAACGGCGTACCGCAATCCATGCAACGCGCAGCTTGCACTGTTGCCTTTTCATTTGCCATTGGAATGACACATTCTTTGTAGTGTTTGAGGCGCTCTGCCACTGCGCCATATTCGTCTTTCTGACGATCAAACTCCATGAAGCCTGTAACTTTACCCATACTAAAAACCTCTATATCCAAATTAGATTCTGATTGCGTGTTTACGACACAAACAGAAACCCTTGGCTTTTACGCAGCCACGCTGGCAGCTGCATTAATTTCGCGCAATGCGCGGCGATACTCGTCAGGAAACACTTTCACAAATAATTTGCGGCTGTTATCCCAGTCTTTGAGAATGACTTGCGCACGCTCACTGCCTGTATATTTTGCATGGCGCTCAATCAAACTCTTCAACAAGGTTTCATCTTCAACACCCTGTTCACCGCGCAGTTCGCTGTGCCACATAGCGCGCTCAACTTGTTTGTCTTGTTCCGCTGCTGTCAAAACTGGTTCCAGTTTCACCATATCCATATTGCACTTGCTAGCAAAATTGCCTGCTGGATCGTATACATAGGCGATACCACCCGACATACCCGCTGCAAAGTTGCGGCCAGTGTCGCCTAACACCACAACTGTTCCGCCCGTCATGTATTCGCAGCCGTGATCGCCCACGCCTTCAACAACAGTGGCAGCGCCAGAATTGCGCACCGCGAATCGCTCACCCGCCACGCCGCTGAAATACGCTTCACCGGCAATCGCACCGTACAGCACAGTGTTGCCGATGATCATGTTTTCAGAAGCGACTCCACGAAAATCTTTGTTAGGACGAACGATTACGCGACCACCCGACAAACCTTTGCCCACATAGTCGTTGCCTTCACCCACCAAATCCAGTGTGATGCCGTGCGCCAAAAATGCGGCGGCTGACTGCCCCGCCGTGCCATTTAATTCGATATGAATGGTGTCATTCGGCAAACCGGCATGACCGTAGCGCTTCGCCACTTCACTGGACAGCATGGTGCCCACGGTGCGGTTCAAGTTTTTCACCGGCGAAGTGAAAGAGACTTTTGTGCCTTTTTCTAAGGCCGCAGCAGACTTTGCAATCAACTCGTTATCCAGTGCTTTATCAAGGCCGTGATCTTGATTCTCCACATGATAACGCTCTGCAACGCTCGCCACTTTTGGTTGATACAGCAGTTTGCTGAAATCCAAACCTTTGGCTTTCCAATGCGTAATCGCTTTGGATTTATCCAACAAATCAGAACGACCAATCAATTCATCAAATGTACGCACACCAAGCTGCGCCATAATTTGACGCGCTTCTTCCGCCACAAAGAAGAAATAATTCACCACATGTTCAGGCTTGCCAGAAAACTTTTTGCGCAACACTGGATCTTGCGTGGCCACACCGACTGAACAAGTATTCAAATGGCATTTGCGCAACATAATGCAGCCTTCCACCACCAAAGGCGCCGTAGCAAAACCGACTTCATCAGCGCCCAGCAGCGCTGCAATCACTACATCGCGACCGGTTTTCATTTGACCATCCGCTTGCACGCGAATACGGCTGCGCAAACCGTTGAGCACCAGTGTTTGTTGCGTTTCAGAGAGACCCAATTCCCACGGCGCACCGGCGTGTTTTACAGAAGACAATGGTGACGCACCAGTGCCGCCATCGTGACCGGCAATCACCAAGTGATCCGATTTCGCTTTAGCCACACCAGCAGCAACAGTACCTACACCCACTTCAGCCACCAACTTCACCGAAATATCAGCGCGTGGATTGGCGTTTTTCAAATCGTGAATCAACTGCGCCAAATCTTCGATGGAATAAATATCGTGATGCGGAGGCGGTGAAATCAAGCCCACACCCGGCACAGAAAAACGCAGTTGTGCGATGTATTCCGACACTTTGCCACCGGGCAACTGACCGCCTTCACCCGGCTTTGCGCCTTGCGCCATTTTGATCTGGATTTGATCGGCAGAATTCAAATATTCAGCCGTGACACCAAAGCGCCCAGCCGCTACCTGTTTGATGCGCGAACGCAGTGAATCGCCCGCTTGCAGCGGAATATCCGCCACGATGCGATCGCTGCCGATCACCGAGGCAATGGTGTCGCCATCTTTAATCGTCACACCTTTCTGTTCACCGCGATAACGCAATGGATCTTCACCGCCTTCACCTGTATTCGATTTACCACCAATGCGGTTCATTGCCACTGCCAAGGTGGTGTGCGCTTCACTGCTGATCGAACCCAATGACATTGCGCCGGAAGCAAAACGCTTCACGATTTCTTTTGCCGGCTCCACTTCTTCCACAGGAATAGGCTGCGCTTTGTCAAAACGGAACTCAAACAAACCGCGCAGCGTCATGTGACGCTGGCTTTGGTCGTTAATGATCTGTGCGTATTCTTTATATGTGCTGTAGCTGTTGGTTTTTGTGGAATGCTGCAATTTGGCAATCGCATCCGGCGTCCACATATGCTCTTCACCGCGCACACGGAAAGCATACTCGCCACCCGCATCCAACATAGAAGCCAACACTTGGTCGTTGCCAAACGCTTGTTTGTGTAAACGAATGGCTTCTTCAGCAATTTCAAACAACCCAATGCCTTCCACATTAGAGGGTGTGCCGGTGAAATATTTATCCACCAAGGCGCGATTCAAGCCAATCGCCTCAAAAATTTGCGCGCCGCAGTAAGACATGTAAGTCGAGATGCCCATTTTGGACATGACTTTCATCAAGCCTTTACTGATGGCTTTTTTGAAGTTGTAAACCGCTTTTTCAGCCGTCAATTCGCCAGGCAAACTGTTCGCCAATTCTGCCAATGTTTCAATAGCCAAATACGGATGCACAGCTTCTGCACCGTAACCGCCCAACAAAGCAAAGTGATGTACTTCTTTTGCCGAGCCTGTTTCTACCACCAAACCTGTAGCTGTGCGCAAACCTTTTCTCACCAAGTGCTGATGAATAGCGGCCGTTGCCAACAGCGCGGGAATTGCAACGTGTTCTGCGTCCATTTTTCGATCAGACACAACCAAAATGTTGTAACCATCTTTGATCGCATCAACCGCTTTGGCACACAGAGAAGCCAAGCGCGCTTCTACACCTTCTTTGCCCCATGCAACGGGGTAACAAATATTGAGTTCAAACGATTTGAAGTTGCCGCCAGTCAATGCATCAATGCCGCGAATACGCTGCATGTCCGCCACATCCAACACCGGCTGCGACACTTCCAAACGCAGCGGCGGGTTGATGTTATTGGTATCCAGCAAATTCGGTTTCGGGCCGATGAAAGACACCAAGGACATCACCATCGCTTCACGAATTGGATCGATAGGCGGATTGGTAACCTGCGCAAACAACTGTTTGAAGTAGCTGTACAGCGGCTTCAATTTATCGGACATCACCGCCAGCGGTGAGTCATTGCCCATCGAGCCGGTAGCTTCTTCGCCGTTTTGCGCCATCGTAGACAAAATGGTTTTGATGTCTTCTTGCGTATAACCAAAAGCCTGCTGACGATCCAACAAACTCACCGTTGACGCATCAACAGCAGCATCCGCCGCTTTCAATTCTTCCAATTTGATGCGCACAGAATTAATCCATGCTTTGTAAGGTTTGGCGCTGGCGTAAGTATCCTTCAACTCTTTGTCGCCAATGATGCGACCTTCTTCCAAATCAATCAGGAACATTTTTCCTGGCTGCAAGCGCCATTTTCTGGTGATATTCGCATCGGAAATTGGCAGCGTGCCAGATTCTGATGCCATCACTACCAAGTCATCATCGGTGACGATAAAACGCGCTGGGCGCAGACCGTTGCGATCCAAGGTGCCACCGATGTAACGGCCATCCGTAAACGCCAGTGCCGCAGGACCATCCCACGGCTCCATCATTGCCGCGTGGTATTCGTAAAACGCGCGACGATTTTCATCCATCAACGTGTGGTTTTCCCACGCTTCAGGCACCATCATCATCATTGCTTGCGCAATCGGATAGCCCGCCATCACCAGCAATTCCAGCGCATTATCGAAGCATGCGGTATCAGATTGCCCTTCATAAATCAGCGGGAACAATTTCTGTAAATCATCGCCCAACACAGCAGATTTCATCACACCTTCGCGCGCGCGCATCCAGTTGAAATTGCCTTTCACGGTATTGATTTCACCGTTGTGCGCGATCATGCGATACGGATGCGCCAATGGCCATTCTGGGAAGGTGTTGGTTGAGAAACGTTGATGCACCAGCGCCAATGCGGATACGCAGCGCGGATCTTGTAAATCTTTGTAATAAACACCAACTTGGTTAGCTAACAACAAGCCCTTATAAACGACCGTGCGCGCCGACATCGAAGGCACGAAGAACTCTTTGCCGTGACGCAATTTCAAAGACTGAATAGCGTGCCCCGATGACTTGCGGATGATATACAGCTTGCGTTCTAACGCATCTGTTACCAACACGCTTTGACTGTGGCCAATAAAAATCTGACGGATCACAGGCTCTTTGGCGCGCACGGTGGGCGACATGGGCATAGCCAAGTCAACCGGCACATCGCGCCACCCCAAAATTACCTGCCCTTCGTTGCGCACAGCGCGCTCAATTTCTTGCTCGCAAGCAATGCGCGAAGCTGATTCTTTCGGCAAAAATACCATGCCCACACCGTACTCACCGGCGGGCGGCAGGTTTACGCCCTGTTTTGCCATTTCTTCGCGGTAAAACTGGTCAGGAATCTGGATCAAAATACCCGCGCCGTCGCCCATCAACGGGTCAGACCCCACCGCGCCGCGATGCTCAAGGTTTTCCAGAATCTGCAGGCCTTGCTCAATAATAGAGTGACTCTTTTGGCCTTTTATATGGGCGACAAACCCGATACCGCAGGCATCGTGTTCATTGGACGGGTTGTATAAGCCGCGCGCACGCATAACTCTTCTCCGCTACTAACTAGAGTGATTTGAAACATTGCTGGGAGGGCAAGGGGGGGCGATTCTAGCGAAAAAACCCACCTCTTGTGAAGGAAAAAGTGCAGCAATACCAGTCTATTGCGCGAAAACCTCGCCCTGTTTGCGCACCCAAGGTTTCACGCCCTTTTTCGGTGCGTCCGGTAACTCAGACAGTGCGGTCTGCGCCTCCTGCTTTGTAGCAAAAGAGCCGTAAACCAAAATGAACCACGGCTTGCCGTCTTTAGTTGTTTTGTGAATGGTACTGGGCGTTGTTGGGGGCAATTGTGCTCTGATGCGCTCGACACCAGATTCATTGAAAGCTGCAATCAACTGTACAGTGTAGTTATCTGGCTTCGCCTTCCACTTCACGCCACCGGATTTAACAGGCTTTTCAGCAGTCGGTGTTGGCTTTGCCACTTTCTTGGGCGTTGTCTGTTTATTCTCTGCAGGCGTCAACTTCGTATCGGTTTTGGGCGGAACAACCGGCTTTGAAGTCACACTCACTGGCTGCGCGATGGCTTCAGGCACATTGGCATTGGAGCTTTGCAATGCGGCAGGCGGAGGTGCTTGCTGTGCGGATGGCTGCAGCACAGGAGGTTCAGCACTGACTGGCTGCGGCGGCACTACGGATAAAGGTTGCAGTACAACGCTTTGCTGCGACTCCTCGCCTGATCGACTTACCAGCCATACAATACCGCCCAAACAAATACACACCACAATCAACAACGGCAACAAAAAAACTTGCTGCTTGCTATGTCGCGCTGTAACCGCCACATGATCGCGTCTGTTTTCAGCGGTAAAGCCACTGTATGTTTCTTCTATCAACTCCGGATCGACATCGGAAGCTGTAGCATCAGAAACAAATGGCTCTTTTCTGGATGGATAGTCGTTCAAACTGTTCACCGCCCAACATCTTCGCGACAGGCATCTATCGCTCGATTAATTAGATCAATAGGCACGGAATCTTTAATCACCGCTTTACCAATAGCTTCAAGCAGAATCAGACGCAAGCTGCCATCCAAGATTTTTTTGTCACGCTGCATAAATTCAATAAAGTCATCCGCAGTCATGCCTGCTGGAGCACATGTCGGCAAACCCAACCGCGCCATGATAGTGCGCACGGCATTACCGTCTTTTTGAGACAACAGACCCAAGCTAACCGACAGTTCAGCAGCAATCACCGAGCCAATAGCAATCGCCTCGCCATGTAAATAACCCGTGTAATTTTGCCAAGCTTCAATGGCATGCCCAAAGGTGTGGCCGTAATTCAACAGCGCACGAACACCCATCTCTTTTTCATCAACTGCAACGATATTGGCCTTATTGCTGCACGAACATTCGATAGCGTGAACCAACGCATCTGAATTTCTTTGCAACAAAAGATCAGCATTTTCCTGCAACCACTCATAAAACGGTTTGTCATTGATAAGGCCGTACTTAATCACCTCAGCCAGACCAGACCGATACTCACGATCCGGCAATGTGTTCAATGTTTCCACATCAATCAACACACATTCCGGCTGATGAAAAGCGCCGATCATGTTTTTTCCCAGCGGGTGATTCACACCCGTTTTTCCGCCCACCGAAGAATCAACCTGCGCCAGTAAAGTAGTGGGAATTTGCATAAATGCTACGCCACGCTGATAACAGGCAGCAGCAAAACCCGTCATATCACCAATTACGCCACCGCCCAGTGCTACCAGCGTAGTTGTTCTGCTGTGCTTTTCACGAATCAATGTATCAAAGACAAGGTTCACGGTTTCTAGGTTCTTATGCTTTTCACCATCGGGAAGCACAACAGCGTGGCATGTCTGTCCAGAAAACAACTGTTTCACTTTTTCTAAATACAAGGGCGCAATACGATCATTGGTAACAATCAAAACCTGCTTGGCAGCCAAGTGAGAAGACAAATAGGAGGCGTTATTTAATAGTCCGTTACCGATATAAATCGGGTAAGACCTGCTACCCAGCTCAACAGAAAGCGTTTTCACAGCACACACCAATCACGACAAAACACTGTCAGCAATTATAGTGCAACCTGTATAAGCGAATAACCTCACGAGCGACATACCTCATGGGCTTAGCACTGGTTTGCACAACGCAGTCAGCCACATCCATGTACAACGACTCTCGCTCTTCAATGATTTTTTGCAGAATCTCTCGAGGGTTACCATTTCTTAGCAACGGACGCTTCTTGTCGCGACCAACTCGCTGCACTAACTGTTGCAATTCTGCCTTCAAATACACGCAAAAGCCTGTATTTTTTATGATTGTGCGATTAACTGGAGAGAGTACGATACCGCCGCCTGTCGCTATCAGTTGGCCTGGCTGCGCAGCAATTTCTTCGAGGGTGCGTGATTCACGAAGCCTGAATCCTACTTCGCCTTCAACATCGAAAATCCAAGGAATATCTGCGCCAGCGCGCAGCTCAATCTCCCTATCAACATCTACAAATTTTAGGTGCAGCGCATCAGCTAGCGCCTTTCCTACTGTAGTCTTGCCGACCCCCATGGGGCCGACAAGATACAGATTTGGCAAACTGCCATCTTGCGTACCGACAACGGACTGATTAACGCCTTCACACATCAACGCTTATCAGCAAGTGGATCCTGCAACAAGCGAGGCGTTACGAAGATCAACAACTCTGTCTTGCTATCACTCTGTGATGTGTTACGGAAGAAGCGCCCAACCAAAGGTAGATCACCCAAGAAAGGAATTTTCTTCACCTCGTCTACCGTTTCGTTCTCAAAGATACCACCAAGCACCACGGTCTCTCCGTTGTTAACCAAAACGCGCGTGGTCAATTCCGTGGTGGCGATAACAGGAATACCGGCAACAAAACTCTCAATGCTATCCTTGTTAATGATCAAATCCATAATAATGCGATCATCTGGTGTAATTTGCGGAGTAACCTCAAGTTTCAGCACTGCTTCTTTGAAAGATGTAGTAGACGCACCACTAGACGAGGCTTCTTGATAACCAATTTCCTGACCACTTTTAATCACAGCCTTCTGCTTATCGCCAGTAATTACTTTTGGCTGAGAAACGACTTCGCCCTTACCTGTTTTTTCTAATGCTGAGAGCTCAACAGCCAACCAGCCATCATTGCCCAGCAACCCGATTGAAAACGAACCCGGATCACCCTCTTCTGGCTTAGCTCGCATATCGACAACCATGGAGTCAGCACCAGTAGGCGTACTGATAATGTCAAGATCGTCCGGTTTTACATAAGAGCCCGACTTATCGCCCCTGTTTCTAAATAGGGCATTATTGCCACTCAACACATTATTAATAGACCCATTAACAAAAGTATCTTTTGCACTAAGATCTAAACCCCACATCACACCCAAATCTTCGCGGAAACCTGAAGTGGCTTTTACTATACGCGCTTCGATAGACACTTGGCGCACAGGGATATCAATGCGCTTGATGTAATCACGAATCTGTTGAATTTTTGCCTCTGTATCATGGACAGTAATAGAGTTGGTTCTGCTATCAAGCGTTGCTGAGCCACGCGCTGACAGTAAACTCTCCTCTGACTGCCCATTTGCACTCACCCCGCCAGACTTTTCAAATAATTTATAAATATCATTTGCATCTGCGTACAAGATTTGCAAAAACTCCGTACGAATTGGAGCAAGCTCTCGCATTTGCTTCGCGGTTTCAATTTCTTCACGCTCACGCGTAGCAATTTCAGCAGCCGGAGCGACCATCAGCACATTACCAACTTGGCGCTTATCTAGACCTTTGGTTTTCAACACCAAATCCAAGGCCTGATCCCAAGGCACATTATCTAGGCGCAGTGTGATTTTTCCTTCAACCGTATCACTGGCAACCAAGTTCAGCTCTGTAAAGTCAGCAATTAGCTGCAACACAGAACGCACAGGAATGTCTTGGAAGTTTAATGACAGCTTTTGACCAACATAACTAAATTTCTGTGCACGCTCTTCCTGTTCCTTTTCAGACAATTGCTTAACACTAATTACATATTGATTGTCTGTCTGGTACGCCATGTAGTCATAGTTACCGTTCGACTTAATGGTAAATACCGCATTGCCGCCGCTGAAATCAGACGATACAGATTGAACCGGCGTAGCGAAATCAACCACATCCAATTTTCTTCTCAGAGCTACAGGCAATTGCGTCCCGCCGAAATTTACAGTGATTTGATTGCCTGTGTCCTCAACACCCACATTAACATTGGGATCAGTCATTGAAATAACAACTTTACCCTCACCGCCCTCACCACGACGGAAATCGACATCCTTAATGGCAGATCCATAAGTCGAAGTATCTGAAGCGATCTTCTCAGCCAAGCTGACGCCTTTTTTACTAACTTCCTGAATCTCACTCTTGCCAACGGTCATGATGAAGCTACTGCCTTCAAACCGTGTTTTATAGGTTTCCAATTGTGTCATATTCAAAATCAAGCGCGTTCTGCCGCCATCAGACAACACATTCGCGCTCTTCGCGCTACCAAAAGATAGCGGATATTTTTTCTCTTTAAGCGCACTATCAACGCCCTCAAAGTCCATGACAACACGAGCGGGCTTATCAATGTTATAGCCCTTTGGCTCGGGAGGCTTAACATCGAAATCCATTTTTACTTCAAACTTGTCACCTGGAAGTGACGCAAATGAAATGTTTTTCAATGTTGTAGCTTGTGCAGCCACAGCCAAGAAAGAAAAAAGAATCGGCGAAGTCGCCACCAATATTTTTTTCATATTATTCACAAGGCCACCCCTTTCCTTTCCAGTTGTATTTAACTGATGTGTCATTTTATTTACCCGGATCAATTATTGTTCTGCGGATTCGCGTAATTGCAGCGTCTTAGGACGCTCTACCCACAAATCGTCCCCATTAGGCACGATTTCCTTTAAATCAATGCGCCCATTATCAATATGAAACACTTTTCCATGGTTACGCCCCATGTAGTTACCCACTTGCACACGGTGGATATTAGATGTTCCGTCATCAACTAACCCCCATATTTCGCCATCCTTTGTAACTGTGCCAACCATGGTTATTGAGCTGATATTGTATTGCTCAAGATATTCCTTAGGCCGCAATTCATCCGGCTTTACAACCGCACCACCCGTTACTTTATTCCCATCAATTTCAATCTCGATCAAAGCCTGAGGCTTTTCAAATGGGCTACGCTTCCCTGCAGCTTTGTATATAAAAGCCTCGAACTGTGGAAATGTTGGAATTGGCTCAATCGGCGGAACTGGCCTCAACCGCACTTCTTGCATGTAACTATCTAGGTCTGATAAACCACTGTCACCGCACCCCCCCATTAATAAAGAGGCGCACGACATCACAATAATCTTGAGTGTGAGGTTGTTTTTACTATTCATTTGCCACCATCCTTGCCCTTCTTGGCAGCATCATTAGATGACGAATTACCGTATCGATAAGTTTTTGCTGTGATCGTCATAGTAAGTTCTTCACTATTACGCACATCACTACTTGCTTTGCTTGCTCCTGACTTAGCATCCACAGGAGCAATAAGGAAATCATGTAAAGTCACGATACGCGGCAAACCCGCAATTCCACTAGCGAAGGTAGCAAAGTCGTGATATCCACCACTCACTTGGATATCAATTGGCAGCTCCACATAAAAATCAGCTTTCTTTTCTGGCAACAATTTGATGGATTCAATATTCAACCCACTAGATTGCCCCGTGTTGGATATGTCATCCAGCAACCCAGGCACCTCGGTGTCTTTGGGCAACTGTAAAACTAACGCATCGAAAGATTCCTTCATCTCTTTCATTTGAGCCCTGTACGCTTCCAGATTTGCAGCTTCACCAACCTTGCTTTCAAAGCTAGTGCGCAGCGTCTGCTCCTTTTGAATTTCCTGATCGAGCACCGCCGTTTGTTCTTTTAATACAAACTGATAAGAGAGAACAATCACGATTATAGCCATCAGCACCCAACAAACAACTTTGACAGGCAGCGGCCATGAACCCATGTTTTCCGGGTCCAAATTACTGAAATCATTTTTAATTTTTTCTAAATTATCTTGGAGTGACATTATTTTTCACCCTCTTTTTTGGCGTTATCTTTTTTATCGTTATCGGGCAAAACCACATCGACACTTAGATCAAAATTTGTTCCTTGGTCTCCAAATGACGGGTTAGCCTCTACCTTCGTTAATACTGAGTTTTTTAGCCACTCGGAGTTATTCAGGTCGCGCATCAAGGTGGAAACTCTGTTATTTGACTCCGCAGTACCGCTGATCAAAATCTTCTCTCCCTTTCGCTCAACGCGACTAAAGAAAACCCCGTCTGGCAACTTGCTAACCTGCTCATCAAAAATATGGACAATTAATGGGCGAGTTCCCTGCAAACTCTGAATAACTTTCATTCGATCAATCATGTCATTACGCTGCTTTTTCAATGCATCAATTTCAGCAACTTTTTGATCCAACAGCGAAATCTCATTTTGAATTTTTGCATTTCGTTGCTGTTGATGGCTGATGAAGCCTGCAATCGCCATATACCAAACAGCAAAAACGAGAAGCCCTACAACGGCGCTCGCTCCCAAAACCGCCAGAAACTCTTTCTTTCTTTGCTCCCGCAGCTCAGCGCGCCAAGGAAGCAGGTTAATTTTTGTGGCCATCAGTCAAAACTCCTTAGAGCCAAACCTGTCGCAATCATTAAGGCAGGCGCATCATTGCTCAAATCAACCGGATTGATGCGGGAAGCCACCGACATATTGGCAAAAGGATTTGCAACGGTGGTTGGTGTTCCTAATTTGCCCTGCACCAAATCACTGAGGCCTTCCATAGAGGCCACGCCTCCAGCCAGAACGATGTAATCAACTTCGTTAAAGTCGCTGGAAGAAAAGAAAAACTGTAAGGAGCGCGTTATTTGCTGCACTACTGCATCTTTGAATGGTTGCAGAACTTCACTCTCATAATCATCTGGCAAGCCGCCTTGTTTTTTAGCAAGACCCGCTTCTTCGTTTGACAAGCCATAGCGCCGCTGAATTTCTTCAGTTAATTGCTTGCCTCCAAACAACTGCTCGCGCGTGTAAATAATTTTGCCTCCGTGCAATACATTCAAGGTGGTCATGGTTGCACCAACATCCACAATGGCGACAACAGAATCCTCACCCCCACCCAACTGCGGCAGAATCAGAGAAAACGCTCGCTCCATTGCATAAGCCTCAACATCAACAACCGAGGCAATTAGCTCGGCATCTTCAATAGCTTCCTTACGACTATCAACATTCTCGCTACGACAAGCCGCCAGCAGTATCTCAACGCGATCTGCCTGACCAGGTACAAGGCCAATAACTTCAAAATCTAACGCCACTTCATCGATGGGATAAGGAATGTATTGGTCAGCCTCCATACGAATCTGGAGATCTAGAGCATCTCCATCCAATCCAGCAGGCATTTCGATGATTTTGGTAATAACAGCTGAACCAGCAACTGCAACGGCTGCATGTTTCAGCTTGGTCTTAGATTGTTGAACGGCTCTGCTAATCGCATCCGCAACGGCATCCTGTTCTGCTATATTCTTTTCTACTACCGCACTAGGGGGGAGCGGCTTAACGCTGTAACTCTCAACGCGGTAACCTGCTGCGCTACGGCTCAGCTCCAACAGCTTCACTGATGTCGAACTAACGTCCAACCCCAGTACGGGTGGTTGTTTTCTTTGGAAGAGTCCTGAAATAGCCATTTTCCTATTCGCATCCGATACTTACGACGAGGTGATGCTACATTACTTTAAGTAAGGTCTGCAAGCACCCAAACTGATACCTAATTCACAAAATCACATTTATAATACCAACACTGCAGTAAATCCTCACAAACAAACTCCAACATATTGATTTAAAAGACTTTTGATGCGACATCTTCTCTGGCTCATTCGAGTCACCTTCCTGAGTATCATGCTTGTTTTAGCCGCTGGAACTGCTGTTATCTGTGGCTTTACCCTTTATTTAGGGCCTCAGCTACCCAAAATAGACAGCATTGTCGATCTGAAGCTGCAAACTCCACTAAAAATAATCAGCAAAGATGGCTTGTTGTTGGGCGAGTTTGGTGAAATGCGTCGCGAACCATTGCCTTATTCAGCTCTTCCTCCCTCTTATATAAAAGCTGTACTAGCTGCTGAAGACGACCGTTTTTTCACACATGGCGGCGTTGACCCTACAGGCTTAGCTCGAGCTGCCAGTGAACTGGCCAAAACAGGGCGTATTCGGTCAGGTGGTAGCACAATCACCATGCAGTTAGCACGCAATTTTTTTCTCAGTTCTGAAAAATCTTTTATCCGTAAATTCAATGAAATTCTTCTCTCTATACAACTCGAAAGGACTCTACAAAAAGAACAAATCTTTAGTTTGTATGTCAATAAAATTTATCTAGGCCACAAAGCCTACGGTGCACAATCAGCCGCGTATGTTTATTACGGAAAAACATTAGATCAGTTATCCCTTGCACAGTGGGCAATGTTGGCGGGGCTACCTAAAGCGCCGTCTAAGTACAACCCGCTGGTGAATCCTGAGCGCGCGCTCATAAGACGCAACTGGATTTTAGGGCGCATGTTATCTTTGGGTTATATCGATAAAACCGCTCACGATAAAGCATTGGCCGAACCAGAAGTCGCCACCTATCACGGCCTAAAGACGGATATTGATGCGCCTTATATCGCTGAAATGGCCAGACAATTTGCGGTCGAAAAACTGGGCAGCGAAGCCTACAACGGCGGTTATATCGTGCGCACCACTGTCGATTCACGCCTGCAGCTAGACGCACAAAAAGCCGTGTGGGACGGCGCGGTTGATTACGACAAACGCCACGGTTATCGCGGCGCTGAAAAACAATTTCCTGTCCCAACGCTACCCGCCAAACAAATGCCTAGCTACTGGTCTGTTGTACTGAGGGACTATGGCAAAGTGGGTACTCTTGAACCGGCGATTGTTGCGAGTATCAACAAATCGTCGCTCTCTCTTGTGCTCTCCAATAATCGTAGTGTCACCCTTAACTGGAGCGCCTCGGAAGCAAAACGCCTACAACCTTATAAATCTGAAAACTATATTGCTCCAGCACCAAAAAGTTTTGCTGAAGTGTATCAAGTAGGTGATCTCATTCGCTTACACAGCACCGGTGAAAATAAATGGGAGATCAGCCAAATTCCACGCATTCAAGCTGCACTCGCTTCTCTCGACAGCAAAACAGGTGCAATCATTGCGCTATCTGGCGGAACCGACTTTGCCTACAGCAAGTTCAATCGTGCAGCACAAGCACTCCGGCAACCCGGCTCTAGCTTTAAGCCTTTTATCTATCTAAAGGCACTAGAAAATGGGTACACACCTGCAACACTCGTAGACGATTCTCCCATTGTCTTTCAGGAAGCTGGGATGTCGAAACCATGGCGACCAGAAAACCATGGCGGTACTTATCTCGGCATGATTCCACTGCGACAGGCTCTGTATCAATCGCGCAACATGGTTGCCATCCGTCTGCTGCAAAGTATTGGCGTGAAATCACTGATCAGCAGTTTGCCGCGATTTGGGTTTGATACACAAAACATGGATCCAAATCTTTCTATAGCTTTGGGCTCTCACGCATTCACGCCTCTCACCATGGCAACGGCATACACCGTGCTGTCCAATGGCGGATTCAAAGTGGAGCCTTTTTTAGTGGAGCAAATTGCCGACCCTAAAGGAAATGTTGTCTATCAACAAAAACACAAGGTCGTTTGCGCAGACTGTGCGGCTGACACACAAACAAGTACAGACAACATAACGACACTTGCACCGCGTGTTGTCGACGAACAAACAGCGTACATTATCGACAATATGCTGAAGGATGTTATTCGACGCGGCACAGGGCATGCTGCTACCGTACTCAACCGTTCTGACATTGCGGGTAAAACAGGAACAACGAACGGACCTACCGATGTTTGGTTTGTTGGTTACAACCCCGCAATAGCTACCGCTGCATGGGTTGGATTTGACGACAACACTATGCTGGGTAAACGCGAATTTGGCGGTACCGCTGCACTGCCCATCTGGATTTCATACATGCGCGAAGCACTCAAAGACCAACCTGTGATTGAGAGAACAATGCCGTCGGGGCTGGTTACTGCGAGAGCACATGCCGATGCAGAACAAGCGTCTGACAAGACGGATGTCAGCGGCGAGTTTGAAATTTTTCGCGGTGATGATGCAGAAAATAACGGTTCGCCCGACGCTCAAGAGGGAGAGGCAACCCAAAGTGGCGATGACTATCTGTTCTAAGGTGTTTGGTAGCGGGCGCGCTTTTGCCAATTAATGCTCGACTGCACATAATTTGGCAAACATTCTTCAGCTCGATATTGCCACGCTTGTTGCGGTTTTGTTTGTGCCAATGCGATTAAATCGCCAATCGCTGCGTTGACATGTGTTTTTTTTCCAGTAGTTAGCCAAACATCTCCAGCGTATACCGTACCCAATTCCATTTGCTCACTTTGCGCCGCAAACACCTCTAGGCTTATCAAATGGTCATCTTCTGTGCGCTTTAGCTCACCACTCGAACTATAAAAAAAGCTTGCCCAATAGATGCCGTTCATACGCGCATCAACGGCGACTTTAATGCGCCGCTCTTGATTGCTCTCATCCAAGGTGCGCGCCGATGCAAAGGCAAGCGCCTCTAAAGCAGACACAGACAGGAAAGGGATTTGTAAGCTATAGCTCAAAGATTGCACCACGCTAGCGGCAATGCGTATGCCGGTAAACGAACCTGGACCCGCATTCCACACCAATAACTGCAAATCCGATAGCGACAATGCCGCATCACACAATAGAGCGTCGATTGTGGAGAGAATGCAACGCGAGTGAGACTGCGCAGAAGACTTTGTCTGCAAAAAATGCAGACCGTCCTGCCTAGCAATACCTACGCAACATTCTGAACCCGTGGTATCAATCGCCAATATATTCAAACCGTATCTCTCGCTTAAAAAAAACCCCCGGGGTTGCCGGGGGTTTTTATCAACCTACGCGTGCATTACTTCTTGGCAGCGCGACGGCCTTTTTTAGCACCAGCTTTTTTCTTGGCTGGCTTAGCAGCTTTGGCTTTCTTCGCTTTTGCTGGCTTAGCCGCTTTGGCTTTCTTCGCTTTTGCTGGCTTAGCTGCAACCTTCTTAGCAGCCTTAGCTTGCTTTTTAGCGGCTTTAGCAGCTTTAGCAGCAGCTTTTTTAGCAGCTACTTTAGCTTTAGCAGCAGCTTTTCTTTCTGCTACTTTAGCTTTGGCAGCAGCTTTCTTAGCAGCGGCGGCAGCTTTCTTGGCTGCTTTCTTGCTAGCAGAGGCCAGTTTCTTCTTATCAGCAGCAGCACGCTTCTTCGACCACTTAGCAACGAACTTCGCCTGTGCTTTTTGCAGATCAGCTTCTGCCTTGGCAGCCAGTTTGGCTTTCAGGGCGCTAACGATTGCTGAAGCAGACAGTGCTTTAGCTGGTTTAGCGGCGACTTTGCGCTTAGCTGGAGCTTTCTTTTTGACTTTGCCATGTTTCATTCCTCAATGGTTGGTAGTGTTAATAGTTAGATACTACAAGCTCGTAACCACTCCCATACGGGCTTGACACAGATATTATTTTAATTTTTTGCGTTTTGCATCCATCTAAAACAGTTTTTTGCCTAAATCAGGACTTTTTTTCATCATTTTGGCTAATTTTTTATAAAAAAGCGCCGTGAACACTTTCGTATTTACTTTTTAGCAGCACCAAAACCATTTTCAACAACGATGGAATGCAAGACAGCAATGTGCTCATCCGAGTCGTTGAGACAATCAATGCGCGAAAAATATTCACCGCCAGCAGCCATGAAGCAATGTCGACTCCCATGTTCAATTTCTTCTAGGGTCTCCAAACAATCCGCCGCAAACGCCGGACAGACAACATCAACGCGACGAACTCCACTTGCTGGCAACGATGCCAACACCTCATCTGTGTACGGCTGCAACCATTTCGCACGACCAAAGCGTGACTGAAAACCAATGCGCCACTGCTCATTAGCAAGACTCAATGCATTTGCCACGGCTTCTGCAGTGTATTTGCACTGTTCGTAATAGGGATCGCCACGATCAACACAAGCTTGTGGAATCCCGTGAAAAGAAAACAGCAACACATCGGCAGTACCGTTTTTTGCACGATGTTGGCGAATCGACTGCGCTAATGCAGCGATGTAGTCCTTGCGGTAGCAATATTCTCTGACAATGCGAATATCGGGCACATAGCGTTGCTGCGTAAATAGCGCTGCAACTTGATCGTACACCGCAGCGGTGGTCGTAGCGGAATACTGTGGGTACATCGGTAACACTAAAAACTGTTCGATGCCCTGTTTACGCAGATCATCAATACACTGTGCGATTGATGGCATGCCATAGACTGCTGCTGCGCGAACTATCACATCGCTTGTGTTGAGTGACTTTTCCAATCGCTCAGCTTGACGCTGCGTAATTGCTGTCAGTGGTGAACCTTGTTCTGTCCATATCGACCGATACAATTTTGCTACGCGCTGACTACGCAGCGGCAAAATAACCGCTCTTAACAAAGGCAACCAAAGCCAGCGTGGTATCTCTACCACGCGCGGGTCGGAAAGAAAGGAATTGAGAAATTGCCGAATGGCAGAAGGCTCAGGTGCGATAGGTGAGCCGAGATAAACCAGAATGACTGCGTGTTGTTTCACTGCAATGCGGCCAGCACGCGACGGCTGATTTCCTCCACGCTGCCAACACCAGGCACATTGCGATAAACATTATCGCCACCGTGTTGCTGATAAAAATCCACCAAGGGGCGCGTCTGCTCGTGATACACCTGCAAGCGTTTGCGCACGGTTGCTTCGGTATCATCTGTTCTTTGTATCAAAGCTTCGCCGGTCACATCATCCACACCTGCCACTTGTGGCGGATTGTGTTCAATGTGATACACGCGTCCTGAAGCTTCGTGCACACGGCGACCACTGAGTCGGCTGATGATGTCTTGGTCTGGCACATCAATTTCAATCACACGATCAATTTGCACTTCCGCACGCTGCATGGCTTCGGCTTGTGGAATCGTTCTAGGGAAACCGTCAAATAAGAAACCTTTTGCACAATCTGGCTGTGTGATGCGTTCTTTCACCAAGGCGATGATCAAATCATCTGACACTAAACCGCCGGATGCCATGATGTCTTTTACTTGCAAGCCCAATGCCGTGCCAGCAGCAACAGCAGCGCGCAACATATCACCAGTAGAAATTTGCGGGATACCCATTTTTTCCATAATCAATTTTGCTTGTGTGCCTTTGCCAGCACCGGGTGCGCCCAACAAGATAACTTTCATTTTTTACACTCCACACACTTGATGCCTATTCAGGCCGTTGATTTGATAATGTTCGCTACCTTACACAGCTGAATCTGCTTACTCAAGTTGTCCACCTCTCTCCAAAATGTATATATAGAAGAAAGATCACACCTGCCTGCTAGCTTTATATACATTGGGGATCTGGTTGATGGCTTCCAGCAAACGACTCAATAACTGAAAGCTCTCCACTTCCAAGGTAATTTGCATTTCTACCAAGCGGGTTTGCTGGTCGGTCACTGTATCTAAACGAATGACATTGGCTTCTTCTTTATCTAACAGTGAGCTAATGTCGCGCAATAAACCTCGCCGGTCGTAAGCGCGCACGGCAATAGATGCTGGAAATGTACTGCGGCGCACACCACCCCAATTCACTGCAATAATTTGTTCAGGATGATCCAACTGCATCTGCAACGCCTGATCGCAGGATTGCTGGTGCACTGAGACAACATTATCAGCATCCATCACACCGACAACAGCATCGCCTTCTGCAGGATTGCAACACGGCGCTAAACGCAAGTTATGTCCTTCAGCACCGACAATAGAGCGCGAGAGCGTTTCCATCTGCTCATCCCATTCCAGCAACAACTCCGATTGCGACATGACATTGCCAGAATGCATCGCCGCATCAAGTACCGCTGTCATACTGCATTCGCCAGTACCAATGGCGATGTACAAATCGTGCAGATTTTTATGCCCCAGCGTGTGCGCAAGCGATTCCAAATCCAGTTGCGGTGATACCGCCAAACGCTGAAAGGCGCGATCCAATATTGCGCGACCGTTCTCCAAGTTTTCATCCGCGGCTTGCTGACGAAACCACTGCTGCACACTGGTGCGTGCGCGCACGGTGCGTAAATACTCCAAACCAGAAGTTAGCCAATCGCGGCTGGGCGCTTCGCGCTTGCCTGTAATAATTTCCACTTGGTCGCCCGTGTGCAGCGCGTGATACAGCGGCACAACACGACCATTCACACGGCAGCCACGGCAGCGATGCCCAACACCGGTGTGAATGTGATACGCAAAATCTAAAGCAGTCGCATTGCTGGGCAAATCAATCACATGTCCTTCTGGCGTGAAGACATAAATGCGGTCTTGGACAACACTGGTGCGCAGCTCTTTGACCAAATCCAAATTGCCGCCCGTTTCTTCGTGCCACGCTAAAACTTGTCGCAGCCACTCAATTTTTGAATCGTAGCTATTGGCTTGTTCGCCTTGCTGATTCACTTTGTCAGCGCCTTTGTACTGCCAGTGCGCGCACACACCAAACTCTGCATCTTGGTGCATGGCAAAAGTGCGGATCTGTACTTCCAGCACTTTCCCTTCCGGCCCAATGACCGCCGTGTGCAAAGATTGATAGCCGTTCTCTTTTGGATTGGCGATGTAATCATCAAATTCATTGGGAATATTACGCCACAAACCATGCACGACTCCCAAGGCTGTGTAGCAATCTTGCACCGTAGCGACCAATACACGCAGCGCGCGGATGTCATAGACTTGCGAAAAACCAATGCCGCGATTGCGCATTTTCCGCCAAATACTGTAGATGTGTTTTGCACGCCCTGTAATATCTGGCTCAACACCCGCTTGTTGCAATGCGGCTTCTAACTGCACTTTGGCTTCGGTAATAAAGCGCTGGCGATCAACGCGGCGCTCGTCTAATAAACGCGCGATATGGCGATAGGCATCAGGCTCCAAATAGCGAAACGCCAAATCTTCCAGCTCCCATTTGAGGTGACCGATACCCAAACGGTGCGCAAGTGGCGCGTAGATTTTCATTACCTCGCGCGCGACGCGGCGGCGCTTTTCTTCCGGTGCATTTTTTACCGCACGAATCGCACAAGTGCGCTCTGCAATTTTGACTAAGGCAACACGCACATCATCGATGATTGCCACCAACATTTTGCGCAGATTTTCTACCTGCACATTGGCTGTACGCCCCAACACAGCTTCATCGCCGAGGCTTTGTATGGCACTGACCGATGCCATGCGTAAAGCCCCCTCGATCAAACTCGCTACTTCTTGCCCAAAATTCTGTACAACCTCTGTCAGTGGCAAGCGCTCCTCGCGCACGGCGCGATACAAGATAGCCGCCACTAATGTTTCTGCGTCTAAGTTCAACTCGCCGAGAATATCGGCCATCTCTAAACCGGTGCGAAAACAACTGGTTTCCTGCCAGCGTTTGTCTGATTCAGAGCGTGTTTGCTCTGCGTTATGACTCGCCAAACAAGCCGCTCGCAACTGCATTATTTGTTCTGCTGAAAATCCATGTGCCGCTTCTAAACCAGCTAACCACACATCAATATCGACATCGCCACTGGCTCCCAGCGGATGATCTTCACGAATCTTAACCATAGAGATAACTGCTACTTGTTAACAACAAATCGTCTCAACCGTTATAAATACCAGAAGACAAATAACGATCTCCACGATCACAAATAATCACGACGATAGTGGCATTGCTTACTGTTTTTGCCAACTGCAGCGCAGCAGCCACCGCACCACCGGAAGAAACGCCGCAAAAAACGCCCTCTTTGCGCGCAAGATCGCGCATGGTGCACTCGGCGTCTTCCTGTGCAATATCTATCACCGTATCCACACGCGCCGCATCAAAAATACTTGGCAAGTATTCTGGCGACCAGCGACGAATACCGGGAATGCTAGCGCCTTCTTGCGGTTGCAGGCCCACAATTTGAATCGCTGGATTTTTTTCTTTCAAAAAGCGCGAAGTACCCATGATGGTACCGGTTGTTCCCATCGCACTCACAAAATGGGTGATTGTTCCAGTCGTCTGTTGCCAAATTTCTGGGCCAGTGCCTTTGTAATGTGCCAGCGGGTTGTCGTTGTTGCCGAATTGATCCAGCACTTTGCCACGCCCCTCTGCTTGCATTTGCAAAGCCAAATCGCGCGCACCTTCCATACTCTGTTGCTGCGAAACCAACACCAACTCGGCGCCGTACGCCGTCATCGCCGCTTTGCGTTCGGCAGTCATGTTGTCAGGCATCACTAAAATCATGCGATAACCTTTGATGGCTGCCACCATCGCTAAGGCTATGCCAGTATTGCCACTGGTGGCTTCAATCAAAGTGTCGCCGGGTTGAATGCGGCCGCTGCGTTCCGCTTCCGCAATCATACTGGCGGCAGGGCGATCTTTGACAGAACCCGCAGGGTTATTGCCTTCCAGCTTTAATAAGATGTGGTTGTTATTGCCCTGCCCCAATCTCTGCAAACGCACCAAGGGTGTGTTGCCGATACAGCTTTCGATTGTGGGATAATCCATCGCAATAGCCGCCTTGCACAATAATAACCAGTCGCGGATTCTACCGTGGTTTCACTCATGACAACAAAACAGATTCCCTAATGCGTCATAGCAATCTACGCACTTACATCGCGATATTCGCCCTAGGTCCTGGCATCGTATGCGCCTTATTAATTGGCGCCTATCTCACTTACGCATTGGTGCGCGATATTGCACAGTATGAAAACGAAATGAGCGATGTATACAGCCAGCAAGTAGCACGGCAAGCCTATCGCGCATTACGAGATGGTGATATCGCCACACTGGAAAGCACTGCTCAACTTGCGCTGGAATATCCTCTGCTGCGTTCAATCAGTTTTTACGATGCCACTAGCAAAGAAATTGCACATGCAGGTCCCTTGCATACACAACTGGAAACAGTAACGAATCTCTTCACTTCAGACACCCTAGATTTCAGCGCCAAAAACACGCGACAAGTGGTGATACCCATAAAACAACCACGCCTTGCAGGTTCCATCCGTATTGAAAGCAGCGACCCTCGCAACCTCCCCATCGGCTGGGCGCGTTTAGAGTATTCGCAAAGTTTCATCATGCTGCATAAATACCGCACCACATTGGTTGATATCAGCATTGTGTTCATCGTGCTGGCTGGCGCCTTTTGGTTCGCCATGCAGTTTGGCGAGCGTCTCACTGAAGTTGTCAAAAGAATTATCAGCAACACCAACATCCGAGCCAAAGGCGAGACTACTGAGCCCATCACTGATAGCCGCATTATTGAAATGCGTGAACTCGACAACGCCATCACCGAAATGCACGAAGCTCTACTGGCAGAGCAAGACAGTTTACAAAGCCATATCGAACAATCGACGCAGGATTTGCGCGAAACCCTAGAAACGATCGAAATTCAAAACATCGAATTGGACTTGGCGCGTCGTGAAGCCGTGCAAGCCAGTCGCATTAAATCTGAATTCCTAGCCAACACCAGCCACGAAATTCGTACGCCGCTCAACAGCATTATCGGCTTCAGCAAGCTGTTACTTAAAACACAGCTCAACACACAACAACAGGACTACCTAAGCAATATTCGCAAATCTTCCGAGGGTTTGCTGACGCTGATTAACGATGTGCTAGACCTCTCTAAGATCGAAGCTGGAAAGCTGGTTCTGGATTACACCTCATTTAACATTCAAGAAGTGCTGGAAGATGTGCTACAAATTCTTGCTCCAGGCGCACATGACAAAGGACTAGAGTTACTACCCATCATTTACAGCGATGTACCACGCCGCTTGCTTGGTGACCCTTTGCGCATCAGACAAGTACTGACCAACTTAATTGGCAATGCCATCAAATTTTCGGAAGAAGATAATATCGAAGTACGCATTGCTGCCGACATACTGGAGCAACAAAAAGCATTGCTCAAAATCGAAGTCACCGATCATGGCAAAGGCTTACCCAATGGCAACAACGAGATTTTTAAAGCCTTTACGCAATTGGATAGCACTTCCACACGCAAGCACGCAGGCACAGGTTTAGGCTTAGCGATATCTCGAAATATTGTGCGCCAAATGGGTGGCGATATTGGCTACCACAGTGATCCAGGCAACACGACTTTTTGGTTCACCATCAATTTGGATATTGCCAATACCACCACTACGGAAAACAGCAATGACCTCCTGAAGAACCATCACATTCTGGTGTGTGACAAAGAAAAACTCTCTCGCTTGACCAGCGGTCACATATTGACAGCCGTGGGCGCACAACCGGTATTGGCTGATGATATCGATCAAGTAATTCCCACACTGAATCGCCATGCTGGCAGCGAACACCCTATTCACGCTCTATTGTTCAATTTACCTGTCCGTTACAACGAACAAGATGTGCGGCAACTCACACGAGTAATACATCACTGCCAACAACAACGCTGCCCTGTCATTCTCTCGTTGACAGCTCCTGCACGCGCGCAACTGGCGTCATTATTTCCTTCCGCTGTGCTGTTACAAAAACCGCTGCCCGAAAGTCGTCTATTAGAAATTTTGTGCCAAACGCTCAACATCCCACACAACATCCCGACCAGCAGCGCACAACGCATTGCGATGACAGGTACGCCGCCCGTTGTGTTGGCCGTCGATGACAACGCGCCCAATTTAAAACTGATCAGCGCGATGCTGCATGATCTCGGTGCTCATGTTGTGCAAGCAAGCAACGGCGAGGAAGCCATTGAATGTTACAAAGCCAACCCTGATATCTCGGTCATTTTTATGGATGTACAAATGCCAGTGATGGATGGCATCGAAGCAACACAAAAAATTCGCTATCTTGAAAAGCAAAGTACGAGACGCACCGGCATCATCGCACTCACTGCGCACGCACTGGTAGAACAAAGACAGCGCATGCTCAGCATCGGCATGAATGATTTTTTGAGCAAACCAGCCAGCGAACAGCAGTTGCTACAAATGCTTCAAAAATGGGGGAAAGCCGCGCAAACCAACTCACACACAACTACCGTGGCAACGCCCACCACCTCAAATACACCGATCGAAGCTACTGAACAGACCGATGCTACCATCGTTTTTATCCCACCTTTCTACGGGGATTGCGTGGACAGAAAATTGGCGTTGCAAGCCTGCGGCAATAAACCAGAAGCGGCTGGGGAAATCTTACAGATGTTGTTTCAAACACTGGCAGAGGACAGCGCGGCCATTGTGCAAGCCATAGAATCTAACGACTTGGTGCAAGCGAGAGAGCGCATCCACAAGTTACATGGTGCCTGCTGTTACTGCGGTGTCACGCAATTAAAAAATAGCTGTGACGCAATGGAAACATTGCTTAAAAAAGAAATGAACGAATATCTCGTTGATGTATTGCCAAGCTTTCGCACAGCGGTCGGAGCATTATTGGATTGGCGGCGTGAAAATGACCCCGCCACTTACTTTCAGTAGGCTGGCAGCGCCATTAACGCGGCATGTCCTGCTGGTTCATAATCGCAGGCCGCTCATAGCCATCGTTCAAACAACTGATCGCGTTTTCGGTAAAGCGATTGAACGGTGCATCGTCATCCCAGAACGGTTTTTTATTGGCGGTTAAACGCGCAAAACGCTGGCTCGCCATCTCTGATGCTTTTTCCAAAAACGGCTGCGCCCAGTGCGTGACCGCACCGAGCAATATCGGCTCACGCGTTAGGGCTTTGAATGGGCCGCCCCACACTTCTTCCAAACGCGTATCAAAAGATTTCAATACGGCGCGGCGCGTATCGTCTTCCAGCAATTCCTGTGTGGTCACACCGCCATGAAACTGGTGAAACGAGCCTTCGCCGGGCAACACATACAACACAATATCCGGCAACATGCCGAGCTTGCGATACAAATACAAATTGATAGAACCGCCACCGGGCTGATCGAAGCGTTCATCGGCACCGCCGATGCGTTTGAAATTTTCTGCCGAACAAAACAGTGCATTGCACTCTTGCATGGGCTGCAAATAACCGCGCTGATTGCTGGAGCTCCAGCACGCCCATTTGAACAAACGATAGCCGTTTTCCTGCCACGCCAACTCGGATAATTTTTCTATTTCCAAGGTTTCGCTGTGCCCTGCTTGCACATGGAATTTATGGTCTTTTTCGCCGAGGTGGTAGCCGGGCACCATCACCAGTGCTTGCTCTGTCATGCGCGCCGCTAACATGGCGTACTCGATCACACGCGGCGAGACGATACGCGCACCATCAATAATCAAACCGATTTGTTCGCCTCGGCACTGACTAAATGCAAAATTGACAGCGGGAACAGGCGACACACCGGCTTCATCGCGCAAAAAATAGCGAAACTGCGAACCCAGTGCAGCAACGGCAGCGGCATCCAAACAATGCGCAGAGCGATTTTCCACCACGATCACTTCGTAATCATTTTCTGTCACATTTTTTTGATACGGCAGCGCAAGACTGAACAGCGTGTTCATAGCCTGACGCGGCATGTCATACACAATCACAATAATCGACAGCAATAGCTTTTTTTCTGTATTCATTTCCAATCCCTCGGTATATCACCGCGATTTTTCATCACCACACTGGCTGAATGGCGCACAAAACGCAGCGCGCAATCCGGCAGTGCACCGAGCACAATGCTGCGTTTGAGTGGTGGCGTGTATGCTTGCCCGCGCAGCGCGGCGTATTGATTAAAGTGATCTTGCATCGCTTTCAAACGCTCCTCACCCTTTGTGCCGGTGGTAATGCCACCGTGAAATTGATGGAAGGAACCTTCACCGATCAAGGTCACCAACACCGTTTCTGGCAATTCCACTGCGCGTTTATGCAAATCCAAATTGCACTGTCCGCCACCTGTTTCGGTAAAACCCGCATCGTAGCCGCCCAGTTTTTCCCTAAATATGGCGCGGCATGGCCAACACATTGCTCTCACCCAAAGGCTTTAAATAGCCACCGGCACTGGTGCCCGACAAACAGCAAATTTCAAACAGGCGGTAACCGTCTTGCGGCCACTGCACTTTGTCTAACAATGTTTGTTCGTACGCTTCGTCATAACCTTCCAGCATCGCCTCCTGCTGCACTTTATTGCCCAAGTGATAACCGGGCACGGCCACCACCACGTCTTGATGCAAACGCTCGGCTGCCAAAATGTAATTCACGATACCGGGCGACACCATGCGCGCTCCGTCTATCATCACCGCAATCATGCGCCCGCGTGCATGCGCCGCACCAAAGTTCATCGCATTCACCGGCGTGGGCAGAGTTTCTGGATACGCTTGATAGTGGAAGTTGCCGCCCCATTTTTCCGCTTCTGCTTTACCCAGCATGCGCGAAGAAGGATTTTCCATCACGATCACTTCGTAATCGTTTTCTGTCACGCCGCGCTGATACGCCGCACTCAGGGAATACAGTGTTTTTTTCGCCTGCTCCGGCATTTTGTACACCATCACCACAATCGACAATCGCGGCGCATCACTCTGTAAATACTGCGCATCATCGCGCGGTATCACAGGCATCGCCGCATCAAACCATTTAATCGGCTGTGGCGAATTGGGAATCCCTTTCGGTGTGGGTGTATTACTCATGATTTGCGGCTATCTGTTCAAGTTGTTGATATAACTGTTGCACTGGCTCAGGCAACACCACAGAAAAATCTGCCGCCTGTTTGTGCAATTCTTTGGTGTAAAACCGTTCGTTTTCTGGCACAGGGGCCAAGCCAATCTGTGCATGCAACACATCCAAAGCGCGATGAAAGCGCTCCTCACTCCAATCAAAACACAACACGGGAAACGGTTTTTTTTGATGCGCCTGCAATAATTTTTTGTTGTAGACATACCACATTGCCAAGCCTTCTTCGATGGACACTGGCATCGCTGGGCGACTAGCCAAAGATTGTGCCACCGCAAATGGATGCCGATAAATGCCCACAAATTCCATATCCGGCACCAAAGCACGCCAGCCGTCCAATACCAATAAAGTGCGCGGATCTTTGAATCCCCAAAGCGGCTTATCGGCATATTCGGCGAGAATTTCCTGCGCGCGCTCGCTATGTTGAGGCTCCCACTGCGCCGATTTGCTATCGCCTAAATCTGCCAAATCAGACGGAATACCTTGCGCTAAAGAAATGCCAGTAGGCTTTTTCCAGGTGAGCGCATTGGCTTTGAAAATCGCTTCGTGCAAATTGACGACATCCTGATTTTCACGATTGCCGCGACGATTGTATTCGTTCCAAGTGTGGTGCTTGCCGAGAAACAGCCCGCCCTGCTGCAAGGAACCGGTTAAACAGCTCGTGCCAGAACGGTGCATGCCGAGGACACACAAAATACGCTGAGGTCTTCCTATCATTCCGTACTCAATATCGTTTTTATACTGGTTAGAATCATAAAGCAGGCTAGCTAGGATTGGCACCCCACGCCGGTGCCGTACAATGTCAGCATGAACACCGTCGTTTATGAAACACCTATTTTTCTCTCGATCAGCGTGGTGCTATTTCGCAATAGCAGCACCGAGCTGTTGCGTTTTCGCACCAGCCTCAGCGAGAGCATCCGTCAGTTACGCGAGCAGCGCCCCGTTGCGCGCATCAGTCTCGTGGTGGTCGATAACGCAGCCAGTGAGGACGGCGACAAGTTTTCCTCACTATTTACACGCGTAGACGGCGTGGACTCCCTGCGTTTTATCTGTCCAGAAAAAAACTTAGGCTATGGACAGGCACACAATCTCTGCCTACAGCAAGGCAGCGACTTCCATTTGTTACTCAACCCTGATGTGTATTTGGATACAAATGCCTTAACTGTTGCCTTGGATTATCTGCACAACGATGCCAACACCGGCATGGTGACGCCATATGCTGTCAACAACCATGGTACGCCGTTATTTCTTAGCAAACGCCACCCCACCGTATTGGATTTTTTACTGCGCGGCTTTGCTCCCACCGTTTTAAAAAACCTGTTTGCCAAGCGCCTCGCGCGCTATGAAATGCACAGCGAATATTTGTCTAATCAACCTTGTGATGCCGTAGAAATTGCCAGCGGCTGTTGCATGCTAGTGCGCACGGCGCTCTTGCAAAAATTGAACGGTTTTTCTGAAAATTACTTTCTGTATTTCGAGGACTTTGATCTATCGGTTCGCCTGCGCGCAACGGCAAAAATCACTTTCCTGCCTGAAATGCAGATTGTTCACGATGGCGGCCATGCCGCGCGCAAAGGCTGGTGGCACATCTCACAGTTCGCCCGTTCCGGTTACCGTTTTTTCTCACAACACGGCTGGCATTGGCTCTAGACGCTATTTATTGACGATTTCTACCACTTTGTTGCTATTGCGCACATCACCAAACGAAAACACCGGCACACAGGTGTGTAGTGGGTTTTCACGACAAAAAAATGCGCGTGCACCGTCGTTATCTACCAAATAATGAATGCCGCGCTCATGGATATATTCAGGCTGTCGCTTCTGCCAATGCGCCTGCATGGAGCGTACATCTACCACGCCATCCAAATTGATTACTTTGCGCTGCGCCAAATAACTCAACACACCTGAGTTCATGGAGCCGATAACGGCATTGGGTGGTGTGTTGGCATTGATCCAATCCGCTACTACTTGATGCGAAGAAGGCTCAGCTACTTTCCGCGTTAATTTTAACGGTGAATACAACATAACCACGGACAGCACACACAACATCAACACCGATACACTCCATTTTTTCGGCATCTGCGCTACTACTGTCGTCACCAAGAGCAAGAGAACCATGGCTACGGGGATGTAATACCAAGTCCGCACAAAACTGCGGAATGCCGCGTGATAAATAAAGACAACCAGCACCGCAGCACAAAAAATCGCCAATGCCTTCATCTCACGAGAAACGCGTCTACTGCGACCAAGCCAAAGCAGCGACCCCGCAAAAAAAACCACAACGCCAATAGACACAAATTTCGCATTGCTTACCGGCGCAATAAACAACCGACCAAAAACCTGCAACTGCTCATAAACTTTCCATGGCAACATCAAAAAACCAAACACCGTACGCTGCCAATTGAATTGTGGCTCGCCCCAATAAATCGTTTCTATTTTTCCACTGCTCTGTACAAAACTGCCAAAATTTAACCAATTCCACAGCAACCACGGCAGCACGATCAAACCGGCAACAACACCTGCGCTCAATAAGCACAGATAATTTATCCGCCACTGTTTGCGTGAATACCACGCCAAACAGGCAAACAACAACAGCACGGTAATGGCATTATCCGTACGCACCAGAAAAGCCAATCCTGTTAGCGCACCAAGACAAACACAGACTCGCCACGCAATATTTTCTTGTCGATATATCTCAATGAAACCATTGCACAACAACAACAGCAGCAAGGTGTTGAGCGATGTTTCCAGCCCATTCATTTGAATATCAACAAACGACGAATGAATACAAAATAACAAAGCTCCAATAAAAGCGACCAGCAGACCCGTCTTTAGCTTTTGCAAGAGATGAAACAACGCAACGACTGTCAGCAAATCAACACCAAACATCAACCACTGCACGCGATACACAAAATCTACACCATGATTGGCGGCGGTATAAAACGGTGTAATCACCGCCAACCACAGCGGATGAAAACCATTACTTAATTGTTCTCCGTCGTAAGTAATGCGATGATCAATGGCGAGATGACTGGCGATTTTAAAATAGTAGAACGCATCGTCTGCAAGATAAGTGGTGAGCAGCGAATTGAAATCCAGTGTCGTGAACGGCCAACGCACGACGGCTGCAATCAATAGCAAGACAGCCAGCGCAAACCACTGGCGCGACTGAGTAGGCAACATAAGCTTCATTGCTGTTTTTCAATCTCAATGGGCATAAGCCCTACATTTTGTGTCGTCGTCAGAATAAACGCCAGCTTTTACAATGTGCTTTTCTCTTTGTTGAATTGTCGCTGTGTCACTGCCACTACAAACTGCCCGCTTTGCCCACTTGGGCGACACCTTTTCATCACCGGTGTGCATTCAGCCACTGCGCGGCGCGCGCTGGGCTGTACACTCACCTTCCACAGCCGCATTGCTTGGCATCAACAGCGCACAGCTTTTGGCCGACGACACGCTGCAACACTGCAATGGCACTGCATCCACCGCTGTGTCACCTTTGGCGATGGTGTATTCCGGCCACCAATTTGGCAGCTACAACCCACGCTTGGGCGATGGCCGCGCCATGCTGCTCGGCGAGATAGAGCACGCCGGACAACGCTATGAAATCCAGCTCAAAGGTGCAGGCGGCACACCGTACTCACGCCAAGGCGACGGACGCGCCGTGTTGCGCTCCAGCATCCGCGAGTTTCTCTGCTCCGAAGCCATGCACGGCCTCGGCATTCCCAGCACGCGCTGCTTGGCACTCATCAACAGCAACGAGCCGGTGTACCGCGAAACCGTGGAAACGGGCGCGATGATTTTGCGCGTATCGCCTTCACACATCCGCTTTGGTTCCTTTGAATATTTTTTCTACACCCAGCAACACGAGGCACTGCAACAACTCGCTGATTTCGTGATTGAAAACCACTACCCAGAATGCCAAACAGCTGCACAACCTTACGCCGCTTTTTTAACTGCGGTGGTGCAACGCACCGCAAAACTCATGGCGCACTGGCAAGCGGTGGGTTTTGCACATGGCGTGATGAACACCGACAATATGTCGATACTCGGCGAAACTTTTGATTACGGCCCTTTCGGTTTTTTGGACGAATACAACCCGCGCTTTATCTGCAACCATTCCGATTACAGCGGCCGCTACGCGTTCGACCAGCAACCCAATATCGGCCTGTGGAATTGCAATGCGCTGGCGCACGCGCTGTCACCCCTCATTCCCATTGAAACGCTGCGTGAGATTTTGCAGGGCTATCAACCCACCATTGAACAGCATTACCTGCAATTGATGCGCGCTAAACTGGGCTTACAAACCGCGCAAGCGGATGACAGCGCGCTGATCGGCCAGCTCTTAGCTCTGCTGCAACAATTCGCGGTGGATTACTCCATCTTCTTCCGCCGTCTGTGCGATTTTTCTACGCAAACAAACAACGCTAGCATCCGTGATTTGTTTCTTGATCGTGAGAGTTTCGATCAATGGGCAGCGCAATACCGCAGCAGGCTGCAACAGGAAAACAGCGACGATGCACTGCGCCGCGAACGCATGCAGCGCAGCAATCCAAAATACATTTTGCGCAACTATTTGGCGAAACAGGCGATAGATCTAGCCAAACAAAATGACTTCAGCATGATGCAAAATCTATTACAGGTATTGCTCACACCGTTTGATGAACATCCCACTTTTGAATCTTTTGCCGCTTTCCCTCCTGAATGGGGCAAGCACTTGGAAATCAGTTGTTCGTCCTGAGTTATTCACTCCATTTTCCTGAGGAATTTTTATGCCATTCACCTGTATTCCTGCCGCAACTGCAAAGCCATGATCGACCAAGGCAATGTCACTATTGTTGATATTCGCGACCCCAATGCCTTCGCCGCAGGGCATGTGCCCCATGCTTTTTCACTGAACAACAACAATGTGCAAGATTTTATTTTGCACGCCGATTTCGAGAATCCGCTGCTGGTATTTTGCTACCACGGTCACAGCAGCCAAGGCGCAGCTGACTTTCTCAGCCAGCAGGGTTTTTCTGCGGTGTACAGCGTGGATGGCGGTGTGGAAGGCTGGCGCGGGGTGTATCCCGTGACGACAGAATAATGGAGGGCAGACTTAATTTTCTGCTAATAACTCTCGCAACACGGCTTCCAATTTTTCCGGCGTCATGTGCCCCTGCACCACTTTATCCACTGCGATATTGGGGCCATTGACACAGTTGCCCAAACAGCGAAACGGCTCTAAGCGCACTAATTTTTTTTCATCGCATTGATAAAAATCAGTCGCCAATACGCGTTTAGCAGTAGCCGCCAATTCCAAACCGCCTTTCGAGCAGCAGTTATCGGCGCTGCACACATACAGCAAATGCTTACCGGGCGGCATCAAAGAAAAAGATGGCGACAATTCAATGGCTTTGTAAATCGCTGGGCGCTCCATGCCGGTGGCATCCGCAATCAAAGCAACGGTTTGCGGCGGAATAAAGCCAAGCTGATCTTGCAGTTGCGTCAGCAAATCCACCAGATCATTGTCTGGCACGAAGGCAGCGATAATTTCAGCGGCGCGATCTAGCACCGATACAGCAGGTACAGTCATACAGGCTCACAAATCAGCACAGGGATATCGCGGTCCGTGCGCGCTTGGTATTCATCAAAATCCGGATACAGCGACAATAAATGCGGCCACAGTGCGCGCTTTTCCTCACTGCTCGCTTGGCGCACGGCGTAGTTTTTTGTCACGCCGGTGGCCGTGATATCCACTCGCGGATTTGCCATTACATTTTTGAACCACACGGGGTCTGCATCCAAACCGCCCTGCGAGGTCACCAGCAGTTTGTTATCGCCCTGTGGCAGATGTATCAGCATCACTTCGCGGCGCTGACCACTTTTACGCCCGGTCATGCCCACCAAACAAATCGGCGCGCCGCCCGGAAACTTATTCATCCAACGGCCATTACTTTTTTTGAACACCCACACATTGAGCCGCGTGTAAAACTTCATCATGGCGCGCACAAACGGCACGATCTTAGCCGGAATCACATCGACATCACTGCGTTTTTTCTTAATGTAATCAAGCTCACTCATGGTTTTACCTTATCTCTAGCAACTAAAAAAGGGCTGCCCAGCAGTGGGGGGTAGTCTAGCAGCATCGTCGTTGACGCTGTCATATTGCTGTAACAAAGGGCGGCTAATCTGCGCATCGAATTAACCCGCACAGGAAATATCCATGCAAAAATCACGGCTCTATATTGCTGCAGCACTCACTGTCGGCGCGCTTATCGGCTCGCCATCTATCCAAGCCGCTATTATAAAAATTGACGGTTCTTCCACGGTTTACCCCATCACGGAAGCCGTCGCAGAAGAATTTCAAACCAGCAAGAAAAATGCCATTCAAGTGACAGTCGGCATCTCTGGCACCGGCGGCGGCTTTAAAAAATTCTGCCGTGACGAAATTGACATTGCCAACGCATCGCGCCCCATCAGCGAAAAAGAAATAGAAGCCTGTAAAAGCGCAGGCATACAATACATTGAGATGCCGGTGGCATTTGATGCCCTAACCATCGTCGTCAACCCTAACAACACTTTTTTCAAAAATATAACGACCGTCGACGAACTCAAAGCCATGTGGGAACCCACTGCGCAAGACAAGGTAATGCGCTGGAACCAAATCAACCCCGCCTGGCCTGATGCACCGATTAAATTGTACGGCCCCGGCGCTGACTCCGGCACCTTCGAATACTTCACCGATGCAGTAGTAGGCAAAGCGAAATCTTCGCGTGGCGATTACACCGCTTCTGAAGATGACAATGTACTGGTGCAAGGTGTATCACGCGATCCCAACGCCCTAGGCTATTTTGGCTATGCCTACTATGCGGAAAATAAATCACGCCTCAAAGCACTGGCCATCGTCAACCCCAAGACCAATGCAGTTGTTGAACCCTCCAATGCGACCGTGATGGATGGCACCTACCAACCATTGTCGCGCCCCATTTTTATCTACATCAAGGCGACCTCATTGGACAAACCGGAAGTCAAAGAATTTATCGACTTTTATATGAAAAATGCCACTCAACTCACGCAAGAAGTGAAGTATGTGCCGCTGCCTGATTCTGCTTATACCAGCAATATGGAAAGCGTGGCCAATAAGAAATACGGTTCACGCTTCGGCGGAAAAAATGAAGTAGGCATCACCATTGAGGAGCTGATGAAGCGTGAAGCCAAACCCTAAAACCAACCGTCTAGCACACAATGCTAGACGCCATTTCGGTGAGCGCCTCATTGAGGCGCTTCTTTTCATTACTGCTGCGATTTCTGTATTGACGACCATCGCTATTGTTTATGTCTTGGTCTCAGAATCCATCCGTTTCTTTCAACATGTCAGCTTGTGGGACTTTTTGACCGATACGCAATGGACTCCGTTATTCGACGACGCGCACTTCGGCATCATGGTGCTTATTTCTGGCACGGTAGTTTCCGCATTTGTCGCGCTTTCCATCGCCATCCCTGTCGGCACGACCATTGCCATTTATCTCTCAGAATTTGCCGGAACGCGTGTGCGAGAAATTGCCAAACCTACGCTGGAATTGCTGGGCGGCATTCCCACCATCATCTTTGGCTATTTTGCTTTGTTAATGGTCACTCCATTGCTGCAAAAGTTCTTTCCAACACTGCCAGGCTTTTCGCTGCTCTCCGCTGGCATCGTGATGGGTATCATGATTATTCCGTACATTACTTCGCTCTCTGAGGATGCCATGCGCGCTGTGCCCATGTCCTTGCGCGAAGGCTCTTATGCCATCGGTAGCGGCAAATTGCACACCGCGATCCATATTGTCGTGCCCGCTGCGGTTTCTGGTTTGGCAGCTTCGTACATTCTTGCGATTTCACGCGCAGTGGGTGAAACCATGATCCTCGCGGTAGCAGCAGGCATGCAACCGAACCTCACTTGGAACCCTGCAGAGCCCGCCGCAACCATCACCTCTTTTATCGTGCAAGTAGCACTGGGGGATTTGCCGCACGGTTCTATCGGCTACCAAACTATTTTTGCCGCCGGCCTCACACTGATTTTGATCACACTATGTTTCAACATTCTCGGCCTGTGGCTGCGCCGCAAATTCCGCGAGGCTTACTAATATGACAAGCGACAACACGAACCCAAACACGCTCACTACAGCGCATCTGCGCAAACTCATTGCCAAAGGAAAATTGAAGGATCGTATTTTTCAAATTATCGGCATGCTATTTTTAACTGCCGGACTCGCTGTAATTTTCCTGCTGATTTCAGACATGGTCATGCGCGGCTGGGATCGATTGAGTCTCGACTTTTTCATGAATTTTGCTTCGCGTCGCGCCTTACAAGCTGGCATTTTGTCGGCGTGGGTAGGCTCGCTGCTTGTCATGGCAGTTACTGCATTCGCCGCGATTCCATTGGGAATTTGCGCAGGGGTTTACTTAGAGGAATACGCCAAACGAAACTGGGTTACCGATTTAATTGAGATCAACATCACCAATCTGGCGGCAGTGCCATCTATTGTTTACGGTTTGTTAGCGCTGGGTATTTTTGTCTACGCACTGGGTTTTGGCCAGAGCATACTCACCGCAGGCTTAACGCTCGCACTGCTGATTCTGCCCATCATTATCGTTTCAACACGCGAGGCGATACGCGCCATTCCCACCGCGATCCGCGAAGGTTCCATGGCCGCCGGTGCAACACGCTGGCAAACCTGCCGCTATCACATCATCCCCTACGCAATGCCTGGTATTTTGACCGGCATCATTATTGGTTTGGCGCGTGCGATTGGTGAAACAGCCCCCATTATCACTATCGGCGCCCTCACCTTTATCGCCTTTCTGCCTCCCATGCCTTTCACTGAAATCAGTGCGGGTGTTACAGCGGCACCGTTTGATTGGTTGATGTCCCCATTCACCGTACTGCCTATTCAAATTTTTAACTGGACCTCGCGCCCAGACCCAGCCTTTGAAGCAAATGCCGCTGCCGCCAGCTTTATTTTGATGGCTATGGTATTGACCATGAACTGCATTGCGATTTGGCTGCGTTACAAGCTGCGCAAAAACATTCGCTGGCAAAATTAAACCCAGTAAATTAAAGAAAATTATTTAATATGAACGAGAATTTATTCCTATGAACACAAGCAAACCATTAAAAGCTGAAGTAAAAAACTTCAATTTTTTCTACGGCAGCACACAGGCGTTAAACAACATCAACATGCCGATACACAACAAAAAAGTGACGGCACTGATCGGCCCTTCCGGCTGCGGAAAATCCACCTATCTGCGCAGCTTTAACCGCATGCACGATCTATATCCTGGCAACCGCTACGAAGGCGAAATTATTTTTCACCCAGACAATGTCAACTTGCTGTCAGCCGAAATAGACCCTATCGAAGTACGCATGCGCATAGGCATGGTGTTCCAAAAACCCAACCCCTTTCCAAAATCCATTTATGAAAATGTGGCCTATGGTTTGCGCGTACGAGGCGAAAAAAACAAGCGCGTACTGGAAGATAAAATTGAAGTCGCGCTAAAAAACAGCGCCCTGTGGAATGAGGTAAAAGATCGTCTGCACGATTCTGCATTTAATCTCTCCGGCGGCCAGCAACAGCGCCTCTGCATTGCCAGAGCGTTGGCCACGGATCCTGAACTGCTGTTGTTCGACGAACCCACCTCAGCGCTGGATCCCATTGCCACCGGCGCCATTGAAGAATTGATGCACGAACTGAAAGAGCATGTCACCATTCTTATCGTCACCCACAATATGCAGCAAGCGGCGCGCGTCTCTGACTACACGGCGTATATGTATCTCGGCGAAATGATTGAATTCGGGGAAACCGATAGCATTTTTATCAAACCAAAAGACAAGCGCACCGAAGACTACATCACTGGCCGCATGGGTTAAGGGGAGAATACGATGAACGACAATCAGCATTTATCCAGCCAATACAACGAAGAATTGGCGCAGTTACGCACACAGGTTTTACAAATGGGTGGCCTAGTAGAAACACAGGTGTCTGCCGCAATGGATGCCTATATTTCCAGCCAGTCTTCACAGTTGGCGGATATTGTTGCAGCCGACCAAAAAATTAACAGCTTAGAAAAAAATATCGACGATAACTGCGCACATATCATCGCCAAGCGCCAGCCTACGGCTTCTGATCTGCGCTTGGTGCTTGGCATTATCAAGATTGTCACCGACCTCGAACGCATGGGCGATGAAGCAAAAAAAATTGCCAAAGGTACGCGTCGCATCCACGATGCAGGACAAATCCCCGTACAGCACAGCGTGGGCATTCACCACCTAGCGGAAGCGGCGCTCAATTTGGTGCGGCAGGCTCTGGATGCTTTTGCGCGCTTGGATGCCACACAAGCACAAGTCGTCATTCGCGCTGATAACGAAGTGGACGCAGAATTTAAATCCATTCTTCGTCAATTGATTACACACATGATGGAAGATCCGCGCACCATCACCGTTGCCATTGAAATTATCGCCATTGCTCGTGCGATTGAACGCATTGGTGATCACGCAAAAAATATTGTTGAACAAGTCGTATTTGTGGTGGAAGGTCGCGACATTCGTCACCTAGAAGAGAGCGCTCTCTGATGCCGACCATATTGGTTGTCGAAGACGAGCCCGCCATTCGGGAATTGATCGCTATTCATCTCAAACATGCCGACTTTCAAGTGCAATTAGCAGAGCGCGCCGACATTGCAGAAACCGCTGTGCAACAGATGCTGCCCGATGCGGTAATTCTCGACTGGATGCTTCCCGATGGTTCTGGCATCGCGCTGGCCAAAAAATTTCGCGCCAACGAGCGCACGCGCAACCTTCCCATCATCATGCTGACAGCCCGCGCGCATGAAGACGACAAGATTTCAGGTTTGGAAGCTGGCGCCGACGATTACATTACCAAGCCGTTTTCGCCGAAAGAATTGGTAGCGCGCATCAAAGCGCTGCTGCGTCGTCGCACGCCACATCTCTCCGGTGACAGCATTGAAATCGGCAATCTTTCGATCAACCCTGCCACGCATACACTATCCGCAGGAGAAACTGCTATTGAATTAGGGCCAACCGAATTCCGTTTATTGCTGTTTTTTATGACGCATCCCGATAGGGTTTATTCCCGCACACAATTACTGAATGAAGTGTGGGGCGATCATGTTTTTATTGAAGAGCGCACGGTTGATGTGCATATTCGCCGCCTGCGCGCAGCTCTCGAACCCACGAGCCACGACAACTGGATAACCACCGTGCGCGGCAGTGGTTATCGCTTTCAACAGACCTAACTTTTCTTCACCCGCATGCGCCACGCTCTTCCGCTTCTCCTTATCACACCGATTACTGTTGTTATTGGATTGGCCTTTCCATCTTGGTACGGCTGGGCTTTTTTATGTGCGAGTCTGCTTTGTTTATACGCTTTTCAAAGCTGGCATTTCACGCGCCTAGATCGCTGGACACGCAACCCTGTGATCGACACCAGCCTAGAAGGAAAAGGTGCGTGGGATACCATTTTTGGCAGACTGTATCACCACGAGAAAGATTTACGCGAGCAAATCGCCTTCCGCGAAAAAAATATCGACTTATTGCGCTCTGCAGTACAAGCATTGGCTGACGGCGTGGTATTGCTGGACTTACAAAACAATGTTGTTTTCTGCAACAGTACCGCTGAAATGCAATTGGGTTTGCAGCTCTCAGCAGATCGCGGACAATCCATCTTGCACTTGGTGCGCCAACCAGAATTTGTGGACTATCTGGAACATGCTGATTTTGCACAGCCACTCACACTGCGCCCAGAACGATATCGCGATCGCATCTACACCATCCACATCATTCCCTACGCGGGCAGTCGCCGTCTGATGCAGATTAAGGATGTGACGCAAGCAGAACGCATTGATCAAACGCGGCGCGATTTTGTCGCCAATGTCTCGCACGAATTGCGCACACCGCTCACCGTTTTAATTGGTTTTTTAGAAACACTGCAAACGCTGGAAATCACCACAGAAGAACGCGATCATTTTTTGCAATTGATGGCAGAACAATCACAGCGCATGCAATCCATCGTACAAGATTTGCTCACCTTATCAACCATCGAATCTGCGCCGCCACCAGAAAATACCACGGTCGATATGACCACCCTGACGCAAAAACTGCAGCGCGATGCGGAAACACTATCGCAAGGTAAGCATCACATTGTTGTCGCCGGTTGTGATCCCGAGAATTTGCGCGGCTCAGAAACCGAATTGTTCAGCGCACTGGGCAATCTCGTCACCAATGCGGTGCGTTATACGCCTGAAGGCGGCACCATTACGCTGCGTTGGCATGTTTCTGCTCGCGGTGTAGATTTTTCCGTGCAAGACACCGGCGCAGGTATTGCCGCCGAGCATATCCCGCGATTAACCGAGCGCTTTTATCGCGTTGATAAAGGCCGCTCACGCCACTCCGGCGGCACCGGCCTAGGTTTGGCTATCGCCAAACACGCTATTACCCGCCATCAGGGGCAACTGGAAATCCGCAGCGAATTGGGTAAAGGCAGTTGTTTTGTCGCGCACTTCCCTGTCAGCAGATTGGCATAAAACTTATTTTAATTTCAGCAGCGCGACGACTGTCATAAAGCTGTAACACATATCACCTACGCTTATCAAACCATCTGATTGGAGAGATATAAATCCATGCAAAACTCGCTTTTTATTAGAAGACTATCCGTTACGCTTCTGGCTGTGGTTTTTTCCACGCACACATTTGCAGAACAGGTAATGGTTCCGCCAGAACTCTTACAGCAACTAACCACACTCGCCCAACGCGTACAACAGTTGGAAAAACGCGTGGTAGAACAAGACCAGCAACTGGCTGCAGCACAACGCAGCACAGCACAACCTGCCGTGGCGCAAAACGCTGACACACAGGCGCTGGAACAGCGTTTGCTCATTATGGAACGCAAGCAAGAGATGATGGCGTATGAGAAAAAGAAAGCGCCTGTCATTCTAGCCGGCGGTGAAAAAGGTTTTGGTCTGCAATCTGCCGATGGTGATTTTGAGCTACGCTTTCGCGGTTTGATACAAGCTGACGCGCGTAGCTTTGACAGCACTGACAGCATCAATGACAACTTTTAATGCGTCGCGTGCGCCCAACGATTGAAGGTAAATTCAACGACATCTACGGCTTCAAACTCACGACAGACTTCGGCAACGGCATCAGCGGTTCCAGTCATCTCGTCGATGCTTACATCGATGCCAACTACGATCCTGCTTACAAAATCCGTGTGGGCAAATTTACGCCTGGGTTGAGCCTGTACCGCTTGCAAAGCAGCAGCGATACGAAACTCAATGAATTGGGATTGAGCAGTAACTTTCTTCCTTCCCGCGATCAAGGCGTGCAGTTGTCCGGCGATCTGTTTGATAAAAGACTCAACTACAGCATCGGTTTGTTTAACGGCGCAAACGACAGTGCGAATGGCAGTGAAGACAGCAACACCGACAAAGAAATCAACGCGCGTCTTTTTGCCACGCCTTTTGCCAATACATCAGGCGCACTGCAAGGATTGGGTTTTGGTGTAGGCATGAGCACCACCGATGCCAGCGGCAAGAACGGTGCCACTTCACTGGCTGGTTACAAAACTTTTGGTCAGGAAACTTTCTTTAGCTATCGCAAAGACACCAGCAGCAGCAATACCGTGTTTGCCGATGGCGAGCGCACACGCTTGGTGCCGCAGTTCTCCTACTACAACGGTCCGTTTGGTTTAACGGGTGAATATGTGTTTGAAGAGCAGGATGTCACGCGCGTTTTCGGCGCGGCACCTAACGATCAACGCACTGCAGGTTTGGACAACAGCGGCTGGGATATCACCGCGTCGTATGTCCTCACTGGCGAAAAAGCGGCTGGCGGCAAGAGCATCAAACCTGCCAAACCGTTTGATCCTGCGAAGGGCAACTGGGGCGCGTGGGAAGTGGTGGCAGGAGTCGGGGAAATGGATCTCGACAAGAACATCTTCCTCGACAGCAGCGGCACACTGGCAGGCAATGACAACTTTGCTCAAGCCACCAGCGCTGCCAAGCAGGCCCAGAACTATGCGGTTGGCTTGAACTGGTACCCCAACAACATCCTGCGCGTTTCACTGGACTACAGCGACACCAACTTCAAGTGGGGCGGTGGCGGCACAGCAACAGCGCCGGATGACCGCGACAACGAACGCGTGTTAATGGGCAGGGTACAAGCCAGCTTTTGACGCTTTATCCCAGCTGAGTTTTTGCAAACCACGGCGAGTGATGGTGTATCATTACTCGCCAATAACCGGGGCGACCCGGTTTTTTTGCGTCCGGCTTCGGCCGACCTAGGCTCCTATCCAACCGATTGTCTTGCAGGTTTGACATGAGTATCGCTGATCGCTGGTTGCTGCCCGATGGCATTGAAGAACTGCTGCCCGCACAAGCGGCTCGCGCAGAGCAACTGCGCAGCCAACTGCTCAAGCTGTATCGCCGCTGGGGTTACGCCCTTGTTATCCCACCCTTGGTGGAATTTACCGATTCATTGCTGGTCAGCGGCACCCATGATTTAGACCTGCAAACCTGCAAAGTCACGGACCAACTCTCCGGTCGCTTGATGGGCGTGCGCGCCGACATCACACCGCAGGCCGCCCGCATTGATGCGCACGGTTATGCTCGTGAAGGTGCTACCCGCCTCTGCTACGCCGGCAGCGTCCTGCATGCTCGCCCTAAAACGGCACTCGCCTCGCGCTCACCCATCCAAATTGGCTGTGAGCTGTACGGCAGCAACGGTGTTGCCGCTGATTGCGAAGTGATCGGTTTGATGTTGGAAACTGCACGCGTCGCGGGCATTCAAAACATTACGCTGGATTTAGGGCATGTCGATATTGTGCGCGGCCTGACCGCATGGGCAGCGCTGAACAGCGAGCAAGAACAAACCTTGTTCGATATTTTGCAGCGCAAAGCCAACACCGAATTGCAGGCATTCGTCGCAGAACAGGTGTCACTCCCAGCGGCCGCTGCACTACTGCTGGAGCTGCCCAATTGGAAGGGCAATGCCACTGTATTAACGCACGCTGCCAACATCGCGAGTGCGGCGCCCGCTGCCGTGCGCGACGCCATTCAAGAATTGGCCGACATCGCCGCCTGCATCCAACAGCGCACACCAGAAGTGACGCTGTATTTTGATCTCTCTGAATTGCGCGGCTACCACTACCACACCGGCGTAGTGTTTGCGCTGTTTGTTGCTGGTGCCGGCACAGCCATTGCCAACGGCGGCCGCTACGATAATTTTGGTGCTGCTTTTGGTCGCGCGCGTCCAGCCAGTGGCTTCAGTGCCGACTTAAAACAGCTCATGCAGTTGGGCGCGATTGATGTGCCTGTAACATCTACCATTCACGCAGCTCTCGACGGCTCTGCCGCACAGTGGCAGGCGATCTGCGCGTTGCGCAACGCCGGTGAATGCGTGATTGCGGCCACCAGCAGCGAAACACGAGACCCTGCTTGCACGCGCGAGCTGGTGCGCGATGGCGAAGGATATACCGTCAAAAATTTGTAATTTTTTATTCCGTTTATTTTTAATTTTCATCCGAAATTGTGGAGCCAGTGAAACCGTGAATAGCATGCAAGCCAGCAAAAGTATCGTTGTGTTAGGCACCCAGTGGGGCGACGAAGGCAAAGGGAAAATTGTTGACTTATTAACCGACCAAGCGGAATTAGTCGCGCGTTTCCAAGGCGGTCATAACGCTGGTCACACCCTGGTGATCGACGGCAAAAAAACGGTATTGCACCTCGTACCATCCGGCGTGTTGCGTAAAAATGTGCTGTGCTTGATCGGCAACGGCGTGGTGCTCGCCCCCGATGCGCTGTTGAAAGAAATTCATAGCTTGGAAACCAACGGCGTGCCGGTACGCGAACGCTTGCGCTTGTCGCCAGCCTGCCCGTTAATTCTGCCGCACCATGTGGCGCTGGATCAGGCGCGCGAAGCGGCCAAAGGCAGCGCGAAAATTGGCACCACCGGTCGCGGCATCGGCCCGGCGTACGAAGACAAAGTCGCGCGTCGCGGTTTGCGCCTCGGCGATTTACGCAATGAAAAACAATTCGCAGAAAAATTGCGCGAAGTAATGGAATACCACAATTTTATTTTGACCAATTATTTCAAAGTTGCCGCTGTCGATTTTCAAACCACACTGGATGCCGTGCTGGAGCAAGGACGACAAATTTTGCCGATGATGGCTGATGTCACTGCTCTGTTGCACGAAGCGCGCGAACGCGGTGCCAATATTTTGTTTGAAGGTGCGCAGGGTTCACTGCTCGATATCGACCACGGCACTTATCCTTTCGTCACTTCGTCCAACACCACCGCCGGTGGCACCGCCACTGGCTCCGGTTTCGGCCCGCTGTATCTGAATTATGTATTGGGCATCACCAAGGCTTACACCACGCGTGTGGGTTCTGGCCCCTTCCCCACCGAGCTGCCTTATGACGCCGCAAACGACAAAGGTGACGCCATTGGCAAACATCTCGGCACCGTCGGCCACGAATTTGGCGCTACCACGGGTCGCCAGCGTCGCTGCGGTTGGTTTGATGCCGTAGCAGTGCGTAAATCTGTGCAGATCAACAGCATCTCCGGTTTATGTTTGACCAAACTCGATGTGCTTGATGGTTTGCAAACCGTAAAAATCTGCACGGCCTACCAAGACAAAAACGGCAAGCCCGTTTCACCGAGCCACAGCGACGATTATGAAGACCTCGTGCCGGTATACGAAGAAATGCCTGGTTGGAGCGAATCCACTGTCGGCGCAAAAACGCTTGCCGAATTGCCACAAGCAGCGCGCGATTACATCAAGCGCTTAGAAGTTTTGAGCGGTGCGCCGATTGATATTATTTCCACTGGCCCCGATCGTGTAGAAACCATCGTGTTGCGGCACGCGTTCACCTAATTGCGTATAGTTTTCGTCATATTTTTTCATCACATGAAGCAGGGATCGCACCATGAAAAAGAAAAACATTATCGCTTGGCTGAGTTTAGTTTTTGCTGCACTACTGTCTCACAGTGTTGCGGCAGCTGAAGCCGCAGTTGGCGTTGTACTTGCCACCGCAGGCACGGTCAACATTCAACGCAATGGCCAAACCATTGCCGCTGAACGCAAAACAGAATTAACGGTTGGTGATGAAATTCACACCGGCAAAGATGCGCGCGCGCAGCTGCGTTTTGCCGATGGCACCATCACTACACTGGGTGGAGACACCGCTTTTGTTATCAAACAATTTGCGTGGGAAAACAAAGCCGAAAAGCCTTCTAATGCAGCATTTGTCTTGCTGACCGGCGCGTTCCGCACCGTGACAGGAAAAATTATGGAGGCGTCGGGTTCTCGCTTTGGCGTCGATACGCCTGTCGGCACCATCGGTATTCGTGGCACCGATTTCTGGGGCGGCTATTTGGATGGCAATTCTGTTGATGTGTTATTGATCAGCGGCGAACACGCGGTGGAAGTGAGTAACACCACCGGCAAAGTGTTGCTGGAAAAACCAGGGCAAGGTGTCACGCTCAAATCCAATCAATCCGCACTAGCGGTAAAAACCTGGCCGGCAACAAAAGTAAACCGCGCCGTTGCCACCATCACTTGGCCGGATGGCAGTACACCACCAACAGAACTGTGACAGCACGCCTATCTAACCCAAACCAAAAAAGTGCTTGATGCTGGCCAAGATGTGCGCTTCGTGCTCTTGGCTATTGACTGAAGTTTTTTCTGCGTGAGCCAGTGCTATTTGCCGCTCGCGCTCAGCAATCGTACGCGCACATTCTTCGGCAATTTCTGGACGCGCTTGAATAATTTTTTGAAATCCTATTTTGTCGAGGCGATAACAAAGTGCGTCGGTGCGTGCCGTCACCGTGGTGCGGCGCGGCTCACCGGTGAGCAAACCCATTTCACCAAACACAGAGCCCACTTGTAGTGTGTTTAACAAACGACGCGGTTGATTACCCACTTCCAGCCATACATCGGCTTCACCCTGTACTAAAAAATACAACCAATGCGCTACTGCACCCTGCCTGGTCATCACATCGCCTTTAATAAACGGCGCGTCATGCAGTGACTCTGCCAATTCGCGCAACTCGGCTTGATTCAAACTAGAAAATGCCTCCACACCTGCCAACAGCTGCAATCGTTGTTGCACTTCTTGTTCATGCAATGCAGTTTGTCTTTCAGCGCTGTCCGCCGTGAGATGCGTATCTAAATACGGTCGCGCTAATTGCATGTTATTGCGTAGCAATGCAGAGTAAATATGTACGCGCACCGTTGAATCTGTCGTGTCATCGTGTAACTGATCTGTCAGCCAGTAGCGCAACGCATACAGCGCTATACCGTCTTTGTAATCCATTACTACACATTGCGGCGCAGGTCGCGGTGCGACATACGGGATATCCGCTTCACGAATAGTTTTTTCAATTATCGGAATCACAGACTGCGGGGGAATTGAAAACTGCACCGGAAAATACACCCAGCGCCGAAAATTGGGATGCGAGGGCGTGCTGAACACATCCACTTTGGATTTCACCAATACACTGTTGGGAATCACCACCACATTGCCATCATTAGTGCGCACTGCCGTGTGCCGCCAATGCACTTCAATCACTTTGCCCTTGGTGGTATCAACCTTAATCCAATCATCAATCCGCACAGAATTATCAAGTTGCAGCGCGATGCCGCCAAGAATATTGCCCAGCGTATCCTGCATGGAGAACGCGACAATGCCGGTGATAATGGCAGATGTGGTGAACAAACTGGCCGGATCAATGCCTGTTGCACGCAAACGCACCAAGCCCCAACCGCAATAGAGCAGCACCACCAACACATCTTCCACAATGCGCGGCGGCGTGTTTCCCGTGCGTGGCAACACCGCACGAAATAGCGTGAGCACAAACAAACGAATCAGCAACACACCCATTACCAATTCGGCGATAGCAATAAACCAACTCGCACCATCGTGCAGTTTGAGTTGTGGCAACAGCCAGCCCAACGCGCTGCTCGCCACCACCAATACCGCCAGTACTGTGTTCTGTATCAGCAACTTGTAGCGGTCGTGCGCGACAAAACGCAACAACAGCAGTTGTAGCAACACCGCCAACAGCGCAGCACTCAACCAAGCTGTACCCCACCCCGACTCAAACAGTTTCGCAATATTCATGTAGTGCGCGCCCATCACTCCTGTCGATCTAGTCTAGCCTGTCCCCAGCCGTTAAGCTTGCACCCCGCACTCTTTGCTTGCCCACATTTTCTCGGTTACCTGATGCTCACCTTCCCTACCATTGATCCCGTCATCGTCCAACTCGGTCCACTCGCCATACGCTGGTACGGCATGATGTATCTGCTCAGTTTCCTCTTGGTTTGGTGGCTGGCGGTGCGCCGCACCACCATCGGCTTGGCCGCCACCAAAACACGACAGGAAGTAGAAGACATGATTTTCTACGGCGCACTCGGCGTCATCCTCGGCGGGCGCATTGGCTATGTGTTTTTTTATCAGTTCAACACGCTGCTGCACGACCCATTATTCCTGTTCAAAATCACGCAAGGTGGCATGTCGTTTCACGGCGGCTTGGTCGGCGTGTTGATCGCGCTCGCGCTGTTTGCACGCAAAATTCAACAACCATTTTTTGCCGTGATGGATACCGTTGCCCCGCTCACACCTATCGGTTTGGGCTTGGGCAGATTGGGTAATTTCATCAACCAAGAATTGTGGGGGCGCGCCACCGATGTGCCGTGGGCAATGGTGTTTCCCGCTGACCCATCGCAATTAACTCGCCATCCCTCGCAGCTCTATCAATTCGCACTAGAAGGCGTGTTGTTGTTTATCGTGCTGTATTGGTTTTCCAGCAAGCCGAGGCCACAAGCGTTAATTTCAGGATTATTTTTGGTGTTATACGCCGTGTTCCGTTTTTTTGTAGAGTTTTTCCGCGAGCCGGATGCCTTTCTCGGTTTTGATGCACTGGGCTGGATGACGCGCGGCCAAGAGCTGTGTATTCCCATGTTTATCGCCGGTATCATCATTTGCGTGTGGAGTATTAAACGCAACAAAGTAGGTATGCACTGATGCAACAATATCTGGATTTAATGCGCCATGTGCGCGATCACGGCACGGTAAAAACTGACCGCACCGGCACCGGCACTGTCAGCGTTTTTGGCTACCAAATGCGTTTTGATCTCGCCGAAGGTTTTCCGTTGCTCACCACCAAAAAACTGCATGTCAAATCCATCATCCACGAACTGCTGTGGTTTCTCGCCGGCGACACCAACATTAAGTATCTCAATGACAACGGCGTAAAAATCTGGGATGAATGGGCCGATAAAGACGGCAATCTCGGCCCCGTGTACGGCCACCAATGGCGTTCTTGGCCCGATGGCAGCGGCGGCACCATTGATCAAATCACACAGCTGATTGAAATGATCAAAAAAAATCCCGATTCACGCCGCCTATTAGTCAGCGCGTGGAATGTGGCCGAAGTTAACAATATGGCACTGCCACCCTGCCACACGCTGTTTCAGTTTTATGTCGCCAATGAAAAATTATCGTGTCAGTTGTATCAACGCAGCGCCGATATTTTTCTTGGCGTGCCATTTAACATCGCTTCCTATGCCTTGCTCACCATGATGATTGCGCAAGTCTGCAATCTCAAACTCGGCGAGTTTGTGCACACCTTTGGCGATGCACATATTTACAGCAATCACTTGGAGCAAGTGGAATTGCAACTGCAGCGCACGCCAGAAAAATTACCGCGCATGCACATCAATCCCTCAGTAAAAAATATTTTTGATTTCACTTTCGATGATTTCGAACTGTTGGATTATCACGCACAGCCGCATATTGCCGCACCGGTAGCTGTGTGATGCCTATCGTTTCTCTCATTGTTGCGCGCGCCCGCAACGGCGTGATTGGACGCGATAACCAAATGCCTTGGCACCTGCCAGAAGACCTGCGTTACTTCAAACGCGTCACGATGGGAAAACCCGTCATCATGGGGCGCAACACATGGGAATCTCTCGGCAAGCCGCTGCCTGGACGCGACAACATCGTCGTCACACGCAATGCCAACTATCACGCCGCAGGTGCTCTTGTTGTAGACAGTGTAGAAACAGCCATACAGCGCGCCAAGCAGTTGGCCACTGAAAAAAATTGCGAAGAAATTATGATTATCGGTGGCGCGCAGATTTATCGTGAAGCACTGCCGCTGGTACAGCGCGCTTACATCACCGAAATTGATGCTGATATCGACGGCGATGCTTTTTTCCCCACACTGGAAGGCAACTGGCAAGAAACAGCCAGGGAGTCGCACGCGCCGTGTGAGAAAAATCCGTATGCCTACAGTTTCGCTGTATTAGAAAGAGCATCGGCATAACCCGCTCGAAAATCAGGGTATAAAAATTGGAAGCCTGTTTGCTGTAACAGTGCGCTGCTGCACTGCTTACCAGAGGCAGGCTGCTGGAGTGTATCTGCAGCCATAGGCAGGGCTACTCCCATCTGCTCCGCCAACCAGCACCACACTTCACCGGCTGGCACCGGCTGTGTATCGCTGGCGATATAGCAAGGTGCTGGCACACTGCCCGCCTGCCAACGGCGCAGAAGGTGTTCCAGCGCACGCGCTGCGTCGTCAGCGTGGATGCGGTTGGTCCACTGTGCCGCCTGTGCAACACCCACTCGACCTTCACGCACTTGGATCAACAGACGATTGCGGCCGGCACCATAAACGCCAGAGAGCCGCAGCACCGTGGCGGCAAATCCGCTTTCCGCTACCAAGCGCTCGGCCTCCAATAGGCAGCGGCCAGAGAAGCCTTTGCCCAGTGCAGGCGATTGCTCGTCGACACGCTCGCCCTTGTCCTGCGCGTAGACCGAAGTACTGGACACAAACAGCAGCCGTGGGCTGCCCTGCAGCGCAGCCAATACATTGCGTGTGCCATCGACATACACCTGCCGATAGCGATCTTCACTGCGTTCACCCGGCGTGAGCGTGATCACCACATAATCAAACACCGTGTGCTGCAGTGCTGCACGCACGGCATCGTCATCGCAGACATCAGCAGCGAGTGGCGCAATAAAACTGGGCAGGCTTTCTGGACGACGGCGCAAGCCCGTCAACTGAAAATCATTGCGCAATAAAGCCGCCAGCCGCTGCGCTATATCGCCGCAGCCGACCAACAAAACCGAGGGGAGTGCATGTGTGATCAACGGTGCGCCAATTGCGTGGGCGCTCGACCCGACTCCAACCAGTCTTTCAAGCGATTCGCATCACCCACGGGCGACAACTTGCCGTCGGAATCCAGCATGATCATCACCGCATTGCGATTGGCAACCGTTGCCATCATTACCAAGCAACGCCCAGCTTCCTGTGTGTAGCCTGTTTTGCTGACTTGGATATTCCAATCGCTAGATGGATCACGCAGCAGCGCATTGGTATTGCGGTATTGCAAGGCTGAACCACTGGCCAGTACCACTTCGCGTCCTGGCGTGGTGGAAAACTGGTGAATCAGATCGTAGCGACCGGCCGCGCGCACCATTTTTGCCAAATCTTCTGCTGTAGAAATATTGCTGGGCGTTAAACCGGTTGAGTCATAAAAGCGCGTGTGAGACATCCCCAAATTGGCGGCCTTGCTATTCATTGCGCGAATAAACGCCTGCCGCCCACCAGGGTAGTAACGCGCCAAGCTGGAGGCTGCGCGATTCTCCGATGACATCAACGCCAAACGCAGCATGTCGTAGCGCGACAAGCGTGTACCTATCCCCAAACGCGAACTGGTGTGCTTTAAGTAATCAATATCTTCATTACTGATAGCCAGCGTCTCACTCATCGGCTGACTGGCATCCAACACCACCATAGCTGTCATCAGTTTAGTGATGGAAGCAATCGAACGCGTCTGTTCCGCATTTTTGGCAAACAGTGTTTGCCCTGTCTCCGCATCAATCACCAAGGCGCTGCCGGAGGCCAATTGTGGATATCCTCCCGTAGTTTTTTCACGCACAGGCGCACGATCACTAACCGTTGATGATCTGGGTTGATTGCGTATCTTGGCAATGACTTTGGTATTGGTGACACCACTCTCGGATGCACTATTTTTGCGTGCAGGTTTTTGCGTCACTCGTGTATACAAATGCAGCGTCTGCCCTGGCTTGATCTGTGCATTGCGGCCCAACTTATTAACGGCGCGCAGCTGCTCAACCGTCATGTTGTTTGCGGTTGCAATGCGATACAGCGTTTCACCATTTTTGACGGTGTGCGTCACTGCGGTTCCAGCAACAACAGACACGGCGCAGCTCGCACCCGCCATGAGCAGTGCAACACGAACCATATTTTTTGCGATTGAACTGATTTTTTTGATCATCATGAGCCACCCCTTCGCCATGAGGTCATTCTGGAAAAATACAACGACATCAGATATTTAGCAAGATTTTATAATGTATTTTATTTGCTGTTGCACAATATTCAGCGCTATTCTCACGCTTATTGCTCAACCAAGCACAAAACGCGTGACTATCACCGCCACTCCCATCACTCAGGTTCACGGCATCGGCAGCAAATTGGCCGAAAAATTGCTGCGGCTGGATATCCAATATCAAGAGGATGTGCTGTGGCATTTGCCGCTGCGCTACCGCGATTTGACGCGCATTACCGCCATCGGCGCGTTGACCCTGCACGGCGAAGCTCTAGTGGAAGGCACCGTGCGCGCCAGCAGCGTGGTGTTTGGCAAACGCCGCAGCCTGTTGTGTTTGATACAAGACGGCACCGGCACGCTGGCACTGCGCTTCTACCATTTTTCTAAAGCTCAACAAGAGCAGCTAAAAACAGGCAGTAAAATTCGTGCGTGGGGAGAAGTGCGGCGCGGCACCAGCGGCTTGGAAATATATCACCCAGAGTACCGCTTGTTGGATGAACACAGCAGTCCAGAACTCGCTGATCGTTTAACACCGATTTATCCCACCACCGAAGGTTTGCAACAGACTAGCGTACGCAAGTTAGTTGAGCGCGTGTTGCACAACACAGCGGCAGATCAACTGCCGGACTGGTTGCCGCCCGCACTGCTGCCAGCGCGTCTGACCATGCCGCTGCACGCAGCACTGCACTATTTGCACCAACCGCCTACTGACGCGCCCGTTGCGCAATTGCTAGAAGGAAAACATCCTGCACAACAACGCTTAGCTTTTGAAGAAATGGTGGCGCACCACCTCAGCTTGCTGCGTTTGCGGCAGCAGCAAAAAAAAATGCCTGGGATATCTCTGCCAAAAAACAACGCGCTGCTCACACGCTTTCTCAACAACCTATCCTTCCAACTCACCACAGCACAACAACGCGTTGCAGAAGAAATTTGCTGTGATTTACAAAAAAGTGAACCGATGTTGCGCTTGGTGCAAGGCGATGTGGGCTCAGGAAAAACAGTAGTTGCTGCGCTCGCCTGTTTGCAAGCAGCGGCAAATCAAAAACAATCGGTATTGATGGCACCAACAGAACTACTAGCCACACAACATTACGCACAATTTACGCAGTGGCTGGAGCCACTCGGCATCCACTGTGTATTGCTCACAGGCAGCTTGAAAACCAAAGCGCGCCGTGAAGCCTTGGAACAATTAGCCGATGACCGCGCACATATCGCCATCGGCACACATGCGCTATTTCAAGATGCAGTGCAATTTGCGCAACTCGCGCTGGTGGTTACCGATGAGCAACACCGCTTCGGCGTGCGCCAGCGTTTAGCGCTGCAACAAAAAGGATTGCAACATGCGCTACCACATCAATTGATCATGACGGCCACGCCGATTCCACGCACACTAGCCATGAGCACTTACGCAGATTTGGATTGCTCGGTGATTGATGAACGACCACCGGGGCGCACACCAATACAAACCGTGGCGATAGACAACCAACGCCGCGATGTCGTTATCGAGCGCCTGCGCGCAGCTTGCTTAGAAAAAAAACAAGCGTACTGGGTGTGTACGCTGATCGAAGAATCCGATGTCCTGCAATGCCAAGCGGCAGAATCCACAGCCGCATCGCTACAACAAGCACTGCCAGAACTTCGCATCAGCTTAGTACACGGCAAACAAAAACCAGCCGAAAAAAATGCCGTAATGGCGGAATTTAAAGCAGGACAGGTCGATATTCTGGTTGCCACCACGGTGATTGAAGTCGGTGTCGATGTTCCCAATGCCAGCTTGATGATTATTGAAAACCCCGAACGCTTAGGGCTAGCGCAACTGCATCAACTGCGCGGTCGCGTAGGGCGCGGCAGCACGGCGAGTCACTGCGTATTGCTGTATAGCACGCCGTTATCGCAGCACGCCAAGCAGCGCATTGCCGTACTGCGCGACAGTGACGACGGCTTTGTGATCGCGGAAAAAGATTTGGAACTGCGCGGCCCCGGCGAATTGCTCGGCACCAAACAAACCGGCGACATTAACTTCCGCATCGCCAACTTAGCGCGCGATGCGCACTGGCTGCCACAAGTAAAAAACTGCGCCGAAATTCTGTTGCGCGATTACCCCACGCATGTTGCGCCGTTAATTCAACGCTGGCTGCGTCAAGGTGAACGCTATGCCAGAACCTAAGCAAAACTAATCTTTCTTACTTAGTTACACTTCTGGCAAATTTCTGCCGTAGAAAATTTCGTGCATTTCTCGATCTAAGCGGTCTGTGATACGGCGAATATCATTGCCAGTCAAATTGTCCGTCGTTGTACCGAACAAATAATGGTTCAGATCAAAATCATTCAGCATCATTTTGGTGTGGAAAATATTTTCCTGATACACATTCACATCGATCATTTTGTACAACTTTTCAGTGTCATCCGTGAAATAGTTCTGGATAGAACTGATTTCGTGATCAATATAATGTTTCTTGCCGCTGACATCGCGCGTGAAACCACGCACGCGATAATCCACAGTCACGATATCTGAATCCAACTGGTGGATGAGATAGTTGAGTGCTTTCAGCGGCGAAATAATGCCGCAAGTCGATACCTCAATATCCGCACGGAAAGTACAAATCCCATCATTGGGATGAGTTTCCGGATAGGTGTGCACACAGATATGGCTTTTATCGAGGTGCGCCGCAATGATTTCCACCGGCCCCGGTGACTCCGTGGTATCCACTTCGTCTTTCACCGGCTCCTCGGCCACCAACATGGTGACCGACGCGCCTTGCGGGTCGTAATCTTGGCGGGCGATATTCAGGATGTTCGCGCCGATGATCTGGCAGACCTCGGTGAGAATCTCGGTAAAACGCTCGGCGTTGTACTTTTCGTCGATGTACTGGATGTACTCGGCCTGCTGCTCCGGTGTCTCGGCATAACAGATATCGTAGATGCAGAAACTCAGCGATTTGGTCAGGTTGTTGAACCCTTGCAGCTTGATCTTCTGTGGCATGACGACCTCCGGCAGGATGAGGGTGTGGCGTTCTCTGAGGCGCGGCATAATGCGCTATTCTGGCTCACAGTCAAGACCAAAAGGCACCCCCTTGTCCATGTCCCTCAATACACGCATCCTGCTGGGTTCTGTCGCCGGCATTCTGCTCGGCTGGCTCTTCAGCGCTCCAGAGCCGAATGCGCTCAGCCACTACGGACTACTGACGCTGGGCGTCATCAGCACCGTGTTCGTCGGCCTGCTAAAAATGGTGATGGTTCCCTTGGTGTTCACCTCCATCGTTGTCGGCGTAGCGCAATTACAGGCTCACCACAGCATGCGACGGGTGTGGCTCACCGCCCTGCTATTTTTTACGCTAACAGCCACATTGGCGGTCATGCTGGGTATCAGCGCTATGCATTGGTTTGCTCCTGCGTCTGATCTAAAACTGGATATGTTTCAAGACGCCATGGCTGCCTACAAAAACAGTACCAGCCTCTCACCGTCCGAATTTATCAGTCACTTTGCCTCCAGCTTATTTGTAAATCCTGTGCGCGCAATGGCCGAAGGCAATTTAATGGGCGTATTGTTATTTGCACTGTTGATGGGAATCGCCTTAGTGGCTGGCGGTGAACGCTACGCTAATATCAAAAATCTGCTGACCGAATTGTTCGATTTAATGATGCGCCTGCTCGACTGGATTGTGCAGCTCGCTCCCTTCGGCATCTGCGCCCTGCTCGCCAAATTGGTGGCGACACAAAACGCCGAAGTGTTCGCCAGCTTGGGCAAGTTTATTGTGGTTATCACCGGCACCACGCTTTTTCATGGCCTCGTTGTATTGCCGTTGCTGCTGTGGCTGCTGACTCGCTATTCGCCACTCACTTTTTTGCGCAAAGCGCGCCCCGCCCTGCTCACCGCTTTTGCTACTAGCTCCAGTTCAGCCACCCTGCCCATCACACTCAACTGCTTAGAGCGCGATATGGGTGTGCGAAAAGATATTGCTAACTTTATTGCACCGCTCGGCGCGCAGATGAATATGGATGGCACCGCGCTGTACGAAGCGGGAGCAGCATTATTTGTCGCACAACTGTGCGGCATCGAGCTCAACTTGTTACAACAGGTGATTGTTTGCCTCACGGCCATGTTGGTGTCTGTCGGCGCGCCAGGTATCCCTAGTGCCGGCATGGTGACGCTGGTGATGGTGTTGCAATCTGTGGGTTTACCCGTAGAAGCGATCGCTATTCTGCTGCCAATAGATCGCATCCTTGATACAACACGCACTGCAATCAATGTGGAAGGGGATTTGGTCGGCAGCCTCGTAGTACAGCACTTTGCAAGCAATGAAATTATTGCGCAATAAAATCTCTACCAAGCTCTAGCATCTTACTGAGCGCACCCTCTGTATAAGCTTGCGCTGGCGCCTTACCCCACACCGGTGCCGGCCAAGCCGCATCCACCTCGAAGCGCGCAATCACATGCACATGTAACTGCGGCACCATATTGCCCAGCGCGCCGATATTCATTTTTTTTGCGTCGGTTTTTTGCTGCACAAATTTTGCTAACGCATTGGCTTCTTGCAGAAGTTGCCTCTGATCCACCTCTGATAGCTCATACCACTCCCGCACTTGCTCGCGACGCGGGACCAACACAAACCATGGATAGTTGGCATCGTTCATCAGCAGCAATGTACTCAACGGCAAATTACCAATCACGGTGCAATCTTTTTGAAGTTGGTCGTGCAGTGCAAACATGGGCATTCCTTCAGGCTTACGCTATGATCGCCAGCATTCTGGCACAACAAGGACAAAAAAATGGAACTGACCACTTATAACTTTTTGCTGCTGTGCGTATTTGGCGCTTCGCTACTGACTTTCGTCATCCTGATGTTTATTTCTGCACCTTACGGCAAACAAGAGCGCGATGGCTGGGGGCCTGGGGTCAATATGCGCTTCGGTTGGTTTATTTTGGAACTGCCCGCCTTTGCTGGCATGCTGTATTTCTACTGGAAGGGCAGTCAAACACTTTTGACCGCGCCCTTGGTGTTATTTGCACTATTCCAAATTCACTATTTTCACCGCACATTTATTTACCCTTTTACACTACGCATCAAACCCGATGCGCGCTACAAAATTATTCTGCTTTCCTTTGGCATGACCTTCAATGCTGTTAATGGCGCACTCAATGGTTGGTTTTTATCGACACTCGCTACTCACTTACACAGCAGCGACTGGCTACTGGATCCGCGTTTTATCGCAGGTTTGCTGTTATTTTGTGCAGGCTTTGCGCTGGCGAAACAATCCGACGCCATTTTGCGCAATCTGCGCAAACCTGGAGAAACTGGCTACAAGATCCCCCACGGCGGTGCGTATCGCTGGGTGTCCTGTCCTAACTATTTCGGTGAAATTCTGCAATGGACCGGCTTTGCACTAGCGGGATGGTCACTACCTGCCTTAGCTTTTGTTTGTTTCACAGCCGCCAATCTAGTGCCAAAAGCGCTGTCATCGCATCGCTGGTATCGGGAAAAATTTTCAGATTACCCTGCAGAGCGCAAAGCTATTTTTCCTTTTTGCTATGAAAAAAGCATGTCAGTCATCCATGCCGAGTTTTTTTAAACGGTAACGCAGCTGACGAAAAGAGATTCCCAACTTCTGCGCCGTTGCCGTCTTATTCCAACGGTTAGCTTCCAAAGCGCGGGTGATAATACCGCGCTCTATATTTTCCAAATAGGTATCGAGTTCCTCAATGCCTTCCGGCACCTCCATCTGACTCACTGCCGGCAGTGCCAAGCTCTCATTATTTTTTGCACCCAGATGCAAATCAGCGGCATAAATTACATCGTTATCACACAGGGTAAACGCTCGCTCAAGAATATTTTCCAACTCTCGCACATTGCCAGGAAATGCGTAGTGTCGTAACGCGGACACTGCATCATCAGACAAACGCGCTGCTGGCAATTGCATCTCTTTAGAAAACTGATCGAGAAACCGGCGAGCAAGCAGCAAAATGTCATCCCCACGATCACGCAAGGGCGGCACAGCCAACTCAATGACATTAATGCGATAAAACAAATCCTGCCTAAATCGACCCGACTTGGTTTCTTCCGCCAAGTCTTTGTGCGTGGCACTCAGCACACGCACATCCACCGGCACTTCTTTTTCTGCGCCGACTGGACGCACACATTTTTCCTGAATAGCACGCAACAATTTCACCTGCATATCCAAAGGCAGGTCGGCCACTTCATCCAAAAACAAAGTGCCACCGTGTGCTGCTTGAAATAAACCTTGTTTATCAGCCGTTGCGCCCGTAAAACTGCCCTTTTTATGACCAAAAAACTCACTTTCCATCAATTCAGAAGGGATGGCGCCGCAGTTAACCGCAATAAAAGGCGCAATCGATCTAGAACCCTTGGCGTGAATAGAGCGCGCAACCAACTCTTTACCACTGCCCGATTCACCATGAATATAAATAGGTGCCTGGCTGCGCGCGAGCTTGGCTATTTGCGTGCGCAAGCGTTGCATCACATCGCTGTCACCCAACAAATTGTCGCCGTCATTCTCGTTGCTGACTTCAGACTTTTGCAGCTTCAGTGCGGCATCCACCAAACCGCGTAACTGTTCCAAATTTACCGGCTTGGATACAAAATCAAACGCGCCAGCTTTTAACGCACTAATTGCCGTATCCATACTGCCAAAGGCAGTAATTACCGCTACTGGAATATTTGAGTATTTATTCTGAATATGCTGCACCAACTCAAGACCATTACCATCTGGCAATTGCATATCCGTCAAACACAATGATATTTTTTCATCATGCAACAATTGTTTTGCCGTGGTTACATCACCTGCACTCACAGTGCGCAAATTCATTCTGCCCAGAGTAATTTCCAACAACTCACGAATATCTGGCTCGTCATCCACAATCAACGCAGTAACATTTTTACTCATGATCTACACTATCATCCGATTCGAATGTGAAAAACCAATCTGAAAACAACTCAGGCCTTCTGGTGTTCGCCGATACTCCAAGGTGGCCTGATTAGCCAAGCACAGCTCTCTAGCAATATACAGCCCCAACCCCGTTCCTTTTGCTTCAGTGGTAAAAAATGGCTCAAAAACCTGCTGGCTTTGTTGCACAGTCAAGCCGTCACCGTAATCAATAACATCTAGACAGGGAATGTCCAGAACTTTGTGTACATACGCGCGCAAGGTAAGCTTCATCTCACCCATAAGCTTTTCGCTATAACGCAAACCGTTCGCACACAAGTTGGCCAAAACCTGTTCCAACTGACTCAGGTCAAAATAAATAGGCACTGCATTATCAGGAAGGTCCAAAATGATACTGACAGGTTTTCCGTAGGTCTGCTCATGTTGCTTAACAAAACTGCGCAACAATTCACATAAATCCGTCTTTTCAGGGCTGGAAGCATCGCGCCGCGAAAGTCGCAACACATTCTAGATGATGCAGTTCACGCGCACAGAGTGGTTCTGAATAATGTTGGACAAACGATGGTCAGCATCCGACAACGATGGCGATTCATTCAGCAATTGTGCCGCATGGCTAATCGCCCCTAAAGGGTTACGCACTTCATGAGCAATACTGGCTGTGAGATGCCCTAACGATGCCAACTTTAATTGCTGCGCCTGTTGCGACACTTTTCTGGTGTCTTCTACAAACACTAAAATCAAATCATTGTCGCTATTTTCCATGCGCGCAAAGTTGAGCTGCACCTCCAAGCCGCCGTCTTCAATCGGCAGCGTAGGAGGTCTTTTCAGTGGATTCTCCAACCAATGATCCAGTATTTTCTGCGCGGCAGTATTGCGACTGAAATGGATCTGATCGCGCATATCAAACTTCACGGGGAACGATAACAAACGCGCCGCTGATTCGTTGTACAGCAGTATCAAACCATCTCTGTCTAACACCACAATACCTGTATTCATGCGCTGCACAATCATTTCATTTAACTTCTGCATCGTTGCAGCTTGTTCTGCCTGCTCGATTGCGGAGCGCTGAGTAGTCTGAATACGGCGCGCTAAGTATTGGAACAACAGAGAAGTAACAAACAACAATAAACCGAGCAGCGCCACTGCCATCGAGTTAATTTTCACGCCACCAAAATATCCACTCGCCAAACTTTCCAGCAAAATAGCGATGCAAGACAACGCCGCCAGCAGAGTAGCTATTTGTCCTTGTAAAAAAATACTACTCGCAGCGACGGTAATAAAAATCAGCGAGCCTAAACCGGTAACCACGCCACCACTGCAGTACATAATGATGGTGAGAAAGATAATATCGACCAAACAGACCGCGAAAATATGCCCAGAAACCGGCTCTTTTTTCACCAGTAGCACACTGATCAACAGCACAGCGCTGATCAAGGCATAAATAGAAATGGTGTAGCCGTATAAATTTGGGTAGGAACGCCCCAAAACACTAGCCGTTGCATCTATAACAAACAGCGCCAATAACATACTGGCCAACACAGCTCTGTACCACGCATAGACACGCAATAAGCGGTAGTTATCCTGTGCCGGATGACGCAGAAAGAACTCTTCGTACTGCGTTGCCATAGACTCCCTTTTTCTCATCAGCTATTTATTAGCGCCTGATTGTAGCGACTGCACAGGTCAAAGCACCAGTAACCTGCTACATTGCCGAGATAAACACGCCACTCATCACCTACCAATAACCACATGACCAGTAATATAGACATCACCCAACGCGATGCAGGGCTGAGGGCGTTTTCCAGAAATGACTTTGAAAATGCCTTCGCGCTGCTATTACCCTGCGCTGAGGCGGGTGACGCACACGCGCAAATGCTGCTGGCAAGAATGTGCTACGCCGGCAATGGCACAGTACAAAATCATACGCAGTACTTGTATTGGTTAGAACAGGCGGCTGCCAATGGTGAAAAATCAGCTCGCGCGCGCTTGAAACGCACCAAGCAGGACAGCAAGAAATAACCGAAATCTCACCTACAAAAACAACTCTCTGCTGCGCAGTTTTTTTCCGCCCAAACAACTAGCCAGCGCGGCGCGCATGGTTATTTTTGCCAATCTTCTGGCCTCAGCAGTAGAAAAATCTTTATTGCCGATTGCAATAAAATCACTGCCTTTACCGACATTCACTGATCCTGTTGCAGTAACACAAAGCAAGCCCTGCTCTGGCACAAAGCGATAAAATCGCTCTGGATCCAGCACTACACCTGAAGCGTCCCGAAAAAAATCAATGCCGTAGCCCAACTTTTCTAGCAGCGTCACTTCAAATATACGCAGAATTGGCTCCAGAGGGTTTTGCTCAGATAACTGCCACAACGCCTCAGAATACGCACGCATCAACACAAGGTCGGCCTCTAAGGCTGGCAACAAGTGATACAGCAACTCATTAAGATAAAGCCCGCAGAATAGTTGCTGCCCCTGCAGCGCAATCGGAGCGGCAATGGTTTCATAACTCTGCAGATTCTTTAAATCACCGCCCCCCACCCAAGACATGTCATACAAACAAAACGGTAGTAGCGGTTTATTTTTCTTTCCCTGCTTGCCGCGTGCCGAGCGCACAATTAGATCAATTCTGCCGTCGGTATCTGTCATGAATGCAGCAATAACAGAGGATTCCCTGAAAGGACGGCTGTGCAAAAGAAAACCGTGCGGCATACCTATCTATTACTACCTTTATTCAATGCCCAAGCTGTTCAGCGCCCTTTCATTGTCAGCCCAGCCGCGCCGCACTTTTACCCACAGCTTTAACATCACCTTGGCATCAAACATCTTTTCCATATCCAAGCGCGCCTGCTGGCCAATTTTCTTCAGGCGCTCACCGCCATCGCCAATCACAATTTTTTTCTGCCCTTCCTTTTCAACAATAATTAGCGCAGAAATACGCAACAAGCCCGCATCGTCAACAAACTGCTCTATTTCTACTGCCGTTTGATAAGGCAATTCCTCTCCCAACTGACGAATAATTTTTTCACGCACAATTTCGGCCGCGAAAAAGCGTTCGCTTTTATCTGTCAACTGATCTTCAGGGTAAATAAAATCCGACACAGGTAATTGCTTGATGATAGCGTCTTCTAGCACATCCAAACCCGTTCCATGTAGCGCCGAAACAGGAATCACCGCTAAGAAGTTTCGCAGGTCCGAATAGCGCGCAATAACTGGCAGCAACGCAGCCTTTTCTTCCACTTTGTCGGTTTTATTGATAACGACAATCACAGGACTCTCTATAGATTCCAGTCGCTTTAACACCTGCTCATCTTCTTCCGTCCACACGGCGCGATCGACAACCCACAACACAAGGTCTACATCATGCAACACTGCACTAGCCGATTTGTTCATGCGCTGATTCATGGTGTGCTTGCCGTGCTTATGTATACCCGGCGTATCCACAAAAATCATCTGGCAAGTATCGGTTGATTTAATACCTAGAATGAGATGGCGCGTTGTCTGTGGCTTGCGTGATGTGATACATAACTTCTGTCCGACCAGATGGTTTAGCAGCGTAGACTTTCCCACATTGGGTCTTCCTACCACAGCCACCATGCCACAGCGTTTTTCCTGTATTTGCAAACCATCAGTGTCGTTCATTGCACTACCCCAGTTCACAAACTCAAACGAGCCAGAATTTTTTTTGCGGCTAACTGCTCTGCCTGTTTGCGGCTAGATGCTTCGCCTTCAGCGCGTTCCTGCAATGCGGCCACCACACAGGCCATAGTGAAACGAGCGTTATGATCGCTGCCGTGGCGTGCAACCAACTCATAAACGGGCAACGGCAAATGGCGCGATTGCAAATACTCTTGCAGCGTTGTCTTCGCATCTTTGCCGACAGTCGGCGTCAAACTGTCCAAAATCGGCGCAAACAGTTGGCCGACAACTTCTCGGCATTTTTCCAAACCACCATCTAAATACACTGCTGCAATTACAGCTTCTACTGCATTTGCAATCAGCGATGGACGCTGTCTACCACCCGCATTTTCTTCACCAACTCCTAGCAGCAATAGATCGCCGAGTTGCAGCACTTCACCGACTTTCGTTAGCTGCTCACCACGCACAACATGGGCTCGCATATTCGATAACTCGCCTTCACTGGCTGCAGGATTAGTGCGATAAATAATATCCGTTATCAGAAAATCGAGAATCGCATCACCAAGAAATTCCAAGCGCTCATTATGCTGAGCGCCATAACTGCGATGCGTTAGCGCCTGAATACAAAGATTGGGCTCTGTAAAAACATAGCCTAGATGTTTCTGTAGAAAGACAACAGCCTCTTTCACTAGCGAGCAGATGTTAGATCGACAGAATGCTTAAAGCGCAACACAACATCGACATTAGCCACAAAAGGTGCTCGCACTTCGTAATTCAATGTCACCACCGGCGTTGCACCAGTAGTATCAACTTCCAAATCACTCAAAAACTTTTCATCGATCATGCTCACCTGAAATGTTCTGGACAGCCGAGTCTTTATTGCTGCAGCAGTGACCTCGCCTTGAATACTTTCATTTAGAGCATTCAATGCCGATCCAATATTACGATCTTGGATATATAAAGGACCTAATTTCAGCGCCGTCGTCACTATTGTTAGAAAAACAAAAATATACAGGCACATCTCCCACATAGTGGCACCACGCTGTTTTTCTAGACTACGCATAGCAACTCCTTCTTCCTAATGTTCAACTGTTATTCGATTACACCATTGCGCGTGAATGAGGGCAAGCCTGGCAACCCCTCCCAACGCATCCATACATAAACCGCTTTGCCGACGATATTAGCCTCTGGCACCACACCCCAGAAACGGCTATCGCTACTGTTGTCGCGATTATCGCCCATCATAAAGTACGAACCAGCAGGAACCACCGTCTCATAATTACTCTGTGGCGTTACTAGGGAAACCTTCTGCATCAGATGTTCTTTCGGCTGTAAGTTCTCCTGCATGATCAGCATATAAGGGAACCCAGAATCGTCTATCCTCAGCTGCTGCTGCCGCATCTGCACACCATTAATAGAAAGCACATTGTCTTTTAGTTGGATGTGATCGCCAGGCAAGCCGATAACACGCTTAATGAAATAGCGTTTGTCATTGGGCGGATAAAACACCATCACATCGCCGCGCTGCGGCTCGCCGATCGGAAGAATTTTGGTGCCAATAACCGGTAAACGCACGCCATAGGCAAACTTATTCACGAGAATAAAGTCGTGCACCAATAAAGTCGGCACCATGGAAGCAGAAGGAATTTTAAACGGCTCAAACAGAAAAGAACGCAGCACCAAAACCACCAACAGCACGGGGAAAAAAGATTTTGCGTACTCTGCTACGACAAAATCTTTCTCCGCCCAATCCACCAGCTGCTGCTTATCCTCTGCACCTTTTACCTGTGAGAGAACGCGCTGCACATCCACTGCGCCCATCAAGCAAACGCGCCGCTGATTAAAAAACACTTTATCGGCCGCCACGACAACGCCTGCCGCCAACACCAACAACACTAAAATCAACGAGAAGTCACCAATGTCACCCATGCCTGATCGACTTACCGCCAAAAACAAAACTGCAGCCACGCCCAACCATGCCAGCACAACAATAAGCGATAACCCCTGAAACCATGCTGGCATAGCACTTTGTATAGCCGCCCCGAGACTGCCATGACTTTTAGCCACGGCCTGCACACGAATAGGCCGACCGGCGTTTTCCTGAATCAGCCAAATAACAACACTAACAGTTAGTGCGCCAAGTAATACTTCAACAAACATCGTCAATCTGCCTTTAACACAGCAAGAAATGCTTCTTGTGGAATTTCAACATGACCAATTTGCTTCATCCGCTTCTTGCCGGCCTTTTGTTTCTCCAGCAATTTTTTCTTACGCGATGCATCGCCACCATAACACTTCGCCAAAACATTTTTGCGCATGGCTTTAACCGTTGTACGCGCGATGATCTGTCCACCCAAAGCCGCTTGTATTGCCACATCGTACATTTGGCGTGGAATTAGCTCCTGCATCTTTTCACACAGCACACGACCGCGCGTCGCGGCATTATCTCTGTGTACAATGATAGCCAGTGCATCCACTTTATCGCCGTTGATCAATACATCCAATTTCGCCAGTTTTGCGGAATCAAATCGTAAGAACGAATAATCCAACGAAGCAAAACCTCGGCTCACAGACTTCAAACGATCAAAAAAATCCATCACCACTTCGCTCATCGGCAGCTCATAACGCAGAGACACTTGGTTGCCGATAAATAACATGTCTTTTTGTACGCCGCGCTTCTCTACACACAGGCCAATCACATTGCCCAAATAGGTCTGTGGCACCAAAATACTGGCCTCTACGATGGGCTCGCGCATTTCTTGAATTTTCCCTGCGTCTGGCAATTTCGAGGGGTTGTCCACCAACATCACCTCGCCGCCGTTCAGCACCACTTAATACACCACCGTAGGTGCAGTAGTAATTAGGTCAAGATCGTACTCACGCTCCAAACGCTCCTGCACAATTTCCATGTGCAACATACCGAGAAAACCGCAGCGAAAACCAAAACCGAGCGCATCCGAAGTTTCGGGCTCATAAAACAAAGCGGCATCATTGAGCGTCAGCTTCGCCAAAGCCTCACGAAAATCTTCGTAATCATCTGCGTTGACAGGGAATACGCCGGCATAAACTTGCGGCTTCACTTTTTGAAAGCCTGGCAGCGAAGATGTATCAGGAAAAGCTGCGTTGATTAATGTATCGCCAACGGGTGCGCCGTGAATATCTTTGATACCAGCAACCACAAAGCCAACTTCACCTGCTTTCAATTCATCCGTTTCTTTGCGTTTGGGCGTAAAAATACCCACCGCATCGACCAGATGCGCTTTGCCAATACTCTTAGCCAAAATTTTATCTTTTTTACGCAAGGTGCCGTGCTTAACGCGCACCAACGACACCACGCCGAGATAATTATCAAACCAAGAATCGATGATCAGCGCTTGCAACGGCGCTTCAAGATCACCTTCTGGCGGCGGTATCTTTATCACCAGTTGTTCGAGCACATCTTCAATGCCCAAGCCCGATTTCGCGCTGCAGCGACAGGCGTCACTGGCATCAATACCAATAATTTCTTCCACTTCCTTTTGCACACGCTCGGGCTCTGCTTGCGGCAAATCCATTTTATTTAATATCGGCACGACTTCTAAGCCCTGCTCAATCGCGGTGTAACAGTTGGCCACCGATTGCGCTTCCACGCCTTGCGCAGCATCTACCACCAACAGCGCGCCTTCGCAGGCAGCCAGTGAACGCGACACTTCGTAGCTGAAGTCCACATGCCCTGGCGTATCAATAAAATTGAGCTGGTAGGTTTTGCCATCGCGCGCTTGATAGCCGAGCGTCACGCTCTGCGCTTTGATGGTAATGCCGCGCTCGCGTTCGATATCCATGGAATCCAATACTTGCGCTTCCATTTCGCGCGCAGACAAACCGCCGCACACTTGGATAAAGCGATCCGCCAGCGTCGACTTGCCGTGATCAATGTGTGCAATGATGGAAAAGTTGCGGATATGACTCAGGTCGGACACGGGGATTTCCGGCGCAGAAAAAAGTGCTGCATTCTACCTGATTCAATCCATACTCGCGCCCGGTCACCTACCTATGGCATCACGATAGAACGAAAGATCGGCTGCCCCGCGCGAAAAAAACGAATAGGCTGGATACTGCCCGCCGCCAAGCTACTGATAATCTGCTGCAGCGCCGCTGGATTCTCTACATTGGCAAAACCCAACTGCACAATTACATCGCCCGGCTGCAGCCCCGCCTTTTCTGCCGCGCTCCCTCTACGAATGGCTCGCACAAGCACGCCACCAGTCGTTGTATTCAACTGCGCTGCCTGCTGTGCATCCAATGGGCTGACCTGTATGCCGAGCGCACCTTGAATGTCGTCGCGTCGCGCTTTGTGAACAGCACGACGACTGGTATCGGCATGCCGATCTGACAACTCTCCCACATCAACACGCATGGTTTGCTGCTGGCCGTGCCTCACCAGCACCAGCTCGGCTTTGCTATGGGGAGTCACTTGTCCCACCAAGTGTGATAAATCCTCCGCAAATAGAACAGGCTTGCCCTCAAAAGCCATGATGATATCTCCCTCAGTAACCCCTGCCTTATCTGCTGGGCCACCTGCAACCACCTGTGCCACCAAAGCCCCCTCAGGCTTACTTAAGCCAAATGAAGCTGCCAATGAGCGATCCACTTCTTGAATAGAAACCACCAACCAACCGCGCGTGACATAACCTTTGTCTTTCAGCTGTGCGACCACATTGCGTACTACGCTGGCAGGGATGGCAAATGACAGCCCCATAGAACCACCGGTACGCGAGAATATTTGTGAGTTGATGCCTACGACATCACCCACCAAATTGAACAACGGACCACCTGAATTGCCAGGGTTAATCGCAACATCCGTTTGAATAAACGGCACATAATTTTCGTTTTCACCGTTTGGCAAACTGCGTCCGATAGCACTCACGATGCCTTGCGATACAGAGTAATCCAATCCAAACGGTGAGCCTATCGCCAATACCCACTCTCCCACTTTGAGCTTGTCACTGGCATCCAACTTCAACACCGGCAAATCACTTGCATTCACTTTTAGCAATGCAATATCTGAACGCGAATCGCTACCGACCACTTCTGCATCAAATTCGCGCCGATCATTCATGCGCACAACAATTTTGTCTGCATCCTTGATAACGTGATAGTTCGTCAAGATGTAGCCATCTGATTCAATGATAAACCCAGACCCTAAACCCAGCACTTCTGCACGATTTTTACCCGCTGTCATTTCTCGCTGTGACAGGTGATACCCCGACAGGGTTTCGATTTGAATTTTAACGACTGCCGGTGAGCTTTTTTCTACCAAGGCCGTGAAATCTGGCAACTCTGCCGAAAAAGCTGCTGCGGAAAACAAATATGCCACTATGAAAAAAAAGAGTGATGCGATGAATTTGCATTGATGTGCAATAAAAAACTTTTCACTGGACATGCAGCTCCCCCATTGCAATATCTGTCCACACTTCTACATTAATAATCTGCAGACTACTTTCTGGGAAAACTCTGCTCCGCAGTGTTAATTAAAGGCACTTTGCTTCTGTCTGTTTTTAGCGCTGCATTTTCAAATCCTTGTGGATTATTCATTCGCATACCCTGTGCACCACCAGACTGTGCAAAAATATTTTCCACGCCCAGCGTCCCTACCAAAGTTTTTTGCGCAGGTACGGAAATGCTGTGCTTAATGCGCTGCCCAGTTGGAGTCATGCCTGCCACTTGCTGCACTGCTTCAGGACTAGTCTGCTGCCACTGCGCACCTATCACCACCACCATCGCCACAGAAGCCGCCACGGCGACCCTCGCTACCACCTTTCGGCTAGCATGCAATGCCGAAAGACCACGCACTGCATCATTGCCGCGAGCACTCTCTCCTTCTGCATCAATAGCGCGGCGCACAGAGTCTGCGAAAGTGAGCGAATCACTTAACGCAAGTGGCTGCTTGTGTAGCGCAGCCGACGCGAGCTGATACCGCGCCCAATGCTTGCGCAACGCCTCATCACCTGAACACTCTGTCAACAGTCGGTGCAGCTCCAACTCATGGCCAGCACCGTCCATGACGGCAGACAGAGACTCAAACTTATCAAAAGGAGACTGGGAGTTGGATGGCATGCAGCACCTCGAAATCTGGCTGGCAGATTCATGTGTCATTATTGGTATTCGCTGCCGTTGTGACTGAGAGGGTAGTAATTAGTTCCACGCAAAAGCGTGGTAATGCTAAGAACGCTATGTTTCCAGCAGAGGACGGATAGCCTCATCAATGGCCTCACGCGCACGAAAAATGCGCGAGCGCACCGTACCAATGGGGCAGGCCATCACCGCGGCAATCTCTTCGTAGGCTAGACCGTCGAACTCACGCAGTTCCAACGCTCGGCGCAACTCCTCTGGCAAGTTTGCCAACACTTCCTGCACCACACGATGCACATCTTGTGTCGCTAGCAAATTTTCAGGGTTTTCCTCAACGCGCAGAGCATCACTGAACGCATAGTCTTCCACTTCATCGATATCAACATCGGATGCAGGGCGGCGCTTACGCGCATCCAGCGCATTTTTTGCGGTGTTTACAGCAATACGATAAAGCCAAGTGTAGAAAGCACTATCACCACGAAAACTACCGATGGCACGATACGCTTTAACAAACGACTCCTGCGCCACATCCTCCGCTTCGGCGTGATCTTTTACATAGCGACGCACCAAGGCCAACACTTTGTGTTGATACTTGAGTACGAGCAAATCAAAGCTGCGCTTGTCGCCTTTTTGCACTCTAGCGACGAGTTGCTCGTCCGAATCGCGAACGGCAGGCTCTACCATGCGCTATTTGACCACCCGTAATGTTGGGCGCGCAGGTGTTGTTTTGTTGGCATCACCACCACCGCCACCTGAAGGATCAGGCTCTGGAATATCTTCAGGCGGAAACATCATCCCTTGTCCATTCTCTCGCGCGTAAATACCGAGCACGGAATAAATCGGCACACAGATATTTCTCGCCACACCACCAAAACGCGCATTAAAAGAAATCTCTTCCAACCCTAACGACAAACCAACAACGGCCGAAGGCGAAACATTCAACACAATCTGACCATCCTTGATGTGCTCCGTTGGCACCACAACGCCGTGCAACAATGCATCAACTACGATGTGTGGCGTGCAGTGATTATCAAGTATCCATTCGTGCAGTGCCCGCAACAGATACGGTTTACTGGATAACATAACCGGCGCTTTTATTTGTGCTCTACGCGATCTGGACGCATTTCTTTTTCTTGCTCAGAAAGACTGTCTCGAAATGCGCGGCGTTTGAACATGCGCTCCATGTAATCATGAAGCGGTTTAGTCTGCTTGTTGTTAGGCAAATCGATACCCAAAGCCGGCAAGCGCCACAAAATAGGCACCAAACAACAATCAACCAGCGTCAATTCATCATTCATGAAATACGGCTTTTCGTTGAAAATAGGTGCAATGGCAGTCAGAGTATCTTTCAGTTCTTTGGCCGCTTTATTCGCTGTTGCTTTATCACCCTGCTCAATAGCGGCAATCAAAGCACCCCAATCTTTATCCATGCGTTTGTGCAGCAGGCGTGTTTGCGCACGCGTAACGGGATACACAGGCAATAGTGGTGGATGCGGGAAGCGCTCATCAAGATATTCCATCATTACCCATGCGTCATACAACGCCAGCTCGCGATCCACCAAAGTAGGCAGACTGTTGTATGGATTGTGTTCAGAAACTTCTTCCGGAATATCTGATGGATGCGTATCGATAATTTCAACGGTAATGTCTTTTTCTGCCAGCACAATCCGCACGCAGTGGCTGAGGTGGCTAGCACCGTCCGAAAACAAAGCCATCGTAGAACGACGAGTAATTACTGACATAAAAAAACACTCCCAGATAAATAAACAGGGCGACTCACGGTCGCCCTTCGATCATGGTTCACTGCGTTACCAGAGGACAAAATCACTGCGTTGCTATTAACAACTCAATGGATATCCTTCCAGTATTCACGGTTTAACAACCAAGCAAAAATGAAAAACAACGACACAAAAAACAAGGCATAAACACCCATGCGCTGACGCTTTAAAGCCGAAGGCTCACCTGCGTAGGCGAGAAAGCTGGTGAGATCACCAACAGCTTGATCAAACTCGGCCAGCTTCATTTTGCCTGCTTTCTCCACTACTAATCGTCCGCATGGATTCAGCGCTTCGCCCGTTTTGGCATCGACCAAAATTTCTTCACGCGTCAAAGGATCACGCTTGATACCGCCGTTTTCTGCGTGCACAGGGCCTGGCGCGCATTTTGGCATGCCTTGCAACTCCAACATTACATGCGGCATACCGACATCTTTGAACACACGATTATTCACACCGTAAGGGCGTTTATCATCTTGGTAGAAATTGCGCAGATAGGTGTACAGCCATTCCACACCGCGCGCGCGCGCTACCAGCGTCAAGTCTGGCGGTGTCGCGCCGAACCATTTCTTTTGCTCTTTGGCCGGTGCTGCAATTTTCATCAAATCGCCAATATTCCCTTCGGAAAAATTGAGATTTTTCTGCGCCAATTCATGTGGAATATCTAAGTCATCTGCCATACGCTCGTAGCGCATGTATTCCATGGAATGACACCCCATGCAATAGTTGACGAAGTATTTTGCGCCGCGCTGCAGAGCTTCTTTATCATGCAAAGCCGGCTCAAATTTATCGCAATCAATTGTGCCACAAGCCTTCTCTCCTTCGCTGGCAACAGCAAAGAAAGGCAGCATCCCGAGCGTTAACAAAATAAGTAGTTTTTTCATCGCATCATTCCTTATTTCATCGTAACGCGGTCTGGCTCAGGTTTTGTCTTCTCAATTGATGTATAGATCGGCATCAATATAAAGAAAGCAAAGTAAACCACCGTCAGATATTGCGACATATCATTGTTTTCCAACCACGAAATTTTGTGGTGGATTAAATTTCCCATGAAATAACCGCCCGCAGGAATGGCTCCCAAGTAGCCCAACACCAAGAAAGAAATCGCTAAAGAATAGAGCGCAATAGCAGTCAAACGCCCCTTGTAACGCCACGATTTCACCTTGCTGCGATCCAGCCAAGGCAATACAAACATAATGGCAATTGCTGCGGCCATAATAACAAAGCCCCAGAATTTCGATGACAAGCCAAACCACTCCAGTGTTGTGGCACGCAACATGGCATAGAACGGGGTGTAGTACCACACAGGCGCGATATGTGCAGGTGTTTTCAGATTATTAGCCTGTTCAAAGTTGGCGTATTCAAGGAAGTAACCACCCATTTCTGGCATAAAGAAAAGGATGAAGCAGAACACAAACAGAAATACCGCAATACCTACCAAGTCGTGCACGGTGTAATACGGGTGGAAAGGAATACCATCCAACGGCTTGCCGTTAGCACCTTTCTTCTTCTTGATCTCAATACCGTCTGGATTGTTTGAGCCCACTTCGTGCAATGCCAACAGGTGTAGCACCACCAGCATTACCAAAATTAAGGGAATTGCCACAACATGCAAAGCAAAGAAACGGTTAAGTGTGATGCCGGAAATCAAGAAATCACCACGCACCCACTGCACGATACTCTCACCCACGACAGGAATAGCACCAAACAGAGAAACAATTACCTGCGCACCCCAGTAAGACATCTGCCCCCAAGGCAACACATAACCCATGAAGCCTTCCGCCATCAGGCAGAGGTAAATCAACATGCCAAACAACCACACCAACTCACGCGGTTTTTTATACGATCCGTACAATAGACCGCGGAACATGTGCAAATAAACGACGGCGAAAAATGCAGAGGCACCGGTGGAGTGCATATAGCGAATTATCCAACCGTAATCGACATCGCGCATAATGTATTCCACAGAAGCGAAAGCACCTTCTGCGGTCGGCGTGTAAGACATCGTCAACCAAATGCCCGTCAACAACTGATTGACCAAAACCAGCAACGACAGCACACCAAAAAAATACCAGAAATTAAAGTTCTTCGGCGCGTAGTACTGACCCATGTGGGTATTCCACGCACGCATAATGGGCAGACGCGCATCCACCCAATCTCGCAAACCTATCAGCCAAGATGTCATGCTGCCCCCTTCTGATCTTCACCAATCACAATCACGCTATCGCTATCAAAACGATAAGCTGGGACGGATAGATTTGTCGGCGCTGGAACATTCTGTAGAACGCGTCCAGCTAAATCGAATTTAGAACCATGACAAGGGCAAAAAAATCCGCCCACCCAATCTTTACCCAAATCTTCTGGGGCAACTTCCGGGCGAAACTTCGGCGCACAACCCAAGTGTGTGCAGAGCCCCACCACTACAAAAATATTGTCCTTGATGGAACGGTGCTCGTTTTTGCAATAAGCAGGCTGCTCAGACTTCAAAGATTCTGGATCTTTCAGCTGACTAACTAGCTTCGCTAAATCAGACACCATGGTTGATGTTCGGCGCACGACATAGACCGGCTTACCCTGCCACTCAAATGCGGCCATCTGCCCATCTTCTAATTTGCTGATATTTGCCTTTACTGGTGCGCCAGCCGATTTGGCCTTAGCACTGGGATTCCAAGATCCGACAAAAGGGGTAACGACAAAGCCAGCTCCAGCAACGCCGACACCTGTGGTGGCAACGGTAAGGAAGCGGCGTCGCGCGTGGTTTACACCGTCATTACTCATGACGCTTTTCTCCCATCACTACTAGACGCGTCTCTGCAAAGCACAGAGCTCTCACAATTCAAAATGACCTTAAAAAGTCGGGCGACATTATGCCAGACTGACCGTTCAAGGCAAGAAAACATCACTAGCTGAATAACCGCGAAATACTTTGCCCGGATACAAAAACGCCCGAACCGCTGACGAGATTCGGGCGCAATAACAACGCAAAAAATATTAACGCTTGGAGTACTGTGGACGCTTACGCGCTTTGCGTAGACCCACTTTCTTACGCTCCACTTCACGCGAATCACGAGTAACATACCCTGCTTCACGCAATGCGCCGCGCAAGCTCTCGTCGTATTCCATCAACGCGCGCGTAATGCCGTGGCGGATCGCGCCCGCCTGACCAAAGCTACCACCGCCAGTGACGGTGATTTTTAGATCTAACTTCTGATCCAAACCAGTCAACACCAGAGGCTGACGCACGATCATGCGCGCCACTTCGCGACCAAAGTAATTTTCCAAAGTGCGGTCGTTGATAACGATATTGCCGCTGCCCGCTTTAATAAAAACACGCGCTGTTGCGGTCTTACGACGACCTGTTCCGTAGTTTTGCTTTACTGCCTGCTGCACAGCCATAACCGCCTCTTACAGTGAAAGTGCTTGTGGCTGTTGCGCACCATGTGGGTGCTCAGTGCCAGCATAAACTTTGAGTTTTTTGAACATTGCGCGACCCAGCGGCCCGCGCGGCAACATACCCTTCACAGCCAACTCAATAGCACGCTCTGGCGCACGATCGATCAGCTTTTCAAAAGTAATTTCTTTCAAGCCACCCGGGAAGTTACTGTGGCTGTAGTAAACCTTGTCTTTGCTCTTGGCGCCGGTCACACGCACTTTTTCTGCGTTGACCACAACAATGTAGTCGCCCGTATCGCAATGTGGAGTGAACTCAGGCTTGTGCTTGCCACGCAAGCGGCGCGCCAGCTCTGCCGCCAAGCGACCGAGTACCAAATTGTTGGCATCTACTACATACCAGTCGTGTTGTGCTGTCTGCGCATTGGCGCTGATCGTCTTCATTTCTCTACCGCTCTTGGTCAGGGGCTGGAATTGGGTGGCGAATTGTAGTGAGCAGCTTCCCTGTTTTCAAGCACTAAATCAGTATTTTCTGCCACCCAATACCAACACTGGGTGTTGAATGCTTGCTGCTCAAAATCTCCTCCGCGTCGCGCTCGCCCCTCTTTATCTAACTTCAACAAATGCGCCCACAAGGATATTTCGGCCAACCAATGCAGACTGGCATCTACATTGTCATACACCGCCGGCGTGATCTCGCCTATCGTGCCCTTCCCCAGTGCACGCAATACGGCAATTACCTTCTGCTCACGCTGCAAACGGTGTGCAATCAACCCGTCAATCACTGCCCAAGGCTCGTGCATCACATCACCGTGCCCAGGCAACAAACTATGCACCGGATACTGCTTCAGCAATGCCAAAGAGTGCAGATAGTCCGCCATATCGCCACCGGGCGGCACGATAACCACAGTTGACCCCTCCATGATGTGATCGCCAGTGAACAGAGCGCCCTCTTCTTGCAGCAGATAACAGAAATGGTTGGCAACATGGCCAGGGGTGGCGATCGCCTCTAAGGTGAACCCTTCACCCAGCACGCGATCGCCGTGGCGAATATTGCGCTGCACCGTGAAACTGACATCTTGATGAGGATCTTGCTCCAACACCGCGCCAACCAATTCAGCACCCGTCTGCTGCGCCAGGTAAGCAGCTGCAGGAGAGTGATCGGGATGCGTGTGGGTGACGACGATCCAGCGCACTTTAGCCGCACCCACTGCCGCCAAAATCGCCTCGATATGCACGGGATCGGCAGGGCCCGGATCCAAAATCGCCAGTTCATCCGTGCCGATCAGATAGCAATTGGTACCGGCACCCGTCATGGCACTCGGGTTATTGGCCGTCAACCGCCGCACCAGCGGCGACAACTGCACCAGTTCGCCAGACCTGAGCTCGGCCATGTGTTAAACCAGCGGCAGCTCCACCACGGAGCTAACGTCCTCATCGTAATTTACCTCGGCAAAACCGAAGCCAAACAGCTTGAGGAACTCATCTTTGTAGCCTTGGAAATCTGTCAATTGATACAGGTTTTCAGTGGTCACCACTGGCCATAATGCTGCAACGGCATCCTGTACTTCCGGGCGCAATTCTTTGTCATCCACACGCAGACGCCCTTCGGCATCTAACTGGCGCGCAGAGCTAAACAATTCATCGTGAAACAAACGATAAATCTGTTCGATACAACCTTCATGGCCGCCTTTTTCTTTCATCACCTTGTAGAGCAGAGACAAATACAGCGGCATGATGGGAATCGCCGCACTCGCCTGCGTCACCAGCGCTTTGAGTACCGACACATACGATTTGCCGTGAACGACAGACAGCTTTTCATCAATCACCGTGCGCGTGCGATCCAAATCTTTTTTCGCCGCACCAATCGTGCCATTCCAATAAATATCCCAAGTCAATTTTTCACCCAGATAGGTGTAAGCCGTGGTCTGCGCGCCTTCCGCCAACACATCCGCAGCAAGCAGCGCTTCTATCCACATCTGCCAATCTTCGCCGCCCATTACCGCCACGGTGTTGGCAATTTCTTCTTCGCTGGCTGCGGGCAGGGTCACCTCTTCCACAATTTGCTTGTCGGTATTAACACCGCGCTGCGTCACAGACTGACCAATCGGCTTCAACACCGAGCCATGCACCACACCTGTTTTGGGGTGCTGACGACGCGGCGATGCCAAGCTGTAAATCACCAAATCGACCTTGCCCATATCGGCTTTGATGGTGTCGATAGTTTTTTGTTTGATTTCATCGGAAAACGCATCGCCATTGATGTGTTTGGCGTACAAACCCGCTTGCGTTGCAGCTTGATGAAAAGCTGCGGCGTTATACCAACCAGCTGTGCCGGTGCGCTTTTCATCCGGTTCTTTTTCAAAAAACACACCCAGCGTTTTTGCACCGCAAGCAAACGCGGCTGTAATGCGCGATGCCAAGCCATAACCGGTTGACGCACCGATCACCAAAACATTTTTGGGGCCAGTGGCAATGCTGCCTTGCTGACGCACATAGTCAATTTGTTGACGCACATTGGCAGCACAACCCTTCGGATGCGCATTGGTGCAGATAAAACCACGGACTTTAGGATGAATGATCATGCGCGTTTTCCTGTTGAGCCAGAGCGAAAGGTCGGCATTATACCGGCAAAAAAACTGCACCTACTGCTAGAATGACGACCTTGCTGTATCGCTTGCACCGGAGTTTGCCATGACTGCTATTCGCCAAGAAGATTTGATTGCCAGCGTCGCCGATGCTCTGCAGTTCATCTCCTACTACCACCCAGTCGATTTTGTGCAGGCGATGCACAAAGCCTATGAGCGCGAACAAAACCCTGCTGCCAAAGATGCTATCGCGCAAATTCTGATCAACTCGCGCATGTGCGCGACAGGACATCGCCCGATCTGCCAAGACACCGGCATCGTCACGGTATTTGTCAAAATTGGCATGAGCGTCCGCTGGGATGACGCCACCATGAGCGTAGACGACATGATCAACGAGGGCGTGCGCCGCGCCTATTTGCAACCGGACAACATCCTGCGCGCCTCTATCCTTGCCGACCCCGCCGGCAAGCGGCAAAACACCAAAGACAACACTCCCGCCGTCATTCACTACCAGTTTGTACCCGGCAACACCGTCGAAGTAGATATCGCAGCCAAAGGCGGTGGCTCGGAAAACAAATCCAAAATGGCAATGTTGAATCCCTCCGACTCCATCGTGGATTGGGTGCTGAAAACAGTGCCGACCATGGGCGCCGGCTGGTGCCCGCCGGGCATGCTGGGTATCGGCATCGGCGGCACCGCAGAAAAAGCGGCTGTACTGGCCAAAGAAGTGTTGATGGAAGACATCGACATTTACGACTTGATGGCGCGCGGCCCACAAAACCGCATCGAAGAATTGCGTTTGGAACTGTTTGAAAAAGTGAACCAACTGGGCATTGGCGCGCAGGGTCTAGGCGGCTTGACGACCGTGTTGGATGTAAAAATCAAAGACTACCCCACGCACGCCGCCTCTCTGCCGGTATGCATGATTCCCAACTGCGCCGCCACGCGCCACACCCATTTTGTGCTCGACGGCTCTGGCCCTGCACTGCAAACGCCACCCTCCATCGACGCGTGGCCAGAAATTTCTTGGAATACCGACAGCTCGCGCCGCGTCAACTTGGACGCACTCACCAAGGCCGACATCGCCGATTGGAAATCCGGTGAAACGCTGCTGCTCTCCGGCAAGATGCTCACCGGCCGCGATGCTGCGCACAAGAAAATGGTGGATATGATCGCCAAAGGTGAGGAGCTGCCAGTCGATCTCACCAACCGCTTCATCTACTATGTTGGTCCCGTGGATCCCGTGCGCGACGAAGTTGTAGGTCCCGCCGGCCCCACCACTGCCACGCGCATGGACAAATTCACACGCACCATGCTGGAAAAAACTGGCTTGATTGGCATGATCGGCAAATCCGAGCGCGGCCCCATCGCCATCGAAGCCATCAAAGACAACCAAGCCGTGTATTTAATGGCTGTCGGCGGTGCCGCTTATCTCGTTTCCAAAGCCATTACCGCCGCCAAAGTGTTGGCGTTTCCAGAACTGGGCATGGAGGCGATTTACGAATTTGAAGTGAAAGACATGCCAGTCACGGTAGCGGTGGATATGAACGGTGTTTCGATACACACCACCGGCCCGCAAATATGGGAACAAAAAATCCGCACGGAACACTTGCAAGTAGTCTGACGCTGCATGCTGTTTAACTCCTACCCATTTATTTGGTTATTCCTGCCAGTGGCACTGGCAGGTCTTTTCTTGGCGGCGCGCTTTCGCCACGAAGCCGCCGCCGCATGGCTAGCGCTGTGCTCGCTGTTTTTTTACGGCTACTGGGATGTGCACTATGTGCCGCTGCTATTGCTGTCGATCACAGTGAATTACCGAATCGGCAAACAAATCAGCAACCATGTCGAAAAACAATCCGCACAGCGCGCCAAGCTGTGGCTGATCATCGGCTTAGTGTTTGATCTCGGCTTGCTGGCGCACTACAAATACACCAACTTTTTTCTCGACAACTGGGTGACGCTCACCGGCTCTGCCATCGACCTCCCCAACATTATTTTGCCGCTGGGCATTTCTTTTTTTACTTTCACACAAATTGCTTATTTAGCAGATTGCCACAAAGGCATTGTGAAAGAGCGCAACCCTGTGCACTATTTACTGTTTATCACTTATTTTCCGCACTTAATCGCCGGCCCCATCCTGCACCACAAACAGATGATGCCGCAGTTCGCGCACGCAAAAACCTATCGCATCAGCCAAGAAAATATCGCTATTGGCCTCACCATTTTTGCCATCGGCATGTTCAAAAAAATGGCGATTGCCGATCCACTTTCCACATTTGTGGGGCCAGTCTTTGCCGTAAGCAAACACCCAGGGCTGTTATCAACCGAAGAAGCATGGTTAGGCGCTCTGGCTTACTGTCTGCAACTGTATTTTGATTTTTCCGGCTATTCCGATATGGCGATTGGCCTGTCGCGTTTATTTGGCATCAAGATGCCACTCAACTTTAATTCGCCATACAAATCCACCAGCATTATCGATTTCTGGCGGCGCTGGCATATGACGCTGTCACAATTTTTGCGCGACTATTTATACATTGCTCTCGGCGGCAACCGCAAAGGTAAAACGCGTCGCCACATCAACTTGCTGTTGACCATGTTGCTCGGCGGACTGTGGCATGGCGCCGGCTGGACCTTCATTATTTGGGGCGGATTGCACGGCATTTACCTCACCGCCAATCATGTATTCCGTGAATTTTTTCCACCCTCCAACGATAAAACAGTTGCCGCACGCGCGCGCGCAATCACGGGATGGCTACTCACCACACTCGGCGTTATTTTTGCTTTCGTGGTTTTTCGCGCCACCTCGGTGAACGATGCGATGATAGTTTTACAAGCCATGATCGGTGCACAGTCTGCAATCGAAGGCGATGCCGTCATCAAGATTCTTGAACACGCCGATGAAGGCTGGGATTATGTGCTACTCGCCGGTCTGATAGCTTTATTTGCGCCTAACACGCAGGAAATAATGTCGCGTTTTCAACCGGCTTCCGATGCTGTTGACAGCCAGACGCGTTGGCAATGGCAGCCCAGTATCCTGCTGGCCTTACTCACTGCTGTGGTACTGAGTTACAGCATTGTGAATATCGGCCAAGTCAGTGAATTTCTCTACTTCCAGTTTTGATCATGAAAACCTATAACCGCATCGTGATTATCGCCACCTGCCTCATGGTAGGTTTTTGTGCGGGTTTAATTATCTGGGCGCAACCACTAAATGGGGATCTCACACGCATTGGGGCGCACCCTGAACGCTGGTACGGCTGGAATGCGCCGCAACAAAAAATTCCCGATCTAGCCAATACACCGCGTACAACCGCCAAAAAACACCTGCTTGTACTCGGCGATTCTTTTTCTGAAATTGGCTATTGGCAAGCGTATCTCGACGACCGCTACAGCTTCACACTGGTGCCCACTCGCAACACCAGCTTCCACAAAATTATCGAAAAAATTCGCCATGAAAAACCCGATGGCGTGGTGATAGAAAGTGTTGAACGCTTCACCTACGCCATGTTCGGCAGCGAGTCGGAATTCATGGGCAACACAACCAAGCGCTGCGACCCTCTCGGCAGTGCTACCGCACCAATAACCTCTACAGCTTCCGCAAGCCTTGTGTCATACCCTCAGTACGCGAGAAAAACCTTTCCCACGAACGCCAAGGATATTTCGCAAGGTTTTTATCTGTTGAAACAACAATCTTTTTTCGCCATCAAGCCTAAAAAACGACAGGCCAAAATTTTGCAGCTCTCCACGCCGTTGCTGCAGAGCAGCCAACGCAGCGAGCAACTGCTCGTCATCAAGAGTGATTTATTGTTCTTGCCTGCATTTGATGATGCCGCCATTTCCACCATGCAGTGTTCCATGCGCACACTGGCACACACACTGACTGACTTGCAGCTGCCTTTCGTTTTTTTGATCGTGCCAGATAAAACAACGGCCTATCAGCCTTATCTCACACAAACGGATCTGCGCAGTAAACCGCCAGTGATCACCCGTTTGTTATCCGCACTGGGTATTCCTCACACTATTGATATGCTGCCCGCTGTGCGCGACGCATTGGCACACAATGCCGTAGATTTTTATTTACCGAACGACACCCATTGGGGCTACAAAGGCTTTCAGCTAGCGGCGCAACGCATTGACGCCACACTGCAGTCACAGTGGCCAAAGGACAAGGAACAGCAGTAATGCTTTTTAACTCCTATCCATTTATTTGGTTATTCCTGCCGGTAGCACTGGCAGGTTTTTTCTTGGCGGCGCGCTTTCGTCACGAAGCCGCCGCTGCATGGTTAGCACTCTGCTCGCTGTTTTTTTACGGCTACTGGGATGTGCACTATGTGCCGCTGCTATTGCTGTCGATCACGGTGAATTACCAGATCGGCAAACAAATCAGCAATCACATTGAAAAACAAGCCGCGCAGCGTGCAAAAATGTGGCTGATAATCGGCTTGGTATTCGATCTCGGTTTGCTCGCACACTACAAATACACCAACTTTTTTCTCGACAACTGGGTGACGCTCACCGGCTCCACCATCGACTTCCCCAACATTATTTTGCCGTTAGGTATTTCTTTTTTTACTTTCACACAAATTGCTTATTTGGCGGATTGCCACAAAGGTATCGTGAAAGAACGCAATCCCGTGCACTACCTGTTGTTCATCACCTATTTTCCGCACTTAATCGCCGGCCCCATCCTGCACCACAAACAGATGATGCCGCAATTTGCCCACGCAAAAACCTATCGCATCAGCCAAGAAAACATTGCCATCGGCCTCACTATTTTTGCCATCGGCATGTTCAAGAAAGTCATCATCGCCGACTCTTTTCCTGAATATGCCAACCCTGTATTTGCCGTGAGCAAACACACCGGCGCACTCTCGTTTCAGGATGCTTGGCTAGGCTGCTTGGCTTATACCTTACAGCTGTATTTTGATTTTTCCGCTTACTCGGACATGGCTATCGGCCTGTCGCGTTTATTTGGCATCAAGATGCCGCTCAACTTTAATTCACCGTACAAATCCACCAGCATCATTGATTTTTGGAATCGCTGGCACATCACCCTGTCACAGTTTTTACGCCAGTATTTGTATTTTGCACTCGGCGGCAATCGCAAAGGCAAAGCTCGGCGCTACATCAACATGATGCTCACGATGCTGCTCGGTGGCTTGTGGCACGGCGCAGGTTGGACTTTCGTCATCTGGGGCGGACTGCACGGCCTCTTTCTGGTAATCAACCATTTATTCCGCGAGATTTTTCCGCTGGCGCGCACAGAAGGCAAACGCATACCCATGGCTGTGCGCGCAACGCTCGGTTGGTTTTTTACCATGCTTGCAGTTGTCGTAACCATGGTAATTTTTCGCGCCGCTTCCATACACGATGCCATCGTGATTCTGCAAGCGATGGTGGGTATTGCCGCTAGTAGCCAGCAGCCCCTGACAGATATTGTGAGTCACGCGGACGACGGCTGGACTCTTGTGCTGTGGGTTTCGTTATTTGCTTTATTTGCACCCAACACGCAAGAAATTATGAATAAGTTTCAACCCACTTCCGACACCATTGATAGTCACACGCGCTGGCAGTGGCGCCCAAGCCCAATATTGGCCGTTATTGGCGGGCTTGCGCTCGCTGTGAGCATTGTCAATATTGGTCAAGTCAGCGAATTTCTCTACTTCCAGTTCTGACGATGAAAACTTACAACACTATTTTTCTTGCGCTCGTTTTATTCATCGTCTGCATGAGTGCTGCCATCATGTTGTGGTCACAGCCCATCAGCGGCGACCTGACAAGAATCAGCGCCTATCCAGAGCGCTGGTTTGGTTGGAATGAGCCACAGCAAGACATTCCATCGGTGATCAATACACCGCGCCAAGCCGGCAAAAAACACATTCTGGTTATCGGCGATTCTTTTTCCGAAGCTGGGCGCTGGCAATCTCTTTTGAGCGATAAATACACATTTTCTTTTATCCACAGTGGAAAAATCACACTGGCGGATGTGCTCGCTCGCCAAGGCGATAAAAAACCGGATGCCTTAGTGATTGAAACCGGCGAGCGAGCGCTGCCCGATATGTACGGTCAAGCCAGCACCTTTCTCAAACCTGTAACACAGTGTCAGCTGCCAGTAGAAACAAAAGAGAACACTGTTTCCATTGAGGCACTGCAAGAACAAATCGCCAAACTACCAACATTTCCACTCATCGAACGAAAAGTATTGCCCAACAATGGCAATAACATTTCTGAAGGCTTCCATATTTTCAAACTCTATACGAGTGCATTGATCAAACCGAAAAAACGCAAAGCCCGTGTATTGGCACTGACCTCCAATCAATTGTTTAGCAATACAAAGAGCGATCACATTCTGCTGTTAAGCAAAGATTTTTTACTCTACGACACCATAGACGCCAATAACCTAAAAACCGTGCACTGCACCATGCAAGCAGTCAACCAAGCCTTATCCAACGCAAAACTTCCGCATATTATTTTGACGCTGCCCGACAAAGCCTCTGCCTATCAGCCGTATTTGGCGGATCTCGAAATCAAACAGCGACCAGCATTAATCGACCAGCTTCGCATTGATGCGCTCATCGGATACGGCGTCAACATGCTGCAACCGATACGCACTATGATTGCCGCCGGCAACAAAGATGTTTACCTGCCTAACGACACCCACTGGGGTTATAAAGGCTTCCAACTGGCAGCAGCTCTCATCGATGAAAAACTATCGACACAGCTCTCAGAAAAAACTTCCACTGCGGTGACACAACCATGATTCCATGCGGCGTTTATCGTCATTACAAAGGCAAAGACTATCTGGTTACTGGTATTGCACATCATTCAGAAACACGCGAAGCCTTGGTGGTATATCGCTGTCTGTATGACGACTACAGTTTGTGGGTAAGACCGCTGGCGATGTTTTGTGAATCAATCACCGTTGATGGCATCACCCAACCGCGTTTTGCGTTCTTACACGAGGCCTGAGTGACCAGCGCGGAGCATATTTTCAGCGTTACCGAGATTAATCGGCGCGCGCGCCAACTGCTCGAAACGCACTTAGCCACTGTGTGGGTTAGCGGCGAAATTTCCAATCTTTCCACACCTTCATCCGGCCACTGGTACTTCACTCTCAAAGACGAAAAAGCGCAAATTCGCTGCGCGATGTTTCGCGGCCATAACGCTCTGCTGCGTTTCAAGCCTGAGCACGGCATGCAAGTGATTGCGCGCGGACGGGTGAGCTTGTATGAAGGTCGCGGCGACTATCAATTGATTGTAGAAAACTTGCAAGTCGCCGGCGCTGGCAATCTGCAAGTGGCTTTCGAGCAACTCAAAAACAAGTTAGCGGCGGAAGGTTTGTTTGATGAAGATTTCAAACAAGCACTGCCCGACATGCCGCGCCATGTCGGCATCATCACCTCTCCCACCGGCGCAGCCGTGCGCGATATTGTTTCTGTTTTTAAGCGCCGCTTCCCCGCCACAAAACTGAGTATTTTTCCTGTACCCGTGCAAGGTGCAGATGCAGCGCCTGCCATTATCCGCGCGCTACAACTGGCAAACACGCAACCAGATATTGAGGCACTTATCATCGCCAGAGGCGGCGGCTCGCTGGAAGATTTATGGGCGTTCAATGAAGAAAGTGTGGCGCGCGCGGTGTTTGCCAGTGAAATACCTATCGTCAGCGCTGTGGGACATGAAACCGATTTCACCATCTGCGATTTTGTTGCCGATGTGCGCGCACCCACACCTTCTGCCGCTGCTGAAATTTTATCACCCGAACTGAGCGACCTGATCGCATTATTTAATTACTACGCCGATCTGTTTCAAAAACAGTTACAACAAAAAATTGCGCTGCATCGCCAGCAACTGCTGCATTTGAGTAAACGCTTACGCCACCCTGGGCACACACTGCGCGAACAGCAGCAAAAACTCGATCACCTCGAATGGCGACTGCAACAAGCGGCGCTGTCTCGCCTGCGCCAGCCGCAACAAAAACTAGCGCAGCTTGCCGCCTCGCTCAACAATTTAAGCCCGCTCAACACCTTACAGCGCGGCTACGCGATTGCCACTACCGATGCTGGTACCGTGCTAACACACATAGAACAAGCGCACATCGGTATGACATTTGATGTACAACTATTTCGCGGCAAATTGCGCGGGCGCATCGAAACTATTTATCCTGATGTTATTGATCACAATCAATAAATCCGTCTCCTCTCCGGCGTAATGTGAAGCTCCTTTCTTACCGATTTTATAGGAGCCCGCCATGGTCGAACCTAATGGATACTGGCAAGCTGACGATAAATCTGCAGCGACAAGAGTCATCATGGTGATGGTCATCATTGCTGTTGTTATGACTGGCGTGGCTATCGGTATCGGCCTCGTCCTATAGGATTCTGTAATTATCTGAACCGCGCTAATATCGGAAGCATGACTCTCAGTGGAGTGCTTGCACCTTGATCACCGTTAGCAATGTTTCTCTCTCAACAGGCATAGTAATTGCGGTTTTGGCTGCCGTTGTTTGCCTGACATTTCGACGCACACAGCACAAAGAGCTATTTTCCGTCCCTGTGACTCAGGAGCTTAAGGGCTTGGGCATACTCACGATTGTGTTTGCTCATATCAGTTACATGCTAGTGACCGATAATGCTTTCCTCTCTCCACTCTCGTTAGCCGCCGGTGTCGGCGTAGATCTTTTTCTATTTATGTCCGGTTATGGACTCACGGTGGGCATGCTAAAAAAACCGCTGCCTGCAATGAATTTTTATCGCCGCCGACTGATAAAAGTTTTTATTCCTTTCTGGATCGCGCTCGCAATTTTATTTTTTTCTGATCGTGTATTTCTCAATATTCAGCATCCGGCCAGCTATATGCTGCAATCCTTTTTAGGGTGGTTTCCACGGGCCGATGCCTACAAAGATGTAAATTCACCTTTTTGGTACATCAGCTGGATGTTGATGTTCTACGCACTTTTTCCTTGGTTGTTTATGCGCAATCGCCCTTGGCTCACCGCCATATTGCTATCTATCCTTGCCAATGCCTTTGTTTTACTCGACCCGTTAAAACTGCAGGTTAATTGGCTACACCGCCTGCACACCAACGCGTTCTCACTCGGTATTTTGCTAGCGTGGTGGCTAAACGCTCATCCAGAAAAAACCCAAAAACTACAGCAATTCCGCAATCAACCAACAAATGCTTTTCGGATAACTCTCGTCCTTACATCACTATTACTTGCCGCCTACATGGCCAGCCATAACAACATGGAGCAATGGCCAGCTACCGCAGTCGCATTGGAATACTTGGGCTTCAATGCCAAATTTTTTATCGGTCAAGCGACCAGCCTGCTCGCCATGCTGGCACTGATTGTGTGCTTTTCACTGAAACAGTGGGATAACCGATTCCTGCATATTCAGGGAGTTTATTCCTATGAAACCTACCTGCTGCACTGGCCTTTGATGTACCGCTACGACATTTTCTTTCACTACCTGCCCGCTTGGGCCGCCACCATTGCATGGATAGCCGCCTTTATTGGCATAGGTTGGTGCCTACAAAAAATTACTGCGCCCATTGGCGCATGGGTTGATCGCTCGCGCTAGGCATTTACAATCGGGAACCTCTGTCAGCACGATCAGTCTTGTGCTTCTCCCTACCAGCGAACCCGAACCCACCATGTCCAGACGCGAAGACGATATTTTTGACAACGCCACCATCATCCCCGATACCGAGGATCGCCTAACGCGCGCTACCCCTCCGAAGCCAGCCACCCCAGCGCGACGCACTGAGAAAAAAAACACACCTGCCACCAGTCACGGAAAATCTGTGTTGGCATTACTGGCATTTGCCGTAATGCTGATAATCGCCGGCTTCCTGCACTACCGTATCACGCAACAAATCGACGCAAACAACAAACTACAAGCTCGCACAGAAGCACTGGAATCTCAGCTTGGAATTAGCATCAGCGACAGCAAAAAATCTGGCGACACCATGGAAGATAAAATTAAAAAACTGGATGCTCGCCTGAGTGCCGTAAGCGATGACATCGCCAAACTCAACTCCGCTATCAATGACAAAACCAAAAAAACACTGGACGCTCACGACAAATCTCTCGCCAGCCTACAAACCAATATCTCTGACATTAAAAAATTAGTAGCGCAAATTGAAAAGCTAGGAAGCGATGGCAAACAAAGTGCAGAGCGCGCAAACACGGCCGTCACTGAGGTAAATAATGCGCTGTCCGCACTGCAACAACGCGTTGCACAAGGCGACCCCGCTGCGCGCGATGCCGGCCGACAAGCGACCATGGCTTTAGAGCAAAACGATCAACTGCAAAAAAAGCTGGACGCACTCAACAAGCGCACGGCTGATCAAGAAGAAACTTTACGCAGTATCGACAGCTTTCGTCGCAGTGTGAACAGCGACCTCAATAAACTGAAACAAGATCGTGCGCAGAGCAATGCCATCCCGATGCAATAACTTTCCACTTATCGAAATCCGCACAACGGATAAACACCAACCACCAGAGGGCTACATCATGAAAATTCGTCAACTCGTTGCAGCATCAATCGTCATGCTTTTTTCATCTGCCGTTTTGGCTGATGAAGAATGCACAGCCACTTGTGAAACCGAATACCAAGAATGCAAAACCGTTGCTGAATCTCCCACTGCCAAACAAGCCTGTGAAGATGATGTGCAACAGTGCAAAACCGACTGCCAATAACAGCCCCGCTTACGCTGCCCCTCGGTTTACCCATCACGGGGGCAGCTCTATAATTCGCAGCCTCCCCTTCTGCCCAGCACTGGATTCCTATGTTGCGAATTGATCACGAAGCTTTGACATTTGACGATGTGCTGTTGCTACCGGATTACTCGGAAGTGGTCGCCAAGGATGTCTGCATCAAAACCGCGTTGACGCGCTCGATCACCCTCAACATGCCTCTGGTATCTGCCGCTATGGATACCGTCACCGGAGCGCGTGGGGCCATTGCCAGGGCGCAGAAAGGTGGTATAGGCATCATGCATAAAAATATGACTGTAGCGGAACAAGCCGCACAGGTGCTGCAGGTCAAGCGCTTTGAAAGCGGCGTTGTTAAAAACCCCATCACCATTGAGTCCACCGCCAGCGTGCGAGAACTCATCGCACTGACCAAAGAAAAGCGCATCTCTGGTGTACCCGTGATGCAAAACGGCAAGTTAGTCGGCATCGTCACTAGCCGCGATGTGCGCTTTGAACCGCAATTGGAAGCCCCTGTTTCTAGCATCATGACGCCGAAAGAGCGCTTGGTAACTGTCAAAGAAGGCGCATCCGCAGACACCGTGAAGGAATTACTGCACCGCCACCGCATCGAAAAAATTCTGGTCGTCAACGATAACTTTGATCTGCGCGGCATGATCACCGTAAAAGACTTCAACAAATCGGAAACCTTCCCCTACGCCTGCAAAGACGACCAAGGTCGCCTGCGCGTAGGCGCATCTGTCGGCGTAGGCGGCGATACCGATCAACGCGTTGATGCGCTAATTGCGGCAGGTGTAGATGTTTTAGTTGTCGACACTGCGCACGGCCACTCCAAAAATGTGCTGGGTCGCGTACAGTGGATCAAGCAGCACTACCCACAGGTGCAAGTGATCGGTGGCAACATCGCCACTGGCGAGGCGGCACTAGCGCTGGTGAAAGCAGGCGCAGACGGTGTGAAAGTTGGCATCGGCCCTGGCTCCATCTGTACCACGCGCATCGTCACCGGTATCGGCGTGCCACAAATTAGCGCTATCGCCAATGTCGCTGCCGCGCTGAAAGAGACTGACGTTCCTCTTATCGCTGACGGCGGTATTCGTTTTTCAGGCGATGTCGCCAAGGCTGTCGCTGCGGGCGCGCACTCCATCATGATGGGCAGCATGTTTGCTGGCACCGAAGAAGCACCCGGTGAAATTGAGTTGTACCAAGGGCGCTCCTACAAGTCTTATCGCGGCATGGGTTCACTCGGTGCGATGGCCCAGTCACAAGGCTCTTCTGATCGCTATTTCCAAGATGCCAGTCAAGGCGCGGAAAAACTCGTGCCAGAAGGCATTGAGGGACGCGTGCCATATAAGGGCACAGTTTCAGCCATCATCCATCAAATGATGGGCGGCTTGCGCTCTGCCATGGGTTACACCGGCAGCATCAACATCCCAGCCATGCGCACAAAAACGCGTTTTGTGCGCGTGACGAGTGCCGGTATGAATGAATCACATGTGCACGACGTATCCATCACCAAAGAAGCGCCCAACTATCCCGTTCGCTAATCAGATTTTTGCCACATGAAAAACATTCACGCCCATAAAATTCTAATTTTGGATTTTGGCTCGCAATACACACAATTAATTGCGCGACGCATTCGTGAAGCTGGCGTTTACTGCGAAATCTACGCATGGGATTGCCCTCCCGACGCTATCAAAGAATTTACACCGCGCGGCATTATTTTGTCTGGCGGCCCTGAATCGGTTACTGACAATCAAGGCCCGAGAGCTGCGTCGATTATTTTTGAATTAGGTGTTCCTGTACTCGGTATCTGTTACGGCATGCAAACCATGGCCGAGCAATTTGGCGGCAAAGTGGAAAGCTCTTCATTGCGCGAGTTCGGTTACGCGCAAGTTCAAGTACATGGCGATTCTTTGTTACTGCGCAATATTGCTGATATCGAAAATGAACAAGGCCGCTTTCTCGATGTTTGGATGAGTCACGGTGACAAAGTGACAGCAATACCAGACGGATTTCAACTCATGGCATCAACGCCGAGCTGCCCTGTCGCCGGTATATACTCCAACGAAAAGCGTTTTTACGCGCTGCAATTTCACCCAGAAGTCACGCACACCAAACAAGGTCAGCAGATTTTTTCTAGATTTGCTCTGGATATTTGTCAGTGTGAACCCCTATGGAATGCGAGCAACATCGTCAATGACGCAATAGAAACCGTGCGCAAGAAAGTGGGCAGCGACAAAGTGCTGTTAGGGCTTTCTGGCGGCGTAGATTCTTCAGTCGTAGCTGCTTTGTTACACCGCGCCATCGGCGAGCAACTCACCTGCGTTTTCGTGGACAACGGTTTGCTGCGCAAGAGCGAAGGCGATCAAGTGATGGCGATGTTTGCCCAACACATGGGTATCAAAGTTATTCGCGCCAATGCAGAAAAAATCTTTCTCGACAAACTCGCCGGCGTTCAAGACCCAGAACAAAAGCGCAAAATTATCGGCAATACTTTTATCGAGATTTTTGACGCAGAAGCAACCAAACTCGACGGCGTTAAATGGCTGGCGCAAGGCACCATTTACCCCGATGTGATTGAATCCGCCGCCAGCAAACACGGCAAAGCCCATGTTATTAAGTCGCACCACAATGTCGGCGGATTGCCAGAAGACATGGCCTTTTCTCTCATCGAACCTCTGCGAGAATTATTCAAAGACGAAGTGCGCAAAATTGGTTTAGAGCTCGACCTGCCTTACGACATGGTTTACCGCCATCCCTTCCCAGGCCCCGGCCTAGGCGTGCGAATCTTGGGTGAAGTTAAAAAGAGCTACGCAGATATTTTGCGCGAGGCAGATGCCATTTTTATCGAAGAATTACACAAAGCTAATTGGTACCACAAAGTCAGCCAAGCATTTGCTGTATTTTTGCCAGTGAAATCTGTGGGCGTTGTGGGTGATGGGCGACGCTATGAATATGTCGTGGCACTGCGCGCCGTGGAAACCATCGATTTCATGACGGCGCGTTGGGCGCATCTTCCCTACGAATTACTGGAAACTGTTTCGAGTCGCATCATCAACGAAATTAGCGGCATCTCGCGCGTTGTCTACGATGTTTCCTCCAAGCCTCCTGCCACTATTGAGTGGGAATAATCCTCCCTTTGATTTTCCCAATCACATTTTCTTCATCTTTTTTCTAAACAAAACGACAAAATCGATGCCCACAAAAAAAGGAGACCGAAGTCTCCTTTTTTAGCTATCCATTTCAAATTTAGAATGTGTACTTAACATTCAAAGAAATGTTATCGCGGTCTACCCACAAATTGTTAGGCCCGGTGAAATCACTGTAGTAACCAGAGAACTTCCAGTGCTCCAAGTAAGTAAACTCTGCGCCCACACTCCACCACAAGTTTTGCTCATTGTAATTGAATGTAGAGAAGCTACCTTCAATGCCGTAGTTCACAAAGAATGGAATAGTAAGATCCACGCCCTCAAACACATTTTTGTACTCCGGCATAAACTGCATGCTCATGCCATAACCATTCCTAGTAAATGCTCCCAAATGCGCAAACTGCAATTCATCGTCTTGATAGCTGCCCACAGCCCAGCCACCTAACTCACCCACCAAGGTAGCTGTATCCCACAAGGCATTTGGCTGGAGCATGTAAGTGCCGCCCACATTGAAACTATGGATTTCTGCACGATTAGGCCAGCTAAATGTAGTTGTATTGGCCATTGTTTGAGCGGTAGCGATATCAGTAGGCCAAACGCCAAAGCCATTAACTGCATAGTAGCTCGAATCTCGACATTTCTGCTTCATCAAATCCTTTGCCTCACACACCGGCACAATGGGAGCATTTGCGCGATACGCATACTCTGCACCCACCTGAACACCACCAATAACAGTGTTCATTGATAAGCCATACATGCGAATATTGTCAAAATAGTTAATGCCGTACGAGCCGTTAGGGTATACCGAGTTTTCAGGTAGGGCGCCTAACTCCGCAACAGATTTGAGATCTGCACTACCATTCGCCGCCCAAAACATTGGGTATTTATCTGTGTAGTTAACAATATAGGCTCCAAGCTCGGTACCATTATCCAAAGCATGTCTCACAGCCAAACCCCATTGATTGTCCTTACTGCCATTGTGTTCAACACGACCAAAACCTATACCACCCACTTGTGGCAACGCAATAAATCTATCGCCATCAATAAAATCTTGCATGGAAAAGAAAGACCCCGTTGGAAACAGCGTGGATTTGATCCACTCATACTGCCAATATGCTTCAACAGTTGTGGTATCAGTGATTGCTATAGAGCCGTAGACCGCGCCTGTCGGCAAAAATACCTCTTTCAGTTCAACACCAGGCAGAGTAGCTGCCGATGAATCAACTCGGTTTTGAGCAAACGCAATACCGCCCTGCAGCATCAACGCTTCACCCCAAGTAATTACCTGACGACCAACGCGCAGGTTTAATTCGCGACCACCGATATCGAAAGAGCCGTAAGCATATGCGTCTAAGAAGCGCGCTTTGTAACCCATCGTATGCTTGTATTCGTCATCCCACCAACTGTCAGGTGAACCAATCTCACCGGCAGCCAATTGGTTATTACTACCATTAGCTGCGACGAAAGGAGACAAATACTTGTTTGACCAACTAGGTGTGCTAAAAGGCACAGAATCGTAAAAAATTTGTGGTCGCAAAAAGAGACCTACATTTTTATAAGAGATATTGATGTCCGACAGAATGGCAACACGACTAGAGACAGTGTCCCATTTATCATAGTTGCGCGTACCGTCATCCGAGTTCATGCGCTGAACATAATCTTTGAAATCCTTGCCATTCGGATTTGCCATCGCTCCCTGTCTATCGATGTGCCCACCCAACAGATTTTTATCACGCCCCTCTACGCGCCACTGGCGACCGTAGGTGATCGTTGTATCAACATTGACTTTTAGATCATCAGAAACTTCGAACTCCAATGCCTGCACTTGCAGTGAAAGAGGCAATAGTCCTGTTATCACAGCAGCTTTAACAATCCCGCCCAATCGACTTTTTATTTTCATCATTGCTCCGCCCATATAGGTGTTTTTCATATTCCAATGCAAGCCGCGCCAACTTTCACGGCACATAGAAGGACTCACGGTGCGGGATTAGGCCAGAAAAAACTGTAAAATGCAAAACAAAATTTAATAAGTTTTGTAATGTAATCAACAACTAACTGTCGCCACCTAACGAAAACTCACACATGCCTAAAGATCAGCCTTAGAGTTGTTACCATCGGTAACGGTTTGCATTATTGCTTTCGTGACACAACACGAAACAAACACATCTACCACGCCGCCAGTGCGGTTTTTTGTTTATGATAGCGCCCTCAAAATTCTGCTGTGTATGCCATGAGCACGCGAATCATCATTGCTGACGATCACCCTTTGTTTCGAAATGCTCTTTGCCATGCCGTCAAGCAAGTGGTGACCGATGCAGATATTTTGGAATGCGACAGCATCAGCACGCTCGAGAGCCTACTGGCGGCACAAAGCGACATAGATCTCATTCTCCTCGACTTGCGTATGCCTGGCGCCAACGGCTTTTCCGGTCTCGTGCTGATTCGCGGGCAGTATCCAGATATCCCTGTGGTTGTTATTTCTGCTAGCGATGACCACAACATTATGCAGCGCGCCATGGAATACGGCGTTTCCGGCTTTATCCCCAAAGCATCGGATCTAAGTCAAATCGCCGCTGCCCTCCAGACTATTTTAAATGGGGCACTGTGGCTGCCAACATCACTATCACAAACACCGGACAACAACGAAAAAGAATTTGCTCAACGCCTAAAAACTCTAACACCGCAACAACTGCGTGTTTTTATGATGTTGACCAAGGGGTTGCTCAACAAGCAAATCGCCGGAGAAGTAAATGTTTCCGAAGCCACTGTACGCACACACATGACAGCGATTTTTCGCAAAATTGGGTGTACGAAACCGCACACAGGCAGTATTGGCCGCGGGTTATCTCAATATTGAAGAGCCCAGCTAACCGATACGCTACCGCTTTTGTAACGATGACATAAGCGCGCGCAGTTTGGCCGGTTTGACAGGCTTTGCCATAAACAAGTAACCACAATCTTCCACCAACCGCCGAATATCTTCTGTGTTGTTTGCTGTAATGATTAACACAGGTAGTGATTTTCCGGCTCTCTCTCGCAAACTAGCGGCGACATCTAAGCCTGTTATACCGTTATCCAATTGATAATCTGCAATCACCAAATCCGGCGTTGCTTGTTGCAGCGCATGTAAAGATTCCTTCTCATCCTTCGCTGTTGCAACATCACAACCCCAACCTTCCAGCAATGCTCGCATGCCCGCGAGAACATTGGGTTCGTTATCAACACATAGCACCGATAACTCAAGACTGCCGCTAACACTCGTCATCACAACCGGCGATGCCGGCAACACAACGGGCTGCACTTCCGCGACCGGAACATCCACCGAAAAAACAGAACCGCGCTGCGGCCAAGAGCGTAAGTTAATTGGATGATTGAGCAAGCGAGAAATACGATCGGCAATTGCCAAACCTAAGCCTAGACCGCGCTCGCCTTTGTCATGCTCAGGTGTTTGAAGACGATGAAACTCTAAAAAAATTTCACTGCATTTATCTGGTGGAATACCTGGGCCGGTATCCCACACTTCTATACGCAAAACTTTCCCTAAACGGCGACACCCCAATAACACGCGACCACTACAAGCATAACGCAGTGCGTTAGACAGAAAGTTTTGCAGAATACGACGCAATAAATGCGGATCACTCCACACCGCAAGACGCGTTGGCACCACATGAAAACCCAATCCACGCGTTTGTGCCAACGCAGTAAAATCTCGCCCCAGTGGATCCAACAAATCTTTCAAATAAAACACTTCGCGTTTTGGTTCTACTACGCCAGCATCTAAACGCGAAGCTTCCAACATACTGTTGATCAAGGCGTCTGCCGCCTGCAGTGACAGCACAACATTCTCAGACAAGGTTTGCAATTCACTGTCATGCGTTTTTTGCGCCAAAGCCGAGGCAAACAATGACGCGGCATTGAGCGGCTGCATCAAATCATGGCTCGCCGCCGCAAGAAACCGTGTCTTAGATAAGTTAGCTTGCTCAGCGTCCGACTTAGCCAGCTCCAACTCCTGTGTACGCTGCTGAACCCGCAACTCCAAAGTTTCATTGGATGCGCGCAGTTGGCGCTCTAACTCTTTGTGTGCCGTAATATCGGTGTAGCTGGTAACGAATCCACCGCCCGGCATGGGATTTCCACTCACCTCCAACACGCGCCCTTCTGGACGATAGCGTTCAAAGTTGTGCGGATTTCCTTCTTTTAAATAGCGGATGCGCTTTTGCACTTCCGCATCTAACTCATCGGGATGGCAGCCAATTTTTTCAAGACTAAAGCGGATGAGGTCAGCTACAGGCCTTCCTGTTCTCACATAATCATCAGGATATTCAAAAAACTCCAAATAACGCTTATTCCATGCCACCATGCGCATCTGTTGATCGACAACACTGATGCCTTGAGAAATATGCTCAATCGATGACTGAACCAACTCCTGCATGAATTCAAAAAAGAAACGCGCGCCACTGATAATGCTGAGCACATCAGCAATTTGAACAGCACCGCGCCCAACAAAGGCGCGCACCATATTGCCAATTGCTGTAGATTCTGTGTTCCCTACAGAATGGCAAATAATTTCTTCAGCAATTTCAATATCAAATACTGAAACTGTATTCTCTGGATCGAGGTTTTTTTTTGCCTCCGTATACGCAAGCCGAAACTTCAGCATCGCTTCGTCAGGCGGCATAAACCCCTGTGCAAAATCAATCAGTTCTTTTAACGCAACTGGTGATTTATTGTCAGAAGTTTCCACCGTGACGCAACCCTGCCCTTACACTTCAGCAGGCAACTTGCGACCGAGAATCAAATCCGCACACTTTTCACCAATCATGATGCTTGGCGCGTTGGTGTTACCGCCTATTAGTGTCGGCATAATCGATGCATCAGCCACACGCAACCCTTCAATGCCGTGAACGCGTAACTCACTATCAACGACAGCTAGTTCGTCATTACCCATTTTGCAGGTGCCAACGGGGTGATAAACAGTCTCACACACTTGGCGCAAAAACTCTCGAATGCGCCCTTCATCCGTCAAATGCTTATCCGGGCGCGAGGGCTCACCCATCAGGCCATCCCAAGCTTTTGCCTGTGCAATATTGCGCACAATTTCATAACTGCGCTGTATCACTTTCCAATCATGCTCGTTGTCTAGAAAATTAAAATCCACTAATGGCGAGGCAAACGGATCTGCACTACCTGGCAACACCGAACCTCGGCTTTGCGGACGCAGCTGACAAGCATGAATAGACATACCGTGTTGCTTTGGAATCGGATCAATCAAACCGTGCATTAAAATAGGAATAAAGTGTAGCTGGATATCAGGAATCGCCAAGTCATCAGATGATTTCACAAAACCACCCGCTTCAATCATGTTGCAGGTTGCAATTCCTTTATTTAACACAAAATATTCAAAAGCCGTTTTAATTTGCAAAGGAATTTGCGTCGCCGCTGCATTAAGCGTGACAGGTTTTGTGCAAGTAAAATTAACTAAAATATCCAAATGCTCTTGCAGGTTATGACCAACACCAGGCAGATCTTTCAATACTTTGATACCGACTCGCTCTAAGTCTTCTTTCCTTCCAATACCAGATGTTTGCAAAACATGCGGGGACTTAATTGCACCGGCAGACAACACCACTTCGCGTTTTGCTTCTACCAAGCACGATGTACGACCCTGCTTGTATTCCACACCCGTCGCACGATTTCCGTCCAACAAAATGCGCGTAACATGCGCACCCGTAACTATCGTCAAATTAGGACGCTTGCGAACTTCTGGCGTAAGAAACGCGGCGGCAGAACTGGAGCGTTTCCCGTTGCGCAATGTTGCTTGATAGCGTGCAAAACCTTCTTGCTGTGCGCCATTAAAATCATCCGTAGCAGAGTAGCCAAGCTCCAAACCCGCTGCGAGAAACTTGTCGTACAAAATATTGTCACAGGGTGCGTCAGAAACTTTTAAGCCGCCGCCAACACCGTGGTAGTGCGATTCACCGCGAACATTATCTTCCGAGCGTTTGAAATACGGCAACACTTCGTTGTATGACCAGCCTGCATTACCCAGCTCACTCCAGTGGTCGTAATCCCATTTGTGTCCACGGATATACACCATGCCGTTCAAACTGCTCGAACCGCCCAACAACTTTCCACGCGGCACATAAATTTTTCGATTGTTCAATGCTGGCTGCGGCACGGTATACATTTGCCAATTCATTTTGTTGCTTTTCAATATTTCAGCGGCACCGCCTGGCATATGCACCATAGGGTTATTGTCTTTAGGGCCAGCCTCCAGCAATAGCACTTTATGTTGCGCATTCTCAGATAAGCGCGCGGCCAGTACACAGCCGGCGGATCCTGCACCAACAACGATAAAATCAAACATAACGACTCCTTTTACTCTCTAACTGTTAAAAACCTTTACAAACAAAAAACCCGTGTTGACCACGGGCTTCTCTCATTTCCTACACGCACAACCTTTTATTTACCCGCTGTGCCGCCTTTAGGCAGGAGGAAATGCGCCAGCGCAGGAAGCAATGTCAATGCACCCACCATGTTCCAGAGGAACATAAACACCAACAGTATGCCCATATCTTTTTGGAACTGGATGGCAGACCAATACCAAGTTGCCACACCAATTGCCAAGGTCATACCAGTGAAACTCACTGCTTTACCTGTAGTTTTTAATGTCAACAGATACGAATCACGCAGCGACTTGCCTTCTTTAAAGTAGCTTTCCATACGGCTGTAAATATAGATCCCGTAATCCACACCTACGCCCACACCGAGAGTAATAACCGGCAGCGTTGCTACTTTTACACCGATACCCAATTTCGCCATTAAAGCCTCACACAAAATAGATGTCAGCGCCAAAGGCCCCAAAATACAGAGCATCGCCTTAATAGATGGGAAGGTGAAAAACACCAATGCAGCAACAACTGCGTAAACCAGAAACAGCATCGTATTCTGTGCTGAGTGAATTTCCTGATTCACCGCTGCTGCAATGCCTGCATTGCCTGTTGCCAATCGGAATTGAACATCTGCAGTATTGTTTTTATCAGCAAAATCTTTCACTACTTTTGCTACTCGATCTAGAGTTTCTGCCTTGTGATCTTTGAGGAAGGCCACAACCGGCGCAAAACTACATTTTTCATTAGCCAAACCCATTTCTGCAGTGATATTGAAAGAACCGTCAATAGCTTCCTGGTTACGCCCTAACGCCATCCACTTGATATGGCCTTCCGTTAAACCTGCCGTGAAATTTTTTGCAACAAATGCAGCAGAAGCTGTAGCCTGAACACCATCAGTATTGTTCAGCGTCCATTCCAAATCATCCATCGCCTCCATGTTTTTCTGCTTGAAACACTCACCTGGAGCGCTTGTCACCATTACAACGAACAAATCGGAACTAGTAGCGTAGTTAGAAGTAATGAACTTCACATCCTGATTGTAAGTTGAATCTGGACGCAACTCTGGCGAACCTTCGGCGATATCGCCAATCTTAAGAAACTGTCTTTCGTATACACTGTACACCGCTAGCGCCCCTGCAAACACCAACGCCACAACAGCCCAACGCGCTTCTGTAAATTTCGCCAAGAACAGCCAGATTGGCGCATCCTTCTCTTCACTGAGCTGCATGTGTTTAACGCCAGACGGCGCAATACCGGAATAAGACAGCAATATAGGTAACAACATCAGTTTGAGAACAATCAAAACAGCTGTGCCAATACATGCGGTATAAGCCAACTCTTTAATCGCTGAAATTGGAATCAAAATCATTGTCAAAAAGCTGAAAGCATTCGTCAGCAGCGCAGTTATACCTGGCAAATAGTTGGTTCTAAAAGCGCGTTTGCTGGCTTGTAGTTTGTTGTGGCCGTGCGCCATTTCTACAGCCATCGCATTTACATACTGCACACTGTGGCTCACACCAATTGCCACTAATAAGAAAGGCACCAGCATGGAAAACATGCCTATACCTGAAAAAATTTCAATGTTTTCAGAAATGCCGTTTACGGTGACGAGCACACTGCCATAAGGCACGCTGAATTCTGACATCACACTCAAAATACCCAGCATCCATACAACAGCAATAACCGATGTAAACAAAGGCATCAATGCTGCACGCCAGCAGCGCGCATACATGTATAACAAAACGATAGTAATCAACAGAGCGATACCACCAAAAAACACAATACCGCTGGAACCGATGATAAAGTCGCCGATCATTTTCGGCTCACCAATAATGTAAACTCGATACTTACCGCCGTACTGCTTATTTATCTCGGTGCGAGTTTCTTCCAAAATGTTGCCAAGATCTTGGAAATCAATTGCGCTGCCTGCCTCATGCCCTCTATCTAAATCTTCATTGGGATAGGTGGAGTACACATACGCTTCAACGATAGATGACTTAAAATTATCTGAAATCAAACGCCCAATTTCAGTTGAGCGGAACACATTCAACTTAACGCGCTCTAAACTTTCTGCACTGCCATCGTATTCACCAGGAATCAAACGATCGCCATCAAAACCTTGTGGCGTCACCGCCTGCCAGCGCACGGAAGGCGCCCACATGGAGCGCAAAGAAGTGCGATCTACGCCGTTAATATTGAATACCTTATCGTGCACATTTTGCACAACCTGCAGATATTCTTTATCGAAAATATCACCTTGTGTATTTTCGATAGCAATCTTAAAAGACAGACCTTTTTGCGTAAGATCATCCAACCTACTGAACATATTCTGTAAATATTCATGCTGCATTGGCAGCATTTTTTCGAAGCGGGCATCGATCTTAATTCGAGTCATTTCGAAGCCAAAGTAAAGCGTCAATACCGCAATAATCACCAGCCACATCGGACGGCGATTAAAGATCAACCGTTCCATGCGTTTTTCTTCATCACCGTAACGGTACGGCTCTCCGTATTGACGCGCTGCTCCAGCCATACTGCTCAACCTCTAGCTTTAAAAGTTATTGTTCTGATAAGTTAAAAATGCAATGCTTTACAGACTGGCAGGAGACACGATCTCCACACCACCCGCACCGACAAGGATATAGTCGCCGTTGGCCGCCGCCGCCGCAGATGCGATAGTCAGCCTGTTTTTGCGGATATTTTCTTAGAAAGTACGACCGCCATCGCGACTGCGGAGAAATGCACCGTCATTACCGACAGCAAGCACGGTGTCTTTGTCGACAAAATAAGCAGCATTGATATTTTTATGCAGTGTTTCCGCGATTTGTTTCCAGCTATCGCCGCGATCCACAGAGCGATACATCACACCGCGCAAACCCGCGATAAACACTTCGTTGCCTGAGATAATATTGATAGCAAAGAACGAACCATTTTCTGGATCGGGTGATTCCAGCTGCACCCAACTCTTACCACCGTCTGTGCTGCGGAAAACATGTCCCGCTTCACCAGCGATATACATCAGATCACCCTGCCCAACGATAGCATTGAGATGGTTGCGATCTGGGTTGTTCAAACGCTCGGCAACATTGGTCCAAGTGGCACCGCCATCTTGCGTAGTAATCATTTCACCAAAAGCACCAACCGCAAAGCCGGTTTGTGCATCGCGAAACCAAACATCCATTAATGGATTTGCTACCGTGTTAACCAATGCAGCTTTTGCATCTGACAATTCAGATTCGATATCGGCAATTTTGTCATCCAATTCTGACACCATCGCCTCTACTTGCTCGTGTGCGCTATCTGCCGCATCCACATCCGATTCCGCAATATCGCTCTCAGTTTCACCACTGTCTTCCGCTGCGCTGTTTGCATTGTCCGCACTGTTAGTAGCAGCTGCTTCTGACGCGTCCATCCCATCCAGTTGGTCTTCAGCGGCTTTTTTATTAACTTCCAACTCTTTCAGCTTCGCCTCTAACACGGGGATGCTGTCTGCTTTTAATTTTCGTGTGAATTTCAAACCATCCAATTGGATAGTCCATGCTTTACCACCATCAGTGGTGTGCAATACCAAACCATCGTGACCAACAGCCCAGCCTTCTGACTCTGAAACGAAGAAAACCGCATTCATCATGGCTCGCGTTGGCACTTCTGCCTGTTGCCAAGTTTTCCCATTATCTTCGGAGATTGCGATATGCCCGCGCTCACCCACCACCACCAATTTATCACCCACACGAGCAATATCCTGTAAAAGCGATTGCGCAATTTTCTCACTTTTAATTGCTGGCTTTTGGCTGCTCACCGCCGCGTCTTGTGCGTACGCTGTAACGGCTGTCGCCATCAACAAAACAACGGAGCTCGCGTGGCGGAGTTTGCTAGCGAATGCGAAGTAAGACGCGGGTTTCTTATTCATTCTGATGTGCCCTGAATCATCTTTGTAATACATGCACACGCCCACTCAATCACAAGAACTGAGAAACGCGACATACCATGAAGCCGTGCCAGCAGAGGCGGGTTCCGCAAAGTCAGTTAAACAGACTTTTTATTTGCGAGACTTTCTACTTGCGGGGAATTAAAAAATTCGCAGCTTACTACTAGGGTGATGCTACCTCGGTTTCGGCCTTCCTCCTGCGCCGAGGTATGGGCAATCTTACCCGCACACTTCCTGTAGGTAAACCGAGGTTGCGCTATCACAGACTAGCTAAACCTCTCATTGCCTCGAACGCTTACTTTGCCAATGCAATATCAACCAAGCGACCAACAACAACAATGCAACCAACACAAAAGGGGAGCGTGGATGCCACTCGTACAGCATGCCCGCGCCAAAAGGACCAATGACATAGCCCAGTGCTGGGCAGGCAGCAAGAAATCCCGCAACAGCTCCCTGTTCGTGGCTTTCAACGCTGAGCGAAACAGCAGCGGAAAAACCAGGGCCGGTGATACCCAGACCTAAACCCAATAACACAACACCAGCACACAGCGGAACCAAGCCCGCAGCGGTGGCGATCAATCCAAAACCGACAGCCATCGTTGGAATACCAGCTCGCAAAAGACGCGCAGGCGACCAACTCAAACGCTGCACCAATACCAGCTGACCAAATACCGTTGCTCCAGCCATCAATGCCTGCGCTGTACCCAAGGCTGTGGCGGAACCCAAGGCATCGCGCTGAATCACATACGGCAAATAAAAGCCCATCATTTGCGTCGATACCGCCATCCCCAAATACACGACCACTCCCACTAACAACAAATATCGGTAGCGCGGGTCGAAGTAGCTCAGTTTTTTTGCACCCATAGATGTGTTCTGTGCACTGTCTGCACGCTTGCTGGGTTCAACTAAAAATTTTGCCACTAGCACCGCAATCAGCAGCGCCAAACCTACTGCTGCATACAGCGGCAGCAACAGAGACCACGCGGCCAGCATGACCAAAGAGGGGCCGACGATGGCACCTACGCCGTGCGCCGCACCGGTTTGACTCAAACCCACCGCGCGTTCATCCGGTGCGGTAATGTCAATTACATAAGCCGTGATTGCTGGCAACATGGCCGCGATCAGAAACGCCTGCAATAAGCGGCTAGCAAACACACCGTAATACAGGGTTTCTACGCTGATGCGCTGCAACTGACTCAGCGTAAAAAACAACACCAGCAACAACGCGGAAAAACAGTAGCCACAAACACCAATCAAAATTGAAGTCCGCCGCCCCCACTGATCACTTTTTCTGCCCCACCAAGGGCTCACCAAAAACACCAGCAGTGCAGCACAACTGCCGATTAAAGTGATCTGACGCGTGGTGAGACCAAGGCTGGTGCCAATCAGCGGCAGTAAACTGAACACTACATTATTGACTACACCGTACGCAGTCACAGTGAGCAGCAGCACCCAATAAGAAAGCGGGTTAGGGCAGCGCGATGTAGGTGATTTTAGGGATAAAACCATGAAATTTACAATGACAAATACAGAAACAACAAAGGCCGCCAGCAGGCGACCTTTGTTGGGTTGGTGATACGATCTAGACGGCCGATGGGAAGCGTCTAACCGCCAATCTTAGGCAACTTGCACCATTTCGAAATCATATTTACTCACGCCGCACTCTGGGCATTCCCAGTCTTCTGGCACATCTTCCCATTTTGTGCCAGGCGCGATGCCCTCCTCAGGCAAACCCTTCTCTTCGTCGTAGATAAACCCACAAATTACGCACTCAAACTTTCTGTAAGCCATATAGCCTCCACACAAAAATACGAAACCGGCAACGCGGCGCATTATAAACAGATTGTCACCAGATAACCCATTGCGACAATCCCCTGCACTTCTGCACCCACGCCATTCTACGCAGCGCGACACGCCAAACCCTGACCTCTGTCAAAGCTTCGTTCACCTCCACGGCATTCGGCTTTACACTGCTCCTCTGTTATCCACCCATCAAGAATCGCCCACATGCGCAATACTCTCACCGCTCTCGCTATTTTTTTGATCAGCATCACCGCGCTCGCCAACGGGCCGCGCTACCAAGTGTTCCCGCAGTTGAAAGGACTGGTGGTGAACTACAATGTTTCTAGCAGCACTGTGGAAACCACGCTGTATGTCACCAACCACGAACGACGCTCCGTGATTTGCGATGCGAATATGATCACGAACCGCCAAGAGACTTCCAACGGTCGCGACACGGTGATTGCCCCTGGCAAAACCGCTTTGTTTTCTTTTCGTCACGGAAAATCCATCACCGATGTGCGTCTGTATTTGATGTGTGAAGCTGATAAAACTGCAGCCCCAGAAGACAGCACTACTACTGCAGCGGAAGTCGCAAAACCTGCAACAAAAAAAACCCTTCCCCCAGCACCGGCCATTCCCGTTGTAGAAGAAAACCTCGATCGCTATTGAACACAGGCCGTACGCAATGTATATCCAAGACACTTACTACCGCAGTATCTGGCATGACGAACGCACAGACTGCACCACAATTTTTGATCAAACATTACTGCCGCATCAGATCAAACAACTTTCACTGAACAGCTTGGGCGATGTCTGCCACGCCATCAGCAGTATGCAAGTGCGCGGCGCACCGTTGATCGGTGCCTGTGCTGCTTTTGGTTTGTATTTTGCGCTACGCGCCGATGATTCACCGGAACACGAAGAATCCTCTGCACTACAACTCATCGCCACACGACCAACTGCCATCAATTTACGCTGGGCGGTGGAGCGCGTGAGAGCAAGCATTGCATCAACAGCGCGGGGCGAAAAAGCAAACGCCGCATTAGCCGAAGCAAAAAAAATCTGTGATGAAGATGCCGAAGTCTGTTCTGCCATTGGCGATCATGGCTTGACGTTGATTGAAGCAATCTATCAAAAAAAAGAAAAACACACCGTCAATATCCTCACACATTGCAACGCCGGTTGGATTGCTACAGTTGACTGGGGAACGGCCTTAGCGCCTATTTATAAAGCGCATCTCGCCGGCATCCCTGTGCATGTATGGGTGGATGAAACGCGTCCGCGTTTGCAGGGAGCACTCACCGCTTGGGAATTACAACAAGCAGGCGTTCCGCACACCTACATCACCGACAACACCGGCGGCCACCTCATGCAACACGGCTTGGTAGATTTGTGCATTGTCGGCACGGATCGCACCACCTCACAAGGTGATGTTTGCAACAAAATTGGCACTTATCTCAAAGCGCTGGCTGCCAAAGACAACAATGTGCCGTTTTATGTAGCTCTCCCCACATCCACCATCGACTGGACGGTGCGCGATGGCTTACATGAAATCCCTATCGAAGAACGCGACAGTTTTGAGTTAACGCATGTATTGGGCGTACACCCCACCGATAACTTTGTGCAGCATGTGCGTGTGACACCCGAACAAGTACACGCTGCCAACTATGCATTTGATGTCACACCAGCGCGTTTAGTCAGCGGCCTGATCACCGAATACGGTGTTTTTCCCGCATCAAGCGAGGGTTTACAAAACCTGCGCGACAGCGGAGCTTATCGCCGCGGCAAATAAAGCAGTGGATCTACCGGCTTGCCCGATTTGCGAATCTCAAAGTGCAGTTTGTTTTTGTCGGTGCCACTCGAGCCAACTTCTGCAATCACTTGCCCTTTTTTCACCGCATCCCCTTCGGCAACTAACAATTTATTGTTGTGTGCATAAGCGCTGAGAAATTGCTCGTCGTGCTTGACGATAATCAACTGTCCGTAACCAGCAAGACCACTACCCGCGTAGACCACAGAACCCGCACCAGCCGCTTTCACAGGGTCACCTTGCTTTCCTTCCAAATCAATACCTTTACGCAGCGGATCATTGGCTGAGTACAGCGTAATCAAACGGCCATTTGTCGGCCACAACCAACGACTATTACTGCTCGCAGCAGCAGGCGCGGCAACAGTAGGTGTCTCAGCTTGCGCAACGGACTGCGAATTCGCCACTACAGTAGGTGCAGTTTTTGCAGCGCTACTTGTTGCGACAGATGGTGCGGTAGATGCCACTTCTACAACTGACTGATCATCGGCAATCGCCGTTACTTGCACGCCTCGCGGTGTAGCCACCGTACGCGATGCAGCTAAACGCGTAGCGGTATCACTATCTGCCAACATGATTTTTTGCCCTGCATGCAAGCGATACGGTGCTGCAATACGATTGCGCTGCGCCAATTCACGAAAATCAACACCGTAACGCCATGCAATCGTGTACAGCGAATCATCGCGCGAAGCGATGTGATAATTCAAACGAATACTCGGCGGCTGCGCCATTTGTTCAATAGGTGGCAAGCGTGCTGTGTTTTTACAGCCCGCTAAAACTACTGCCGCCAAGGTCAATATAAACATTACTGTGATTGCGCTAGATTTCACCGCTATTCACTCCATTTATTTATTCAATATTTTTACGCACAACGCCGCGCACAAAAGGCACAAAACGCGCAGGCTCTACAGGAATATGTTCGTACTCGCCCGTTTCCGCATCGCGATACACCATCACCAAATGTTGTTCGTCACCACCAACTGGCGACACCAACACGCCGCCCGGTGCCAACTGCTGTAGTAACCGCTCTGGAATTTCCAAGGGGGCGGCCGCTGATAAAATACCATCAAAAGGGCCAGCCTCTTCCCAGCCAATAGCACCATCGGCATGCCGCAAAAAAACATTGTCGTGCTTGAGCAAACGCATGCGCTGTTTGGCTTTTTCCAACAGTGGCTCAATGCGCTCCATGCTGTAAACCTTTTTTGCCAACTGCGCCAAAATCGCTGTTTGATAACCCGATCCCGAACCAATTTCCAACACGCGCGTGAGCGGCCCGCGCGACAGCAACAACTCCGACATACGCGCCACGGTATAGGGCTGCGACAGCGTTTGGTTGTAGCCAATCGGCAGCGCGTCATCTTCATAAGCGCGATGCTCTAAGGCGGGATCTACAAAAATATGGCGTGGCGTTTCTCGAATGGCGTTGATGACTTCAAAATTACTGATGCCTTGATCCATCAAACGCTCAATCAAACGATCGCGTGTGCGACGCGATGTCATCCCTCGGCCATCAAAATTCAAATCACTCACACAAAACCACCAAACAGTAACGACCTGAACTATAGCACAGGGACTTGGCTGTCAAATGCCTGCGCATTCTCCAGCTGTAAACACTCGCGTAATACTGCAGTTGCATATGTACCGACGGGCAATACAAAACGCAATATCACATCATTTTCATCGCGTTGAAATTGCGGATCGGCAACCGGCAGCAGCAACGCGCGCCGCTCTTGTTGCAAACCCACATGCTCCAACTTTTCACAATATTGCGCGTAAGGTTCCAGCAAATTTTGTTCGCGCTGCGCCAACACATCTTGGCTCTTGCTGCGGCCGCGCCCCCACAGAGGGCCGGTAGAAACTGCTTCCGGATCACCCGCCACACATTCACGCCAATCACCCTGAACAACACGATCTGCCAGCACACGATTAAATAACCATGCACGCAATGCTGAAACGGCAAATTGGTATTTACGCTCGCGCCACTGTTTCGCATGTATTGCCAACATTGCTTCTACTTGCTGTAGATTGCTACCGCCGCGCCCAAAGCGCTGCTCACCAAAATAATTTGGCACACCTTGTTTCACAATCGCTTGCCAGCGCTGTTCCAGTGCATCTATGGAACCTTGCACATTGCGCAGACGAATCACAAACGCATTGCCCGCGTGCATGCCGCGACGCAGCTTGCAGTCATGTTTGGATACCGCCAATACGGTGCAGCCTGCAATTTGCAAAGCAGAGATATCCAGTTCGCGTTTACCTAAATACAAACTGAACCACTGACGCGTTACTGCGTGGCGATCTTTCAAACCGCAATAACCAACATCCATCTGCTTGATGCCAGCCCATTCTGCTAATTGCTTGGCAACAAACACCGTATTCTGATTCGTTTTTTCGATATGCAAACACAAATGTTCTCCCTGACCGGAGAGTGGAAAACCCAACTGCTCGCCCACAAAAAAATCTTCAGGCCTTTGACGAAAAACCGCACTGGCAGCCAGTGATTGATATGCAAAAGGGAAATTCAGATCAAAAGACATCGTGCTTATACAGATAAAGATTCGAGCAGAACAACCGCCTGCGCCGCAATGCCTTCTTTGCGCCCTGCAAAGCCTAATTTTTCCGTGGTAGTAGCTTTTACACTAATTTTATCCGGTGCCACATTCATAACCTGCGCGATGCGTTGTTGCATCTGTTCACGATACGGCAATATTTTCGGCACTTGCGCAACAATCGTGATATCAGCATTGCACAATTGCCAACCTTTTGCAGTGATCAGTTGGTACACGCGCTGCAATAACACACAACTGTCTGCGCCTTTATAGGCCGCATCGGTATCGGGGAAATGCTGACCGATGTCACCCAAGGCCAACGCACCGAGCAGTGCATCACACAACGCATGCAAAGCCACATCGCCGTCAGAATGCGCAATCACACCTTGCTCATGCGGCACAGCGACACCGCACAACATCACGCGATCACCTTTGCCAAAACGATGCACATCGTAGCCCTGCCCAATGCGAAAACTCATGCTTGTTGCTCCTGCTGCAAATAAAACGCCGCCAAGGCTAAATCTCCTGGATAAGTAATTTTGATATTGCTGCGTGCGCCTTCTACCACTTTTACAGCATGACCAGCTGCTTCCATTGCTGAGGCTTCATCTGTGACTGCTAATTGTTTGTCGCGCGATGATTGCAAGGCTGCCAACAACAAACCAAAACGAAACATCTGCGGCGTTTGTGCTTGCCAAATTTCGCGACGATCCAATGTGTTTTTTACGGCACCACCTGTCACTTGTTTCAGCGTGTCTGTCGCCGGCACAGCCAAAATACCACCAACCGTATCTTGCGATAGCTCACTCAACAAACGCTGCAATTCTTTCTCTGCCAAACAAGGGCGCGCTGCATCGTGCACCAACACCCAATCATTTTCTGTTGCTACATCTTGCAATGCATGCAAAGCAGCTAACACAGAATCGGAGCGTTCATTACCACCCACAACAAAACGCACGCGTACATCTTGCAGCTGCGGCAACAAAGCAGCACGCGTATCTTCAGAGTGAATCGCAATCACTAACTGTTGTAAGTTTTTTAATTGCAACAAGGTGGCTGCGCCACACTCCAACACCGTGGATGACAACAGAGGCATGTATTGTTTGGCTTCTTGCGTGGAAAAACGACTACCCGTTCCCGCCGCAGGAATCACCGCAAAAAAACGCGACTCATCGCTGCTTGTCATTCCTAGCCTTTTCCTGCTCGTCAACAATCAACACAAAGGTTTCATCTTTGCGAATCATACCCATATCACGACGAGCGCGATCTTCCACACTACTTCCCTTTTTCAGCGCATCAATTTCTGCAGCCAATGCCTGATTGCGCGACAACAAATGCGCGTTCTCTAACTTTTGTTGTTGAATATCGCGTTTAAGCTCAGCGATTTGCGCCAAGCTTCCTTCGCCCACCCACAAACGGTATTGCAAAAAACCGAGTAGCAACACCAAAACAAAAACGACCCATTTCATCGTGGGTCACTCCGCTCTTAGGCGCGAAACTCAGCGCGACCGCGATACGGCGCTTTGCCGCCCAATTCCGCCTCAATGCGCAACAGACGATTGTATTTCGCGACGCGATCTGAACGGCACAATGAACCGGTTTTGATTTGCCCTGCGGCAGTGGCCACCGCGAGATCAGCAATGGTGCTGTCTTCGGTTTCGCCTGAGCGATGCGAAATTACGGCGGTGTAGCCCGCTTTTTTGGCCATCGCAATCGCGTCCAAGGTTTCACTCAACGAACCGATTTGGTTGAATTTAATCAAAATGGAATTGGCAATACCTTTTTCGATACCTTCTTTCAAAATCTTGGTGTTCGTCACGAACAAATCATCGCCCACCAACTGCACTTTCGCGCCCAGTTTTTCTGTTTGCAGTTTCCAGCCCGCCCAGTCGCTTTCGTCTTGACCGTCTTCGATGGAAATAATCGGATACTCACTACATAAACCAGCGAGATAATCCGCAAAGCCTGCGGAATCGAATGATTTATTTTCGCCAGCGAGTACATATTTACCGTCTTTGTAAAACTCGGACGATGCGCAATCCAGCGCCAAGGTCACATCTGTACCCAGCTTGTAACCGGCATTCGCTACCGCTTCTTTGATAACCGCTAAAGCCTCAGCATTGGAGGACAAATTCGGCGCAAAACCACCTTCATCGCCCACGGCTGTATTCAAACCTTTAGCCTGCAAAACTTTTTTTAGCGCATGAAAAATTTCTGCGCCCCAACGCAAAGCTTCGGCAAAATTTGGCGCACCGACAGGCTGCACCATGAACTCTTGAATATCCACATTGTTATCAGCGTGTTCACCGCCGTTGATAATATTCATCATCGGCACCGGCATGCTGTATTGGTTCGGCGTGCCATTAATTTCTGCAATGTGCTGATACAGCGGAATATTTTTTGCCGCTGCCGCCGCTTTCGCCGCCGCTAAAGACACCGCGAGAATGGCGTTGGCACCCAAATTGGCTTTGTTATCCGTGCCGTCTGCGTCGATCATAATTTTATCGATGGCGCGTTGTTCTGCCGCATTTTTTCCCAGCAATAAATCGCGAATTGTTGTATTCACATTGTTGACCGCCTTCAATACACCTTTGCCGAGATAGCGCGCTTTATCGCCATCACGCAATTCCAGTGCTTCACGCGAGCCGGTTGATGCACCCGACGGCGCGCATGCGCTGCCGACAAAACCACCTTCCACAACAACTTCTGCCATCACCGTGGGATTGCCGCGCGAATCCAATACTTCAAAGGCTTTGATATCGATAATCTTACTCATTGGGGGATCTCCTCAATTTTGGTTTTCAGTTTTTAACTTTGTTTAAAGAATGGTGAGCGCGGGTAGGCTTTTCACCACATCATCCACGGCTTTCATTTGACCGAGAAAAGCCTCCAATTTATTTAATGGCAGCGCGCATGGGCCGTCGCATTTGGCGTTATCGGGATCAGGATGCGCTTCCAGAAACAAACCAGCAATGCCTTGCGACACACCAGCACGACCCAACTCCACCACTTGCTGACGGCGACCGCCCGCAGAATCCGTGCGACCGCCCGGCATTTGTAGGCTGTGCGTGACATCAAAAATCACCGGATAGCCTATCTGCTTCATGATGCCAAAGCCAAGCATATCCACGACAAGATTGTTATAACCAAAACACGAACCGCGTTCGCACAACATCAAACGATCATTGCCCGCTTCATTACATTTTTTCAAAATATGCTGCATTTCATGCGGCGCGAGAAATTGCGCTTTTTTGATATTGATCGCCGCTTTGGTTTTCGCCATTGCCACCACCAAATCGGTTTGGCGCGACAAAAACGCAGGCAGCTGAATCACATCACACACTTCCGCTGCAGGCGCACACTGCTCAGGCGTGTGTACATCAGTAATCACCGGCACCTGAAAGGTTTTTTTGATCTCTTCAAAAATCTTTAAGCCTTCATCCAAACCAGGACCGCGAAAAGAAAACATCGACGAGCGATTGGCTTTATCAAAAGACGCTTTGAACACATAGGGAATTCCCAGCTTCTGCGTCACTGTCACATAGGCTTCTGCTACCTGCAGCGCCAGATCGCGCGACTCCAATACATTCATGCCGCCGAACAACACAAACGGTTTATCGTTGGCGACCTCTATACCCGACAAGCTGACCGCTTTCTGCTCTGTCATTACTGTTTTCCTTGGCGATGCACCAACGCTGCTTCAATGTAGTGCCGGAATAATGGATGGCCGTCGCGCGGTGTAGAAGTGAACTCAGGGTGGAACTGACAAGCGACAAACCATGGGTGATCGGGAATTTCGATCATCTCTACCAGCGTGCGATCTTCTGACAGACCACCAAAACGCAAACCGGCTTGCTTTAATTTTTCTACATAATTGTTGTTGACTTCATAGCGGTGACGGTGGCGTTCGCGAATTTGTCCTGCGCCGTAAATCGTGCGCGCTAGTGAGCCTTCGATCAAATGGCAAATTTGCGCACCAAGACGCATCGTGCCACCGAGATCGGATTCTTCGTTGCGCTGCTCTACCGCACCGGAAGCATCTTTCCATTCGGTGATTAAACCAATCACAGGGTCTGGCGAGTGACTATCAAATTCAGTGCTGTTGGCTTTGCTCAAACCTAAAACATTGCGTGCGTATTCAATCACCGCCACCTGCATGCCGAGACAAATACCGAGGTAGGGAATTTTGCGCGTGCGCGCAAAATTCACCGTCAAAATTTTGCCTTCTACGCCGCGAATACCAAATCCGCCTGGCACCAGAATGGCATCAACATCGCCTAATAATTTTTCCACTGTTTCAGGCGTAACTGTTTCGGAATCGATATAGCGCACCGTCACTTTAGTCGCCGTGTGAATACCGGCGTGCATCAGCGATTCGTTCAGTGATTTGTAAGCATCCAGCAATTCCATGTACTTGCCGACCATCGCCACGGTGACGGCATGTTGCGGATTCATCAAACCCTCGACCACGCGATCCCACTCACCAAGATCACAATCTTTAGCATTGAGATGCAGTTTTTCCACCACGATAGCGTCGAGACTACGCTCGTGCAGCAAACGCGGAATGGCGTAAATAGTGTTGGCATCTGGCAGCGCCACCACGGCGCGAAATTCCACATTGGTGAACAGTGCAATTTTGCGGCGCGAATCTTCGTCTACATCAATTTCCGAACGGCACAGCAGAATATCTGGCTGTAAACCGATAGAGCGCAATTCTTTCACCGAATGCTGCGTGGGCTTGGTTTTTACTTCGCCGGCGGTGGCGATGTAAGGCACCAAGGTAAGATGCATCAACAGCGAACGGTTGCTGCCCAATTCCACGCGTAATTGGCGCACAGCTTCTAAAAACGGTTGCGATTCGATATCGCCCACAGTGCCACCAATTTCTACCAGCGCGATGTCGGCATCACCTGCGCCTTCCAGCACGCGGCGTTTGATTTCGTCCGTCACATGCGGAATGACTTGCACCGTGCCGCCGAGGTAATCACCGCGGCGCTCTTTGCGCAAAATGGTTTCGTAAACACGACCCGTGGTGAAGTTGTTGCGCTGGCTCATACGCGTGCGCAGAAAGCGTTCGTAGTGACCTAAATCGAGATCGGTTTCGGCGCCATCTTCGGTGACATACACCTCGCCGTGCTGAAACGGGCTCATGGTGCCCGGATCCACATTCAAGTATGGATCCAACTTCATGATCGTCACCTTGAAGCCGCGCGCCTCAAGGATGGCACCCAGCGATGCGGAAGCGATCCCCTTGCCGAGAGAAGACACCACACCACCAGTGACAAAAATAAAACGCGTCATAAAAAACCCTTACACGCCAATCACTTACAGAAGGATTGGGCGCGCTATGTAATGTTCAATTGTTTTGGCTGGGTGCTGCGCGATAAGAGAAAAACAACGGCGCAAATCACCCTAAAAGACGGGGTGTCAGCCTACCAGAAAGGGGCTTTTCGGACAATGAAGCAGCAGCCTATGGCCGGTGTTCGCGCGCCAGATACTCGTGCGATTGCATCTCCAGCAAGCGGCTCTGCGTGCGCTGGAACTCGAATGTTAGGCGGCCGCCGCTGTAGAGCGACTCCAACGGTTTTTCCGCGGAAATAATCATTTTCACTTGGCGATCATAGAATTCGTCTACCAAATTGATGAAGCGTCGCACTTGGTCGTCGATGCCGGCGTGCAGGGCAGGAATATTGGATAGCAGCACCGTGTGGTATTCGCAGGCGAGTTCGATGTAATCGTTCTGCGAGCGCGGCCCATCGCACAGGGCAGCAAAATCAAACCACGCTACACCATCGGCCACTTTGCGCGCGGTGATCGTGCGCCCTTCTATATCCAACGCCACATTGTCGCTGGCGGGCATCGGTGTCAGTGCCGCAAAACTACTCGTCAGGATTTCATCAGCGGCGGCATCCAAGGGCCAGTGATACAACTCGGCTTGTTCCAAGGTGCGCAGACGGTAATCCGTACCGCTGTCCACATTCACCACATCCACATTGGCTTGCAACACGGCAATCGCCGGCAAAAAACGCTCGCGCTGCAAGCCGTTTTCATACAGACGATCCGGCACGATATTGGAAGTCGCCACCAAACTCACACCGCGAGCAAACAGTTTTTCCATCAAGCTGCCGAGAATCATGGCGTCGGCAATATCGGAGACAAAAAACTCGTCAAAGCACAACACGCGCGCTTCTTTTGCCAAGCGATCCGCCACAATTTCCAACGGGTTTTCCTGATCTTTCAAGCTGCGAATTTCTTGATGCACGCGCCGCATAAAACGATGGAAATGCAGGCGCATTTTTTTCTCAAACGGCAGTGACTCAAAGAAGGTGTCCATCAAATAGGTTTTGCCGCGCCCCACGCCACCCCAGAAATACAAACCTCGACAAGGTTTGTGATGACGGCGCAACAGCCGGCTGAACACGCGATTGTCTTTGCGGCTGGCCATCAACTCGTCGTGCAGGCGCTGCAAATGCTCGACCGCCTTTTTCTGGGCGGCATCGGCGACAAAATCCGGTCGCAATAAATCCTGTTGATAGCGCTGCAAAGGGGTCATAGACACACGGGCAAAAACCAAAGCGGCGCTACTCTAGCCAGCCGTTTTAGGTTTCGCAATCAAAAAACCATCAAATACCGAACTCGCGGCGCGGCTGATAAAACTTGCGCAAGCGATCAAATGCTAGCGCGCCATCCACCGGGAATTGCTCACGCAGCGCAGCATCGTCGGCAAAGATGTCATAGGGCTCGACAACGCCCGTCAACGCCACGGGGGCAACACGCTGCGGCTGCTGTAAAAAAGCACACAGCGCCTCATACACCATTTCTGTGCCGCGCAATTTTCCTTCCGCGCTGTAACCGGCGATATGCGGCGTGCCGATAGCCACTTGCGCCAGCAAATTGCCGTCAATAGCTGGCTCGTTTTCCCACACATCCAGCACCACCTGTAAATCTTGCTGCTGCTCCAAACGCTGCAATAACGCTGCGTTATCAATCACTGCGCCGCGCCCCGCATTCAGCAGCACCGCGCCTGCTTTTAATTGATTAATGCGCGATTGATCGAACAAATGAAATGTAGGATGCGTGCCAGTTTTCGTGAGTGGCGTGTGCAGGCAAATCACATCGCACTGCATGACGACATCCAAATCCACCAGAGGAAAATCGGCGGGCGATAAAAACGGATCATTGCCAACCGCGTTCACTTTTTTATTGTGCAAAGCACGCAACAAGCGACCACCGACATTGCCGCAGCCCACCACACCCACGCGCGCAGCAGTTACATCAACAGCCAAACCTTGCAGTGCTGCCCACACATATTCCACCACGGCCTGCGCATTGCAGCCGGGCGCAAACGCAAAATGAATGCCGGCTTCGGTTAAATAATTTTGGTCGACATGATCTGTGCCTATCGTGCAACTGCCGACAAACTTTACCGCGCTGCCTGCTAGCAAAGCGCGGTTAACTAGCGTTACCGAACGCACCAGCAACACATCGGCATCGCGCACATCTGCCGTTGTAATACTGCGCCCCGCCATCAATACCAATTCGCCCAACTCGGCAAAAAAATGTTTGGCGTAGGCAATGTTTTCATCCGCGACAATTTTCATCACACCATCCCAATAGGATTAATCCAAATCCGCGCGCGATAAAACCAAATCTTGCAGCGCACCTGCACCAGAAAAAGTTTCCGCCAATGCTTGATAAAAACACTGCATGCGCTCATGCACGCCGTTGCGTATGCAGTGACACGCCTGTTCGTAGACGCGATCTTTGAATGCGCTACCATCACCCGCACCGTCGCTCAAATTATCCAAACTCACACGAAAGCGTAGCCCGCACGCCGCGTGCAGCAGCCACTCCAAAGCCTGCGGTTTTACTTCCATTTGCTCAAACACTTGTTGCTGTGCCGCATCGCGGCCATCGGGCGCATACCAGTAGCCCCAGTCTGGCAATAATCGGCGCGCTTCACCGGCCACCATCCAATGCGCCACTTCATGCAAGCTGCTGGACACAAAATCTTCGCGATAAAAAATGCGGTGGCGCGCATCTTCATCATCAGCCGGACGATAAAAAGGCTCGGCTGCCCCGCCGATCAGCACCGTATTCAACCGCTCGGCAAACAGCGCATTGAAAACACGCTCAACAACTGCTGAGGTAGGGCTTGAAGTTTGCGCAAAAGACAACATGAAGTGGTTTGTACGACTCAGTAGCAGCAAGTATTGTGGTTTTCGGCAAGAACCAGTACTGTGAAACCAGTGGAACACAGTTTACAGGGCTGCATCTGGTTACGCAGTCACCCAAATGTTTATCCACCCGGAGGCAGTCATGAACGAACACGACCGACCTGATACCGGCACCGCCAGTAACGTCATCGACTTCCTCGCCCGCAAAGCGCGCCGCCAATCCGCGCAATCTACCTTTATCCGCCTCGCACCCGAATTGGACGGGTTGGAAATGCTCTACAGCAACAGCTCTCATCCGGGGAAATATTTTTCCTTGCGCATCCTGTGTTGGGCGCTGCGCGAAAACGGCGATGTGGTGGGCTTAGTGCCGTGGATGAAAGGCATCGTGCCCTGCCCCGAAATTGAAGATCCGCTGGAAGGGCATTTTGAGGGCTATTACGATCCGGGCATCGACGAAATTTTTTTTGATGCGCCGGAACACAAAATTATTGAACTGGAAACCAGCGCCAGCTATTACCAATTTCACTGCCAACACGAGCGCGAAGTGGTGCAAGAAATTCCCGACAACATCGGCACGCACGCTGTACTCGCCTCACAACAACCCAACACGTTGTTGCTCACCGAAGTCATCAGTTGGCAGTTGCAATGCAACGGCGAAATTCACGCCATGTTGGTGGATGGCAGCAAACCGTATCAAACACCGGTTTTACCCGGCGCAGACAACTTGTACAGCGCGCAAGAAAGTCCAGACTTTCGCTATTTTTTTCAGCACGCCATCGCCAGCAAACTGAAAGAGCAAGACCCAGAAGCGCTGGCCGCCATTGCGGCACTGGTGGACGAAAGCTGATTAGCGCAGCTTGCGTCCTTTCAGCGCCTGAATACGCATACGCAATGCATTCAGTTTGATAAAACCTTCGGCATCTTTTTGGTTGTACGCGCCGCCGTCATCTTCAAAGGTGGCGATAGTCGCATCGAAAATGGAATCATCCGATTGACGGCCAGCCACAATCACATTGCCTTTGTACAATTTGATGCGCACCACGCCGTTCACGAATTGTTGTGATTCGTCGATCATGGTTTGCAACATCAAACGCTCGGGGCTCCACCAATAACCGTTGTACACCAACGAGGCATAGCGCGGCATCAATTCATCTTTTAGATGCGCCACTTCGCGATCTAAGGTGATGGATTCAATTGCGCGGTGTGCGCGCAACATAATCGTGCCGCCCGGTGTTTCGTACGCGCCGCGCGATTTCATGCCCACATAGCGGTTTTCTACCAAATCCAAACGACCCACGCCGTGTTTGCCACCCAACGCGTTCAACTGCGCCAACACTTTGGCGGGCGATAATTTTTTGCCATTGATGGCGACGATGTCACCTTTTTTGTAAGTGAGATCAATATATTCCGGCTGATCGGGCGCTTTTTCTGGCGACACCGTCCAGCGCCACATGTCTTCTTCCGGCTCCCACCACGGGTCTTCCAAACCGCCGCCCTCGTAAGAAATGTGCAGCAAGTTTGCATCCATGGAGTACGGCGATTTTTTGCCCGCTTTGGCAAAATCGACAGGAATTTTGTGCTTCTTGGCATAAGCCATCAGCGTTTCGCGCGAGTTCAAACTCCACTCGCGCCACGGCGCAATCACTTTCACGCCCGGTTTCAAAGCATAAGCACCCAGCTCAAAGCGCACTTGATCATTGCCTTTGCCTGTGGCGCCGTGCGAGATGGCATCCGCACCCGTTTCGTTGGCGATTTCGATCAAGCGTTTAGCAATTAACGGGCGGGCAATCGACGTGCCGAGCAGGTATTCGCCTTCATAAATGGCGTTGGCGCGAAACATCGGAAACACGAAATCGCGCACAAATTCTTCGCGTAAATCGTCGATATAAATTTGCTTGATGCCCATGGCTTTGGCTTTGGCGCGCGCCGGCTCCAACTCCTCGCCTTGGCCGATGTCGGCGGTGAATGTCACCACTTCACAGCCGTATTCCTGCTGCAACCATTTGAGGATGATGGAGGTGTCCAAGCCGCCGGAATAGGCCAGCACCACCTTGTTGATGCCGGATTTACTGGCCTTTTTAGCCGGAGTTTTTACTGCTTTACTGCTCTTTGCCGCCGCCATGATGCCACCTGTGGATTGCGTGAAACGGCGCGCATTGTAAACCCGAACGCAGGAGCCTACAGCAGCTTTTCAATGTCCTTGGCGATGGCCGCAGGCGTGGTGGCCGGCGCGTAGCGAGCTACGGTGCGCCCTTCTCTATCCACCAAAAACTTGGTGAAGTTCCACTTGATGCCTTCACTGCCCAGTATCCCTGGGGCTGCCGCTTTCAAATGTGCAAACAGGGGATGTGCGTCTTTGCCATTGACTTCAATCTTGGCAAACATCGGAAAAGAGACGCCAAAGTTCAGCTCACAAAAACTGTTGATCTCCGCTTCCGCACCCGGCTCTTGATGCCCGAATTGATCGCAGGGGAAACCCAGCACCACCAAACCGCGCTCGGTGTACTGCTCAAATAATGTTTGCAGACCTTTGTACTGCGGCGTGAAACCACATTTACTCGCGGTGTTCACAATCAACAATACCTTGCCACGATAGATAGACAAATCCACAAGCGCACCATCAATTGCCGTAGCACAAAAATCAAATACATCGCTCATACACTTGTCCTGTTTTATTTTTTTAATTTATTTTATTTTTGTTGTTAGCGCATCTGCAATTGCAGTGACGCCGAGTTGATACAGTAACGCAAGCCTGTTGGCGCAGGGCCATCAGGAAACACATGCCCCAAATGCGCCGCGCAAGCACTGCATACCACTTCGGTACGCAGCATGCCATGCGTGGTATCGCGGTGTTAAGCGATAGCATTTTCTAATAACGGCTGCCAAAAACTCGGCCAACCACTGCCAGAATCGTATTTAGTATTGCTATCGAATAACGGTTGTTCGCAACATACACAGCAATAAATGCCATCGTCTTTGCAATCCCAATACTTGCCTGTGAAAGCACGCTCGGTACCTTTTTCACGACAAATGTGAAATTGCTCCTGCGTTAGATGTTCGTCGCCCATAGAAAAATCTCCTGCCTAGCAAAGCCCACAGCGATAACGCCACAAAGACAAATCCTGCCACAGTCGACGCAAAAATACCGTAACGCAACGCGGGTGGGTCGTAATAGAAACGCACTTGATGCTCGCCTACCGGCAACACAATACCGCGAAACGCTTCATTCACAAGCCCAATATATACCGGCTGATTGTTTATAGTAGCTCGCCAACCGGGGTGCCAAGTATCCGACAACACCAACACAGCAGGTTGCGACACCACAGCGCGCGCTACCACTTCCGCATTCTTTACCGAAACTGTATCTACCTTGCCCAACACACCACGCGTTACATTCAAAACATCTATAGAAACTCCTGCCGCTTTTGCGTCTGCTAACAGCGTTTGATCCTCTGTTATTACTGTACGGTGCGGATCTAAGTTTTTCGCGCCGAACAAAGAATTCATCAATGATAACGACGGCAAATAATCTGCGTTTTCAAAAACCAACGCATCGCTATCACTGTAAACCAGTGGATAATCCGCATCGTGCAACTGTTTCGAGTAACTCGCTTCCGCTGTTTTCGATATCACAATGTACTTGATACTGGCTGCATCCAATGCTGCTGCATCTAGCGTAAATTCTTTGCGTGAAGTTTTTTTACGCTTTTTACTAGATGAGCCATCCAAAGCCAGAAAGAAAAATGTCATTACCAAAATGCTTTTCGAAAAACCGCTCATACCACGGCAATAAACCTGCACTCATCGTCCCCGCCTGACGAATGCCAAACAATGCACCGTATTCCGGATACAACACGCCCTGTTGCCCAATATTCAGTATCCGGCCATCGCCGATATTTTTCTTCAGAAACTGCACTACAGGCGGCTCAGTATCGGCCATCCCATAACGCATTGGTCTTACGGTATTCATGTAACTAAACAGCTCCAGCAACATGAATACCGAAACCAACACAGCCAATAATTTCGTGCTGCACAAACGAAACTGTAACAGCAAAAGCCACAACGCAGTAAAACACCACAGACCAACAGCCACCCACACATGCGCCACCTGTTTAGCCGATGTAGGCATTCCTAGCTTGTTATACAGATACAAAAAACCTAACGCCTGCAACAGCAAAACAAAACAAACAGCTAACGCCGAAATTTTTCCTTCTGCAATGTTTTGAACACCCAATACAACCAACAACGGCAATACGACAGCAGCCGCGCAGCCCCAATATTGATTGCCAATGGAATGCAGCACCGGAATATAGTCAACAAAACCCGCCAAGCCAAAAACTCGTGCATATGAAAAAACAGCTATTGCAAGCCCTGCAAATGCCAGCCATTTTTTGGGAGGCTTACTTCCACTTACAGCACATACAGCAACCACAGAAGCCAGCATGCCGAGGTAAGAAAAGCGCAGTGTTTTTGTCTCTAGATTCATATTAGGGTACAAATCCGTTCTGTGTTGATGGCCAAAAAAATCCCAAAAATGCTGCGGCGTAAAAACGGAAAATAAATTCTCTACACCAACAGGTCTTGGCAATTTTCTTGCTTCAAAATCTGTCGCTATATCGCTAACAAAAAAAGAATGAACGACAGGGAACCACAAGAAGCCAAGCAATACAAAAGCGGATGCAACCGCCAATGTAATTAGAAAAAAATAGCTATATAGTTTTTTCACGCCATAGCCAAATCCACCGGCACTACCAAAATAAAACGCCAAGCCCAATGCGTGCACAGCCAGCAGTGTCAACATCATGGTTGTCATGATATTGGCCAACATAATGATCACATGTGCCAACACCACCAATAACCATGACGATAAATCACGATGCTGACCAAATCTAAGCAGCGAAAATAACACGATGGGAAATAAAAAATACGGCTGCCCAATGCCTGTATTTAGGTTTGGCACAGCGAATCCATTCAACAAATATACAGCAGCCCCCAGCAACCCAACCCATAGATTTGTCTGCAACACATCCAGACAAATCCGCAACATAAAATAAAAACCAAGGCAGTAAATAGCCAACAAGCCAAAATCAAAACTCATTGGCGAGGCGTCAAACAACCCCGCAGTGATTAAGGTATGAGGGGAAAACTTCACATCAACCAGTGTTTCTGGCCCCAAAGTTCCAGAAGCAGAATAGGGATTCCACCACGGCGACTGCTCACTGCGAAAATTACGCGCCATAAAGTAGTGCGCTGGCTCAAATTGATTCAATGCAGAGTTCAAATCACCGTAGCCATCGGAGGGCAGTACATTCTGATCCCAAACAGGCAGCAAGGCCGAGCTGGCACGCCAGTCTGCAGGCTTGCTGATAAAAGAGAGAATATTAGATGGCTGCAGCGTGCGATTAAAAAAAACAATATCGGGAAAGATAACGCCGCAAACAACCAGCACTGCGCAGACGGCCATCCATAGCTTTCTGCGCATAATTTTCACCAAGGATTACAGCGCCGCAGTGCCATTGATAACAGACACCGAACCTGCGCCTTTTAGCACTTTGGGTTTGCCTGCTGTGCCACCCACAGCACTGTGCATACGCGCACCGATGATGAAATCACCTTTGCCATCGCCATTGACATCGCCACTGGCCACTGCTGAACCAAAATTGTCTTTTGCTGCCGCGCCATCTTCAGACCACATTTCATCGCCTGAACCACCTGAGAACAATTGCGCACGACCGGATGCTTTACCTGACGCAGTGCTCACGCCAGGTGATCCCACTAAAATATCGTCGTAATTGTCGCTATTCACATCGCTCACTATCGCCAGAGAAGATCCCATCAGACCATTCGCCTCGATACCTGACACCTGAAATCCAGTACTCACTGAGGCTATGCTGCCAATACCTCTAAAAACCACGAACCCTCCCTTTTTCTTATCCGCAAATGGCACACCCACCACAAAATCGGCAATGCCGTCACCAGAAATATCGCCGCCGCCAGCTACGCTTGCACCGAAGCGCCCGCCTTTTTCTATGCCCGCAAGGAAAAAGCTGAACCAACCATCATTGATAGGCGTCATGAGGTAGACACTACCGGCATCTTTGAGATTGTCGTCGTCATACAACGGTGCGCCGGCTACCAAATCGCCTTTGCCATCTCCAGTGATATCACCAATACCGGCTATGGCTGCACCAAAACTATCCTTCGTACCACCGCCGTAATAATCAGCAATCTGCGCACCACTCCACGCTTGATACGCGTATACCGCGCCGGCACCTTTAAAGGTTTTGATGCCATCTGTTGTCGCAGTACCTGGTGCACCCACTGCGATTACACCGTAACCATTGCCATACAGATCGCCGACACCCGTCACTGAATACCCAAACTGCACGCCAGCGCTGCTGCCCTGCTCTTCAAAAATAGCCGTAGGCCAGCCATTAACATCCATATCAAATGCGTTGTAAGCAGCAACACGCCCGCCTTTTTTTACCAATCGATAGGCATTCCAATCAATCACCGTGCCCGGCGCACCCACAACCAAATCATCTATACCATCGCTATCCAGATCGCCTGCATTCGCTACAGACCAGCCATACAACTGTCCTTTAACCTCACCAATGTTGAACCAAATGGCTTTACCGGTTTGCCCAGAAACCACTACGACCAGCCCAATATCAGGATAGCGGCTCTTACCGTAACGATAGTCGTAGTACGGTGCGCCAATAATGGTGTCAGCAAAACCATCACCATCAAAATCACCCGCGGCCACAGAAAAACCAGCTTGTGCACCTTTGGCATCATCCTTCGCCATCATTGCGCTTTTCGAAATAAAATTGAGCCAATCGCCATCGGTCGGCAATGGGTCGTATAAATCGACCATGCCATCGCTGTCTGTATCAGCCGATTGCGGATTAGTGCCTGCCAAAAACTCCTGCAGGTTGGTCATGCTATCGCCATCGCTATCGCCCGCAGAATCATTCACACCGACACTCAAACCATGTGCCGTTTCCCACGCATCATCCATGTGATCACCATCGGTATCGACAACTGGCGCAGGGCAATTTACGCCAACCGTTTGAAATGCAGTATTCACTTCCGCAGTATTGAAAGATAAATCGTCCGCAGCACTAATCACACCACAGGCAGCATCAACATAATTCGACAACGGTGTCCAATAATTGACATTGGCGAAATAAAAAACTTTAAACGCTTTATCAACTGTCCAGCCTGGTGTATTGGCTAACAGAAAAAATGCCCGGTTAAATACACCACTGGAATAATGCACATTTAAACCATCGTAATAATCAGCCGCACTACGAATAGATTTCTTATCTTTTCTTGGATCTTCAAAATAGCGCAGCGCCTTGGTTTTTCCTTTCATGACATCCGCGCCGACCAACCAATCAACCTGTCCTTTTATAAAGTATTCAGCCGTTTCTCCAGCAATATCAGCATACGCTTCATTGATACCGCCACTCTGATCCACATATTCCAAGCCAGAGTTTTGCTCCACATTGCCGTGAGAAGCTTCATGCGCCACAACATTTAATGAAGTAGACATTGGGAGAAAAAAATCTTTGCCGTCACCAAAACTCGTGAAAGTTCCATCCCAAAAAGCATTTTCATAATCCACGCCGTAGTGCACGCGCACAATAAACATGCCGCTCAATGGAGAAGCGCCCACATAACTCTCATACATCGCATTGGTTTTTACCGCATAAAAATGGGCATCATTCAACGGCGCGTATCCGCCATTGATAGACTGAAAAGTATTGCGTGGGCATGCATAACTGTACGCCGTTTGATAGGAGTCACTTGTGCTTCCGCCAAGATTTACCGTTCTAACCTTGGGTGTTTGCATGGTGCAAGTACCGCCTGCTTGCGCCACATCCAAAAAGGGAACACCACTAGAGCCGTATTCAATCTGCCCCGTTTTTTCGTTGCCGCCAGGTCCTGTACCAACTTCGACATGCGCCATTCCATTCCATGTTTTTAAAATACGACCGTCATCAGCATCCAAAATAAAATACGGGCGCACCGGCGAAACACCGTCTGCTTCTGCCACATAGCTGATGTACCAAGCGTCGTGTGCTACATCTTTTGCGTCGAGATAAATCACTAATTTTATTTTCTCTCCACGAAATGACGGCACGACACCATCACGGACTTTCAAGTAACGATGCAAATTGTTTTTTGCTTTCAACATAGCCTCATGACTAGAGAACTGCTGTGCAGCGGCATCGTTGTCTGAAATATCATTTTCAATGCCGCCAATCGCCACACCAGTCAGCGACTGCACATTGCCCTGTGCATCACCATGCACAATCACCTGCTCGCCATACACGGGAATGCCGTGAAATTTCTGCTCATAGCGCGTATGGGTTTTGCCAGATGGGTCGCTATTTTTGCGCAACACCTGAAAATTATTGCGCGGATCCAGCGCCAACATCTGCTGCAATGAAGGCACGGATGCTCCCCCACCGTTCACTGCGCTTGATGCCGACCGCAGCGCCGCGTGATCAACACCTCGTACATTGACGCGCTCGGCAGCAACAACTTGCTGTGCCGTCATTGCCCCAACCGCAAGCAACAAAGATGTCCGCACAAAAGAACCGAGACACTGGAATGTTTTTTTACGCATAACTCTCCCCTTTTTGTAGGCTTGGAACACCGACTCAATGACAATCTACCAACCGGCGTATAATGACCGGCGAAGCTCATTAACTGTCTTACGATACTGCAATACACGCAGGATATCTTTATGAAACCCATCAGCAAATCAAAAAAATTAGAAGGCGTTTGCTACGACATTCGCGGCCCTGTGTTGGAAGAAGCCTACCGCATGGAGGAGGCCGGCCAGCGTATCTTGAAGCTGAACATCGGCAACCCGGCACCGTTTGGCCTCATGGCTCCCGACGAGATCCTGAGAGATGTGGTGTACAACTTGCCTCAGGCCGAAGGCTACAGCGAGTCCAAAGGCATGTTTGCTGCCCGCAAAGCCGTCATGCACGAAACCCAGCGACAGGGCATTCCCGGCGTACAGATCAACGATATTTATCTCGGCAATGGCGTCAGCGAATTGATCACCATGGCGTTACAAGGCCTGTGTGATAGCGGAGATGAAATTCTGATCCCTGCGCCGGACTATCCTTTGTGGACAGCATCCACCTCGTTGGCGGGCGGCACACCCGTGCATTATTTGTGCGACGAAAACAATGATTGGAATCCAGATATTGCCGATATCCGCAGCAAGATCACACCTAAAACACGCGCCATTGTAGTCATCAACCCGAACAACCCTACCGGTGCGGTTTACGACCCAAAAATTCTGCAACAAATTGTTGACCTTGCCAAAGAACACGGCTTAATTATTTTTGCCGATGAAATTTACGACAAAATTTTGTATGACGATGTCAAACATACGCCGATTGCAACACTCGCCACGGATGTATTGTGCGTTACATTTAACGGCCTATCGAAAACTTATCGTTTAGCAGGTTTTCGCTCCGGATGGATGATACTTAGCGGTAACAAAGCAATTGCTCGCGATTACATCGAAGGCTTAGACATGCTGTCGTCGATGCGCCTGTGCGCCAATGTGCCCGCACAATTTGCTATTCAAACGGCACTGGGTGGCTATCAAAGCATTAACGAATACACACAAGACGGTGGACGCTTACGCGAACAACGCGACACTGCTTGGAAAATGCTGAACGACATTCCGGGCGTGAGCTGCGTTAAACCTTTGGGGGCGTTATATATGTTCCCGCGCCTCGATCCTAATGTTTACCCCATAAAAACGACCAGCAACTCGCGCTAGATTTATTGCGCCAGAAAAAAATTCTGATTGTGCAGGGATCAGGCTTTAATTGGATTGATCAACAGCATTTCAGAATTGTAATACTGCCGCGCAAAGACGATTTGCAATATGCCATCGAACAATTTTCTGATTTTATTCAAAACTATAAGCAATAACGCACAGGAAACAGAAGCGTGAGCGATATTCATATCGACGATTTTTACAAAGACGCTGGCCGCATTCTGTCTGTGCTGTATCAATTCTTTCCACGCCCCTACACGGTGTATGTCGCCGACATTTCCGGCCCCGACGAACCCGACGAATACGGATTGCATAGCAACCGGCACAACGCCTGCTTCAGCACCATGATCTGGCTTGCGGATGCCGGCTGGTTGAAATTTGTAGACACCATCAATAAAGACGCTATTGACCAAGCTGTACTAACCAATAAAGCACTCAGCTTGCTCACCACACGCAGCGCAATCCGTTTTCACATAGAAGAAAATGACGCGCCGCCGTCTGTGGCGGACACTAGAGCCAGTCACATCCACCAACTGCGTTTAGCGTTGCGCAGCGAAGAATCTTTCTCCATTCGCCGCATCATGATGCACCTGTTAAATACCACAACGCACTAAGGAATTCTTAGCAGCACCTTCACCGAGTTATTTACCGCCGCCGCATCCACATAGCCAATGACATTCGGATTGGCACGCACTAAAGCCAACACAACCGCATCATCTGCAACTTTTTTTGGCGGCTGCCCTTCACCAGAAAATACTTTGCGCGACCAATACGCATTTAATTGCGCCGCACCTTTTTTGATCACTTTGGCATAAAACATCGAGCGCGTTTCTTGATCATCTTTTTGATCAACAGGAATCAATTGTGTGCCATCTTCCAATACATCCAACTGGCTGAGAAAAATAGCCGCCGCCTGCGCCTCAGTAATTGAAACAATCGAAACGCTTTTGTTCGCAATAATCGCTATCTCTGCCTGTGTATTAGCCGCACATACCGCCATTATCAGCAAAAGAAAAATTGACCTAATTATTTTCATCAATCTTTTATTTCCACATGTCATTAATATTGTCTTATATGTTTTGCAAAACTGCATGCGCCTGTTGATCTGCATGATATGACGAACGCACCATCGGACCACTGGCTACCTGCAAAAAACCCATACTGTGAGCCAGCGCTGCCAGTTCATCAAACTCCTCAGGCGTGACAAATCGCTGCACAGGCAAATGCGCTTTACTCGGTTGCAGATACTGACCGAGCGTCAACATCGACACATTGTGTGCGCGCAAATCCAGTAGTACCTGTTCAACTTCCTCTGTGGTTTCACCCAAACCCAACATTAAACCCGATTTAGTAGGAATCGCTGGCTGCTTTTCTCTAAATTGCTGTAACAACTGCAAGGAGTGTTGATAAATAGCGCCAGGGCGCACAGCCTTATACAGACGCGGAACAGTTTCTAAATTGTGATTCAGCACATCGGGAGGGTACTGCGCCAATACAGGCAACGCCAATGCCAGCTGATTGCGGAAATCTGGCACTAAAATTTCTATCGTAATTGACGGACTGCGCAGGCGCACTTCACGAATACACCCCGCAAAATGTGCAGCACCACCGTCTGGTAAGTCATCGCGATCCACTGAAGTGATCACCACATACCGCAAGCCCAACTCTGCTACAGCTTCTGCCAAGTGCAGAGGCTCTTGCGCATCCAAAGGCAGTGGGCGACCGTGCGCCACATCGCAAAACGGGCAACGACGCGTGCAGATTTCGCCCATGATCATGAAAGTTGCCGTGCCACTGTGAAAACACTCACCGAGATTGGGACACGCCGCTTCTTCACACACCGTCGCTAGCTTTCTGTCGCGCAAAATACTGCGTACGCGCTGCACAGCGGCACCGGAAGGAATACGCGCGCGAATCCACGGCGGCTTGCGCTGGAGGTTGTCGCTAGCAATTAGATTCACTTCCGCATGACGCACCTTCTCAGCATCGCGCAGCTTTTTTCCAACAGGTACATGACGAGGAGATTCCGTCATACGCCATTCGTTTCCCATGTAACGGATGAACTGTGCAACACATCGGCGAACTGTTTTACCAAACTTTGCTCAATAACCAGCCGAGTTGGCAATGGTGAGAGCCACTGATCCAAGCGCGTGACACGCTGTCCCGCCACGCCACAGGGGTTAATCGCAGAAAAAGGCGCAAGATCATTAGAAACATTGATTGCCATCCCGTGATAACAACCTTTTTTCGTGATACGCAGACCCAGTGCAGCAATTTTTGCTGCGGTATTGTCTTTACCGCACAGATAAACGCCAGGCGCATTGCGTTGCGCAAAAGCCGTCAAACCTTGTGCATACAACCAACCAATCAGCATATTTTCTAAAGCACTCACTAGCGTTCGTGCGCCCCATTGCAAGCGACGCACATCTAACAACGCATACACCATTAACTGACCTGGGCCGTGCCAGGTAACTTGTCCACCGCGATCCGTCTGCACTACGGGTACATCGCCCGCACACAATACATGTTCAGCTTTACCAGCTAAGCCTTGCGTATACACAGGATGATGTTCTAACAACCACAATTCATCCGCCGTCTTTTCATCGCGCGTTGCGGTGAACTGCTGCATACGATGCCAAATATCAGCGTAATGCTGTCGCTCAGCAAACTGTCGCACAATCAACTTTGCCACAGCATGCACATCCCTTCACAACACCATACGCACCAAAGGATGCTCTTTCAGATCCGCAAAAATAGCTTGCAGCTGTTCTACACCTTGCGCCGTAATGGTGATGGTCAATGCTTCGTAATTACCGCCATTGCTGGTGCGAATACTGATATCAGTTTCCGTAATTACACCAGCATGTTTTTCAAAAATACTCACTGTTGCGCCGCGAAACTCATCGCCCGCCACACCCATCACCTTGATGGGATAGCGGCAGGGAAACTCAATTTTTGGTGGCTCTTGTGTTGTCACGACTCACACCGGCTTGCCAAACAAACCACTAAAGAATCGCACCAACTGATCCCACAATGCGCCAAAGAAGCCTGCACGCTGCACTTCCTCTTTTGCCACAACATCCACAGTTTTCACAACTTCTTCGCCATTTTTTACGATGATCTGACCAATTTTTTTCCCAGCGGTCAGCGGAGCAATCAACGGACTATCCAGCTTGACTTCATGTGTCAAATTCGCCGCCACATTGCGCGGCAAAATCATCGCCACTTCCACGGCAGGAACGGCCGTCACTTGATCGCTCACGCCTTCCCACACGCGTGGCGTGCCGAGCACGGCATCTGCTGCATACAAACTAACCGATTGAAAAAAACGGAAACCATAGTTGAGAAGCGCGGCGGAATCCCCCTCACGCTCTTTGATACTTGGCGCACCGATGACAACAGAAATCAATCGTGTATCGTCGCGTTTTGCTGAAGCCACCAAACAAAAACCACAACCATCGGTGTGACCCGTTTTCAAGCCATCAACCGACGCATCTTTCCATAACAAACCGTTGCGATTTTGTTGCTTAATGCCGTTATAAGTGAATTCTTTTTCTTTGTGCAGTGGGTAATCTTTAGTTTGGACGATGTGACGGGAAAGCGTTGCCAAATCACGCGCAGAAGAGTAATGGTCTTGTGCGTCCAAACCGTGCGTATTGACATAGTGTGTGTTGCTCAGCCCCAATTTTTTTGCATATTGATTCATCAAATCAACAAACGCCGCTTCTGTGCCAGCCAAATATTCCGCCACGGCAACCGTGGCATCATTACCCGATGAAATAATAATGCCGCGATGCAATTCCAATAGCGTGACGGGTTTATTCGGTTCGATAAACATCAGCGAGGAACCATTTTTCTTGGCATCAAACTCCGGGCTTTGCGCCCATGCGCGCGGACTCACTGGCACAATATCTTCATTGCGCACACGACCAGAATCCACCTCGGCAGACAAAACATAGCTCGTCATCAACTTGGTGAGACTCGCCGGCGGAATGCGTTCATCAGCATTGCGCTCCAACAACACTTGACCACTGGCTGCATCCATCAACAACCACGCTTTTGCATTGAATTCCGGCGCCGCCGGTACAGGCTCTGCTGCCATTGCCGTATGCGCTGCTGCACAAACAACCGCGAGAGAAAAATACTGGAGCAATTGCCGAGAGTGTTTAATAAAATTCATAGTGCATCCGTCGTTAGCAAACAAAGTGCTATTGTAGCCACGCACCCCTACTCACACCATCACGCATGATCACAACGCACGAACAACAACTCTCCAATGGCTTTGCAATTGGCTGGCTGACACTCGCCCTACCTCGCACCCTGAATGCGCTGACGCTTGACATGGCGCGCACTGCACTGCTGCAACTGGAGCAGTGGGTAGAGCGGCGCGACATTGCCTGCGTGGTGTTGCGCGGCGAAGGGCGCGCTTTTGTGCGGGTGGCGATGTGCGACAGATGCGCCAAGGCATTCTGGACGGTGACGACTATTGCGAGCGTTTTTTCGAACAGGAATACCGTCTCGACTACGCCCTACACTGCTACCCTAAGCCCGTCTTAGTTTGGGGACACGGCATCGTGATGGGGGGCGGGTTGGGGCTATTCATGGGCGGCTCGCACCGCGTAGTCACCGCATCCACCCGTATGGCCATGCCAGAAATCAATATCGGCCTCTACCCCGATGTCGGTGCCAGCTATTTTCTCAACCAGTTACCTGCCGGATTGGGGCTGTTCTTGGGTATCACCGGCTGCGAGTGGAATGCCGCCGATGCCATGGCCTTAAGCATGGCGAACTTTCTCCTAGACGACTCTGCAGCAGAGCAACTACCGACACTGCTCAGCACAGCCGCTTGGTCAGAGGATGCTGCCAATAACCACACCCAACTCACCGCCACCCTGCGTGCCCTGCCTAGCACTCATATTGAACCCGTGCTGACACCGCACAGCGAGCGCATCCGCACTGTCTGCGGCAACCTACCCGCAGCCGTCGCCGCATTGCCCGCTCTCGATATTGCCGAGCCGTGGTTTCACACCGCGCTGCACAATCTCGCCCACGGCTGCCCAGTCACCGCTCGCCTAGTAGAGCAGCAACTGCAGCGCGGGCGCGAGCTCCCGCTGGTGGATATCTTCCGGATGGAGTGGTGTATGTCCGTGCAATGCAGCCGGCACGCCGACTTTCCCGAGGGCGTACGCGCGCATCTGGTGGATAAAGACAAACAACCGCGCTGGCAGTTTTCTGCTATTGCAGATGTGCCGAACGCCTACATTGAAGCGCATTTTCAGTTGCCCATCGCGAGCCACCCGCTCAACGATCTGGCTTGAACCAGCCAATTTCATGGGATATGTGCTCGACGCGATTCAAAAACTGCGGCGCTGGTGTACACTGGAACGCGCAACAGTTTCAGCAGCGGTAACGATACTTCCATCATGCAAATCAAACCCATCAACAGCCTACCGCGCGACAAAGTAGACAAACTGCTGGCCAGCATTCCGTTCTATCGCGATGTCTCCAAATCCGAACCTTGGCAGTACGACATCCTGTTGCGCCACTCGCGCATCGTGGAGTTGGAGCCGGGCGAAATCGTGATGAAAAAAGGCAGCATCGACACTTGGATGTATTTCGTACTGAAAGGAAAACTGGCTGTCTATGCCGATGATGCCAGCGAAAACGCACTGGCTATCAACTACATCACGCCTGGAGAATTGTTTGGTGATTTAGCCATTTTGGCTGATGGCAAACGCAATGCCACCGTGGCTGCCGACCGTGCCAGCAAAGAGATCTCACTGTTCGGCACAGACTTTTCCGTTTTTGGGAAATTGGATGAGATCAGCGGCATCAGCCTCAACACAAAACTGATTTTCTACCGCAGCATGGTGCATGGCGTGCGCTGGAAATTAGAAGTCTACAAAATGCAGCACCCTAACCATGCATTGGTGGCAAAAGGTCGCGCTATCAAAATGTACATGGGGGTCAAAGGCGGCAAAGAAGAGTTAGTCGCCTTGCACGAGCAGGCCGTTGCACTGGCCGAAGTGCTCAAGGATTGGAACGGCGAGTTTGGCGCCCTCTCACTCGGCAACACAGAGACAGAGTTCAACCCATCCTTGGCGAAAGAGCTCTAGCCTCCTCCGCCAGTTCCAAAGAACCCTTACTGGTTGCTCTCAGTCGGGCCATCGATGGGTAATACCGGCTCGCCTGACACCCGCCGCTCAATGTGCGCCACCAGCAAGCGCAGCTGCTTGAGATCCTCATTAAAGCTATCCAGCGTTTGGTAATTGAGCCACAGCAATACGGCGATAATCGTCAACAATACGCAGATAAAGAAAGTACCCACAACGGCCTCCTATGACCTGTAGTGTGATGCACATCACACACCATAACTTTACATTTCATCACTAGCGCAATATCGCAAGACCAGTGCGGCAATTGCAGATAGTGGCACGAAAACAAACAGCCAATAATAACCATGAATAACTACACGATTCCACCTGCGCAACATACCGCAAGACAGACGGAGCACTACTCTTGAAAAAAACTTACCTCATCGCCAGCTTGATCGTTGTGCTTGTGTCTCTATGGATGTTCACCGGTGTTTTCAAAACAAGCACCCCGCACGAAACAACCAATGAAACTGTCTCCGAAACAGACAGCAACCCGCAACACGAAGTAGCGCGCGTACGCGTATCTCATCTCACTGCAGAAAAGCAACGCGTGGAAATTGTGTTGCGTGGTCGCACCGAAGCTAAACGCATCGTTGAAATAAAAGCTGAAACAGGTGGCCGCGTTATCGCTGTTCCCGTTGAGAAGGGACAGCGTGTCAAAAAAGGCGATATCTTGTGTGAATTGGCAAACGATGGTCGCAATGAGCGCCTAACACAAGCACGCGCTGCGCAAGCAAAAGCCAATATCGACTACGAGGGCGCGCAGCGTTTGCAAAAAGACGGCCTACTCTCTGCCACATCACTCGCCGCTAGCAAATCCGCAATGGAAAGCGCACACGCTGCACTGCGCACAGCAGAGCTGGATGTGGAATATGTCCAAATGCGCGCACCTTTTGATGGCTTTGTGGAAGATCGCCCCGCAGAAATCGGCGCGTTACTAGAGCGTGGCTCTATTTGTGCGCGCCTGTTTGATGAAACATCACTGCTGGCAACTGGACAGGCATCCGAGCGCGAAGTCGCAACACTGACCCTGAATCAACCTGTCGTAGTACATACAACCGGTGGCGATACCGTCAACGGAAAAATCAACTTCATTGGTCGCACCGCAGACCCACAAACACGCACCTATCGCGTGGAAGCCACTTTAGAAGCCGGTACGCATTTGCGTGATGGCATCACAGCGCAAATTACTATTCCGCAACAAGAAGTGATGGCACACCGCATCACGCCTGCTGTTCTTGCGTTAGATGACGCAGGAAAAGTTGGCGTGCGAATTATCAACACTGAACAGCGTGTTGAATTTCACCATGTCAGCGTTGTGCGTGAAAGCAAAGACGGCATTTGGATTACCGGCTTGCCAAACGAAATTGAACTTATTACGGTCGGCCAAGAAATGGTTGCCGATGGCGACAAAGTAGAAACAACACCAGATAGCGAAACCAAGGCGAAATAATGAATACTTTTCTTAATTTCATTATTGATAGAAGCCGAACAACTCTCAGCTTGCTCGTACTGCTGATGATTGTGGGAATTTATTCCTACCGTCATTTACCGGTTGAAGTCACCCCCAATATTGCCACGCCGTATGTTTCAACTACCGTGGTATTAGAAGGTGTCTCACCGCAAGACGGCGTACGCCTATTAATAAAACCTATGGAAGTGGAATTGCGCAGCATAGACGGTGTAAAAGAAATCACCGCGCGCGCCATGGAAAACATGGTCAATGTAGTGATTGAATTTAATAACGACATCAACACAGACGCAGCCATAGCTGATGTGCGTGCCGCGGTTGATCGTGCGCGCGGTGAATTTCCTGATGATGCAAAGGAACCCATCATCAAAGAAATCACCTCCGATGAGTTTCCCGCCATCGTCTTGAGCTTGGTTGGAAAAAATGCACAAGAGCGTGTGCTCTACAACAATGCGCAATCACTAAAAAGAAAAATTCAAACTATTCCCAATGTATTGGAGGCAAAATTAGTTGGCCACCGGGAAGAAGTATTAGAGGCCGTAATCGATCGCAACAAATTAGAAACTTACGGCATCAGTGGCTCAGAGTTAATTAATGCAGTCAACGCCAACAACCTATTAGTGCCTGCCGGCGAAGTGGACACCGGACTCGGGCGCTTTTCTGTAAAACTACCGGGCCTAATTGAAAACTATCAAGATCTTTATAACCTGCCGCTACGCGCCACATCCGATGGCGTAATCAAATTGGGTGATGTGGCTGATGTACGCCGCACTTTTAAAGATGCCTCCACCATCACACGCGTAGATGGCAAACCAGCCATTTCGATTGAGGTTAACAAACGCGCTGGCGCCAACATGATAGAAGTCGCCAATGCAGTACGCGCACTAATTGCTGCCGAACAAAAACATTTACCCGCCGGCATTGAGTTAGTTACCACATTCGATCAAACGCCGTTCTCACTGCAAATGGTGTCTGAACTGCAGGGCAATATTCTTGCGGCATTAGTGTTGGTGTTAGTCGTCGTGGTAGCGGCTCTCGGCACACGCTCCGCCCTGCTGGTGAGCTTGGGTGTACCCGTTGCTTCGTTAGGCGGCATCGCCGTTATTTATTTTCTTGGTTATTCATTTAACTTCATGGTGCTGTTTGGACTATTGCTTGCCATCGGCATGATTGTCGATGGCGCCATCGTGATCGCGGAATACGCCGACTGCAAAATGGCTGACGGTCTATCACCACGCGAGGCTTATATCGCCGCTTCAGTACGCATGTTCGCGCCCGCTACAGCCTCGATGTTGACGACACTGTGCGCTTTTTTGCCACTGATGTTTTGGCCCGGTATCGACGGGGCCTTTATGCGTATTTTGCCCGTCACCGTATTTGCCGTATTGGCGTGGTCTATTACTTTCGCGTTGGTCTTTCTACCCGTTCTAGGCGCACTGTTTGGCAAAGCTGAGCTTGACGAAAAAAGCATTCAAGAACTGCGCACACTAGAACACGATGACCCGCGCAAACTCGGCGGAGTCACTGGCCTGTATGCCAGATTAATTGAGCAAGTATTGCGCCGCCCAATCCTTTCTATTGTGTTTTCCTTGTTTAGCTTGTTTGCAATCTTTGTGGCCTACGAACATTTGAGCGTAGGAACCGTTTACTTCACCGAATCAGAAACTGAGCACGGTGAAGTGAATGTTAGTGCACGTGGCAATTTATCCGCACAAGAATCAGCCGCATTAGTGACGGAAGTTGAAAATATCGTCAGAAATATTGGCGGCGTTGTTTCAGTTTATACCAGCGCATACCCACCGGGCACTGCACAAGGTCGACGCAATGCATCGGAAGATGAAATTGGTCATATGCTAGTGACGCTAGAATCCACACATACGCGCAAGCGTTCTGCCGATGAAATTTTCTGGGAGGTGCGCGAAAAAACAGCACATCTTTCTGGCATTCGTATTTTCGCTGACAAGCTCAAAGGCGGACCACCTGTCGCTAAAGACATCCAAATCGAAATGCGATCAGATAATCAAGAAATTTTGCAGGTAGAAGCAGCACGCATACGCGAGCATCTAGAGAAAAACATCAAAGATTTAGTTGATATTGACGACACCATGCCGCTACCCGGCATCGAATGGGAAATTCAGGTGGATCGCCAACAAGCTGCACTCTACGGCGCCAGTGTCGGCTTGGCCGGATTATCTGTACAGCTAATTACTAACGGCGTGTTAGTTGGAAAGTATCGCCCAGATGACGCAGAAAACGAGGTGGATATTCGTGTGCGCTACCCTGTTAAAGAACGCAATATTGAAGCATTGGATGCACTGACAGTGACTACACAGCAAGGCGCTGTGCCGCTTAGCAATTTTGTAGATCGCGTCGCCAAACCGCGTGTCAACAAACTGCAAAGGCTTAATGGTTCCGGTGTGGTATCCGTGTATGCCAATGCAGCACTCGGCGTTTTACCTAACGATAAAATTTCTGAAATTCGCCACTGGTTAGAAACCGATGCCAAGCTTAATCCACAAGTAACTTGGCGCTTCCGCGGTGCAAAAGAAAACGAAGAAAAATCCGTTCAATTTCTTGGCATCGCTTTTTTACTGGCCATGCTGCTGATGCTGGCCATGATGGTGGCGCAGTTCAACAGTTTCTATCAAACTTTCTTGGTGCTGTCGTCGGTTGTGATGTCTACGGCCGGTGTGCTGCTAGGGCATATGATCTTTCGGCAACCATTCAGCATTATTCTCGGCGGCGTTGGCATCGTGGCTTTAGCGGGCGTTATCGTGCACAACAACATTATTCTGCTCGACACTTACAACCATTTGCGCCGCAGTCAGCCAGAACTCTCTTTGATCGAACTCGCTGTGCGCACCGGTGCGCAGCGTCTGCGTCCTGTTTGTCTTACCGTCATCACTGCGGGTTTGGGGTTGGTGCCGTTGGCTTTGGGCATCAGTATCGACTTGGTCAGCCGCGACATCACCACACGCGGCATGGTTGCTAATTATTGGAAGCCATTGGCAGCATCCTTGGTGTACGGTCTCACTTTCGCCACCGTTTTGACGCTCGTCATCACGCCAATGTTGATGATTATTCCTGAGCGTTTGAAGCAGTGGTGGCAGGAGCGGAAATCGCCGTAGCAGCGTTTTGATTGCTGATGTTGTCTGCCGTAATAGCAAATGCAGCTAGCAACATCAGCGATACCGCAACCCATACACGCGACAAACTGGCTTCAGCAATACCTGACACAGCCAACATGGCTACTGCAGAAAAAATACCCGCGGACAAACCGCGCAATGCCGATGTGTGGTGTGATTGACTCCACGCACGCCATGCGTAAAACAAGGATGCACACAGCAAACTCAGCAAACTCAGCAATCCGCCGACACCACGCTCCGCCAACTGTTCCAAATACAAATTGTGCGCCCAGAGCATAGGTCTTCTATCCGGCATTGCATCTAATACATACCCCGCCTTAGCAAGAAATGCAAAATAAACATCGCCAAACAGCCCAGGGCCTTGCCCTACCCACGGCCGATCAAGAAACATAACCCAAGCGGCATGCCACACATACGACCGAGAAAATAAAAATATTTTTTTAGCCAACCACCAGCCAGACAAACCGTCCAGCACAATACCGACTATCAACAATAACAACGCAGCAGGCACAAACCAACGCCGACCTAACATCGCGACAACCAGTAATTGCCCTGCCAATAGCAATACAACAGCTTGCCGGCTCTGCAACTTTTCACTAACGATTAATGCCGCAAGAAAACAACATACAAACAACACGCGCAACCAACGCGCACCCATCCATGCCATGCCCAGCAGCAACGGCATTACCACTGACAACACCAAAATATCGTTGGGGACGATTAACAAAAAACTATCCATAGCCTTAACAGCTTTTAATGGCTCTCCATCCACCACCAATAACAAAGCGCGCCAAGATGCCGCCACCTGTGCAAACATGATCAGCACAAACACCAACACGACGACGCCTATTTTTTTCGAGGTATTAATCGTGTCGACCGACAAGACATACAGAAACAACCCACCCAACAGCGGCAACTGAATATTGACACTCTGCCGCATGTCTTTTGAGATAAGCGTCGTGATAGCTGCAATAAGCAGAAAAAAAAATAGCGCCCAATGGCGCAAAAATATAGTTTGCCAATAAGAATATTCCCGCTGGCTAACAAGACGGGGCATTAAGAAGCCCCTCCCCAACGCGGCAACAAATCATGTGCAATATCCAATTGATCAAGTATGCGCGCCACAACAAAATCGATGATGTCGTCCAACGAGCGGGGATTCTGATAAAAACCTGGGCTAGCTGGCATGATCGTCGCGCCCAAATGCGCCAACTTGAGCTGGTTTTCCAAATGGATAGCCGAAGCGGGCATTTCTCGTGGCACGATAATTAAGGGGCGTTTTTCTTTAATTGCGACATCCGCCGCGCGCTGCACCAAATTAGTACTGGCACCGGTGGCGATTGCTGAAATTACTCCACCAGACGCAGGGCAAATAATCATCGGTATTTTGCCACCCGTACCCGATGCCGGTGGTGCCAACCAATCCATATTGCCAAATACTTTGAGCTGGTTGGGTTGCGCTGAAAAGCGATTCAGTAAAAAATTTTCCAGCGTCGATATTTCGGCCGGCAATTCCAAACCCATTTCCATTTTAACAACTGTGCGTGCTGCATCAGAAATCATGAAATAAACACGGCGTTGCGCTTTCAATAAACATTCGAGCAAACGCAAGCCGTAAGCAGCACCCGATGCACCTGTCATAGCCAATGTAATCGGTGTCAGCGTATCTACCATGGTGCAGCTTCCGCGAAGAAAATCACTGTTAAGTGCTTACCGCTTTTTTTCAGAATACGCGGTGTATTACGAACCAGCAAGAACAGGCTTGATATACGAAATAGGCGCCGATGCATCATCGTCTTCAAAGGTCACCACTTCCCACGCATCGCGCTGCTCGATCAGTTTTCGCAGCAGCTGATTGTTCAGTGCGTGGCCCGATTTGTGCGCTTTGAACTCACCAATCAAACTGTTGCCCAATAAATACAAATCGCCGATGGCATCGAGCACTTTGTGCTTCACAAATTCATCGTCGTAGCGCAATCCGTCTTCGTTCAACACGCCGCTCTCATCAATGACGATAGCGTTATCCACACTACCGCCTTGCGCCAAACCTTGTCCGCGCAAGTATTCAATTTCATGCATAAAACCGAAGGTGCGCGCACGACTGACATCTTTTACAAAAGACGTACTAGAAAAATCAATTTCAGCCGTTAAATCGCGGCCATCAAAAGCAGGGTGGTTAAATTCAATGGAAAAAGAAACTTTGAAACCTTCAAATGGTTCAAAACTTGCCTGTTTATCTCCCGCACTGACTTCCACTTTTTTCTTAATGCGAATAAAGCGCTTCGGTGCATCCTGCTCATCAATGCCCGCAGACTGCAGCAAAAAAACAAAAGGGCCTGCGCTGCCATCCATGATAGGCACCTCAGGTGCGCTCAACTCCACATAGGCATTGTCGATACCCAAGCCCGCCATGGCTGACAACAAATGCTCGACTGTTGATACCCGCACATCACCTTTCATCAAAGTAGTAGACAGCGTGGTATCACCGACATTTTCTGCACGCGCGGCAATTTCAACGGGAGGATTCAAATCCACACGACGAAACACAATACCGGTATCAATTGGCGCTGGCTTGAGCGTCAGATAAATTTTGTCGCCAGTGTGTAAACCGACGCCGGTAGCTCGAATGGTATTCTTGAGAGTGCGTTGACGAATCATTGAAACGGGTACCACTGCAAACTGCTGGATTTCAAGGGTTAAAAATGCTGCCGCATGTTACCAGAGGGCTGGCGAGGGGCAAACCCCAAGCAGAACAGTAATATTGGCTATCTATTTGTATTTGTTAACTTATTCTCATTTTTTTATTTCAATAATCAGTAGAAATGGGCCTTTCCTTCTGGGCGGCGCTTGAAACGCTTGTACTCCCACTGGTACTGCTCGGGTATCTCACGCACAGCCTCTTCTATCACAGCATTCATGGCTGTTAGCGAGGCGCGAGCATCTTCTGTGTTAACTGCATTGGCATCGCGAAACACCACATCAAAACCTTCACCGTTGGGAAGGCGCTTGGCGTTCACCTCGAGCAACTGTGCGCCAGTTTTTATTGCTAAGCCATGCACCAAGGTCATGGTGAGTGTTTCAACGCCAAAAAATGGCGCAAAAGTGCCGCTTTCACGCTCAGGTTCTTGATCGGGCAAGACCACAATACAGCCGCCCGCCTTCAGTGTTTTCATTAACTCGCTCACGCCTTTGCGATTCGCCGGCACCATGGTGGCGCTGGCGCGGTTGCGCACCGCCTGCATCCAGCTATCCAATGGGCGAATTTTTGGCGGTTTGTACATGGCCGTGAAATGTGTGTGTGCAGTCAAAATGGGGTGCAGCATTTCCCAAGTACTTAAATGCGGCATCAATAAAATTAACCCACGCTCACTTTTACAGCGCTCCGCAAATAAAGTTTCTCCTTCGATACTGAGGATCACCGAACGACATTTCTCTAAGCTCCAGTTCCAACACGCGCCAGTTTCAACAATCGTCTTACCTGTTTCGATTAAACTTTTTTGCGCTAACGAATCAATCTCTGTTGCGGAAAGCTCAGGAAAACACAATCGTAAATTTGTCACAGTTGTTTTTGTCATGCGGGAACGACTAACCCACAACAACCTCCCCAGTACAGTGCCTATGCGCTGAATAGAGCGTAAAGACAGTAGTGACAATAGTTGATAGAACCATATTATCGCGCGCGCCTTGATATGCTCAGCAGCTGGAATCAGATCGGCAACTGTACTTTCTATTTTCATTTACCCAATCCTAATTCTTGTGTTTTTTCTCAAAAAAAAACCCTGCCACTTCTGACAGGGTTTTTTATCATCAGTAGAAAATCACTCAATGATTTTTGCAACAACACCCGCGCCGACGGTACGACCGCCCTCACGAATCGCGAAGCGCAAACCTTCTTCCATGGCGATCGGATGGATCAGCGTCACCGTCATGGAAATGTTATCGCCAGGCATAACCATTTCTACACCGTCAGCCAACTGGATTTCACCCGTTACATCGGTAGTACGGAAGTAGAACTGTGGGCGATAGCCTTTGAAAAATGGCGTGTGACGACCACCTTCATCTTTTGACAGCACATAAATTTCAGATTCAAATTTGGTGTGCGGCTTGATGCTGCCAGGCTTGGCCAATACTTGACCACGCTCAACATCTTCACGCTTGGTACCACGCAACAACGCACCAACGTTTTCACCCGCGCGACCTTCATCGAGCAGTTTACGGAACATCTCAACACCGGTAACGGTGGTTTTGGTGGTGGCACGCAGACCCACGATCTCAACTTCGTCGCCCGTCTTGACGATACCACGCTCTACACGACCGGTAACAACCGTACCGCGACCCGCGATAGAAAACACATCTTCAATCGGCATCAAGAATGGCTTGTCGATAGCGCGCTCTGGCATTGGGATATAGGTATCCAATGTCTCTACCAGTTTCTTCACCGCAGAAGTGCCGTAGCCGTTGTCGTCTTTACCTTCTACCGCCATCAATGCAGAGCCGATGATGATTGGGGTGTCGTCGCCCGGGAAGTTGTACTGACTCAACAGTTCACGCACTTCCATTTCTACCAATTCCAGCAGCTCAGCATCGTCAACCATGTCCGCTTTGTTCAGGAACACCACGATGTAAGGCACGCCTACCTGACGCGACAACAAGATGTGCTCGCGGGTTTGTGGCATTGGGCCGTCAGCAGCAGAACACACCAGAATCGCGCCGTCCATCTGGGCAGCACCGGTGATCATGTTTTTTACATAGTCAGCGTGTCCTGGGCAGTCCACATGCGCGTAGTGACGCTCAGCAGACTCGTATTCCACGTGCGCTGTGTTGATGGTGATGCCGCGTGCTTTTTCTTCAGGCGCCGCATCGATCTGGTCATACGCTTTTCTCTCGCCACCCCAAACTTCCGCACACAATTGTCAACGCTGCGGTCAACGTGGTTTTGCCGTGGTCAACGTGGCCAATCGTGCCAACGTTTACGTGCGGTTTCTTACGCTCAAATGCTGCCTTTGCCATGATGAAATACCTCTAGTAATTTTGAAAATGTGCTGAAAAAAATTAGCGTTTGTTTTTCTCAATAATACCCTGAGCAATATTGTTCGGCGCTTCAGAATATTTCAAGAATTCCATCGAGTAGCTAGCGCGACCTTGTGACATAGAACGCACATCTGTTGCGTAGCCAAACATTTCTGCCAATGGTACTTCAGCATTGATTACCTTGCCTGATGGATTTTCATCCATGCCAAGAATCATACCGCGGCGACGATTCAAGTCGCCAACCACATCACCCATGTAATCTTCTGGCGTTACCACTTCGACTTTCATAATCGGTTCTAGCAACGCGGCACCGCCCTTGAATGACAGTTCTTTGGTCGCCATTGATGCAGCAACTTTAAACGCCATCTCGTTAGAGTCGACATCGTGATAAGAACCGTCAAACACTGTCGCTTTTAAACCCAACAGAGGATAGCCGGCCAAAATACCGTTTTTCATCTGCTCAGCAATACCTTTCTGAATTGCTGGAATGTATTCCTTCGGAACAACACCGCCAACGACTTCATTGACAAATTCCAGCTGCTCTGCGTTTTGATCTTCAGCAGGCTCAAAACGAATCCAGCAGTGACCGTATTGACCGCGACCACCGGACTGGCGCACAAATTTACCTTCAATCTCTACTTTCTTGCTGATGCGTTCGCGATAAGCCACCTGCGGCTTACCAACGCTACACTCAACTTTAAACTCGCGGCGCATACGATCGACGATGATATCGAGGTGCAATTCGCCCATGCCCGCGATGATAGTTTGGCCTGTTTCTTCGTCGGTGCGCACACGGAAAGATGGATCTTCTTGTGCCAATTTTGACAAAGCCATACCCATTTTTTCTTGGTCGGGTTTTGCCTTTGGCTCTACCGCCACAGAAATTACAGGCTCAGGAAAATCCATGCGTTCCAGCACAATAGGCTGATCTTCGCTGCACAGTGTATCGCCAGTGGTTACATCTTTCATACCGATCAAGGCAGCGATGTCGCCAGCGCGCACTTCTTTAATTTCTTCGCGCTGGTTGGCATGCATTTGCACCATCCGACCCACGCGTTCTTTTTTGCCTTTTACCGAGTTGATCACGCTGTCGCCAGATGTCAAAACACCGGAATAAACACGCGCAAAAGTCAGCGTACCAACAAAAGGATCCGTTGCAATTTTGAACGCCAATGCCGCAAACGGCGCTTCATCCGACGCAGCGCGCTCGTCCAGCTTCTCTTCGTCATCTGGATGTGAGCCTTTGATGGCAGGAATATCTGTCGGTGCTGGCAAATAATCGATAACAGCGTCCAACACCAAAGGCACGCCCTTGTTCTTGAACGAAGAACCGCATACTGCCGGTATTATTTCGCAAGCGATAGTACGCAAGCGCAAACCTAACTTGATATCTTCAACACTCAAGTCACCTTCTTCGAGGTACTTGTTCATCAATTCTTCGTTGGCTTCCGCCGCGGCTTCCACCATGAAGTTGCGATATTCTTCCGCTTGCGCGCGCAAATCCGCTGGAATTTCTTCTTCGCGCGGTACAGTGCCTTTATCGTCATCATTCCAATAAATAGCTTTCATCGACATCAAGTCGATTTGACCTTGGAAATTTTCTTCCGCGCCGATAGCCAACTGTAAAGGCACAGGCGTGTGACCAAGGCGTTTTTTAATCTGCTCAACAACGCGCAAGAAATTCGCACCTTGACGATCCATTTTGTTCACATAAACAATGCGCGGCACGCCGTATTTATTAGCTTGACGCCAAACAGTTTCTGATTGCGGCTCAACACCAGAAGTGCCACAGAAAACCACCACCGCACCATCAAGCACACGCAGCGAACGCTCTACTTCAATAGTGAAGTCAACGTGCCCTGGGGTATCGATAACATTAACACGGTGATTTTGATATTGCTTTTTGGTACCAGACCAAAATGCAGTGACCGCAGCAGATGTAATGGTGATGCCACGCTCTTGCTCTTGCACCATCCAGTCTGTAGTTGCGGCACCGTCATGCACTTCACCAATCTTGTGTGACAAACCGGTGTAAAACAAAACGCGCTCAGTGGTCGTGGTTTTACCCGCATCAACATGCGCGCAAATACCGATATTGCGATAAAGATTGATAGGAGTGGTGCGTGCCACGTGTGTATCCTCGAAATAAATAAGAGGCTGTTAAAACAGCCTCTAGGAAATTAAAAGCGGTAGTGCGAGAACGCTTTGTTCGCTTCGGCCATACGATGAACATCTTCACGCTTCTTCACCGCGGCACCTTTGCCTTGCGCAGCATCCATCATCTCGCCAGCCAAACGTTGACGCATAGATTTTTCGCCGCGCTTACGTGAATACTCCACCATCCAACGCATTGCTAAAGCGTTGCGGCGAGAAGGGCGAACTTCAACAGGCACTTGATAAGTAGCACCACCGACGCGGCGGGCTTTTACTTCGACCATCGGTGCGATGTTTTCCATCGCCTGTTCAAAGATTTCAACCGGCTCTTTGCCGAGCTTTTCTTTGACGATATCCAATGCGCCGTAAACGATTCTTTCAGCGACGGATTTTTTGCCGCTTTCCATAACGTGGTTAACGAACTTGGCAAGCAAAGTGCTTCCGAATTTTGGATCTGGCAGCACTTCGCGTTTGGCCGCCACTCTTCTTCTTGGCATAACAATTTCCTCTGGTTTCAGGGTATCCGAGACGATGTTACCGCTCGGCCTTACTGGTGTTACTAAAAAACAGGCTCAGCTTACTTAGGACGCTTCGCACCGTATTTCGAACGGCGCTGCTTACGATCTTTCACGCCAGAAGTATCCAAGCTGCCGCGCACGGTGTGGTAACGCACACCCGGCAAGTCTTTTACACGACCGCCGCGAATCAGCACCACGCTGTGCTCCTGCAAGTTGTGGCCTTCACCACCAATGTAGGACGACACTTCGAAGCCGTTGGTCAAGCGAACACGGCACACTTTCCGCAAAGCCGAGTTAGGCTTTTTAGGCGTGGTGGTGTAAACGCGCGTGCAAACGCCACGACGCTGTGGGCACTGTTGCAAGGCTGGAACGTCACTTTTGGCAGCTTTACGCTGTCTGGGCTGACGCACCAACTGATTGATTGTTGCCATGTAAAACTCCGCAATGCGATCTATAAAGTATCTAGTTACAGCCCAAACCACCAAGCGCCACAAGGCGCTCCTACGGCAGAGCCGAAAAAGAGGCGGCATGATATAGAAGCGCCTCCGTAGCGTCAAGAATACTTGATCGCCTCAACGAAACTGCCCCGGTAGCTTCATGCCTCCGCCGAGGCCGGCGGGCATCTGACCTGCCACACCGCGCATCATATTGGCTAACCCTTTGCCACCTTTGAATTTCTTCATCATTTTAGCCATCTGCTTGTGCTGCTTGAGCAGACGGTTCAAGTCCTGCAAATCCGTGCCTGACCCCTGCGTAATACGACGCTTGCGCGAGCCGTTCAGAATGTCTGGGTTGCGGCGCTCTACGGGTGTCATGGAGTTGATTACCGCTTCCATGCGCTTGAATTGCTTGACGGTTTCATCCTGCTGCGCGATCTGTGCCATTTGACCCATGCCCGGCAACTTATCCAATAATCCAGCCATACCGCCCATGTTTTGCATTTGCTGCAACTGGTCGCGCAGATCTTCCAAATCAAAGCGCTGCCCTTTCTGCACTTTGAGCGCCAGCTTCTCTGCTTTCTTGTGATCAATTTTCTGCTGCGCTTCTTCGATAAGAGAAAGCACATCACCCATACCCAAAATACGCGAGGCAATACGATCTGGATGGAAAGGCTCCAAGGCATCGGTTTTTTCGCCGACACCAATAAACTTGACCGGCTTACCCGTCACCTGACGCACCGACAGCGCCGCACCACCGCGCGCATCACCGTCCATTTTGGTCAGCACCACGCCGGTCAGCGGCAGCGCTGCGTTAAATGCACTCGCCGTATTGACAGCATCCTGACCAATCATCGCATCGATAACGAACAGCGTTTCCACAGGATTTAGCGTCGCGTGCAACGCTTTGATTTCATCCATCAACGCATCGTCAACATGTAAACGACCCGCTGTATCGACTATCAACACATCAGCGAGCTGGCGTTTAGCCGCTTCCACAGCCTCTTTTGCGATTTCAACTGGCTTCTGCGACTCACCCATAAAAAATCGCACACCGACTTCACTGGCGAGTGTTTCTAACTGCTTGATGGCTGCGGGACGATACACATCCACACTCACAACCATCACATTTTTTTTCAAACGGCTTTTTAAGTGTTTTGCCAATTTGGCAACGCTGGTCGTTTTACCCGCCCCCTGCAAACCCGCCATCAAAATAATGGCCGGTGGTTTTACAGCAAGATTTAATTCTTCGTTTGCCGTTCCCATCACAGCAATCAATTCATCCTGCACAATTTTGACGAACTGCTGCCCCGGACTAAGACTGCGGCTCACTTCCTGTCCAATTGCACGTTTTCTTACAGCTTCGACAAAATCTTTCGCGACAGGCAGCGCAACATCTGCCTCCAGCAAGGCTTTGCGCACTTCTCGCAACGCATCTTGAATATTGTCATCCGTCAAACGCGCTTTACCGCTGATATTGCGCAAAGTACCGGATAAACGATCTGTTAAATTCTCAAACATAAACCATCACTCACTTCAAAATTTTTCTGGAAAATTCATTTAGCGCACAGAAATTCTGGGCAATCTTTTTTCTCATAACGCCAGCGATGATGCGACCACATCCAACACTCTGGCTGTCGACGGATATGCGCCTCCACTGCACTCATATACAGCTGCGACACCTCGCCATCACCACTGTACGGCGGCTGCGCCAAGGGCTCTATGCGACAGCGATATCGGCCGCATCCCAACTTTTCTGTTGCCACATAAAACAATGGGTAGCTCGTCATTTTTGCAATGCGCTCCGGACCGATCACCACTGGCGTATCCACACCCATAAATGTCGTCCAGTACTTACTATCGCGACGGCGCGGATTTTGATCACCCAAAATACCGAAAGCTCTCGTTTGCTTGCGCAACTTCAAAATAATCTTTGCCGCCCTTTCAGCGGGAATCATATGCGAACGAAAGCGCGTTCGGAGATCCATAAAAAAACGATCCGCCGCCTCATTATGCAGAGGCCTGTACAACGCATCGAGCGGGTGCGGCAGAGCAACAGCAACAGCAGCCAACATCCACTCCCAATTACCTTGATGGGCCGACAATAAAATTACCGACTGCCCCTCATGCATTACACTCTTTACTTCTTCTAGCCCCTGAATTTCAAATCGACGCAGCAACTCTTCGTGACGCATACGCGACAGCATGATGATTTCGACAACCACATCTGCCAGATACTGATAAAACTTATGCGCTATTACACCCCTTTCTTCAGCACTCTTTTCAGGAAATGCCATCGCCAAATTTTTTGCCACCACTTTGTGGCGGTAGCGTGCCACGCGCTCCAAAACAAATGCCAACACATTTGAAAAAAGAAACAACGCACTCGGCGGCAAAAAAGCAAGGCACCTTGCTAGAAAAACAAGCAACATAAACAATCAAGCATTCAAATTAAATTTTCAGGCGTTCAGTTGTTAGATTCGGGCAGTTTTTCAACAAACAACAGATGATCCATTTGTAATGACAGCACCTTCACACGCGTACCCACTGGAAGATCTTCTGCTGCCACCACTCCCCAAACACTATCGTCCACCCTAGCTCTACCGCGTCCATTCTCAACTGCTTCGGTCAATACCAAAATGCGCCCGATATACTGGGCTGTGCGTTTATTGAGCAGTGGTTCATCGGCTATTTTGGGGCAGCGTTGTTGGTATTGCCACCACCCGAGCGCACACAACACACTCGAAGTTGAAAACATCAGTAGCTGTGCTTGCCACGCTAAATTAGGAAGAAAAAAAACTAAGCTCCCCGTCAAGCCTGCCGCCATGCCCAACCACAACAAATAGCCGCCTGCACCGACCATTTCAACGATCAACAACACCAGTGCCAACGCAAACCAGAGCCAATGGTCGAGCAGTCCTGCAATCATCGCCTTACTAACCTTTAGGTAATTGTGGTGGAGCTACTGTTTTGGGCTGTTCGCCGGCCGCTTTAAACAACTCCGCAATCCCTCCCACAGAGCCAATGACTTGCGACGCTTCCAACGGCATCAAAATCACCTTGCTATTGTTCGCCGACGCCACGCTACTCAATGCCTCAATATATTTCTGCGCCACAAAGTAGTTGACCGCCTGAATATCACCCTTGGCGATGGCTTGTGACACCATGTGCGTCGCCTTGGCCTCTGCTTCAGCAGCACGCTCACGCGCCTCTGCTTGCAAAAAGGCCGCTTGACGATCACCTTCCGCCTTCAGAATTTGCGCCTGTTTCAAACCATCCGCCTCGAGGATTTCCGCCTGCTTGCGCCCTTCGGCTTCCAACACTGCAGCCCGCTTCTCCCTTTCAGCTTTCATCTGGTTTGCCATGGCATCCACCAGATCGCGCGGCGGAGTGATGTCCTTGATCTCTATACGGGTGACCTTGATCCCCCACGGGTGCGTGGCTTGATCCACAATGCGAAGTAAGCGCTCATTTATCTCATCGCGCTTAGATAGCATTTCATCCAACTCTAAAGCCCCTAGTACAGTGCGGATATTGGTCATGGTCAAATTGCGTACAGCATTCTGCAAATCGGCCACTTCATAAGACGCTTGCGCGGCATTGACGACTTGATAGAAGCAGATGGCATCAATTCTCACCATGGCGTTATCCGCGCTGATGACCTCTTGCGGTGGAATGTCCAACACCTGCTCCATCACGCTCACTTGCTGGCCGATGCGATCAATAAAAGGAATGATGAAGTTCAAGCCAGGACTCAAAGTATGCGTATAGCGGCCAAAGCGCTCTACCGTCCACTCAAAGCCCTGCGGCACAAAGCGCACGCCCAGCTTGACGATATATACGGCAAAACCGCCCAATAACCACGGTACCAGTTGAGCGAATGACATAACTTTCTCCTTGTAAGATTTACCAAACGAGTGATCAATACAGGGGCGAGATACTACCAGTTTTCCACAGGAGATTGCCCCAGCAAACGGTTGTCAGGGGTGTTCCATACGACGAGCATCTGACATACAATGCCCGCCCCTCGGCACCTTGGGCGTCCGATGGAGTTAACCGACACCCTAGAGCCAGACCCTATTTAGAGCAGGAAAAAGAACATGGTAACTATTCGTCTGTCACGCGGCGGCGCAAAAAAACGCCCCTTCTATCATCTGACAGTAACCGATTCACGCAACGCGCGTGACGGCAGCTTCATTGAGCATGTTGGCTTCTTCAACCCCGTTGCTAAAGGCCAAGAAGAGCGCGTGCGCGTCGATCAAGAACGCGTTGCTTATTGGGTGAGCAAAGGCGCGCAATTGTCTGAGCGCGTTGCCAGCTTACTGAAACAAAAAGCGGCCTAATTTTCTGCAAAAACGAACCATTGTAGGCAAAATTACTTCTGCCTACGGCGTGAAAGGTTGGGTGAAAATTCACTCCTATACCGATCCCGCTGAAAAAATTTTTCAGTTTGATCGCTGGTCGTTAGAGAGCAATGCAACATCGCGAGCCGCCACTGAAATTACTGTTGCTGAACATCGGCAACACGGCAAAGGGTTTGTTGCACGCATCAAAGGTATAGACGATCGCACGGCGGCTGAAGCTATTTGCCAGCGTGCGATTGCAGTCAGTGCAGACACTTTGCCGGAGTTACCGGAAGGCGAGTACTACTGGCAACAACTGATTGGTTTGCATGTTGTTAGCAACCAAGAAGGTGCTCAAAAAATTTTGCTGGGAGAAATTTCCAGCATGCTGGAAACAGGAGCAAACGATGTCATGGTTGTTTCTCCTTGTGATGGCAGCATAGATCAGCGCGAACGCTTGCTGCCCTATGTGGATGTTTACATTTTGCAAGTGGATCTTGAAAACAAGCAAATGCTGGTTGACTGGGATCCTGAATTTTAAAGAGGAATAACCCGTGAAGCTGGGTGTAGTGACACTGTTTCCAGACATGTTCACTGCGATAAGCGGATACGGCATCAGCGGTAGAGCATTTGATAATAATTTGCTCTCGCTAGAATGCTGGAACCCGCGCAGCTTCACGACAGATGTACACCAAACAGTGGACAGCCGACCTTACGGCGGCGGCCCCGGTATGGTGATGATGGCCGAGCCATTGCGAGATGCGTTGCACGCTGCACGCGCTGCACTGCCGAAGGCAAAAGTGATTTACCTGTCACCGCAAGGCAGGACGCTGGATCAGCGCGCTGTAGAAAGTTTTGCAGCACGAGAAGAACTGATTCTGCTCTGCGGTCGATATGAAGGTGTTGATGAGCGCCTGCTGGCGTTAGAAGTCGATGAGGAATGCTCCATCGGCGACTATATTTTATCCGGCGGCGAATTACCTGCGATGGTGCTCATCGACGCAATGATTCGGATTCTGCCCAACGCACTCGGCCATGCCGAGTCCGCCAAGCAGGATTCCTTCAGTTCGGGCTTGCTGGATTTTCCACAATATGCGCGACCTGAAGTGTACGATGGAGTACCGGTGCCGCGCGTTTTATTAAGCGGCCACCACGAACAGATACGCCGCTGGCGTTTGCAACAAGCGTTGCACCGCACGCGAGAAAGAAGGCCGGAATTGTTAGAAAGAAAGCCGTTGAATAAAGAAGAAAATACTTTGCTCAACACACCGATTAACAATGATTAGTTTTTACTACGGAAAGATTTTTGCACTAGGAGAAGAACATGAGCAACATCACTATCATCGCGCAAATCGAAGCTGAACAAGCAACCCGCGCACTGCCAGCTTTTGCACAAGGCGACACCGTGATCGTCAATGTAAAAGTAAAAGAAGGCAACCGTGAGCGCGTACAGGCGTTTGAAGGCGTAGTGATTGCTAAACGCAACCGCGGTCTGCACTCAGCTTTTACCGTGCGCAAAATTTCTCACGGTGTAGGCGTAGAAAGAACTTTCCAATCACACAGCCCACTGATTGCCAGCGTAGAGCTGAAACGCCGTGGCGCTGTACGCCAAGCCAAACTGTACTACTTGCGCGACCTGAGTGGCAAAGCAGCGCGCATCAAAGAAAAATTGAACTGAGTTATCACTCCGTTCTGTATAAAGGCGACTTCGGTCGCCTTTATCTTTTTAACGACGCGCATATAGGCGATGAACACACCACGCACAACGCCACCGATGATCCAAACCTATCTCGACAGCGTGTGGCTGGAGAAGGGCTTGAGCAAACACTCTTTGTCCGCATACCGCAGTGATCTCACACTGTTTGCCGCGCACTTAGATCAACAACACGCTGCGCTGACTACAGTTTCTACTGCCGATATCCAAGCGTATCTCGCACACTTGCTGGCCACGGGTACAACAGCGCGCACTGCAGCGCGTTTCCTCTCTTGTGTTCGCGGCTTCTATCGTTTTTTATTGCGTGAAAAGTTGATCGATAAAGATCCAACGCTCGATATCCAAAGCCCAAAGCTTGGTCGCCCACTGCCCAAATTTATTACCGAAACAGAAGTGGACGCGCTATTGAATGCGCCTGATATCAACGACGCCATTGGATTGCGCGACAAAGCCATGCTGGAAATTCTGTACGCCTGCGGGCTGCGGGTATCGGAGTTGACGGGTCTTACCGTGGGCTCCGTGAATCTGCGCCAAGGCGTGGTGCGCGTGACAGGCAAAGGCAACAAAGAGCGCTTGGTGCCGATTGGTGAAGAGGCTACACACTGGCTAGAACGCTATATGCGTGAAGCAAGGCCGATACTGCTCGACAATCAACCGCTAGAGATTCTGTTCCCTAGCAATCGTGCGCAGGCCATGACACGCCAGACTTTCTGGCACCGCATCAAGCAACACGCTATGCAAGCGGGTATTCGTACTGCACTGTCTCCTCACACCCTGCGTCACGCATTTGCCACACACCTACTCAATCACGGTGCCGATTTACGCGTAGTGCAACTTTTGCTCGGACACAGTGACTTGTCCACCACGCAAATCTATACTCACATCGCAAGAGCACGCATGCAGGACTTGCATGCCCAACATCATCCTCGCGGCTGAACAAACCCATTCAAGGTGACACATGAAAAAAGTACTGGCATTTCTCTTGGCTTCCACTGTTCTAACACCTTTTGCTTACGCTGGGGCACCGGTTTCTCCCGAACAAGCAAATGTTTTAAAAACAGCTGTGCAAAAAGCGCGCCCTGGAATGTCCATCGGCGAAATTCGCAGCTCTACTGTCTCTGGACTATTTGAAGTGGATCTTGGTGGCAAAGACACGGTATATATGTCGGCGGATGGAAAATATCTGATCACCGGCACCATGTACCGCGTAGAAAATAAAAAGTTTGTAAACATTGCTGATGAACGCATGCAACCGATGCGTGTGCAAAAACTCGCCGCTGTCAAAAGAGAAGATATGGTGATTTTTTCACCGCAGGGAAAACCAAAATCTTATGTCACTGTTTTCACCGATATTGATTGCGGCTTCTGCAGAAAACTACATCAAGAAGTTCCCAAATTAAATGCCATGGGTATTGAAGTGCGCTACCTCGCATATCCACGCAGCGGCGTCCCTCACCATCCTCCGAAAAACTTAGTACCGTTTGGTGTTCAAAAGACCCTCAAGCAGCGCTGACAAAAATGAAAAGTGGCTCTACATTGCCCACACAAACTTGCGCCAGCAATGCTGTTGCCGCCCAATACCAATTGGGTAACGAACTGGGTATCAGCGGAACACCTGCGTTGTTCACACCTAACGGTGAATTACTCCCAGGCTATATGCCTGCAGAAGAATTGGCGGCCACATTGGGCGTAGCTGCACAATAAAATTTACTTCAACACTATCCACCATGCCGAGCACCTTTCAATTCTCGGAAGCTGTGCTAGCTTGGTTTGATCGCGCAGGACGCAAGCACCTCCCTTGGCAGCAAGACATCACACCGTATCGCGTGTGGCTCTCCGAAATCATGCTGCAACAGACACAAGTCAGCACAGTTATCCCTTATTTTGAAAAGTTTGTCGCGCGCTTTCCTGATGTTGATGCGCTCGCCGCCGCCAAACAAGACGAGGTATTAGCGCTGTGGACAGGTTTGGGCTACTACTCACGCGCACGCAATCTACATCGCACGGCACAAATTATTTGCGCGCAGTACAACCGTGTTTTCCCAAACGCAGTTGAAGCACTCAGCCAATTACCCGGCATTGGTCGCTCCACTGCCGGTGCTATTGTCTCGATCGCTTACAAAAAACACGCAGCCATTCTCGACGGCAATGTCAAACGCGTCTTGGCGCGTTTTTACGCAATTAGCGGATGGAGCGGTGCTTCCTCCACACAAAAAACACTCTGGCACTACGCAGAAGAAAATACACCGAAACAGCGCACGGGTGATTACACACAGGCGATGATGGATCTCGGCGCAACAGTCTGCACGCGCAGCAAACCGCGTTGCACACAGTGCCCATTACAGACTCATTGTGTTGCCTACCGCGACAACAGCGTCACGAAATATCCAGAAAAAAACCCAAAAAAAGCCTTACCAACAAGAACAGTTAATATGCTGATAATTCGCAATTGCGCCGGCGAAGTTTTATTACAACAACGCGCGCCCACCGGTTTGTGGGGCAGCCTGTGGTGTCTGCCAGAAATATCACCAGAAAAAAATATCGGTGATAGCTGTAAAGATTTGTGTGAACAACAGCCAAAAAAAATAGAAATTTGGCCGAGCTGGAAACACAGCTTCAGTCATTTCCATCTCGACATCACACCTGTTTTGATCGATGTAAATACGCGCACCCAAAAAATCACTGAACCGAATCAGCAGTGGATCAAACCCAACCAAGCATCAACGCTCGGCATGCCTGCCCCCGCCGTCAAACTGCTCGCGCAACTGGCAGCGTGCTAAAATTTGGCACCTTTTCAAGGAATATCCGCCGTGTCACGCACTGTTTTCTGTCGCAAATATCAACAAGAAATGGAGGGTTTGGATAAACCTCCCTTCCCTGGCGCTAAAGGGCAAGAGCTTTTTGCATCCGTCTCCAAACAGGCCTGGCAGGAGTGGATTGCGCACCAAACTATGCTGATCAACGAAAAAAAATTGAACATGATGGACATGACAGCACGCACTTATCTCTCTGAGCAGCGCGATTTATTTCTCAGCGGCGATGCCTTCGACAAAGCTGACGGTTATGTGCCGCCCAACGCGTAAGTTTGCTTGACCTCCCTGCGCACAGCGGGTCTAATACGCGCCTCCGAAATGGCCAGATAGCTCAGTCGGTAGAGCAAGGGACTGAAAATCCCTGTGTCGACAGTTCGATTCTGTCTCTGGCCACCATCTTCCACGCCCAGCTTTCGCTGGGCGTTTTTATTTGCTCACACCAAGCCCAACGCGCGCAGGCCGCTGTACCCCATATATAAGCCAACGCCACAAATCAACGCGCCGGAAAAATACGGCGCTTTACGGGCAATTTCACCGAAGCCGCTCCAGCGCTTTGCAGCGTGTTTCGCACCCAGCGCAGCCATCACGCCCGATGCCGTCAACATCAAGGCCAACCCCACGCTAAAGCACAGCACCAGCGCGGCTCCCAGAGCGAACTGTTTTAACTGTAAACACAGTAACAGCACCGTGATGGAAGCAGGACAGGGGATCAAACCGCCCGTTAATCCAAACAACACAATCTGCCCTGTAGTGACTTCACGGTTAGTGAAGCGGCGGCGAATGTCTTCCGCGTGCATACGCTCGTGCGGATCTTGGTACTCCTGATCCACATCATCCACCGCTGCAGCTGCAGGCGGGCGCTCATGATCGTGATGACTATGACAATGCTCGTGTTGCTGCGCCAATTTTTGATACTTGCGCGTCCGCCACACCATCCATACCCCCATGCCGATCACCAACACCGAGGAAACCAGATGAATGTACGGCTCCGTAGTCTCTGCACTCCAATGGCTGCCAAAATACATCCCTGCTAACGCAATTACCCATACCACGGCTGTGTGTGACAGGGTTGCTGACAGCCCCAGCAGCACTGCCTGCCCCACCGTGCCGCGCACTGCCACGATGAATGCGGCCATCATGGTCTTGGAGTGCCCAGGCTCCAAACCATGTAGAGCACCTAGAAAAATAGCGCTGGGGATAAACAGCCATGCATTACCTTGCTGTAACAGTGTTAAAAATTCATTCATACATCATCTCCAGCCGAGGCTGCTTTACAAATACTTGGTAATTGCTTTGAACTCGCGGATGGTATCCGCTGCGCTCTGCGTACGATCGCGCACGACCTGCTCCAGACAGTGGTCGATGTGATCGTGCACCAGCACTTTTTTGGCATTGCCAATCGCGCTCTCCACCGCCTGCAACTGCTGCGCGATATCTAAGCAGTGACGGTCTTCCTCCAGCATCACGATGATGCTCTGCAAATGCCCCGCCGCGCGTTTCAGCCGCTTGATGACATCGGGATGCTCAGTGTGTGCGCTCATGGCTACGACCTCATTAACCTATCCTAGGGGATAGGATATAGCTGAATACACAAGAACGACAAGTGGCGTATCAGACGGTTTTACTTGATGCGTGTCGCCCGCACTCTATTTCTATCCATTTAGAATAGTTCGCTGTGACCATTAGGTGTTGTTATGCAAATAACTAATAAGCGCAAAGCTCTGGCCATTCCACCCATTTTTCGTTTGGGCTTTCGCCCATTTTTTCTACTCGGTGCGCTGCTGGCGTTAATCGCTGCGCCGCTGTGGGTAGGTGCGTTGCTCGGCGCTTGGTCGCTGCCCACGCCTCTCGGTGGCTGGTTGGCGTGGCATCGTCACGAAATGGTGTTTGGTTTTGCAGGCGCAGTAATTGCCGGTTTTTTATTAACCGCCGTGCAAACATGGACGGGGCAGCCGAGTTTATCGGGCAAACCGCTCGCGGTATTAGTCGTGCTGTGGCTGCTTGCGCGCGGCAGTTGGTGGCAACCTTTTCCAATTATTTTATTGTTGCTAAATGCCATTTTTTTATTAGCAGTCACCGCTGCAATGACACGCTTATTGTGGGCGGCTCGCCAAAATCGTAATTACCCAATTGCCGCGGTCTTGCTACTACTTACGGCAACCAACGCATTAACACTGTGCGGCGTTTTGCAAAACAACGATGCGTGGCAACGCCAAGGTAGCTTGGCAGCCGTGTGGTTGGTATTAGCGATGATTACGCTGATCGGCGGGCGTGTGATTCCCTTTTTTACTTTTCGCGGTTTGCTACGCACGGCACAAGTTACTGCATGGCCGTGGCTGGATTGGTCACTGCTTGCTGGAGCGGTTATTGTTGCTGTGCTTACAGCAAGTGGATTACTCACACAAAATCCCAATACATTTGGCGGCATTTTGCTCGTACTACTTGGTGCAGGGCATGCTGTTCGTTTAGTGCGCTGGTTTGATGCAGGCTTATTGCGTGTGCCACTACTGTGGTCACTGCATCTCGCCTATGCGTGGCTAGTCGTCGGCTGCATAGGCTTGGCGCTGTGGTCTTTTGATTTAGGTGTACTGGAAGGGCAAGCGCTGCATGCATTAACTGTCGGTGCCATTGGTGGTTTAATTTTGGCGATGATGGCGCGCGTTTCACTCGGTCACACCGGCAGACCACTAGAATTACCGAAAGGTTTTTTTATTGCGTTTGTGTTGATAAACATTGTCACGCTATTGCGTGTTGTCGGTCCATCCATCAGCTATACAACAGCGATGTATTTAGCCGCAGCAGGATGGAGTTTAGCGTTTCTGCAATTTGCCGTGGTGTATGGACCTATGCTGTGCAAGGCTCGCACAGATGGTCATTCGGGCTAGTCGCGTTTCAAGGGTAACATTCTCAACAAAGTGTTATCACGCATAAAGTGGTGATGGTAAATCGCTGCTGCTGCATGTAGTCCAATCAGAAAATATCCCAAGCGACCTATTGTTTCGTGAATTTCTTTGATATTTCTCGCCAACTCTGGGTTAGGCTCCAATATTGCCGGCAAAATCAATCCAAAAAATGGAATCGGTTTTCCTGCAGCACTAAGCGTCATCCATCCAATTAATGGCATAGCCAGTAAAAAACATATAACGCGGCTTGAACCAATTTGGCGATATTTAATTGCCAAACGGGTGGCGCGGGCGATATGGTCGGCGTATCGAAAAGCATTCGTGCCGCCAAGCGCATCACAGTAACAAGCAACACCGACAAACCCAGCATAAAGTGCCATGTCTTCATCAATTCGCGCGGCGCACTACCCTTTTCATAGATTCCTTTGAATTCCATCAGCGCATAGACAGCAACCAACAAAAACAAAGTCAGCCAATGCAGCGCGATGATTGTCATGTGATATCGACAGTTATGTCGTGCCTCGCTCATCATGTCTCTCCAATAGCAAGAAGTAAGTAAGAAAGCTGCTCGCCAGTCCAGCCTGCAAGACTGCCCGAGAATTATAGGCTGTCTACTCTATATCTACCGCCCATTTCCTAAGTTGTCAGACCCCTCCCTAGGCTATAGGATTGCACCCTGTTTGGTGGATCAGGCAGCGCGAGCTGCCTGTTTGCGTTTCTGGCTTCCCACTTTTTCACTACCTGAGAGGTACACAGTAAGATCATGTCCCACGCACTAATGAACACTTACGGCACACGCGCACTCACTTTTGTGCGCGGCGAAGGCAGTTGGTTGATTGCAGACGATGGCAAACGCTATCTCGATGCCATCAGCGGTATCGCTGTGTGTGGTTTGGGGCATGCGCATGCCGGCGTGGCAGCAGCGATAGCACAACAAGCAGCAACGCTGGTGCACACATCCAACTTGTACAACATTCCGCAGCAGCAAAAACTCGGCGCACAACTGTGCCAACTCGCCGGTATGGACAAAGTTTTTTTCGGCAACTCCGGCGCCGAAGCGAACGAATGTGCGATCAAACTCGCGCGTTTGTACGGCCACAAAAAAGGCATCGACAGCCCCGTGATTGTGGTGATGGAAAAATCTTTTCACGGTCGCACGCTCGCCACCTTAACGGCTACGGGCAATCGCAAAGTGCAAGCGGGTTTTGAACCGCTAGTGCAAGGTTTTGTGCGCGCGCCTTACGGTGATGTAGAAGCCGTAAAAACCATTGCTGCGAACAACCCCAATGTTGTCGCTGTGCTCGCAGAGCCCGTGCAGGGCGAAGGCGGCGTAAACATTCCTGCAGCAGATTATCTCAATCAATTGCGCAGCATTTGTGACGCGCATCAATGGTTGCTGATGCTGGACGAAGTGCAAACCGGCAATGGCCGCACTGGGAAATATTTTGCTTATCAGCACAACAATATTCTTCCCGATGTTGTTACCACCGCTAAAGGTTTGGGCAATGGCTTTCCTATCGGTGCCTGTCTTGCACAAGGCGCGGCGGCAGAATTGTTTCAAGCGGGCAACCACGGCTCAACCTTCGGCGGCAGTGCCTTGGCCTGCACCACCGCGCAGGCGGTAGTCGATACGCTGCTGAACGAAAAGTTGATTGAGCGCGCAGAAACGCTGGGCAAAAAATTGTTGGCTGATCTGCAAACCACACTAGCGGATTGCTCGCAAGTGGTAACAGTGCGCGGCTTGGGCTTGATGCTCGGCATCGAGCTGCAAAATGATGCGCCCGATTTAGTCGCGCGCGCCGCCGAAAAAGGCGTACTCATCAACGTCACTGCTGGCAAAGTAATTCGTTTGCTGCCGACTTTTGTGATGACAGACGAAGAAACTGCGCTGTTAGTGACAACACTGCACGATTTGCTGCGCGATCCTGCCTAAGAGATTTTTTACATGAGCACTCGCCACTTTCTGACGCTGCTGGATTTTTCACCCGCTGAATTGCGCGCAGTAATTGATCGCTCTATTGCCATGAAAGCGGAGCACGAAGCAGGCAATGACCCACAAATTTTTCGCAATAAAGTACTGGGGATGATTTTTGAAAAATCGTCCACCCGCACGCGCGTTTCTTTTGAAGCGGGCATGGCACAGCTCGGCGGACATGCTATGTTTTTGTCGCCGCGCGACACGCAATTAGGACGCGGTGAGCCGGTGGAAGATTCTGCACGCATTCTGTCGCGCATGGTGGACATCATCATGATTCGCACCTTTGCACACGACATCGTGGAAAAGTTTTCGCAGTATTCGTGTGTGCCAGTCATCAATGCTTTGACGGATGATTTTCACCCCTGCCAAGTGTTGGCCGACGTGCAAACATGGATAGAACATCGCGGCGAAATCGCCGGAAAAACGGTGGCGTGGATAGGCGACGGCAACAATATGTGTCAAACATGGATACAAGCCGCCGCGCAATTTGGTTTCAAACTGCGCATCGCCTGCCCACCCGGTTTTGAACCCAATAATATTTTGCTGCAACAACACGAAAACTGTGTTTCTCTCGGACACGACATTGAAGACGCCGTGCGCGACGCTGATTTAGTGACCACCGATGTGTGGGCATCCATGGGGCAAGAAGACGAACAGCGCGAACGCGTGCAGCGTTTTCGCGGCTACCAAGTCAATCCAAAATTGATGGATTTAGCCAAACCTGATGCGCTGTTTATGCACTGCCTACCAGCCCATCGCGGCGAGGAAGTCAGTGAAGACATGCTGGATGATCCGCGCTCCGTGGTGTGGGACGAAGCAGAAAACCGCCTGCATGTGCAAAAAGCGCTGATGGTATTTTTGATGGAGCAGAGCAAAAAATAATTCGCTCTATTAATCAAAATCACCCAAAAAACGATTTTTGTATTCCAATACCAATTCCGCAGTACGCGCTGTAGTTTCCTCGTACACACGACGATAGCCTATCGCGGCAATTTTCCAGCCCTCTACTGTTTTGACATAACGCTCATCGTAAAACGCTGTGCCTGCAATGCAGAAATGTTTGGTGGGATCGCGACTCACCGTGTTAATAACTGCATCGGTGAGATACCACACCCCTTGTGCCGCAGTGAAATCATCGTTGAGCGTGATTTCCGGATGATGCACTTGGTGTTTGGTCACAATGCGTTTGTGACTCAATAACTGCGACAAAAACGCCATCACCGCATCGCGCCCTTGATAACTGTGTTTGCCGTCTGAATAAGTGCTCACCACATCCGGCGTAAATAGCGCAGTTACTGCATCCCAATCTTTTAAATCCAAGTGGCGCAAATACGCATATTTCAGTTGTTTAATTGCCTCTATTTCTAGCAAAGATTGAATAGCACGATCATTCTTTGGCATGCACAGCTCCCGGCAGCATCACAAAGCCCATCCGCGTCACACCTGCTTCACGCACAAAAGCCATCACTTGTGCCACGCGCTCGTAACGCACATCTTTATCGGCCAGCAAATGCAATTCCGGCTGCGGCTGTTTGGCAGCAACTTGCACCAACTGTTGTTGCAACAGCGCATCATCAGCCAAAACCGTTTCGTTCCAACTTACCTTGCCCTGTGCATCAACAGACACTTTAACGGCTTCTGGTTTTTCTGCCGTGCTTGCACCAGCCGCCTTGGGTAAATTGACGGTGATGGACTGCGTCATCAAAGGCGCACAAATCATAAAAATAATCAGCAACACCAACATCACATCCACCAAAGGCGTGGTGTTGATTTCTGACATCGGCTGCGCTGAGCCGGACTCAAAGCCACCGAAAGCCATTACAGTTTTCCTTTGGGTTTATTGGGCGTACCCATGGTGAAATACATCAGCAGGTCATGCGCAAAACCGTCGAGATCCGCAATAATTAAACGCTGTACACGGTTGAATGCGTTGTAAGCCAGTACCGCAGGAATTGCAGCGAACAAACCGATGGCCGTCATAATCAGCGCCTCACCCACGGGGCCAGCCACTTTATCTAAGCTCGCCTGCCCTGTAGTGCCAATCACCGCCATGGCGTGATAAATCCCCCACACGGTGCCGAACAAACCCACAAACGGCGCCACTGAACCTATCGACGCTAAAAATACTTGGCCGCGCTCAAGATCAGCCGTTGCGCGATTGAGCGCCTGCCGCAGTGCGCGCGTTACCAATTCCGTGAGCGACAACTGTGCATCGAGATGACTGTGGCCACCTTGTTGATGGCTTTGATAATGCGCCGCCGCTCGGCTGCCACTTTCCACCAGAACGCGGAACGGCATCATGCGCGCCAAAGATTCCATGCCTACGGCAAGGTTTTCTGCCTGCCAGAAATTTTCCAATGCATGATGACTGGCATGCTGCCACCAAGCTAGCTGTACGCTTTTGCTGATAATAATGGCCCAACTGGTAATCGACATGCCCAGTAACAAAAACAACACCGCGTGCGATACCGAATCACCTTGCTGCCAAAAACTCACTAAATCCAAATTAAATGTCATTACCTATCCTCACTGCGTTTTTTCAATTTAAATAAAATAGGAACATCTACCCTGCTGGCAACTGCGCGGCCATTTTGCTGCGCCGGCTTAAATTGCCAACGCGTCACCGCCTTAATAGCCGCCTCATCCAGACGAACGAAGCCCGACGAGGTTTTCAAAGCAACCGTGAAAGGTCGACCGTCAGCTGACACCTCCACCCGCAGCAACACTCGCCCTTCTTCCCCCAAACGCTGCGACAACGATGGATAAGTAGCAGGAGCGCTGAGGTAATTTGCATCAAAGCGCGCTTCTGTCGTCGAACTCTGCTGCGCCTGCGCAGCGGCCGCTACCGGCGGTGCTGCTGCTTGCTGTTGCACCGGCTGTGGCGGTTGAGCCTGCGGTACAGGCGAAGACTCAACTTTAGGCTTGGGTTTTTTCTTCACAATCTTGCGCTGCACTGCCATCTCGTCGTCTTTCAACACCTCGGGCTCTGGTTGCTGAACTGGCGGCGGGGGCGGTGTTACCGGCTGCACCGGCGGAGCAATAGGCAAAGGGTTAGGCGTGACTAAATCTACTGTTACAGCCGCCGCGCCCACCGCAACAGGCACCACCACGGGCCGGTTAAACCACCAGATAACTGCAGCCAGATGCAAGAAAACAGACACCACCATGCCTGCTGTAAAAGCTACTGTATGCTCAATTTTCATGGTTTATGATAATAATTCTCATTAACATAAAAATCAATATGATCACCACCAAGCAGAAATCCCCGCAACACCCCAAGCACCCACCGCCGCCGCCTGTGACAAATGCTCATCGCTCACGCCGCCCAAGGCAAACACCGGCAGCGGGCATTCAGACAGCAACCGCCCCAGCTCAGCCCAGCCCAAAGCCATCTGCCCTGGGTGGCTGGCAGTAGGTAATACGGGGGACAGCGTAATGTAATCCGCACCCACAGCCACTGCCTGCTGAACCTCCTGCGCGGTATGACAGGACGCCCCCAAATACTTTTCATAAGGAATGAGGCGCTCGGCACAAGCCATCAAGCGCTGTGCAGACAAGTGCAGGCCATCGGCGGCACCCAATGCGCAATCGACCGCTGCATTCAGCAACAATTTTGCCTGGTATGCGTGACACAGCTGCGCCATTTCATCCGCCAACACTGAGAAATCCGCCGACGAAAGATGATGTGCACGCAACATTACCGCACGAATTTTTTTCTGCTCCAGCGCCCGCTGTGTGCGCTGTAAACAGTCATCAGGCGTTTGAAACGCACCTGTGATCAACAAACGCTGCGGCAAGTGCAGAGCCGTCAAAATGGCGCGATTGGCGGGTGGAAAAGTGAAATGTAACAAATGATTGTGCGATACCCATTGCACTACCTGCCCTTCACAACCGCAGGCCACACCGGAGAAATCTGTCACCCGCCAAACATCCAACAACACTTTTTTATCCGGGTAGCTGAAAGGGATTTTCAGCATGGGCTGTGCACTTTTTATTTCTAGTGCCACTTCTTCGCGAATTTCTCGCTGCAGCGCCGCAAAAACAGACTCACCAGCTTCAACTTTTCCGCCTGGAAACTCCCAACATCCTCCCATGTGTTGATGATTAGCACGCTGTGCAATCAAAAAATCACCAACACTATTTTCAATCACCGCAACGGCGACATGGACAGTTTTCATGCAAGGTTTTAGGTGCGATATTCCGCGTTGATGGTGACATAGTCGTGCGAAAAGTCGCAGGTCCATACCGTTTCACTGACTGCACCGCGCTGCAATTCCACGCGAATCACAATCTCTTCCGGCGCCATGGCTGCTACGCCCTGCGCTTCTGTGTACGCCGGTGCGCGCCCGCCGTTTTCAACAATCTGTACGCCATTCAGAAAAATATTGATGCGCGAGGTATCTAAATCAGCAATACCGCTGCGACCGATCGCCGCCAAAATGCGTCCCCAGTTTGGATCCGAGGCAAACAGCGCCGTTTTTACTAACGGTGATTCTGCAATCGCATACGCTGCACGCAAACACTCGTCACTATTGTTACCACCGTTGATCACGACGGAAATAAATTTGGTAGCGCCTTCGCCATCACGCACAATTGCTTGCGCCAATTCAACAAACACCGCTTCTATCGCGCTGGCAAATTCCACCCAAGCAATAGACTGCGGTATTAACACAACACCTGAACAGCCAGTTGCCGCCAACATACAAGCATCATTGGTAGATGTATCGCCATCAATGGTGATGCGATTAAATGATTTATCTGCAACGACTTGCAGCAGCGTTTGCAAATCTTTTTGCGCCACTTGTGCATCGGTTGCGACAAAGCCCAGCATGGTGGCCATATTGGGTTTGATCATACCCGCACCTTTACTGATGCCGGTGACAGTGACTTCTTTTCCATCCAAAACAATTTTGCGTGACACAATTTTTGGGCGCGTGTCAGTCGTCATGATCCCTTCTGCAGCACGCAACCAATGTTCACTAGACAAATTATTTAGCGCCGGCGCCAACCCCGCTGCCAATTTTTCCATCGGCAGCAGCTCGCCGATTACGCCAGTGGAAAAAGGCAGAATATTTTCTGCAGCCACACCAGTAATTTTTGCTAAAGCTGCGCAGCTGTTTCGCGCATCCAGCATACCCTGTTCGCCCGTACCGGCATTGGCGCAGCCGGTATTGATCAGCCAGTAACGACAAGCCTGTTCTGCAAGATGTTTTTTTGCTACATGCACAGGCGCAGCACAAAACGCATTTTTTGTGAACACGGCAGCCACGCTCGTGTTTTCTGCCAACTCAAATACCACGAGGTCTTTGCGGTTTTGCTTGCGAATACCTGCTTCTGCCACACCAATGCGCACGCCGGCCACAGGAAAAATTTCAGGGATGGTACCGCTGCCAACTGCCATTGCTTTTTCCTCTCAAACAATCATTACGCCAAGCTGCCGTGGCACTGCTTGTATTTTTTGCCAGAGCCACAAGGGCAAGGATCATTGCGCCCAACTTTTTCATTGCTGCGCACAAATGGCGTAGTCGCTGCTTTTTGTGGCGCATTATCGACAGCGCTTTCTTCACCTTGCAAAGCAGAAGACTGCGCGTGCTGCAGCTGCAGATTTTCTTGCTCACGACGACGCTGCTCTTCCATCTCTTCGATTTCTTCGCGCGAAGCAATACGCACATGGAACAACACACGCACCACTTCAGCTTTGATGTTATCCAATAACATACGAAACAACTCAAACGATTCGCGTTTGAATTCCTGCTTGGGATCTTTCTGAGCATAGGCGCGCAAATTAATACCTTGGCGCAAATGATCCATACTCGCCAGATGATCTTTCCACAAATTATCCAGCACTTGCAGCATGATTTGCTTTTCTACCTGCCGCATGATTTGCTCGGAGCCTTCGCATTTCTTGCCATAAAAATCGGCAGCAATTTGCTGGGCGCGCTCACGAATAGCATCGTCCATTAAATTAACATCTTGCTTCACCCACTCACTGATTGGCACTTGCAAACCAAAATCTGTTTCAAAGGCCTGCTCTAAGCCCGGCAAATCCCACTGCTCAGGAAAACTTTGTGCTGGAATATATTGCGTCACCACATCGCCGATTACATCATTGCGAATTGCGGTAATAATCTCGGAAACATCTTCTGCTTCCAAAATATCATTGCGCTGCTGATAAATCACTTTGCGTTGATCGCTTGCCACATTGTCGTATTCCAGCAGCTGTTTGCGAACATCAAAGTTGCGTCCTTCTACTTTGCGCTGCGCTTTTTCTATTGAGCCTGTCACCATTTTGTGCTCGATAGCTTCGCCACGCTGCATACCCAGCGCCTGCATGATGCTTTTCACACGATCAGACGCAAAAATGCGCATCAAATCGTCTTCCAGCGACAGATAAAAACGCGACAAACCCTGATCACCCTGGCGACCGGCGCGACCGCGCAACTGGTTGTCGATACGGCGCGATTCGTGACGCTCGGTGCCGAGAATATGCAGACCGCCAGACGCCAACACCTGCTCGTGGCGCTGCTGCCACGCTGCTTTTGCCGCCTCAATATCTGCAGGTGATGGATTTTCCAACGCCGCTAAATCAGCTTCCCACTTACCACCCAACACAATATCTGTACCGCGACCTGCCATATTGGTAGCAATTGTCACCGTCGATGGACGACCTGCTTGCGCAATAATTTCCGCTTCTTGTGCGTGAAACTTGGCGTTCAATACACGATGCGGAATATTTGCCTCCTGCAAACGCCTCGACATTTCTTCTGAAGTTTCCACCGAAGCCGTGCCCACCAACACCGGCGCACCTTGCTCAACAAAGCGTTTTACATCTTCGATGATGGCTTCGTACTTTTCTTCTTTGCTGATATACACCAGATCATTGAGATCTTTGCGCAACAGTGGGCGATTGGTGGGAATCACCACCACATCCAAACCGTAAATTTGCATAAATTCCGGCGCTTCCGTATCCGCCGTTCCTGTCATGCCGCCCAGTTTTTTATACATGCGGAAATAATTCTGGAAGGTGGTGGAAGCCATGGTCTGGCTTTCACTTTGTATCGCCACACCTTCTTTCGCTTCCAAGGCTTGATGCAGACCTTCCGACAAACGGCGACCGTGCATGGTGCGACCTGTGTGTTCGTCAATTAGCACCACTTGGTTTTCCTGCACGATGTACTGCACATCGCGGTGAAACAGGGTGTGTGCGCGCAGCGCAGCGTGAATGTGGTGCAACAAACTTAAATTGGTGACGGCGTACAAACTGTCATTGGCATCCAAAATACCATCGCGAATCAACAATTGTTCAACTAACTGGTGACCCTCTTCTGTCAAATCTGCCTGCCGCAATTTTTCATCCAACACATAGTGGCCGGGTGCGTCTTCTGTCTGTGCCTGCAAACGCGGCATCAACGCATTGATGCGTTTATACAATTCAGAACTGTTTTCAGCGGCACCGGAAATAATCAGCGGCGTGCGCGCCTCGTCGATCAAAATGGAATCCACTTCATCCACGATGGCGAAGGTCAAACCGCGCTGTACTTTGTCTTCCAAACTCAGCGCCATGTTGTCGCGCAAATAATCAAATCCGTATTCGTTATTGGTGCCGTAAGTAATATCAGCGGCATAGGCTGCGCGTTTTTCTTCTTGGCTTTGCCCAGAGAGAATAATGCCTACCGTCATGCCCAATTTTTCATACACGACGCGCATCCAGTTGCCGTCGCGATTGGCAAGATAATCGTTGACCGTCACCACATGCACGCCCTTGCCTGGCAACGCATTGAGGTACACCGGCAGCGTTGCCACCAATGTTTTTCCTTCACCGGTGCGCATCTCGGCGATCTTACCGCTGTGCAATACCATGCCGCCGATCATCTGCACATCAAAATGGCGCAGCCCTAATGTGCGGCGCGCCGCTTCGCGCACACAGGCGAAAGCTTCTGGCAATAATTGATCCAGCGTTTCGCCTTTTTGTAAACGCTCGCGAAACTCGGCGGTCTTGTTTTGCAATTCGCTATCGGAGAGTTTTTCCAGTGCGGGCTCGAATGCATTGACTTTGGCAACGACTTTGCGCAAACGCTTCAATGTGCGTTCGTTTTTGCTGCCAAAAACCTTCTTGAGAACTGTGCCAATCATGATGAAACCACACTGCGTAGGGGGCGCAAAATATCGCACAAATCAGCCACTTACGCCACCAAAACACTCAGCGCAACATCGCTACACACACGGGATTATCGCCTTTCATCACTAGCAGCTTTGCCGCCTCATTGCTGCGCGCAACACCATACGCATTGCCGCCGCTGTAGCGCGCACCATTGGCTCTTGGCAGCGCGCTGGCACGCACTGGATGCAACAAACCGCGCACCGTACCTGCGCTGTCAGCAAGCAGGCCGTATTCCCAAGCCGTTTCATCCAACTGGGCGAACCAAACTTGGCCGACCACTTGCTCGGGTGCAGCCGCAACTACCACATAGCGCTCTGCGCGGGGATACGCGGCCACATCCAGCAGATCGGAGGCGTGCAGCAAATCCGTGCGCAGCACTTGCCAATGGCAGGCGGGCGCATCCGCAACAGGCAGCTGTTTATCCAACCAAGCAGCTGCGCCATCAGAAAATATATTGCGCTGTGCAACACGCAAATTTTCCAACACGGGAAACAAATGCGGCAGCTTGCCCTGCCAATTCCAATGCAAGGCTTTTTCGGCATCTGCCGTCACCGGCAAATACACTTGATAGGCCAGCAGCGCGTTATCCACACGCACACGATACTCTGCCAAGCGCGCCCCCCAATCCAACTGCGATGGCAGCGCCAACACAGGAAACAGCAAGAAAAAAACCTGCCAATATTTCCGGTTGTCGCTGCTAACGCGGCGACACAACAACACACTCGCGCCCAACCACACCAACAGCGCCCAAATTTGAAAGCGATCAACGGTTGGATCCAACACACCTTCTACACGCGTCAACAGCAACAACGCTACCGTGCCAAATCCAATCAGTATGCAGGTGGCACACACAAGATCCAGCGCATCATTTTTTTCGCGTCGCCCCCAAACACGCACCAATGCCAACGCAGCCAAAAAACAAATCGCCAGCCCAACACCCATTGCAACGCCACGCAACACATCTTCTGGCAACACATGCCAAGCACGCAGTAAGTGATAGGCGGGGCCGCCCATCAGCGCAATAGGAAATGTTAAGGATTTCCAGCCGTTGAGATGCAGTGCACTGCCCACCGCATTCCCACCTGGCAACAAAAGATACAACGCAAAAAACAGCACTGCTGCCACAGAAAAAATATACAAATCCCTGCGTGGCGCACGACAACACCACAGCAGAAACCACGCGATAGGCCAAACCAAAATACCATTGCCAAAACTGAATGTTGCGAGACCCGCCAATAACAGTGCAGCCAACAACACACGATATTTTTTTTCCTGTTGTTGCAGAGCGTGATACAGCAACACAACTGCCAAAACCGTATTGAGTATCGACAAATAATTGTTGATGCCGTTAAACCCCCAACCTAACAAAGCAATATTGATTAGCCAGCACAGCAACAACACCGCCCAACCCAATAAATACTTGCGCAATACAACATCAGCAATGCATTTTTTGATTTGCCAACACAGCACAGCAATCAGACTGACATTCAATAGCCAATCAACAACAATCAAAAAATTGTTTCTGCCATCAAACACCTTGAGATCAATGTCATACAGCAAAAAGGCAAGAATATGGCGATGGCCAGAAACCGTAGCAATGGATGTCTGCCACAAGCCTTGCTGGAACAGTGCGTCATACATGTGCCACTGATCGCGTGACAGTGGTGCGACATGATGAAAAACGATGTAGTACGCCGTAATAGAAAGAAAAACGGCTAGCAGACCGAGCCAAAAAATTGATAGGAGGCGCTGCGCACTCATCACTCAGGGCTTCGCGCTTTACAACTGCAGCCGCAAATGGTGAGGGCGCATACCTGTCAGCAGCAGCATGACAAAATACACCGCGACACCAGTGCTACACATGATTACCAAATATAGCGAGCGGTATTGCCATGTGTAATTAGACCAATCCGGCCACACGCGCAACAGTGCACACAACAACAGCACCATTGCAGCATTTGCCAGCAACACTTGCACAACAAAACGCCCCCAACCACGGGCGTAGCGATAAATTCCTTGTTTACGCAAAGCGCGGAACAGCAACCCCGAATTAATGTACGCCGCCAAGGCTGTCGCTAACGCCAAACCTAAATGCCCCATGCTCCACACTTTATGAAACACCAACATAAAACTGACATTCATCACCTGCGCCGCCACCACAGAAATCACGGCTATGCGCACCGGCGTTTTCATGTCTTGGCGCGAATAAAACCCAGGCGCAAGAATTTTGATCATCATGAAACCGATCAAGCCCAGCGCGTAGGCACGCATTGCCCAAGCGGACATTGCAATATCGCGCGCAGTTGTTTCGCCGTGCTCAAATAAAGTGCTGAGGATGGGTGTTGCCAACACGATCAGCGCCAAGGCTGCAGGCAAACCAATCAATACATTCAAGCGGATCGCCCAATCTAATGTGGCTGAAAATTCTCGCGGTGATTGCGCGATATGGCTGCGCGACAAACTTGGCAATATCACCGTCGCAATGGCAACACCAAAAATTCCGAGTGGCAGTTCAGCAACGCGCTCAGAGTAATACAACCATGCCACGCTGCCTGTCGGTAAAAACGAAGCGAGGATAGAGTCCATCATCAAATTGATTTGACTGACTGAAACGCCGAATAACGCCGGCACCATCAGTTTCATAATGCGCTGCACACCTTCGTGATGCCAATTCCAACGCGGAATCGGCATCAAGTGCAAACGCTGCATGGATGGTAATTGAAAAACCAGTTGCACCACGCCGCAGATCAACACACCCCATGCCATGGCAAAAACCGGTTGCTCAAACCATGGCACCGCCACCACAGCGGCCAATATCAAAGTAACATTCATCAAAATCGGCGTTGCGGCTGCCACAGCAAAACGGTCGTACGCGTTGAGCACCGAACTGGCAAAACCTGTCATCGTGATTAAAAACAAATACGGAAAGGTGATGCGCAACAATTCGCTGGTCAAACCAAAGCGTTCAGGATCATGCAACCAAAATCCTGGCGCAAATAACACGGTAAACCACGGCGAAGCGATCACCACCAACATGCTGACCATCAAGGAAGTGCCGCCGAGCACACCGGCCACATGATTGATGAGATCGCGTACGGCGCGTTGATCACCGCGCGCGCGGTATTCTGCTAACACCGGCACAAACGCCTGTTGAAATGCACCTTCAGCAAACAAACGGCGCAAAAATTGGGGAATGCGAAACGCGAGGAAAAAAGCATCCGCGCCCGGCGTGTGACCAGCACCAATAGCATTTGCCAATACGATGTCGCGCGCCATGCCCAGCACGCGCGAGATCTGCGTCATAAAGCTGACCATAAAACTGGAGCGAAACAAGTGCCGTGTGGACACCGGTTTCTCCGGCTGTGAGCTGTTGTGTTGTTCTTGACTCACCGTGGCTTCCAAGCAGAAAAAAATTGGTCAATATCCAAAGCAGGTATTTGTTTGACAGTGCCTGATGGCGTGCCCAAATAGAGAAAGCCGAGCAAGCGTTCGTTTTCAGCCAAACCTAAACTTTTTGCCAGCAAAGGCTCGTAAGTCACCAAACCGCTGCGCCACATGGCACCCACGCCCAAGGCATGGGCTGCGCTCAACATATTTTGCACAGCGGCAGCGGTTGACATGATTTGTTCGATTTCCGGCACTTTGGCGTGCGCTGTGATACGCGCCACCACCAACAATACCAAGGGGGCGCGCATTAGGCGGTTCGCCGATTTTTGTCTTTGCGCTGCGCTCAACTCGCCGTAACACTGCGCCTCCACATCAGCGATGATATTGCCCACATACTGACGCGTTTCGCCTTCCACCCACAAAAAACGCCAAGGACGCAACTGCGCGTGGTCGGGTGCGCGCAGCGCGGCGCGAAAAATTTTCTCGCGTTGTATTGGTGATGGAGCCGGCTCTATCAGCTCACCCACAGATACCCGGCTGCACAAACTGGCAATGGCATCAGTCGCCTTGTTCTGTTCGCTCATACGAAACACGCCTTTATCGAATACGGCGCACTGTAGCCTATCGGACAGAGTCGAGAAATGAAAAACTGCAGTTACGCCAAACTAGCGTGTAGTAGCCACAAACAATTGTTGCCACTGCCGGATTTTTTCAAGTTCTCGGGCAATGCGCGGTTCACCAGACAACCGCTGCAACAAACCATCATGCTGCATGGAAACCAATATTTTTGACAAAGATTCCTTGCTAGCAGCCACTTGGTTGCTGTCTGTAGCTGCCACTGAAAACTGCACCACGAGCGCCCACTGTTCTGCGGTATAAATCAAGGATTGCAGGTAGGCGACTTCCGCCTCAAACACAGCCGATGGATTGCCCGCCCGTGCTACCTCCAAAGATTTCTGCAACAAGGGGATACGGTCAGCCAACATGCGGGCACGGGCATCTGCCATTTTTGCAGCACGGCGCCAAGCATCACGCGCCCGCTCTGGCTTTCCAGCCGCTTGCCAAGCAGCGGCTGTTTCATTGCGCAGGCCCTGCGCTTTCAAATCCGATTCAATCGCTTTATCGCCAAACAAGCGCGCATTAGAGAAATCGCCCTCTGCCTCTGCACGCAAGGCTTTGTTGACGGATTCATTGGTGTACCACTCCACGGCTTGCAACGCATTTTCTAAAGATTGCGCTTGCGCCGCAGCGTTCGAGTTGGCATCGCGCTGAATAAACCACCACACGCCGCCTACAACGACCACAGCCAAACACAGAAAGGACAGAAAGATACGCATCGACAGACAAACAGAGCAGAGATAACGAGCGCGCATCATTACAGAACGCACAAGCAAAACTACCCGCAAAAACCGTTAGCCCCTTGGGTAAAAACCGCTAGGCGATAGCACTCAGTTAACGCTGATCGTGCTTGCTGCCACCCAAGCACTGCGGTGAGGCAGGTGCCACACCCTGTGCCTGCCATTCCTCTGGTGTGTAGGTGTGCAGTGCCAAGGCGTGAATTTGCTGCATCACTTCGCCCAGCGCGGCGTAGATTTTTTGGTGTCGCGCCACCGAGCGCAACTCAGAAAACTGCGCAGAGACCAACACCAACTTGAAGTGTGATTCACTGCCCGGCGGCACGCTGTGCATATAGCTTTCATTGACGAGCTCTAAATATTCCGGCGATAACTTTTCACGCACAATGTTTTCAATCAGCTGCTGCTTTTTGCATATGCCACCCCATTAAAACGGTTTAACCGCCGCAAGAAAGCCCATCCCCATAAAGCACAATAAGGCCACCAACACGCCGCCAGCACGAGCAGTATTGTTTCTACTCCACTTCATGACATATAAACCGCTGGCGATATAAGCCACTAATAGCACCAACTTTGCCAACAGCCAGTGCTGTATCAGCGGATTGATTCCTGCAATTACCGCCAATGCGACACCGCAAACCAACAGCAAACTGTCATTGATATGTGGCAAGACTTTAACTGGCTTTTTGTTCAGCAACGACGAACCGGCAAATTTCAAACCGCTGCGCGCTAAAAAAGAAACCAATGAAACCGCCGCAAACAGCATATGTGCTTGTTTGATTATCAAGTACAACTCAGCCATGCAAATACTCCTCAATCACTTCAATCATTTTTAGGATTAGTGTGTTCAAACGCGCATTGTCAATTATGTACGGAGGCATGATATAGATCAGCTTGCCAAACGGGCGAATCCATACGCCTTTTTCTACAAACATCGGCTGTATTTTTTTCATGTCGACAGCCTCATCCAACTCTACTACACCAATAGCACCCAAGACGCGCACATCCGCCACACCATGCTTTCCACGCAAAACAGACAAACCACCCTGCAACTGCTTTTCAATGCGCGTAACTTCCGCATGCCAATCTTGCGCCAGTAACAAACCGATGCTGGCATTGGCAACGCTGCACGCCAATGGATTCGCCATAAAAGTGGGGCCGTGCATCAGCACACCACTTTCACTGGCACAAATCTGTTTTGCGACTGCATCCGTCGTGAGGGTTGCTGCGAGCGTCATGTAGCCGCCTGTCAGCGCTTTGCCAACACATAAAATATCCGGCGCAATGTCTGCATACTCACAAGCAAATAGCTTTCCGGTGCGACCAAACCCCGTGGCGATTTCATCAGCAATCAACAGCACGCCATGCTCATCACACAGCGCACGCACGCGCCGCAGATAATCTGCCGAGTAAAACCACATCCCACCTGCACCTTGCGCGATAGGTTCCAAAATCACCGCAGCAATATTCTTTCCTTCCTGCTGCAATAGTTTTTTTAGTAACACTGTATCGGCTTCAGCACATGGCTCACCAAACCGACAAGCAGGCCTTGGTACAAAATACTGCTGCCCTAGCACATTTGAAAACAAATGGTGCATGCCAGTAACAGGATCACACACACTCATGGCGGCAAAAGTGTCGCCGTGGTAACCGCCAGACAAGCTAACAAACTTAGTTCGCTTACCCTGCCAATATTGCAGCGCCATTTTCAGCGCCACTTCGACTGCAACCGAACCAGAATCAGAAAAAAATACACGCTGCAAAGGTGTTGGCGAAATATCTGCCAATGTTTTCGCCAGCGTCACCGCCGGTTCATGTGTTAATCCGCCAAACATCACATGCGCCATTATCTGTGTTTGTTCGACAAGCGCCGCATTCAATACGGGATGGTTGTAGCCGTGAATTGCACTCCACCAAGATGACATGCCGTCAAGCAATTCACGGCCATCTGTCAAACACAATACACAGCCTTGCGCAGATTGCACTGCGTATACTGGATGCTTGTTATCAATACCCGCATAAGGATGCCAGACATGTTTTTCATCCAGCTCCAATATTGTCGCAATATCTTTCACAACTACTCGCTCAATAGCGACAACAAAATAGGGCGCACTGTCGCCATAATATCTGGCTGCGCTTGCGCGGTTGGATGCAACTGATCCGGCTGAAAATGTGCAATATCACCGGAGATATCTTGCAGAAAAAATGGAATCACCTTAATTCTATTTTTCTGCGCCAAGCGCGGATATATCTCCGCAAACTCACGGCCATAGCGCACACCGTAATTGGGCGGCAACTGCACACCCAACAACAAAATACGGCAACCCGCTTGCTTACCCATATTGATCATCAACTGCAAATTACTCTGCAGTGCAGACAAAGGCATGCCGCGCAAGCCATCGTTGGCACCCAACTCCAAAACCAGCACATCGGGCTTATGTTTTTTCAAGGCATCCGGCAATCGTTTCAAACCGTTAGCACTGATTTCACCACTGATCGACTCATTCACAAAACGATGTTCGGATAAGTTGTTTTGTAGCAGAGCGACCCAGCCCTCTTCTTGCCGCATACCGTAAGCCGCGCTGAGACTATCGCCGAACACCAACACAGTTGCGGCGCGCGCCGGCATCGACAAAAAAATAAAACTTAAAAAATAAAACAATAGCAGCCCGCACAAGGGGAGTTTCTTCAACACGACAATTACCTAATGGACACGCAATCGAGCGCGCCTATAGTACCCTACTGTTTTCTATAAGCAGATATTGATTCTCATGTCGCAACCTATTTTGCAAGTTCGCCAGCTCGGCAAAACTGTCACCATGCCCGATGAAGATTTGGTGTTGCTGAGTGACATCAATCTCACCGTGCAAGCGGGCGAGAGCGTTGCAATCGTCGGCACTTCCGGCTCTGGCAAATCCACCTTACTGGGCTTGTTGGCAGGCTTGGATGCGCCGAGCAGCGGCGAGATTCGTTTGGCTGGTCGCCCGCTGCTCTCGCTCAATGAAGAAGAAAAAGCAGTATTGCGCGCAGAAAAAGTAGGCTTTGTGTTTCAGAACTTTCAATTGCTGCCATCACTGACCGCGCTGGAAAATGTGATGTTGCCCTTGGAGCTGCGCCAAATCGACACGCAGACCCGCTGTGAGCAACTGGCAAAGGACTTCCTCGCACGCGTTGGGCTGTCGCAGCGCCTGCATCATTACCCGCGCACGCTGTCGGGTGGTGAACAACAGCGAGTAGCGCTGGCGCGCGCCTTCGCCGGTCAACCTGCCATCTTGTTTGCCGATGAACCCACCGGCAACCTCGATAGCAAAACCGCTCATCAAATCGCTGATTTGCTGTTTAGCCTCAACCAAGACAGCGGTACCACGCTGATCCTTGTCACCCATGACGAGCGACTCGCCGCACGCTGCCAACAACAATGGCGCATGGAAGGCGGGCAGTTATCCACGGCCGTACAGCCATGAGAACGAACAGCTCGCTAGCGTGGCGCACAATACGGCGTGAATGGCGCGGCGGGGAACTGGGCTTGTTGTTTGCAGCGCTGGTACTCGGTGTAAGTATCGTAACGGGCATCGACTTGTTCGCCGACCGCCTGCAAAAAGCACTGGCAGGAGAAGCCAGCGCCTATTTAGGGGCTGATCGCGTCGTCCAACTCAGCGACCCTCTGCCTGCACAGGTGTTGGACAATGCACGCCCCCATGCGCTGCAAGTGGCTGAAACCATTATGTTTCCCACCATGGCATACGCCAGCACTGGCGATAGATCCGCCTTGGTTTCACTCAAAGCCGTATCGCCCAATTACCCCTTGCGCGGCTCCTTAGAAGTGCGCGATACGCAAGGCAATACAGCCACGCTGCGGCACGGCCCTGCCCTTGGCACCGCATGGGTGGATGCCAATATTCTCAACCAATTGGATGTGACCATTGGCTCCTCCATAGATATCGGCAACAGTCAGCTGGTGATCAGTGGTGTGCTCACGCGCGAAGGCGATGCGGGCAGCAGCTTCTACGGCATGGGGATGCGGGTAATGATTGCTGCCGCCGACCTACCCGCTACTGGCCTGCTCATTCCCGGCAGTCGCGCTGAATATCGCTACCTGTTTGCCGGCAGCTCGCAACAGCTAGATGCTTACTTCGCGCCACTCAAGCCGCAGCTTCCGCAAAACGCGCGCGTGGTAACCCTGCAAGACAACCAACCGGGCATCGCCAGCGCGCTCGATAAAGCCACCCTATTTTTGCGACTCGCGGGCAGTTTGGGCGTACTCTTGGCCGCACTAGCCACCGCGTTCTCAGCACAGCGCTACTGTCACCGCCACGCCGATGCCGTGGCCGTCCTCAAAACCCTTGGCGCTACGCGTGGACAAATATTGGCACTGCAGCGCTGGCAATTGGGTGCACTGTGGCTACTCGCCACGGCTATTGGCTTTGTTCCTGCGTGGCTACTACAACAAGCTTTTTTTATCGCGATGGGCGACTGGATACCCGTCGATTTACCACCGTCAGGCTGGCAGCCTTTTGCGATGGGCGCCGCGACCAGCTTCATCTGTCTACTGACCTTTACCTACCCATCATTCTTACGCCTAGTAAATACTCCGCCTTGGCGCGCCCTGCGCAGCGACTCAGACAGCAACACCCACTTTCACACCCTCTGGCCCGCCATCCCTGGTATTGCCCTGCTGCTTTTGCTTTACAGCCGTAGCGTTTCATTGGCCGCACTATTGGCGGGTGGCACGCTGATTCTGATGGTCATGGTCGGACTCATTAGCGGGTTGCTGCTCCACACCAGCCGCTACTTCAGCCACTATGCCGGCAGCATTTGGCGTTTGGGTATCGCCAATATCCTGCGCCAGCGCTGGCTATCGCTGCTACAAATCAGTGTGTTTAGCATCGGCTTTATGCTGCTGTCCGTCATGGTGTTGATACGCAGCTCCTTGCTCAACGAATGGAAAATGCAGGTGCCAGCGGATGCACCCAATGTTTTTTTGATCAACATCGCTCCCGATGAAGTCAAACCTTTGCGCACAGCCTTGGACAGTATTGCGCTAGCACCGTCTGAATTATTTCCCATGGTGCGCGGTCGGCTGACCACCATCAACGGTCAACGCGCCACAGACTTGTTTGATGAAAGCGTCAATGCGGTGTATCGCGATTTGAACCTCAGCTGGAGCAACACACTGCCCGCCAATAACGCCATCATTAGCGGCACTTGGCCCAGCACGATAAATCTCGATCAAGCCGCACCCGTTTCTGTTGAACAAGGACTCGCCAAAAAACTGCACCTGCAATTAGGCGACAAAGTGAACTTCACTATCGGCGATAAAACGCTGCCAGCCTTCGTCGCCAGTATTCGCTCTGTGGACTGGGATCGCATGACGCCCAATTTCTACTTTCTCTTTCCACCGCATATTTTGGACGACGCAACGCAGTACAACGCCACTTGGATGACCAGCCTTTACCGCAACGAAACTCAAGAAGCAGCACTCGCACGGGTGCTGCGCCAGTACCCTGCCATCACAGCTTATCCCGTTGACGATTTGCTGGCGCGCGTGCAAACCATCGTGCAACGAGTCAGCCTCGCCGTTGAAATCATCCTATTGCTCGTTTTGGGTGCTGGCTTTCTTGTGTTGATCGCCTGCTTGCGTGCTGGCATCGATCAAAAATTACACGAAAGCGCCCTATTACGCACACTGGGCGCAAAACAAAAACTGATTTTGGGCAGCCTAATCGTGGAGTTTACTGTGGTCGGCGCTATTGCCGGACTACTTGCCGCCGCTGGCGCAGAACTCACCGCATGGGCACTGCAAACCTACTTATTCAAAATGGAGTTTATTGCACACCCATGGCTGTGGCTCATCACTCCGATGATAGCGACACTACTTATCGGTTGCGTCGGCACGCTGTTCTGCTATCGCGCCGTCAACACACCACCAATACTGGTTTTGCGCGAGTCCATGCAACAATCTTGATTGCAGTGTTCGTCATGCGCTTTGCTCGCAGCGCATGATTCCATTATCCTCACGCGCACAGTCGCTATTTTTAATCACGCATTATTTTGGAGTTACTTCATGGATACTCAAATGACCGACACCGTTTTAATCGCACTGTGTAGCGGCGCTCTCGGCATTGCGATTGGCGTATTAGCGACGCGCTTGTTTCGCCCCAGCAGTCAGCGCAATATGGAAACCCAACTACAAGAAGCCGAGCAGAAGCTGCAACAAAAAAATACGCAAGTTGCAGAACACTTCACACACACCGCTGCACTTGTCAGTAACTTGACGCGCAACTATCGCGACTTGCACGACTATCTCGCTTCCAGCGCACAGCAGTTGGGCAATATTGATATCCAACCCGTTTTGCTCAACGACAACAAATCTGCACCTATTCTTGGGCAGGGCATTGTTATTAATCCGCCTTTAGATTATTCACCCAAAATAAATCACACCCTGAGTGAAGCTTACGGCCTTAAAGATGATTCCGCTGAAAACACATCCGCTCCCAATCCTTACGGTAACAATTGAAAGTTACCGGACACAAAAAAGGCACCTCTCGGTGCCTTTCATATTGCTGCCAGCAAACTTTCTTTACTGATTTTTTATATCTTAGGCGTACGCCGCCATAGCTGCGGCAACTGCTTTTCCTGAATTGATCGGCGCATTCATTGAGGATAAAACCGCATCCAACGCCCCTAAAACTGACAACACATTTTTTTGGTTACAGCCAAAGCCCATCAAACCAACACGCCAGACTTTACCAGCCAAATCACCTAAGCCAGCACCAATTTCCATACTGTATGCATCAAGCAGCGCCTTACGCACAGCTGCTTCATCTATACCTTCAGGCACAGTAATCACATTCAATTGCGGCAAGCGCTCGCCGATAGGGACGATCAACTGCAGACCCATTGCTTCAGCACCAGCCACCAAAGCCTTGTGATGCAACGAATGACGCTCCCACGCCTTCTCAAGACCTTCTTCCTTCAGAATAACCAAGGACTCGTGCAGTGCGTACAAAGCGTTGATTGGTGCCGTGTGATGGTAAGCGCGCTTGACGCCAGCACCCCAATAGCCCATTACCAAATTCATATCCAAGAACCAGCTCTGTACCTTGCTGTTGCGCTTGCCAATCACTTCAACAGCACGATCACTAAAGCTAGCTGGTGAAATGCCTGGCGTGCAAGACAAACACTTTTGTGAACCTGAATAAAGTGCATCAATACCCCAATCATCTACACGCAATTCACTACCACCCAGTGAAGTCACCGCATCAACGATTGTTAAGCAGCCATATTTTTGAGCAATCTCGCATAATGTTTTGGCATCTGACATTACGCCTGTAGATGTTTCGGCATGTACAAACGCTACAACTTTTGTATCTGGATTGGCTTTCAATGCATCTTCTAATTTCTGAGGATCGACAGCGCGTCCCCATGTATCCATGACCATTACAGCAATGCCGCCGCAACGCTCTACATTTTCTTTCATGCGACCGCCAAACACACCGTTTTGGCATACGATAACTTTATCGCCCGGCGGAACAAGATTCACAAACGCCGCTTCCATACCCGCAGAACCCGGAGCAGAAATTGGCAAAGTCAGACGATTTTTTGTCTGCATCGCGTATTGCATTAGCTGCTTGATTTCATCCATCAAATGAATGAAAGCAGGATCTAAATGGCCGATGGTAGGTCTAGCCAAAGCCTCGAGCACACGAGGATTAACATCAGAAGGTCCGGGGCCTAAGAGTGTTCTTACCGGTGGATGAAAAGATTTCATGGCAAGCACCTCCCAGGCGACTTCAAAAAAAACCGGAGTTTGAGGAAGATAAAACGCAAAAACTATTCAGCAGCGTTTTCAGTATTTATGATTTCGCTAGCCTTTACTTTCTCAGGGCGATTTACCAGCTCAACATATGCCATTGGCGCTTTGTCACCCGTACGAAAACCACATTTCACGATGCGCAAATAGCCACCTGGACGCGCGCTATAACGCGGGCCAATTTCAGTAAACAATTTGCCGACAACAACTTTGCTGCGCAGACGACTAAACGCCAAACGACGATTAGCAACGCTATCTTGTTTGCCCAGCGTGATCAAAGGCTCAGCCACACGGCGCAGCTCTTTTGCTTTTGGCAAAGTAGTTTTGATGATTTCGTGTTCCAACAACGACGCCGCCATATTACGAAACATCGCTGAACGATGAGAGCTCGTGCGATTAAGTTGTCTGCCGCTAAGTCTGTGACGCATGATGATTACCTTTTATTGCGCGGTACTTCTAATTCAAATAAATTTAGGCACTTGCTCTGTCTTCACCACGAAGACCTGCTGGCGGCCAATTTTCAAGACGCATGCCCAAAGACAAGCCACGAGAAGCCAAAATATCTTTAATTTCAGTCAGCGATTTTTTGCCTAGATTTGGTGTTTTGAGCAGCTCAACTTCGGTGCGTTGAATCAAGTCGCCAATGTAATAAATATTTTCTGCTTTTAGGCAGTTTGCCGAGCGAACAGTCAACTCCAAGTCATCAACAGGACGCAACAATACAGGATCAACATCATCTTGTTGCTTTGCTGGTCGCGCTTTTCTTTCACTTTCCAAATCAACAAAAACTACCAACTGCTGCTGCAGAATAGTGGCAGCACGGCGAATAGCTTCCTCTGGGTTAATTGTCCCATTGGTTTCCATGTCGATAATCAATTTATCAAGGTCGGTACGCTGCTCAACACGCGCACTCTCGACCGTGTAAGAAATTCTCACTACCGGACTGAATGAGGCGTCCAGTTGAAGACGACCAATAGTACGGTTTTCATCTTCACCTACAGCATGGCTATCTGCAGGCTGATAACCTATACCGCGCGCCACAATCAAGCGCATGCTCACCGCCGCAGAAGCATTATTTATATGACAAATAACATGCTCTGGGTTTTTGATCTCAACATCAGCATCTACTTGGATATCTGCTGCAGTTACTGCTCCTGCTCCTTTTTTGTTGATCGTGATAACTGCACGATCCTTGTTGCCGTGCATTACAACCGCAACGCCTTTCAGATTGAGCAAAATTTCAATGACATCTTCCTGAATGCCAGCAATAGTGCTGAACTCGTGAAGTACGCCATCCATCTCCACTTCAACAATAGCGCAACCCGGCATAGAGGAAAGCAAAATGCGACGCAGCGCATTACCCAGCGTATGACCAAAGCCACGCTCCAATGGCTCGAGCACCACTTTTGCACGGGTAGAAGAAATTTGTTGGACATCGATGTGTCTGGGCGTCAACAGTTCTGTAGTTGAGCTTTGCATGCAGTAATCCTGGAAATTATTTCGAATAAAGTTCGATGATCAAGCTTTCATTGATTTCTGAAGAAAGATCACTACGATCAGGCACGCGCTTAAATTGGCCTTCCATTTTTCCGGCATTCAATTCAATCCACTCCGATTGCCCGCGTTGCGCAGCAATATTCATAGAGGACTGAATGCGAAGCTGATTTTTACTCTTTTCACGCACAGCAACCACACTACCAGGCTGAACTTGAAAAGAAGGGATATTGACAGTGCCGCCATTAACAACGATTGCCTTGTGCGAAACCAGCTGACGCGCTTCTGCTCTTGTGGAACCGAAGCCCATACGGTAAACAACATTGTCCAACCTGCACTCTAAGAGGCGGAGCAAATTTTCACCTGTATTACCTTTACGGCGCGCTGCTTCTGCGTAATAACTACGGAATTGTTTCTCAAGCACACCATAAATGCGGCGTACTTTTTGTTTTTCACGCAACTGCACACCGTAATCAGAAAGGCGACCGCGGCGTTGGCCGTGTTGACCAGGCGCTGTCTCTACCTTGCACTTTGCATCAAGCGGCTTTACACCACTTTTCAGCATCAAATCCGTTCCCTCACGGCGGGAGAGTTTACACTTAGGTCCGATATATCTTGCCATTCAAACAGCCTCTCAAATTCTCTTACAAGCTCAACAGTTAAACGCGGCGTCTTTTTGGTGGACGGCAGCCGTTATGCGGAATTGGCGTGACATCAACGATGTTGCCGATTTTGTATCCGCAATTATTCAACGCCCGAACTGCTGACTCTCTACCGGGACCGGGACCCTTCACTTCGACATCTAGATTTTTCAAGCCATATTCTTGCGCAGCTATACCAGCACGCTCGGCTGCAACCTGCGCGGCAAATGGCGTGCTCTTACGCGAACCACGAAACCCAGAGCCACCAGAAGTTGCCCAACTCAAAGCATTGCCTTGACGGTCCGTGATTGTCACGATGGTGTTGTTGAACGACGCATAAATATGAGCAATACCATCTACGACGGTTTTCTTAATTTTTTTACGCGTTTTTGCTGCTGCTGATGGCTTTGCCATATCTCTCTCGTCTAACTTGGTTACGCTTTAATTTCAATTATTTTTTAATTGCCTTACGAGGGCCTTTCCTAGTGCGAGCATTTGTTTTAGTACGCTGACCACGAACAGGGAGCCCTTACGGTGACGCAAGCCACGATAGCAGCCTAAATCCATGAGGCGTTTGATACTCATATTCACTTCACGACGCAAATCACCTTCTACGGTAAGTTTGGCAACTTCAGCTCTCAGGCTATCTACCTGAGCCTCACTCAAACTACCCATTTTTGCCGACTCTGCAATGCCTGAAGCTGCGCAGATATCTTGTGCACGAGTACGCCCGACACCATAGATATAGGTCAGTGCAATTACTGTGTGTTTGTTATCGGGTATGTTGACACCAGCAATACGCGCCATTACTAGAAAACTCCAATAAATTCAATCAGTTAAAAGTTATTTTGCTCGAACAGACAACGACCCAGCCCGAAAGGGGCGCTAGGGTACTCTCGGTGAGCGACTAAATCAACCTTGTCTTTGCTTATGACGCGGTTCGACACTACAAATTACGCGAATAACGCCTTTCCGCCGCACTAATTTACAGCCGCGACAAACTTTTTTCACAGATGCTCTAACTTTCACAACTTATCTCCACTCAAAATCAGCTCTGGATATAACAAGAACTAACTATTACCGTAATTTTTTAGATTGGCTTTTTTCAACAAAGAATCGTACTGCGCCGACATCAGATGAGATTGTACCTGCGCCATAAAATCCATAACCACTACAACCACGATTAGCAGCGATGTTCCACCTAAATAAAAGGGGACATTGAATGCCATTACCAACCCTTGTGGAATAAGGCAAACAACCGTCATATAAACTGCGCCAACAATTGTCAATCGCGTGAGCACATTGTCTATATATTTAGCAGTGTATTCACCAGGTCTAATGCCTGGAACATAAGCACCGCCTTTTTCAGGTTGTCCGCTACTTCTCTTAGGGTTAAACATTAATGCCGTATAAAAAAAACAGAAAAACACAATCAAGGCAGTAAACAACAAAATATTTAATGGCTGACCAGGGCCAATCCATAGTGCAACATCCTGCAGCCACTCCATGCCAACACGCTGACCAAACATCTGAGCAATTGTTGCAGGAAACAACAATAAACTGCTGGCAAAAATAGCCGGTATTACACCAGACATATTCACTTTTAATGGCAGATGCGTACTCTGTCCTTGATAAACCTTACGCCCAACTTGACGACGCGCATAATTCACCGTCAATCTTCGCTGGCCTCTTTCAATAAATACAATGGCATATATCAGAGCTGGCACGCCGACCGCTATACCCAGCAGCAATACAACATTCAAATCACCCTGGCGCGCTTGTTCTAATGCTTGCCCAATGGCCGCGGGAAGGCCTGCGACAATACCTGCAAAAATCAACATGGATACGCCGTTACCAATTCCTCTTTCGGTAATTTGCTCACCCAGCCACATCATAAACATTGATCCAGTGATCAATGAAACGACGGCTAAAATATAAACACTAAGACCGGTTGCATATAAAGCATCCTGTCCCGACAAACTACTAACCATACCGAAGGCCTGAACCGTCGCAAGAATAACCGTGCCATAACGCGTATATTGGCTAATCTTTCTGCGGCCTTGCTCGCCTTCCTTTTTTAACTGCTCTAAATGCGGCACTACTGATGAAAGCAATTGAATAATGATAGAAGCCGAAATGTATGGCATGACACCCAATGCCAGCACACTCATACGCTCCAAAGCGCCACCAGAAAACATATTTGCCATGCCAAAAATTGTATTTTGGGTTTGGTTAAAAATACTTTCTAGTCTTGCAGGGTCAATCCCCGGAACAGGTATATGACTGCCAACCCGATAGACAATAATTGCCAACAAAAGAAACTTCAGGCGAGTCCATAACTCACCCAAGCCTTTTTGATTAGCCATTGCTGCTGGAGTCGTCGCCACTACGATTATTCCTCGACTTTTCCACCAGCCGCTTCGATTGCCTGACGCGCACCTTTAGTTACAGTCAAACCCTTAATTACAAAAGATTTTGTGATTTCACCTGACAGAAAAATTTTTGCTCGTTTAATGCTCTCATTAAGAACATTTGCAGCTTTTAATGTCTCCAGCGTTACCAAATCGCCGTCTACTTTGCTCAATTCAGCCGAACGAACTTGCGCAGTTGTCAGGCTGATACGCGAAACAAAACCGTATTTAGGTAGGCGTTTCTGCAATGGCATTTGACCACCCTCAAAACCCGGGCGAACATTGCCGCTCTTGCGCGCCTTCTGACCCTTATGGCCACGACCGCAAGTTTTACCTAAACCGGAACCGATTCCGCGACCTACACGTAGCTTCGGTGTTTTATGCCCAGGAGCTGGACTCAAACTGTTCAGATGCATCTCAGCACTCCACTTTCAGCATATAGCTAACTTTATTAATCATTCCGCGCACTGAAGGGGAATCCTGCACTTCTACAGTGTGTCCAATTCGACGCAAGCCCAAGCCTTTAACACAGCACTGATGCGACTTCAGTCTACCGGCCGTGCTGCGTACTTGCGTTACTTTGATCGTATTTGCCATAATTAAAAACCTTGGTTATCGATTGGCCAGCTAGTCGAATTAGCCACGAATCTCTTCTACAGTTTTACCGCGCTTTGCCGCAATTTCTTCGGGCGAACGCATTTCTTTCAAGCCGCGAATTGTTGCGCGAACCACATTCACAGGATTGGTCGAGCCATAGCACTTCGCCAATACGTTCTGCACACCAGCAAGTTCAAGCACAGAGCGCATTGCGCCCCCTGCAATAACGCCTGTACCTTCAGAAGCGGGCTGCATATAGATATTTGCCGCACCGTGACGCGCTTTCACTGGATAAAAAATCGTGTTGCCGTTCAGATCAACAGTAATCATATTGCGACGCGCAGCTTCCATTGCTTTTTGAATCGCAACAGGCACTTCACGCGCTTTTCCACGACCAAAACCCACTTTACCGTTACCATCACCAACGACAGTTAGTGCAGTAAATGAAAATGTACGACCGCCTTTTACTACCTTGGCAACACGGTTAACTTGAACCAGTTTTTCCAACAGGCCATCTGAATTTTTATCTTTTTCTTTCTGCTCTTGAAGCGCCATTTTTACACCTAATTAGAACTCGAGGCCAGCTGAACGCGCTGCATCTGCCAATGCTTTAACGCGACCATGGTATTTAAATCCGCTACGATCAAATGCAACTTTTACAACGCCTGCCGCTTTGGCCCTTTCAGCAACCAGTGCGCCAACACTCTCAGCAGCCTTAGCATTACCCGTTGCACCAGAGGAGAGAGCGGATTCCAGCGTAGAAGCCTGCGCCATAACTTTTGCACCATCTGGCGAGGTGACCTGAGCATAAATATGCTTAGGCGTACGATGCACGCTCAAACGGTAAGCGCCCTGCTCACGAATTTTCATTCGTGTTGATTTTGCTCTACGCAAACGTCCTGCTTTTTTAGAATTCATACACCTATACCTTACTTTTTCTTCGCTTCTTTACGGCGAACAACTTCATCTGAATAACGAACACCTTTACCCTTATAAGGCTCTGGCTCACGATAAGAACGAATTACAGCAGCCACCTGCCCTAGCAATTGCTTATCGATACTTTTCAAAATAATTTCTGTCTGACTAGGTGTTTCAGCAGTTATACCTGCCGGCAACTGATACTCAATCGGATGTGAGTAACCCAGTGTCAAATTCAACACATCACCGTTTGCTTTTGCGCGATAACCGACGCCAACCAACTCAAGCTTGCGCTCAAAACCCGCGCTTACCCCTTTTACCATATTGGCAACCAGCGCGCGCGTTGTACCCGCCATCATCCAAGCTTCACGGGCACCATTACGCGCGCCAAATGTAACTTGACCTGCATCCTGCGAAACTTCCACCGCAGAACTCAATGACATGGAAAGCTCACCTTTTCCACCTTTTACGCTAATTGCCGTAGGAGCGATGGTAATGGTCACACCTGCAGGCAATATAACGGGATTCTTGGCAACTCTGGACATTGTTTAAATTCCTAGAATACGGTACACAAGATCTCGCCGCCGATATTGGCTTTGCGAGCAGCACGATCTGTCATCACGCCCTGACTGGTAGAGACGATGGCAACACCCAAGTTATTGGCAACTGTTGGCAACTCGTCTTTACCGCGATAGTTACGCAGACCTGGGCGGCTTATACGCTTAATGCCATCAATAACTGGTTTGCCCTGATAGTACTTCAGCACCAGGGTGAGTTCCGGTTTACTTCCGGCACTTACCGACAAGCTCTCAATGTAACCTTCTGATTTTAATACTTCAGCAACGGCAACTTTGATTTTGGATGAAGGCATAGAGGTTGTTGCAAGTTGCGCTAACTGCGCATTCTTAATTCTTGCAATCATGTCTGCCAAAGGGTCTTGCATACTCATACTAATAACTCCAGAAACTTACCAGCTAGCCTTAACCAAGCCAGGCACATCACCTTTCATAGCATGCTCTCTAAGCTTGATACGAGAAAGGCCAAACTTACGGTACACCGCGTGTGGACGGCCAGTCAGCTGACATCTAGTTTGCATACGCACAGGATTAGCATTACGCGGCAACTTTTGTAGCTGCACCTGAGCCTCCCAGCGTTCTTCGTCCGAAACCTTAGGATTGGCTATCACAGCCTTTAGACGAGCACGCTTTTCCGCATATTTTGCGACTGTTTTTGCGCGCTTTTTTTCACGCTCAATCATCGAAAGTTTTGCCATGTGAAGGGCTATCCTCGTAGATAAATAATCAGGCTTTAAATGGGAAGTTAAAAGCCTTGAGCAATGCTCTGCCTTCTTCGTCCGTTTTTGCCGTTGTCGTTATTGCGATATCAAGACCGCGCAATGCATCAATTTTATCGTAATCAATCTCAGGAAAGATGATCTGTTCGGACACACCCATAGAGAAATTGCCGCGCCCATCAAATTGCTTAGGGCTAATGCCACGAAAATCACGAATACGCGGAATCGCCACTGTAATTAAACGATCTAGAAACTCATACATACGATCATTGCGCAGAGTTACCTTACAGCCAATAGGCCAGCCTTCACGCACTTTGAATGCAGCAATAGACTTTCTTGCCTTGGTAATAACTGCTTTTTGGCCTGTAATTTGTTCGAGATCACGCACAGCGTTTTCAAGAATTTTCTTATCGGCCAACGCCTCACCGACACCCATATTGACGGTAATTTTAGTGATCTTTGGCACTTCCATTACGCTCTTTACGCCCAACTCATCTTTCAACTTGGGCAATATTTCGCTTTTATAAACCTGTTGCAGTCTGGCCCTTACAATTTCACCTTTAACTTAAGCGCCAATCACTTCGCCGCTAGACTTATAGATCCGCACTTTTTTGCCATCCACATCCTTGAAACCAACACGGTCTTTCTTGTTAGTTTTAGGGTTGTAGATTGCGATGTTAGAAATATCAATAGAAGCTTCTCGCTCCACAATTCCGCCTTGAACACCGAGTTGAGGGTTAGGCTTAGTATGCTTTTTCAAAAGGTTTACACCGGCCACGACTACGCGACCGTTATCCAGCACTTTTTGGACGGAGCCACGCTTACCCTTATCTTTGCCCGTAGTTACAAGCACCTGATCATCTTTCTTAATCTTATTCATACCTAAACCTCACTCCAGCCTAGATCAAAGCACTTCTGGTGCCAGAGAAATAATTTTCATGAACTTTTCACCGCGCAGCTCGCGAGTAACCGGTCCAAATATACGCGTCCCGATAGGAGCCTGCTGGTTGTTCAACAAAACAGCCGCATTGTCATCAAATTTGATCAAAGAGCCATCTGGGCGACGCACACCTTTTTTAGTACGCACAACCACAGCTGTCATCACTTGGCCTTTTTTTTACCTTGCCGCGCGGAATAGCATCTTTAACGCTGACCTTGATAATATCGCCTACACCAGCGTAGCGGCGATGTGAACCGCCCAACACTTTGATACACATAACTCTGCGGGCGCCGCTATTATCTGCCACATCCAAAAAAGTTTGAGTTTGTATCATTTACTACACTCCAAAAACATACGCTATCAAAGTCAACTATCAAACGACAGTTGCTTTTTCCTCAACCTTAACCAATGTCCAAGTTTTAGCCTTGGAGAGAGGACGAGTCTCTTTTACCGTTACGATATCGCCGATTGCACATTCATTATTTTCATCATGCGCTTTTAATTTTGACGATTTTACCAAATATTTGCCGTACAGCTCATGCTTAACGCGACGCTCGATTAGCACCGTAATCGTTTTATCCATTTTATTACTGACAACGCGACCCGTTTTGGTGCGAGCTGTTTGCTCTTTGTTCGTCATGTCATTCACCAGCCTTTTCTTTCAACAGCGTTTTAATTTGCGCAACACGGCGTCTTACCGTCTTAAGCAAATGTGTCTGCGACAACTGTCCAGTACTTAGCTGCATTTTTTGCTTGAACTGATCCTTGAGTTGCTTATCCAACTCAACCTGCAATTCAGCAGTGGATTTACTGCGAAGATCTGCCGATTTCATTACATGATCTGCCGTTTAACAAATGTTGTAGTCAAAGGAAGTTTAGCTGCGGCAAGCGTCAAAGCCTCACGCGCCAATTCTTCCGATACGCCTTCTACTTCGTACAAAACCTTACCTGGTTGAATTTGGGCAACCCAGTATTCAACACTACCCTTACCTTTACCTTGACGCACCTCAAGCGGCTTTTGCGTAATCGGCTTATCAGGAAAAATTCTGATAAACACACGACCGCCACGCTTTAAACGACGCGTCAACGCCCTTCTTGCAGCTTCAATTTGCCTGGCTGTAATGCGACCACGCATGGTTGCTTTCAGGCCAAATTCACCAAAACTAACTTTACTACCACGCTGAGCAAGTCCGCGGTTTCGCCCTTTGAACTGCTTGCGAAATTTTGTGCGCTTAGGTTGTAACATGGCGCGTCTTACCCCTGATTAGATGACTTCTTTCTGCCGGTTACTGCTTCAGCTTGCTCTACAGCATCAAGAATCTCGCCTTTGAAGATCCAAACCTTCACGCCGATAATTCCGTAGGTTGTCAAAGCTTCTGCCGTCGCATAATCAATATCTGCACGCAGGGTATGCAAAGGAACACGACCTTCACGATACCACTCGGTACGAGCAATATCCGTACCACCCAAGCGACCAGACACCATAATCTTGATACCTAATGCACCTTGGCGCATTGCGTTTTGAACCGCACGCTTCATAGCGCGTCGAAACATTACGCGACGCTCTAACTGTTGAGCCACGCCTTGCGCCACTAAAACCGCATCGATGTCCGGTTTACGAATTTCTTCAATGTTGATATGCACAGGCACGCCCAAAATCTGAGCGACTTCACCGCGCAACTTCTCAACATCCTCACCCTTCTTGCCAATTACAATGCCAGGGCGTGCAGAATGAATCGTCACGCGCGCCGATTGAGATGGACGCTCTATATCAACACGACTTACTGACGCACTAGCCAATTTCTTTTGGATAAAAGTACGCGCTTTGATATCTGCCAACAATTTGTCCGCATAGGTAGCACTGCTAGCATACCAAACAGATGTATGCTTTTTGATGATACCTAGACGAATGCCTGTTGGATGTACTTTTTGACCCATTGCGATCTCCTAATTTACCGCTGTTATTTAGCGGCAACTTTGACAGTGATGTGACATGTGCGCTTCAGAATTCTATCCGCACGCCCTTTGGCGCGAGGCTTGATGCGCTTCATCACCATACCTTCATCAACAAATGCTGTAGACACATGCAGCTCATCTACATCAAGACCTTGATTGTGCTCTGCATTTGCAATTGCAGACTCAAGGACTTTTTTAACCAATACAGCCGCTTTTTTGTTGCTGAACGACAAAATATCCAATGCTTTTTCGACATGCTGACCGCGAATTTGATCAACCACCAGTCGCACTTTCTGCGCAGAACCACGAGCGCCACACAATGTTGCTGAAACTTCTTGCATCACCCTCACCTCTTACTTTTTACCGGGCTTGGCTTTTTTATCTGCCGCATGCCCTTTATAAGTACGCGTAACAGAAAACTCTCCGAGTTTGTGTCCAACCATTTCCTCAGTCACAAACACCGGAACATGTGCACGACCGTTGTGTACCGCAATGGTCAAACCAACCATTTCTGGCATAATCATGGAGCGACGCGACCATGTTTTGATTGGACGCTTGTCATTCTTTTCCAGCGCCGTCTCCACCTTTTTAACAAGATGCAAATCTATGAACGGGCCTTTTTTTAATGAACGCGGCACAAATCTATCCTCTTAAATTCTTACTTCTTGTTACGACGACGAACAATTAAGTCGTCAGTACGCTTATTTTTACGAGTCTTATAACCCTTAGTTGGTGTACCCCATGGAGAAACAGGGTGACGACCACCAGAAGTTCTACCTTCACCACCACCATGCGGGTGATCAACGGGGTTCATTACCACGCCGCGAACGGTTGGACGAACACCGCGCCAGCGGCTTGCACCAGCCTTACCCAATGACCGCAAGTTGTGCTCACTGTTTGAAACTTCTCCCAGCGTTGCTTTGCAATCCGCCAAGATTTTGCGCATTTCACCACTACGCAAGCGCAATGTAGCGTAAGCACCTTCGCGAGCAACCAGCTGTGCAGAGGCGCCAGCAGAACGCGCAACCTGCGCACCTTTGCCTGGCTTCATTTCGATGCAATGAACATTGGAACCAATAGGAATATTGCGCAACGGCAGAGAATTACCAACTGCAATTGGAGACGCAGATCCAGATTGAACTTTATCACCAACTTTTAAGCCTTTAGGCGCAACGATGTAGCGGCGCTCGCCATCCGCATAGCAAACCAACGCAATATTTGCACTGCGATTTGGATCGTATTCTAAACGCTCAACCGAAGCCACGATGCCATCTTTATTGCGCTTGAAATCAACGATGCGGTAATGCTGTTTGTGACCACCACCTTGATGGCGCACTGTGATGCGGCCATTATTGTTACGACCACCACGCTTGCTTTTCTTTTCTACCAAAGCTGCATGCGGCGCACCTTTGTGTAAATCAGGATTAACAACACTGACTACGAAACGACGACCAGGCGAGGTAGGCTTTCTTTTTACTATTGGCATAAAAATTTACTCCCCGCCGTTACATGCTGGCAAAGTCAATATCATGACCCTGCTCCAAGCGGATATAGGCTTTTTTCCAATCACTGCGACGAACATCACCAAAGCGATTGCGCTTAACTTTACCCTTCATGCGCAACACACGCACCGCTGCAACCTTCACATTAAACAGCTTCTCTATTGCATGCTTAATTTCCAGCTTGTTTGCATCGAGAGCAACTTTAAAAACCACCTGATTGCTGTCACCAGACACCATGGTGGATTTCTCAGAAATCTGCGGCCCAACAAGAACTTTATAAATACGCTCCTGATTCATGCCAACACCTCATCAAACTTCTTCACGGCGGGGACAGTGATCAACACCTTATCAAAACGCACCAAGCTCACAGGATCCGCCGCATTCACATCGCGCACATCCACATTAGGTAAATTGCGGGCTGACAAGTACAAGTTCTCACTAACATCATCAGAAACAATCAAAACATTGCTGAGTTTCAGCGCATCAAGTTTCTGTTGTAGCAATTTTGTTTTTGGTTGATCCAACTCAATCTTTTCAACCACCACCAAACGATCCTGACGCGCCAACTCAGACAAAATACTCTGCAACGCCGCACGATACATTTTGCGGTTCAGTTTTTGACTGTGATCTTGTGGTCGCGCAGCGAAAGTCACACCACCTGTGCGCCAAATTGGACTGCGAGTGCTACCAGCACGCGCACGACCAGAACCCTTTTGTTTCCAAGGTTTTTTTCCGCCGCCACTCACTTCTGAGCGATTTTTTTGCGCGCGCGAACCTTGACGACCACCAGACAAATACGCAGTAACTGCCTGATGAACCAAATCCTCGTTGTATGCGCGCCCAAAAGCAGTGTCAGAAACCTGAACCTTGCCGGCGCTACCACCTTCGAGTGTTGCTATATTCAATTCCACAACATTCCCCTCTTAGGAAGCCTTGACCGCAGGACGAACAATCAGATCACCACCCGGCGCACCAGGCACCGCACCGCGAACCAATAACAGATTGCGCTCCACATCCACGCGAACCACTTGCAAGTTCTGCACTGTGACCTGCTCGTCACCCATATGGCCTGCCATTTTTTTACCTTTAAATACACGACCTGGAGATTGGTTCTGACCAATCGAGCCTGGCGCGCGGTGAGACAAGGAGTTACCGTGGGTTGCATCTTGCGCACTAAAATTCCAACGCTTGATAACACCCTGAAAACCTTTACCGCGAGATTGGCCAGTCACATCAACCAGCTGACCATCAGAAAAAGTAGAAACCGTCAATTCAGATCCAACAGCAGGCACATCAGCACCATCGCTTGCCAATTCCCACAATCCACGACCAGCACCAACGCCGGCTTTCGCAAAATGGCCGGCAGCCGCTTTAGTCACACGCGATTGACGACGCGTGCCGACAGTTACCTGCACCGCAGCGTAACCATCACGATCAAGAGATTTGATTTGAGTAACGCGATTCGGCTCAATCTCGATGACCGTTACAGGAATCGAGATGCCGTCTTCTGTAAATACACGCGTCATGCCGCACTTGCGACCGACTAGACCACTAACCATTTTTCACCTCTCGTGTACGGGGCTTTACCCGCTATGGCCGCCTAAGTAGGCGTTACACCAAGGAGTTGCATATGTACTGCGTATGCGACTTCTTAACTTATTACTTACTGATTTTTATCAGCCGAGGCTGATTTGAACTTCTACACCTGCCGCCAAATCCAGCTTCATCAGCGCATCGACCGTTTTATCGGTTGGCTCAACAATATCGAGCATTCTTTTATGCGTGCGAATTTCGTACTGATCTCGCGCATCTTTGTTGGCATGCGGAGAAATCAACACCGTGAAGCGCTCTTTACGAGTTGGCAAAGGGATTGGCCCCCTCACTTGAGCACCAGTTCTTTTAGCCGTTTCTACAATTTCTTGCGTCGAAGTATCGATCAAACGATGATCAAATGCCTTCAAGCGAATTCGAATTCTTTGGTTCTGCATGAACAGAAAGCCTCAACAAATCAATTACTTACTTCTGGTTTTGCAGCCAGACCCCAGTGAAGATTTTGGAGCTAGGCGAAAAAGAGGCGCAATTCTATAGGCGAGAAAAAGGCAAGTCAACAAGGAACTGCATTTATTTTAATAACTGGCTCAATAACTACAGCATTCGCCTATCCCAATCCAAGCCAGATCTCACCACTACCGCTGGATTTCCTGCAATTGCAGACCCCGGCTGGTCAAATTGCCTAGTAACCACGGCATGCGCACCGACAATACTGCTCTCAGGAATATTGGCGCCCTTGAGAATACAGGCTGCTCGGCCAACCCAAACACGATCTCCAAGGGTGATGTCTCTGGCGCGATTGATGCGCTTACCCGTAGCTACATCTAGCACGGAATGCCCATCGCCAGCCCGCAAATGGACAAACTTGGAAAACATGCAATCACGACCAATGGTGATGCTAGCATCTTCATCTGTCAGCAAATAAGCATCTTCGATCGTCGTTTTATCACCAATTTTGATGCGCTGATTGCTGTTATAACGCAGATAGATTTTGCCGGCATGGTAGAGACAATCCTCACCAATTTCGACCCTCTGATTACTGCCATCAATGCGGATCTTGCATTTGGCCACCATGCTACCGCGGCCAATCGAGAGGCTGTTATTACTCCCTTTGATCAGAATATCGACCTTCTTCATGCGCAGTCTTTCTGCAAATGCAATGTCGATGCTGTTGCTCGACTTGACGCGTATGCGATTGCCGTAAATCCAGTCATGCACAAGCAACTGGCAGCGCTGTAGCAGGGTAAAAGTCACAGTGCTTTTGCGCCCAACTTACACTCGCCCGCTTGGAGCGTTTGCAGAATTAGGGTATTGATCGTCATAGGGCCCACGCCGCCCGGCACAGGCGTATAGGCACTGGCGCGATCAATTACTGAAGTCAACTCAACATCGCCCAGACCACCTTCGTGGTAACCAGCATCCACCACCACAGCACCATCTTTAATCCACTCTCCAGGAATAAAGGCAGGGCGACCCACAGCCGCCACCACAATATCTGCTTGCCCCACCAAAGCCTGCAAGCCTTGCGTGCGTGAATGACAGATCGTTACCGTGCAATCGGCATTGAGCAACATCGCCGCCATGGGTTTACCTAAAATTGGGCTGCGCCCGAGCACCACTGCATGTTTGCCTGCCAAAGGAATGTTATATGCCGCCAGCAAGCGCATCACACCCGCCGGCGTGGCAGAGCCATACGCAAGCTCACCCATCGCCATACGGCCGAAGCCTAGGCAAGTCACTCCATCGACATCTTTATCAAGGGCAATTGCGTCAAAACACGCTCTTTCGTCAATTTGTGCTGGCACAGGATGCTGTAGCAAAACCCCGTGCACGGCGGGATTGGCATTCAACTCGTGAATTTTAGCCAGCAGCTGTTCAGTCGTCGTGGACTGCGGCATTTCAATGGCCATGGAATCCATACCGACGCGGCGACAGGCATTGCCCTTCATGCGCACATAAGTGGCCGAGGATGGATCATCGCCGACGAGGATAGTTGCCAAAATGGGCGTGATACCAGACAGCGCTTTGAGCTTTTCTACGCGCTCACGGATATGCGCTTCCGTTTCCTGCGCTACTTTCGCGCCATCCAACACCACTGCCGATTTCGAGCCCACTGCCATACAGAACCTGTCACACGCCGCACATCAAAATGAAGGGCGACATTGTGCCTGATTTAACCACTACGCCAAAGCAATTCGTTTATCCCTTTGCGGTCGGCTGCTACAATGCCGCCCCTTTCCTTGCTGAACATCGCGGTCTACACATGCAGCCCATGCTGAATATTGCCTTGCGTGCTGCGCGCCAGGCTGGTGAACACATCGTACGCGCCTCAGATCGTCTTGACCTGATTCCTGTTTCTGAAAAAGGCACAAACGATTATGTAACGGAAGTGGATCGCGCTGCCGAAGACATCATCATTCGCCTGCTGCAAAAAACCTATCCCGATCACGGCTTTCTCGCTGAAGAAAGTGGTAGCACGAATCCCGATGCCGATTACATTTGGATCATTGACCCTCTGGATGGCACTACCAATTTTGTGCGCGGCATTCCGCACTACGCGGTTTCCATTGCCTGCCAATACCAAGGAAAAATTGAACACGCCGTGGTGTACAACCCCGTGACGCGCGAAGAATTCACTGCTAGTCGCGGGCGCGGCGCGCAATTGAATGGGCGCAGAATTCGCGTTACTTCACGCACCACGCTCGACGGCGCACTGCTCGGCACCGGCATCCCTTTTCGCAGCCATCAAAGCGAAAAACTGCCCGCCTATGTCAAAGTATTGGAAACACTAGCACCGCAAACCGCCGGCATACGCCGCGCCGGCTCTGCTGCACTGGACTTAGCCTATATCGCCGCCGGTCGTTTCGATGCGTTTTGGGAGATGGGTTTAAAACCGTGGGATATTGCAGCGGGCATTTTATTGATTCAAGAAGCAGGCGGTTTGATCAGCGATTTTCAGGGCGGCAATCAATATATGGAAAACGGCAATATCGTTTGCGGCAACCCTAAATGCTTCAAGCATGTGTTGCAAGTGATCAACCAGCATCTTGCTTAACGATTTATTTCACGCAATTCCAGCACATCGGTAGAAGCGGCAATCGCACCAAACTGCATATAGTTTTCACTGTTGCGGTCTATGGTGTCTGGGTTGTACAGATAATTCACCATCATACCGCAAGACTGACGAATCCCTTTGGGTGAAACATCCGCCATCCAATTGACTTGTTGCAGTGTTGCGCCGTTGCCCAAATGAAAGTGCGCCACGCCGTCGCGCGCACGCTGTTTGCCCTCCTGCAATCCGGTTAAGTATTCCGCACACAGACGCAACAACATCGGCTTCAGCACATCGCAAATCATTTGATTTTGATGCCACGCCAATACAGCCAAAATATCTTTCAGTTCAACACCAACACCCAGTTGCTCCGCCAAATTTTTCAACGCTGTTTTTTCCTGCAGACCGAGAAGTGCACTTCCCTTTTGCTCCATCTGCTCAGATAGCCATTTCATAAAACCAGGCACCGGTGACAGCGTGGCAAAACGCTTCAGCTGTGGAAATTCTTTCTTTAAATTGGTCACGACGCGTTTGATCAAAAAATTGCCAAAGCTAATCCCAGACAACCCTTTTTGCGCATTGGAAATGGAATAAAAAATGGCCGTATTCGCACCCTCAACATCATAGGTGCGTGTGTGTGTATCCAATAGCGCCTGCACATTCGCCGCTAAACCATTGCAGAGTGCAACCTGCACGAAAATCAATGGCTCGTCTTCCATATTGGGATGAATAAACGCAAACAGCCGCCTATCGGCAGCCATACGATTTTTCAAATCCACCCAACTGGTAATTTCATGTACTGCTTCATATTCAATCAACTTTTCTAACAATGCAGCCGGGGAATCCCAAGTCAGCTGTTGCAACTGCAGAAAACCAATATCAAACCAAGTAGTCAGCAAATGTTTTAAATCTTTTTCTACTTCGCGCAACTCTGCATCTTTGCTGGCTTCCATCTCCAGCAACTCACTGCGCATATCAACAAGAAATTTAATGCCGCTAGGCATTGCATTGAACAAGGTCAGCAACTGCACGCGTGGCGCAATCAAGGCCTTGCTCAATTTGTGGCGCAATTTAGGCTTTCATCTGCACATAGCGCTTGCACATAGGCATCAATGGCGCGCTGAACGCCCTGTTCATCGACATCAAAATCGCTGGCCAGCAAACGCAAAAAACGCAGGCGTCCCTGTTTATTGAGGGCCATATATGCATGGCCGATATATGCCGCTTGTGCGCGTTTTGCCCACTCACCACCGGGCGCGGCAAGACAGTTTTTAATTTGTTGCCGAAAGTAATCGACATCGCGATCACTTAACGCGGGATCAACGCGATATTGGTCTTCGCCGCGCAGCGTTGTATTGAGATCAGACCACACGCGCCGCACATGGCGCAGTGTTCGATTCAACAACGAGTTTTGCGACATAACGACCTACACCAAACAAAGCCGCTGCGCTTCAGCGAGATCCAGCGTGCCTTCGTATATAGCGCGCCCCGTAATTGCGCCCAACACGCCGCGTGCTGCCACGGCTTTCAAGGCACGAATATCATCCATATTGGTGACGCCGCCCGACGCAATCACGGGGATGCCGCAGGCCTCTGCCAACTGTGCCGTTGCTTCAACATTGACACCTTGCATCATGCCGTCGCGTGCAATATCGGTGTAGACGATAGAAGACACACCGTCATCGGCAAATTGTTTGGCCAAATCGACTGCTTTCACTGCGCTGATTTCCGCCCAGCCATCGGTGGCGACCATACCGTCTTGCGCGTCAATGCCGACAATAATTTTTCTTGCAAATTGTTTGCACATTTCTGTCACAAACTGCGGCTCTTTCACCGCTTTGGTGCCGATGATGACATAGCTCACGCCGGCCGACAGATACGCTTCAATAATATCGGCGTTGCGAATACCGCCACCAATTTGTATCGGCAGCGAGGGATTGGCGCGCGCAATGGCTTTCACCGCTTCGCCATTGACCGGCTCGCCAGCAAAGGCACCGTTCAAATCCACCAGATGTAAACGACGCGCACCGGCATCCACCCAGCGCTTTGCCATCGCCACTGGATCAGAACCGAACACGGTCGAATCATCCATGCGACCTTGTTTCAGGCGCACGCATTGCCCATCTTTCAAATCAATGGCAGGAATAATCAACATGACTAACAACACCCATCCCAAGACATAAAGTTTTTTAATAATTGCAAACCGGCGGTGTGACTTTTTTCTGGATGGAACTGCACCGCAAACAGATTTTTGGTGAGCAGCGCCGCATCAAACGACACACCATAATCACCACTGGCCGCTACCAGCGCGCGATTTTGCGCAGCCACATAGTAGCTGTGCACGAAATAAAACCGGCTATTTTGAGGAATCTCTGCCCACAGCGCATGAGACTTGGTTTGCGACACTTCGTTCCAACCCATATGCGGCACTTTCAAGCGTTGGTCATCGCTATCCCGTAAATCGTTGCCAAAAAAGCGCACTGCACCTTGCAAAATATTCAAGCAATCGACACCGCTGTTTTCTTCGCTGTGCGTCATCAGCGCCTGCATACCCACACAAATTGCCAACACCGGTTTTTGCGCTATCGCTTCTTTGACCAAAACATCCGCACCCACTTGACGAATACCTGCCATGCAGTCGCGCATGGCGCCAACACCAGGAAACACCACACGATCGGCGGCGCGAATCTCTGCGGGATTATTGGTGACTATCACGCGCGCATTGGGCGCAACATGCTCTAACGCTTTAGCGACGGAGTGCAAATTGCCCATGCCGTAATCAATTACGGCAACAGAAGATGACATGGTTACAGCGTGCCTTTGGTAGACGGCATTTGCCCAACCATGCGCGGGTCTGGCGTGAGTGCCATGCGCAACGCACGGCCAAAGGCTTTAAAAATGGTTTCGATTTGGTGATGCGTATTCGCACCGCGCAAATTGTCGATGTGCAGCGTCACACCCGCGTGATTGACGAAGCCTTGGAAAAATTCGTAAAACAAATCGACATCAAAATCGCCCACGCGACTGCGCGTAAAATTGACATGCATTTCCAAACCGGGGCGACCGGAAAAATCGATCACCACACGCGACAGCGCTTCATCGAGCGGCACATAGGCATGGCCGTAACGGCAAATACCTTTTTTATCGCCCACCGCCTGCGCAAACGCCTGCCCCAGTGTGATGCCAACATCTTCTACTGTGTGGTGATCATCGATATGCACATCGCCCTGCGCTCTCACATCGAGATCAATCAGGCCGTGGCGCGCAATTTGGTCCAGCATATGCTCCAGAAATGGCACTGGCGTTTCAAAGTGGGTTTTGCCGGTGCCATCGAGATTGATAGCAACTTGAATCTGCGTTTCCAGCGTGTCGCGTTGGACACTGGCTTTGCGTTCAGTCATGGGAACCTCGCACAGAATAAACCGCCATTATACCGGCCCGCCCCGCGTTTATCCCCCGTTCAGTGCAGCAATGTCTGCAAGAAGCGCCCCGTGTGCGACGCTTGATTGCGTGCCACATCTTCCGGCGTCCCTACAGCTATGATTTGCCCACCGCCAGAACCGCCTTCCGGCCCAAGATCGACAATCCAGTCCGCCGTTTTGATCACATCCAAATTGTGCTCGATCACCACCACGGTGTTGCCTTGATCGCGCAAGCGCATCAACACCGTCAACAACTGCGCAATATCGTGAAAGTGCAGACCGGTAGTTGGTTCATCCAAAATATAGATCGTCTGCCCTGTGCTGCGTTTAGACAATTCTTTCGCCAATTTCACACGCTGCGCTTCACCGCCAGAGAGCGTAGTCGCATTTTGCCCCAAGCGAATATAGGAGAGCCCCACATCCAATAATGTTTGCAATTTATTGGCGATTGCCGGCACGGCTTTGAAAAATTCAAAGGCGGCTTCCACGGTCATATCCAATACATCGTGGATATTTTTGCCTTTGTACAACACTTCCAGCGTTTCGCGGTTGTAGCGTTTGCCGTGGCAGACATCACAAGCCACATACACATCCGGCAAAAAATGCATTTCTACTTTGGTTACGCCATCGCCTTCACAGGCTTCGCAACGCCCACCTTTCACATTAAAACTAAAACGCCCAGGCTGATAACCGCGTGAGCGCGCTTCCTGTGTGCCGGCAAACAAATCACGAATTGCGGTAAACATGCCCGTGTATGTCGCTGGATTTGAACGCGGTGTGCGGCCGATAGGGCTTTGGTCGATGTCGATACATTTATCTACCAACGCCAAACCATGAATAGCCTCATACGGCGCCGGCTTTAAAGCGCTCGCGCCGTTTAACTGCTCCGCCAAAATGGGATACAGCGTGTGATTGATCAGGGTCGATTTCCCAGAACCAGAAACACCCGTCACACAGGTGAATAAACCGAGCGGAATTTGCAACGAAACATTTTGCAAGTTATTACCCGTTGCACCTTCTAACACCAACAGTTTTTCTGGATTAAGCATTAAGCGTTTTGATGGCACAGCAATACTTTTTCTGCCCGACAAATAATCGCCTGTCAGCGATTTTTTATTGCCGACAATATCTGGTAGCAAACCACTAGCGACAATTTCACCGCCGTGCACGCCAGCGCCAGGACCAATGTCCACAATAAAATCGGCAGCTTTGATAGCATCTTCATCGTGCTCCACCACGATCACAGTATTGCCGAGATCCCGCAGGCGGATCAAGGTAGACAACAATCTCTCGTTATCGCGCTGATGCAAGCCTATCGACGGCTCATCCAAAATATACATCACACCCACCAAGCCGGCGCCGATTTGCGAGGCCAAGCGAATGCGCTGCGCCTCACCACCAGATAGCGTTTCTGCACTGCGGTTGAGTGTCAAATAATTCAAGCCAACATCTACCAAAAAGCGCAGGCGCTCTTGAATTTCTTTCAGGATTTTTTCAGCAATCTTTCCTTGCCTACCTTTCAATTCTAATTGGGAAAAATAGCGAGAACCTTCGCCAACAGGAAACTCCGTCAGCTGCGACAACGTATGGTTATCCACGTACACATGGCGAGACTCTTTGCGCAGGCGCGTTCCGCCACAATCGGGGCATGATTGATTGCTGATATATTTCGCCAAATCTTCCCGCACACTGTTCGATTCTGTTTCGCGGTAACGGCGCTCCATATTGTTGACGATACCCTCAAACGGATGCTGGCGCTGATAGACATCGCCGCGATCATTGGAATAGGTGAAAACAATATCCTCATCATCTGAGCCGCACAGCAAGATATTTTTCTGTGCTTTTTTCAGCTTTTCCCACGGCGTGTCTACATCAAAGCCGTAGTGATCGGCCAACGAAGTCAACATTTGAAAGTAATAAAAGTTTCTTCTATCCCAACCACGAATTGCTCCTTCACTGATCGACGCTTCTGGAAACTGCACGATGCGATCAGGGTCAAAAAATTGTTTAACACCCAAACCGTCGCAGCCGGGACAAGCGCCGGCCGGATTATTAAAAGAGAACATACGCGGCTCCAGCTCATTGATGCTGTAGTCGCAGAGTGGGCAAGAAAACTTGGCAGAAAAAATCTGTTCTGGCTGCTTGCTGTTATCCATGTGCGCGATTTGCGCAATGCCTTCTGACAATTTCAGTGCGGTTTCAAAAGATTCCGCCAAACGCAGTTGTATATCGGCGCGCACACTAAAACGATCCACCACCACTTCTATGGTGTGTTTGATATTTTTTGCCAGCTTGGGTGTATCGTCCAAATCACACACCACGCCGTCGATGCGCGCACGCACAAAACCTTGGCTTTTTAATTTTTCAATCACATGCGCGTGTTCGCCTTTGCGATCGCGTATCACTGGCGCCAACAGCATCAACTTGGTGTTTTCTGGCATTGCCAGCACGGCATCGACCATTTGGCTTACGGTTTGCGCCGCTAACGGTTTATTGTGCTCTGGGCAGCGCGGCTCGCCGGCGCGTGCAAACAACAAGCGCAAATAATCGTAAATTTCCGTGATGGTGCCGACTGTGGAGCGCGGGTTATGCGAGGTGGATTTCTGTTCAATCGAAATGGCAGGTGATAAACCTTCGATGTGATCGACATCCGGTTTATCCATCATCGACAAAAATTGTCGCGCATAAGTGGACAGCGATTCCACATAGCGGCGCTGGCCTTCGGCATACAAAGTATCAAACGCCAACGAAGATTTGCCAGAACCGGAGAGTCCAGTCAGCACAACCAATTTGTCGCGCGGAATATCGAGATTAATATTTTTTAAGTTGTGGGTGCGTGCACCGCGAATTTGAATACTTTTCATTGCACTGCCAAGCGTTAGACGATCGGCCATTATAGCGTCTGTCGCTTATACTGCTCAGCATTCCACACACGAGATGCCGCACCCATGCTGCCGAATGCACCTCTATGGCGCCGCCTCGGCGCACTCATTTACGACAGTTTTTTATTATTTGGCCTGCTGATGTTGTTTGGCGGCATCGCAGTCGGCATTGAAAGCTGGTTATTTGGGAAAACCTATGTGGAAACATCCAGCACAGCTGGCGGCAATCCGCTGTTGTTTGTTGGCATGTTGCTTGTTGTTTGTGCGTTCTATTGTGTTTTTGGTTACTGAACAAGCAGACATTGGGCATGCAAGCGTGGCGCTTACAATTAGAAACCATCGACGGCACCCCGCTAACACTCAAACACTGCCTCAAACGCTGGTGCGCGGGCATCCTGTCTCTCGCCTGCGCCGGTCTGGGCTTTTTTTGGTGCCTATTACCTAAACATGAAACCTGGCACGACAAACTATCTGGCACGCGGGTGGTGGTTCATGAAAAAAGAAAATAACTTCTGATTTTTTTCTGTATTTTATTTAACCCGCGACAACAGAAAAAACCCCAAGCCCCAGCAAATCACAATGGGCAATGCAATTGCGACCCACGGCGCAAAGCCGTAGACAATACTGGTTGGCCCTAAGATGCTTTGACTAAACCGAAAGGCCATACCCAGCATCACACCAAAAAACAAGCGATAGCCCATGGTAGTTTCGCGCAGCGAGCCGAAAATAAAGGACACGGCGATCAACACCAAACCAATCATCGCCAAGGGCTGCAGTGCGCGCTTCCAGAATGACAACTTAGCAATGCGCGCATCCTGATGCTGTTCATCCAAATAACGGATATAGGAACGCAGCTCACGCAAACTCAATTCGTCGGAATCTATAGCCACAACCGATAACAAATTAGGCACAAGCTCACTTTGCCAAAAGTCTTCTTGCGCGCCGGCTACAACCTGATTATCACCAAACACAGTCGTCTTGGGTTTTTCTAATTGCCAACCGCGTTGAGCCGTATCGCTAACATGCACAGCATGCGGTGCATACTGGGCAAACTGCAGTTCACCTTTAGCATCAAAAGCAAAGCGCGCGAAACCAAAAATCTCACCTTTTCCGCTCACATAATTGAGATGAATAAATTGATTATTTTCGCGCAGCCACAAGCCTCGATCACTGCGTATCAAGTTAAAAGCAGGGTCTGCTTCAATTTTTTGCGCGCGAAAGGTGTTGGCGTAACGATCAGAAACCGGCACGATGTATTCACGGACCAGTCCAATCACGACCACAATGATCAATGCCGGCTTCACCACCATCCACACGATACGCAACACGGAAACACCGCTGGCGCGCATAACGGTCAATTCGCTCTGACTCGCTAAAACTCCCAAGCCCAGCAAGCTGCCAATCAACATCGCAAAGGTAGAGTTTTCTGCCACCATACTTGGCACGCTAAACAGCACATAAATCAACACATTGACCAAACTGTAATGCTTCGGAGCCTCTGACATCTCCTCCGCAAAAAGAGAAACCGAAAACAAGCCCACCAACATGACAATAACCAGCAAGATCGCTGCCACGACATGTTTTGCGATATAACGATTCAACTGCTTCATGCGCGTTTTCTCCACTGCAACAGTCGATCGCTGAATAACAACAGCAAGGCCAACACTAAAAACAAGATATGCGCGGTCAGCATTCCAGGCATTACCCCAACATCGCCTTCGCCTATTTTTAGCCGCAATGTATCCAATGCGGTCATGTACGCGAAGTACAACAGCATCGCCGGCAATAACTTAATGTAACGACCTTGCCGCGGTGTAGTGCGGCTCATTGCCACAGCCAGCACCGCCACCAACAACACCAAGACGATCAAAGAAAAACGCCACTGCACTGTGGCAATCAGCGTCCAGCGCCAAGCAGGTGCTTCTAGTGATGGGCTTTCAATCTCTTTCATCAAATACGATAGCGATAATGAATCCTCTTTCAACTTGCGCGCACCGTGCTCAACATCAGATGAACTCATATGCTGCTTTAAAGCAGAAAACCGCAGGCGCTCTCCGCCCACTTCGCCGGGACGCAAAGAATAGCGCACGCCATCATTTAATGTGGTGTAACGCGCATCCTGCGTTTCATCGTAATGTTGCGAGCCATAAGCCGCACGAAATATTGTCCACGCGCCGTCATTGTGCTGCTCAACAGCAAACACATCTTCCATCGTCTTACGACCATCGCTGATGTTGCCGGTGTACAACACGCCTCGCCTCGCGCGCAAGTCTAAAAACTTTCCTGGCTCGATCAAATCCAAATCACTGCGCTTTCTCTCGCCGTTTAATAGCTGCTCTGCGCGCTGAAAACCTTCTGGACTTACATAGATTGCCAGCCAACCTGTAAGCGCCGCCACCGGAACTACCGCCAAGCTGATCAACAACAACAATCGCGCCACACCGATGCCCGCAGAATGCAAGGCTGTAATTTCATTTTCGACATACATGCGTCCAAATACCAACAAGATGCCGAGAAACAAACCTAACGGAAGAATGCGCTGCAAAATGCTAGGTGCACGATACAGTAATAAGTAAGCAATAATTTCGGCGGAAATTTTTCCACTGGCAGCATCTGCCAAATACCCAGCAAATCGACCCGACAAAAAGATCAACAACAAAATCAGCGTGACAGCGAAGGTGGTTTGCAAAATCTCTCGTGCAAAATATCGCGCCAAAATAAAGCGGGGCAGCATCACGGCAAGGGTCCATTAACAAAGAAGTTGTATTTGGTGCGCTGGTGAAGGTTGAAGGCGCTACCACTGAAGGTAGACTATACCAGCACGGCTTTATTCGAGCCAAGAATCTAAACCCCACTGGAGCGTCCACACCATGCTGACCATCAGCAACCAAGCCACCAAGCCACTTACCTGCAAAACTGATTGTTTGGTCTTACCCGTCTTTAGTGGCAAAGCAAACTCGGCACACGCCAGTGGCGCATTGGATGCACTCATCGCACAGCTAAAAAAACGGGGCGACATCACCGGCAAAGCGGGTGAATCGCTTCTGCTACCTCACATTGACGCTATTGCGGCAGAGCGATTGTTGCTAGTAGGGGCTGGTGACGGCAAGCCGCTGACGCGTCCGCAATTTCTCACTCTACTCGGGCAGATCGCCGACACCCTGCATAAAGCAAACGCGAAAGACGCAACCCTGTTACTGGACGAGATCAGCGTTGAAGACCGAGATGCCGCTTGGTGTGCGGAATTGGCAGCCCAACGCTTAAGCAATAGCACCTACCATTTCAGCGCGATGAAAAAAGATAAGAAGCTCGCGGCATTGAAAAAAGCAGTCTGGCACAGCGCTCAGCAGCAAAAGATTATCAATCAAGCGCTGGCAACCGGCACCGCGATAGCAGAAGGCATGGCATTGGCACGCGAGTTGGGCAATCTGCCCGGTAATGTTTGTACGCCAACTTATTTAGCGGAGCAGGCACAAAAACTAGCGAAGCAACAGAAAAATTTTTCTGTCAGCGTGCTGGATGAAAAACAAATGCGCGCGTTAAAAATGGGTTCCTTATTGTCTGTCTCTGCCGGCAGCGATCAACCCGCTAAATTGGTAGTGATGGAATATCGCGGCAGCAAAAAAAATGAGCCGCCGGTTGTTCTGGTTGGCAAAGGCATCACTTTTGATACCGGCGGCATCAGTTTGAAACCTGGCGCCGGCATGGAAGAAATGAAATTTGACATGTGCGGCGCAGCGAGTGTACTCGGCACCATGCAGGCTATCAGCGCACTGCAACTGCCGATGAATGTAATTGGCGTTTTAGCCTGCGCAGAAAACATGCCTAGCGGTCACGCCACCAAGCCCGGCGACATCGTGACCAGTATGAGCGGAAAAACCATCGAAGTAATAAACACGGATGCCGAAGGCAGATTGGTACTGTGCGATGCGCTAACTTATGTTGAACGCTTTAAACCTGCAGCCGTGATCGATATCGCCACACTCACTGGCGCCTGCGTGGTTGCTCTTGGCAATCACGCCAGCGGCCTGTACAGCAACGATGAAAAACTGGGCGAACAATTATTCGCCGCCAGCATGCGCGCAGAAGACAAAGCATGGCGCATGCCTCTGTGGGAAGAATATCAGCAACAATTAAAAAGCCCATACGCCGATGTGGCGAATGTTGGCGGACGCAATGCTGGATCAGTCACGGCTGCCTGTTTTCTCGCACGCTTTACCGAAAACTATGCGTGGGCGCATCTGGATATTGCCGGCACAGCATGGAACAGTTCCGGCAGTAACAAAGGCGCGACGGGCAGACCCGTTCCGCTGCTGGTGCGTTTTTTGATCGATTACAACAAGAACCAAAAATCTTAAACATGACGCGTATTGATTTTTATTTATTGCCACAACGCGATGAACAATCTCGTCAGTTGTTCGCATGTCGTTTGGCAGAGAAAGCATGGCAGCTAGACAATCGCATCCTTATCCAAACTGACAACAATGAAGCTGGCAGCGCACTCAACGCGCTGTTATGGTCATTCAAGACGGAAAGCTTTCTGCCGCATGCCACCCTTCCTGCCAGTCAACAAACACCCGTGTATATCGGCTGGCAGGAAGAACCGTCATCACACCATGACTTACTGATCAACCTAAGCACTAATATCCCCCCATTTTTTAGTCGTTTTGCGCGGGTTGCTGAAATTGTTACGCAGGACGAGATACAGCTAGACATTAGCCGCAAACGGTTTCGTTTTTACCAGGAACGCGGCTATGACATCAAAATCAACGACATGAAAAAAAGCGCATGAATACGGATGACAACAAGACCATGGGAAATGCGGAAGCCAAGCATCAGCGGCGCGACGATCTCCTGAGTGAATTAGAATCAATACGCAATCTACTGACTGAAAATTCTGCAAAATCTGAAGAAAACCACAGCAATCATGTGGCATCGGGCCATATTCCCGTACTTCTCCCAGACGACAGCATTCCCACGCTGGGGATGGAGCACCGCCATCAAGACGGTCTAACGCGACGCAGCAAAAAACCCAAGCTAAATAATGACGAAAACAATTTCCCTGTCGCCACGCACACCTTGCTATCCACCACACGGAGCCGAGAAAAATTAGTAGACGATGTGGTGCGCAGCGCGCTACCGCGCCTCGAAGCCATACTGCGTGAATTGGTACAAGAAGCGCTGCTACAAGATAAATTGCGCGGCGGAAAACGCTAATTTTTTGCGCTGTTCATTCAGAAAACAACGCGGACTGCACAGCATCCGCCACCAGTGCATTACCTTTTGCTGTTGCATGCCCGTCATGGAACAATAAACTCTCACACAAATTTGATTCTTCTCCACAACGCGCAATAAATAATGGAGTAATATCAATCAGCGGATATTTCTGTTGTTGCGCCACTTCCCTAATGCGTTTGTTAGCGCCAGGATAAAACCCTCCATTTGATGGATAAGTCATCAAATAAATTTTTTTTTCGCGCTTGCTCACTATCTCAACCATTGTCTGAAGATTTTTTACTAATTCATAGCGATGGCGTGATGGATCTCCGGGCAAGGTACCAAGAAAAAACTCCGTGCCATCTTTAGTTTTCACTAGATGAGTATCGCGCTTACTTAAGTCCAACTGCGTAATATCGCGCGGCGAACCAAAAGTCATATCTTGCTGTGTAATAAAGCTGCGCGACCAAATGGCATACAAACGATACAAACGACTGTGATTTTTTAGCCAATGCCACGCCGCGATAATCTCAGATGTTTTTTCCATTGACGGCAATGTTTCTACTGGGGTCCAAAAATCGTTAAACCCCACCATAATGAGCACGATATCCGGCGACAACTTATCCATCAGTGTCGGCAAATTATCCAGCACGCGGAAAGAATTGGTTGCAGGAAAACCTAAATTCAACACTTCAATCGCCGATTGCGGATGCGTCCTATTCCAAGATTGCTCAAATTGTGCCGGCCACGACTCCTCTGCGTTTAAATACAAGCCATAAGTGTTGGAATCACCCAATGCCAAAATGCGTGTGCGGTTCATCTGCCGCCACTGCTCCGGCACCAGCCGTGATTGCTCGTGCACTAGCAGCGCCCCAAGTTGCAGCAATAATTCACAGACCAAAACCATAGCCAATAGCGTCAGCGGCACATACCACAAACATCGCAATCGACAACGCACCTCAATACCCCTTAAATAAGTCTTGGCTAAACCCTAGCCAATCTACGACATTTATCTGATAATTACGCGTTCACCCTCACGGATAGACAGGCACACCAATGAAGCAGTTAAGCGTACTCGATTCCGCCTTTATCAACCTTGAACACCCTAACACGCCGCAGCATATCGGCGGTCTTGGTATTTATGACCAGTCCACCGCACCGGATGGCCCTGTTCGCTTTAAAGAAGTCATCGCCAGCTTCGAGCGTAAGCTAAAAAAACTGCCGATTTTCCGCACGCGCCTTGTGCAGGTGCCTGGTGGTTACGATCGTCCGTACTGGATCAAAGACGACAACTTCGACATGGAGTTTCACCTGCGTCACATCGCCCTGCCTAAGCCTGGCGACTGGCGGCAGCTGTGCATCCAAATTGCACGCTTGCACGCACGCCCTATCGATATGTCGCGTCCACTGTGGGAGGCGTACATCATCGAAGGCTTGGACAATATTCCGCATCTTCCTAAAAACTGCTTTGCGGTCTACACCAAAATGCACCACTCGCTGGTGGACGGCGCGGGCGGCTCCTCTTTCATGGCCGCCTTACACGACCTAGAACCCAATCCTTCCGGCATGGAAGAAGACGAAGCACCCAACTATTTGGCCGAAGTGCCACCTACTGCAATCAATATGCTGTCACGCGGCGCATTCAACACCGCGCGCAACAGTATCGACCTCGTGAAAGGCTTATATAAAACCGGCTTTGCAATTGGCAAAAATTTGCTTGATGTGCGTCGCGGCAACATCCCTATGCCGGAGATTCGCGCACCCAAGACACGATTCAATAATCCCGTGGGGCCCTACCGCGTCTTTGAGGCGGCGTTGTTTGATTTAGAAGATTTCAAAGTGATAAAAAATGCCACCGATGTCAAAGTGAACGATGTGGCATTGGCTGTGGTTTCTGGCGGCATCCGCCGTTACCTGCAACACCACAATGAACTGCCTCAAGATGCGCTGTGCGTCACCATGCCAGTGGACATGCGCAGTCGCCGTGGCGACACCGACGAACACAATCAAATTGGCTCTATTTTTGCCAACATTCACTCCGATATCGAAGATCCGGTAGAACGCTTGCACGCTATTCACAAAAGCACCTGCGAAGCCAAAGAGTTTGGCGAACAAACACCGCTGGTGGATGCGTTGAAACTAGCCGGCGTTTTCTCACCGCGCCTCACCAAGAGCTTGGTGCATCTCTATATCGACAACCAATTGACCGGCAACTTACCGATCAACTTTTGCTCTGTGGTATCCAATGTTCCAGGCCCTCCATTTCCACTGTACTGCTGCGGTGCAAAATTGGTGCAGTACCACGGTGTAGGCTTACTGACACCCGGTGTTGGTCTTTTCCATTTGGTAATGAGTTATTGCGGCACGGTAACGATCAGTATTCTCGGAGATCGCGAGAGCATGCCTGACCCAGGCTTCTACCGTGAATGCCTAGAAAAATCGCTAGCAGATTTAAAAGCCGCGGCGCTTAAGAAAGGCAAACTGATCAAACACAAAACTAAAGCAGAAGTGACTGCTGCTCGCAAAAAGAAAGACGCGGCGGAACATGCTGACGCCGAAGTACGCACAAAAGAAAATACGGCATCAACTTGATGCCTCTCTCAGTATGGGGCTGCCAATTGGCAGCCTTTTTTATAAGTAATTGCCACTTCGCATAAACAATGGCTCCCCTTTAAAATACGCCGCCCCATAGGTAGCCATTTCTAAAGTTTGACGGCATAAAGCTGCGCATATTCCCTTCTTTCTACATAGCTTGAGGTAACCAGTTCGTGGATTACAAAGCCTTTCGTCAGGAAATCAGAACATGGCTGGATGCCAACTGTCCCGCTTCTCTACGCACACCAGCCAAGCAAGAAGAACAAGTGTGGGGCGCACGCAATATTCATTTTCCCACCCCCGACGCAAAACTCTGGTTCGATCGCTGTGTTGAGAAAGGCTACTGCGTCCCCGATTGGCCGACACAGTACGGCGGCGCTGGTTTTGATGCCGAACAAACGCGCATTTTCAAATCTGAAATGCGCAAACTGGGGTGCCGTGCGCCACAAGTGAATCTCGGTATTTGGATGGCGGGACCTGCTATTTTGGAATTCGGCACCGAAGAACAAAAGCTGGAGCACTTGCCAAAAATTGCACGCGGTGAAATTCGCTGGTGCCAAGGCTATTCCGAGCCTGGCGCGGGTTCCGATCTCGCCGGCTTGCAAACGCGTGCCGTTGCAGATGGCGATGACTTCATTATCAATGGATCCAAAATTTGGACCTCATACGCCGATGAATCCGATTGGATTTATTGCTTGGTGCGCACCGATCCCGATGCCCCTAAACGCGACGGCATCACTTTCTTGTTGTTTGATATGGCTTCTGCGGGCGTGGAAGCCAAGCCGATTGAATTAATTACAGGCGATCGCCATTTCTGCCAAACCTTTTTCGACAATGTACGCGTACCCAAGAAAAATGTGCTCGGCGAAATCAACAAGGGCTGGACCGTTGCCAAGCGCGTACTCGAATTTGAACGCAATATGATGTCTGATTTAGGTGGCGAAACCGGCAGCGGCATCGAACCGCGTGAAGCGGCGCTGGATTACATCGGCAAGAATGCGCGCAATGAAATTGACGACCCGATTGTGCGCGAAGCCATCGCTCGCCACGAAATACAGAAACGCGCTTTTGATGTCACGCAGCAACGCATGATTGATGAGTTCACTAACGGTGCTGGCAACATGAACACGGCGCTGATTTTCAAATACTGCGGCACGGAAGAAGAAAAACGCAAATTTGAATTACTGCTGAAGATCATGGGCGAGCAGGCTCTTGGCTGGCGCGACACTGCACATTTCAGTGAAAAAGAATTGAATACCACGCTGGAATGGATGGGAGCAAAAACTCACACCATCGCCGGTGGCACGACAGAAATCCAGCTCAACATCATTGCCAAACGCGCGCTGAGCTTGCCCGGCGTACTGAGCTGATCGCATTCGAGGAAACCACACCATGTCTCTCGCTTTTAATGAAGAACAGCGCGCACTGAAAGACAGCGTGCGCAATTTTGCTAAAGACCAATCACCGATTGAAGCATTTCGCGTACTGCGCAGCCAAACCGATGGCGCTGGTTTTGATAACGCTGTCTGGCAAGCCATGATCGAGCTCGGTTTGTCGGGAGCATTATTTCCCGAAGCCTACGGCGGTTTTGAATTTGGCAGCACCGGCTTAGCGGGCTGCATGGAAGAACTGGGGCGCAACTTGGTTGTTTCCCCGTTGCTGGCATCCGTACTCTCTGGCTCTGTCATTCTGCACGCCGGCAGTGAAGAACAAAAACAAACGCTATTACCGCAAATTATCGCTGGCGAAAAATTAGTAGCGCTCGCCTGTGATGAAGGTCATCACCATCAGCCTAAAAACATTACGGCTACCGCTGTGCGCGAAGGCAACACATTTATTCTCAACGGCAGTAAAACGCGCGTTATCAGTGGCATTGCTGCTGATTTATATGTGGTGGCAGCTCGCACCAGTGGCACTGCCGGTGCAACGCAAGGCATTAGTCTTTTTCTAGTTGACGCCAATACCAACGGCCTGCGGCGCGAAGCCGTCACACTCGTTGATTCACAACGCTATGCGCGGCTGATGCTCAATAATGTTTGCATTCCTGATTCCCATTTGATCGGTGAAATCGACAACGGCTTTCCAGCACTCGATAAAGCGCTGGACTACGGCCGCATTTATCTTGCCGCAGAAATGTTTGGCGGCATGCAAGAAATCTTTGAACGCACCGTACAGTATTTGAAAGAGCGCAAACAATTCGGCGTATTAATCGGCACTTTCCAAGCACTGCAACACCGCACTGCACATATGTTCACTGAAATTGAAATGTGCAAATCCATCTTGATGCTCGCACTCGACGCATTGGAAAAAAATGCAGACAACGCGGCGCAACTCATCAGTGGCGCTAAAGCCAAAATCAGCGACACCTACGAACTGATCAGCAACGAGGCCACGCAAATGCACGGTGGTATCGGCGTGACGGATGAATTGGATGTGGGCTTATTTCTCAAGCGTGCACGCGTTTCTGCCGAACTCTTGGGCAGTGCGCGTTTTCATTACGATCGTTATGCCACTTTAGAAAGCTTCTAACTGTATCTATCACGACTAACGGCATGATCAGCGACAATCATGCCAATTTCCTTACGCTAAAATTTTAGTCAACGCAGCAAGCAACGCCTGATTCTGCGTCTCCGAGCCCACAGTAATCCGCAAATAATCATTGGTGCGCTCACCTTTGAAATGACGCACTAACACCGCTCGCTCACGCAAGGCTTGCGCCAATTTTTCGCCAGCCCATTGGAGGTGACGCACAAAAATAAAATTGGCAGCCGAGGGCAACACTTCAAACCCTAAAACCAGCAACTGCGCCACGAGTTGCTCGCGACTGCTGATCACCTGCCGTGTGGTTTGCTCAAAGTACTCGCGGTCATCAAAAGCCGCTGCTGCGCCAGCAATCGCAATGCGACTCAGCGGGTAGGAATTAAAACTGTTTTTGATGCGTTCTAAACCGGCGATCAAATCTGCATGACCCAGCGCCAAGCCCACGCGCAAGCCAGCCAATGAGCGCGACTTGGACAGTGTTTGTGTCACCAACAAATTGGGGTGTTTTTTAATCAACGAAACTGCGCTATCGCCGCCAAAATCAATGTAGGCCTCATCTACTACGACTACCGATTCCGTATTGCGTTGCAGCAGCGACTCTATCGCTACCAAAGGCAATAACACGCCTGTCGGCGCATTGGGGTTGGGGAAAATAATACCGCCGTTTGGCTGTGCATAATCGTCCACATGGATGGAAAAATCTTCACGCAATGGAATTTGGCGAAACGCGATATTGTACAAACCGCAATACACCGGATAAAAACTGTAGGTGATATCCGGAAATAAAATTGGCGCATTTTGTTGAAGCAACCCGTGAAAAATATGCGCCAACACTTCATCGGAGCCGTTGCCGACAAACACATTGTCCACATTCACATCGTAGTAACGCGCGATTGCCTGTTTCAGTTTTGTCGAATCCGGATCGGGATATAAGCGCAGATCTTCGCCCACTTCTGCCTGCATCGCCGCGATAGCCTTAGGTGATGGGCCGTAAGGATTTTCATTGGTATTCAGCTTCACCAAATTGGCAATCTTTGGCTGTTCACCTGGCGTATACGGCACCAAAGTGTGGACAAAACGACTCCAATAGCGACTCATTTCAATCTCATTTTTCAATCTGGTTTTTTAGGCGATATTCTGCAGAGCGTGCGTGCGCGGTTAATCCCTCGCCGCGCGCCAGAACTGAAGCGATGCGCCCCAAGGTATCCGCGCCTTGCACTGAGACATTGATTATCGATGTGCGTTTTTGAAAATCATACACGCCAAGCGGCGACGAAAACCGTGCTGTGCCAGATGTTGGCAACACATGGTTTGGGCCTGCACAGTAATCACCCAGTGCTTCCGGTGTATGACGACCCAAAAATATGGCGCCGGCGTGGCGAATTTTTTCCGCCAATAACTCCGGCTCTGCTGCCGACAACTCCAAGTGCTCGGGCGCAATAAAATTGCACAGCTCTGCCGCCTCATCCAAATTAGCCACTTGAATAAACAAGCTGCGCTTTTCCATCGCCGTGCGAATAATTTCTTTGCGTTCCAAAGTGGGCAACAGCCTCTCACAGCTCGCTTGCACGGCATCTAAAAAATCTTTATCGGGCGAAATTAAAATCGACTGCGCATCTTCGTCGTGCTCGGCTTGCGAAAACAAATCCAGCGCAATCCAATCAGGATCTGTTTTGCCATCGCAAACCACCAAAATTTCGGAGGGCCCTGCAATCATGTCGATGCCCACTTGCCCGAATACTTCGCGCTTGGCAGTGGCCACATAAATATTGCCGGGGCCGACAATTTTATCCACGCTCGGCACGGTTTCTGTGCCGTATGCCAATGCCGCAATCGCCTGTGCGCCGCCGATCGTGAATACTTTGTCCACGCCAGCAATAGCAGCTGCCGCCAACACCATTTCGTTGAGTTCGCCGCGCGGCGCAGGCACCACCATCACCACTTCCGCCACACCCGCCACTTTTGCTGGAATGGCGTTCATCAACACCGACGATGGATAAGACGCTTTTCCGCCCGGCACATACAAACCCACGCGATCCAGCGGCGTGACGCGCTGCCCTAACACCGTGCCATCCGCTTCCGTGTAGCGCCAAGATTCTGCGCGCTGCCACTGGTGAAACGCGCGTATGCGCTGGGCCGCCGTTTCCAAGGCCGCGCGCTGCTCGGCGCTAATAGTTTGCAGTGCTTGCTGTAAGCGTTCTTGGCCAATACACAATTCAGAAATTGCTGCGACATTGCGTTGATCGAATTGATTGGTCAGCCTTAATAGCGCGGCATCTTGTTCATGCCGAACTGCAACAATAATGTCCAACACTGTGCTGCGTACATTCTTGTCGAGCTCCAACTCGCTGCCCGATACTTTTTTCCAATCAGCACGAAAGTTTTTTAGCTCGGTATAAACAATGCGCTGAATATTCACGCAGCACCTTTTGCAGCAACTGCAGCGGCCACCGCATCAATAATCGCTTGCACAACTGCATGTTTGGTTTTCATCGACGCTTTATTCACAATCAAACGCGAAGTGATGTGTGCGATGGTGGCGCGCGCTTCTAGGCCATTGGCGCGCAAAGTATTACCGGTATCTACAATATCAACAATTTCATCAGCCAAGCCCATCAATGGCGCCAATTCCATTGCACCGTACAATTTCACCACATCCACTTGTTGCCCTTGTTCGGCGTAATGGCGGCGCGCGATATTGACAAATTTTGTTGCCACACGAATACGCCCTCCTTTCAGCGGCGCACCGACAACACCGGCTGTCATTAAACGACAACGCGCAATACCCAAATCCAGCGGCTCATAAAAGCCTTCGCCACCGTGTTCAAGAATGACATCTTTGCCAGACACACCGATATCGGCAATGCCAAACTGCACATAAGTCGGCACATCGGAACCGCGCAATACCACCAACTGCACATCGTTATGCGTAGTATCAAAAATCAATTTGCGCGATGCCTGTAAATCTTCCAAAGGCTCAATGCCTGCCTGCGCCAACAACGGCAGTGTTTCTTTCAACAATCTTCCCTTCGTCAACGCGATAGTGATTTTTTGTGACATGCAATCAATCCGGCACACGGCGAATATTGGCGCCGAGCTGCATCATTTTTTCTTCAATACATTCGTAGCCGCGATCTATGTGATAAATGCGATCTATCACGGTTTGACCGTCCGCCACCAAACCCGCAATCACCAAACTGGCAGAAGCACGCAGATCCGTTGCCATCACCGGTGCACCTTTTAATCGCTCCACACCGGTCACCACAGCGTGGTTGCCATCAATGACAATTTTTGCGCCCATACGATTCATTTCATGCGCTTGAATTAAACGATTTTCAAATATGGTTTCTGTTACCGTACCCACGCCTTCTGCCACCGCATTCATCGCCGTAATTTGCGCCTGCATATCAGTAGGAAATGCCGGATACGGCGCGGTGCGCACGCTAACTGCCTTGGGGCGCTTGCCCTTCATATCCAGCGTGATGGTGTTGGCTTCCACTGTAATTTCTGCACCAGCTTCGCGCAGTTTGGCAAGCACAGCCTCCAGAGAGTCCGCTTGCGTATTTTTTAATTTGACGCGGCCAGCCGTCGCCGCTGCCGCCACTAAATAAGTGCCTGTTTCGATGCGATCCGCCATCACTTCGTAGGAACAACCGTGCAGTTTTTCTACGCCGTTAATCACAATCGTGTCTGTGCCATGACCCGTGATATCTGCGCCCATCGCAATCAAACAATTGGCGAGATCGACAATTTCCGGCTCCAACGCTGCATTCTGAATAACGGTTTGCCCTTCTGCCAACACAGCCGCCATCAAAATATTTTCCGTGCCGCCAACAGTGACGGTTTCCAAAAATATTTTTGCGCCTTTTAAACGCCCATCGCAGCTTGCGTTGATGTAACCGCCATCCACTTCAATCGTTGCGCCCAGTGCCTCCATACCGCGCAAATGCAAATCCACCGGACGCGAGCCAATGGCACAGCCACCAGGGAATGACACTTGTGCGCGACCAAAACGACCCAACATCGGCCCCAACACCAAAATGGATGCACGCATGGTTTTCACCAATTCGTACGGCGCAGTAAATGCCTGCACTTGGCCGGCATCCACCTCCACGCGCATTTTTTCGTCAACCACCACATTCACGCCCATGCAGCCGAGCAGTTCGATCATGGTGGTGATGTCGTGCAAGTGTGGCAAATTGCCGAGTACCACCGGCTCCTCGCACAGCAGCGTTGCTGCCAATATCGGCAGCGCTGAGTTTTTGGAACCGGAGATGTAGATTTCTCCAGACAGCGGCTTGCCGCCGGTGATAATCAGTTTATCCATTAGAAAACCTTAAACAGAGAATTATTGTTCAGTAAGTGGCTGCGTTTCTTGAGAAACTAGCGCGCCTGCCATTCAGCAGGTGTTAGGGTTTGCATCATCACAGCATGAATAGTGCCGTCGGCAATTTTTTCATTCAGCGCGGCATAAACCATCTGCTGTTTTTTCACTGGGCGCTGCCCTTCAAACTGCGCGCTAACCACGGTAATTTCATAATGCCGACCATCGCCACCCACCAACACCTGCTCGGCAGATAACGCTTCTTTCAACACTTGTTCTATCCACTGGTCGATCTGGCCATTCATGCGACAAAGCTCTCTTTTCACCATGACTTTTGAGTGCCGGCACTATACCATTTGCGCACGCAACGCGGCATGACAAGCCGCACCGGACGCATCCACGGATTCACTTTTTACACACGATGAACGCCAGTCACAGCTCACAGGATTTTCTTGCCTCCGGCCTGCGCACCGTGCGCGTAGAAGGCGCGGCAGTGCAAAGATTACAACAGGCCATCAACGCCGATTTCGTGCGCGCCTGTGAGCTGCTCTTGCATTGCGAAGGCCGCATCATTGTCACCGGCATGGGTAAATCTGGACACATCGGCCGCAAGATTGCCGCCACCCTCGCCAGCACCGGCAGCCCTGCTTTTTTTGTGCACCCCGGTGAAGCCAGCCACGGCGATATGGGCATGATTACCAAGCGCGACATCGTGATCGCGCTCTCCAACTCCGGCTCCACCGCCGAAGTCATCACTCTGCTGCCGCTGATCAAACGCATGGGCGTATCCCTGATCAGTATGACCGGCAACGCCGAGTCCACCTTGGCGCAAGCTGCTGATGTGCATTTAGACGCCAGCGTAGAGTCTGAAGCTTGCCCTCTCGACCTAGCCCCCACCGCCAGTACTACCGCAGCTCTCGTAATGGGCGACGCACTGGCTATCGCACTGCTAGAGGCGCGCGGTTTCACCGCCGAAGATTTTGCCTTCTCGCATCCAGGTGGCGCACTGGGACGCAAACTGCTGCTCAAGGTGGAAGACATCATGCACAGCGGCGAGCGTGTGCCGGTTGTGTCTCCTGACACAACGCTGACCGAAGCACTGCTAGTAATGAACGCCAAGGGGCTCGGATTAACCACCATCTGCGATACTGAACAGCGCTTGCTCGGCATATTTACCGATGGCGATTTGCGTCGCACGCTGCAAGGCAACATTACTGACCTTTTACACGCCCGCATCGAAGGTGTGATGACACGCAATGGGAAAACGGTAAGTAAGCACATGCTCGCTGCAGAAGCAGTCGCCATCATGGAACAAAAGAACATCACCGCACTGGTTGTGACCGACAGCGCACAACGGGTGGAAGGCATCGTGCACCTACACGACATCCTCAAAGCAGGTGTCGCATGAGCGCGACTAACACTCATGCACAACAGCGCGCACGCGCCATCCGTTTGTTGTTGCTGGATGTAGACGGCGTGCTGTCCGACGGCAGCATCGTCTACGACAGCGAAGGACGCGAACTGAAGCGCTTCCACATTCACGACGGCTTAGGTATCAAACTGTTACAGCAACACGGCATTCAAGTAGGCATCATCACTGGTCGCGTCAGTCCGATGGTAGAAAGACGCGCCCATGAGCTAGGCATTAAAATGCTGGTTCAAGGGCGTGAAGACAAGGCGACTGCAATGTACGAAGCCATTCAACAACTGTCTCTCTCCGTGGATGCTGTGGCCTACATGGGTGATGATCTGCCGGATCTTGCTGCAATTTCTCAAGCTGGCTTAGGAATCGCGCCCGCTAATGCCGTTACCATAGTGCGCCAACACGCTGACCTTGTAACTGCGGCAGGTGGTGGACACGGCGCTGTCAGAGAAGCAGCCGAATTTATCTTGGCAGCTCAAGGGCAACTGGATGCTATACACACGCGTTACACCCAACATTGATTCTCATGCCTAGTCTTTCGCAAATACAAGAAAAATTTCTCACTGGCACAATGCGTCAACTGCTTGCTGCAGCTGCGCTGATTTTGCTCGCTGTCCTTGGTTTAAGCTGGGATAGCAGCGATGACGCTCTAACAAAAAAATCTGCGGCAACGGTATCCGCAAGTTCAGCACAGCAACCATCCACCATCATCGACGACGCGCAATTGGATTCTTTTGATGAAACTGGCCGCAAAGTGCGACAACTGAATGGTAAGCGCATCACTTATTTTGATGCTGACAAACGCAGTTTGATTGAAACACCACACCTGTATGTTCTTCATCTGAATGACGATAAAAAAGGTGAAACACCGTGGGAAGTCACTGCCGATAAAGCTACCGCTTATCAAACCAGCAGCATTATTGATTTGTACGGCAATGTAACTTTATTTAGCAATGCAACACTCGGCGGCCCTACGCGCATTATGAGTGAGTATCTGCATGTCAACACTGAGCGCAAACTAGCCCACACAGACAAAGCTGTTACCATACATGCACGCAACAGTGTGTCGCAGGCCGTGGGCATGCAAGCTGATTTAGAACACGACTACTTGCAACTACCTTCACGCGTCAAGGAGATCCATGAAGCACCTCGCTAGACTTACCATCCTCGGAATAGCATTTATTGGCAACAGCGTTCTTGCACTGCCTGATGACCGCAGTAAGCCAATAGAAATTCAGGCCGACAGCGCAGAACGCGATGCCAAAACTGGCGTGACGACTTACACCGGCAATGTGGATGTACAGCAGGGCAGTATTCATATTGTCGCCAGCAAGGTAGTGCTCAACAGCGCGAACGATAAGCTGACCAAAATTCACGCCATCGGCAGCCCAGCGACTTATCACCAACAATTAACTGGACCTAGTGATGTTGTCGACGCACAGGCGCTCAATATTTATTTTGATGTCTCTAAAAATTTAATCACTCTACAAGACGGCGCCAGCCTCAAACAAAACAGCGGCAGTATCAAAGGCGATCGCATCGAATATGACACCAAATCCGAACGCGTCAAAGCACAAGCTTCACGCGCAGGTGGCAATGACAACAGCCGCCGAGTCACTGTTATCATTCCGCCATCAACCAGCGATGAAACTGCGCCATCTATCAACAAAACAAAAAAATAAATTCGAGTAATGTATTGTGGGAATTAACAGCACACTCCGAGCGGCCAATCTCGGAAAATCGTACAAAAAACGCGCCGTGGTGAATGATGTTTCACTGCAAGTATCTAGCGGTGAAATTGTCGGACTGCTCGGCCCCAATGGCGCGGGCAAAACCACTTGTTTCTATATGATGGTAGGCTTAATCCCAGCCGGCAAAGGTGAAATTTTTCTGGATGAAGAAAACATCACCCATCTGCCGATGCACAGCCGTGCACGGCGCGGTTTAGGTTATCTGCCGCAAGAAGCTTCTGTGTTTCGCAAATTGAGTGTACGCAACAACATTCTCGCCATTCTCGAAACACGCAAGGAATTGTCTTCCGAGCAACGCCATGCAAAAGCGGATGAACTGATGAGCGAACTGCACATCACGCACATCGCTGACTCTTTGGGGATGAGTTTATCTGGCGGTGAAAGACGCCGTGTGGAAATTGCACGCGCACTGGCTAGTGAACCGCGTTTTATTTTGTTGGATGAGCCGTTTGCTGGCGTAGATCCTATTTCCGTGGCCGACATCAAACACATCGTACACCACCTGCAATCCAAAAATATTGGCGTACTAATTACTGATCACAATGTGCGCGAAACCTTGTCCATTTGCCAGCGCGCCTACATCGTCGGCGAAGGGCAAATCATCGCCGAAGGCGCCACGCATGAAGTGCTAAACAACGCCCGTGTCAGAGATGTATACTTAGGGCAGGACTTCTCCCTTTAACACCACTTTTTTTTGCACGCCAAAGCTTTATTTTTTATTGCACCGCACACAAAAAAGCCCAGCAATTGCTGGGCTTTTTTGTGTGCTCATGGTGCCTCGTTATCAAGAAGCGCTGGTTTGCAGCGCTTCCGTCAATGCGGCTTCCACATCTTCTGCCGACACACCCACTTCTTCTTGCAGGCGTTTTCTGCGGCGCTCGCTGTGATAGGCCAAACCTTTGATTTCTTGGATACCACTAAACTCAGCCTGTTCGCCTTTGACATAAGAGGAATCACCCATTTCTTGGATTTCCACTTTACGCAACATTTGACGCACGATGACTTCGATGTGTTTGTCGTTAATTTTTACGCCTTGCAAGCGATACACTTCTTGCACTTCGTTAACAACATAACGCGCCAATTCCTCGATGCCTTTCAAACGCAAAATGTCGTGCGGATTTGGCGGGCCTTCTGCCACCACTTCGCCGCGCTCAACGCTTTCACCTTCGAACACCGACAATTGACGCTGCTTCGGAATCAACAACTCCCAGCTCGTGCTGCCGTCGGCCAACACTTGCCCATTTGTCGGCGTAATCACCAAGCGGCGCTTGCCTTTGGTTTCTTTGCCGAAGCTGACAATGCCGGATACTTCAGCAAGAATCGCCGGTTCTTTCGGTTTACGCGCCTCGAACAAATCCGCAACGCGTGGCAGACCGCCCGTGATATCGCGCGTTTTTTGCCCTTCCTGAGGAATACGCGCTACCACTTCACCTACCCCAGCCATGGCGCCATCAGTCAATGCAACAATGGCGTTAGAAGGCAGCATGTAGTGTGCAGGCGTGGTGGTATTGGGCAAGCAAACTTCTTTGCCTTTGGCATCCATCAGAGCCACCGCCGGCTTCAAATCTTTACCTGCGGCTGGGCGCTCGTTCGGGTCGAGAACCTGAATGTTCGACAAGCCCGTGAGTTCATCCGTCTGGCGGCGAATGCTGAGATTGTCTTCCATGTCCGAGAAGCGCACTTTACCCGCCACTTCGGTAATGATCGGATGCGTGTGTGGCTCCCACTTGGCAACCACTGTGCCCGCTTCAACGGTAGCGCCATCTTTCACAGAAATCACTGCACCGTAAGGCAGTTTGTAACGCTCACGCTCACGGCCATTTTCATCGGCAACCGCCAACTGACCAGAACGCGATACCGCAACCAATTCACCCGAAGCGCGCTCAACTACTTTGATGTTGTGCAAACGCACCACGCCACCTTTCTTCACTTGCACGCTATCGACAGCAGAAGCACGCGAAGCTGCACCACCGATGTGGAAGGTACGCATCGTCAACTGCGTACCCGGTTCACCGATAGACTGCGCCGCCATAACACCGGCTGCTTCGCCGACATTCACCAAATGTCCGCGTGCGAGATCGCGACCGTAGCAGGTTGAGCAAATGCCGAAGCGTGTTTTACAGGTAATTGGCGAGCGCACCAACACTTCGTCGATACCCATGCGCTCAATTTCGATAACCATTTTTTCGTCGATCATCGTGCCAGCGGCAATCGCTGTTTCTTTTTTGCCCGGCACCAACACATCAACCGCCGCCACACGACCCAAAATGCGATCGCCGAGAGATTCAATGATGTCGCCGCCTTCGATAACCGGCGTCATGGTCAGACCTTCGTCTGTGCCGCAATCCACTTCAGTGACCACCAAATCCTGCGCCACATCTACCAAACGGCGCGTGAGGTAACCGGAGTTGGCTGTTTTCAACGCGGTATCCGCCAAACCTTTGCGCGCACCGTGTGTAGAAATGAAGTACTGCAATACATTCAAACCTTCGCGGAAATTTGCCGTGATCGGCGTTTCGATGATCGAGCCATCAGGACGCGCCATCAAACCACGCATACCGGCAAGCTGACGAATCTGTGCGGCAGAACCCCGCGCACCGGAATCCGCCATGATGTAAACCGAGTTGAACGAATCTTGCTGAACCTGTTCACCTTTGCGGTTGACCACGGCTTCTTTCGATAAGTTCTCCATCATGCATTTCGCTACTTGATCGTTAGCGCGCGACCAAATATCGATGACTTTGTTGTACTTCTCGCCGTGTGTAACCAAACCGGAAGCGAACTGCTGTTCAATCTCGGTCACTTCGGCATCGGCTTTTTCAATGATGGCTGCTTTTTCTTGCGGAATCGCAAAATCATTCACACCGATAGACGCACCAGACTTGGTAGAGAAGTCATAACCGGTGTACATCAGTTTGTCGGCGAAAATAACGGTGGCCTTCAGACCCACGCTGCGATAGCACTGGTTAATCACGCGCGAAATAGCTTTTTTCACCATCGGACGGTTGATTAAATCAAATGCCAAACCTTCAGGCACCACATCCCACAACAGCGCACGACCGGCTGTCGTGTCGTACAGTTTTACCGTTTCTGTGCGCGCACCGGTGTCTTCATCAAACAACACTTCACGAATACGCACTTTGATTTTGGCTTGCAGATCCAACTGTTTGCCGTAGTAAGCACGGCTCACTTCTTTGATGTCGGCAAACGCACGGCCTTCACCTTTGGCATTCACACGCTCGCGCGTCATCCAATACAGACCCAACACCACGTCTTGCGATGGCACGATGATTGGCTCACCGTTTGCTGGCGACAAAATGTTATTAGTCGACATCATCAGTGCGCGTGCTTCCAACTGTGCTTCCAGCGTCAGCGGCACATGCACCGCCATTTGGTCGCCGTCAAAGTCAGCGTTAAAAGCAGAACACACCAACGGATGTAATTGAATGGCTTTACCTTCGATCAACACTGGCTCAAACGCTTGAATGCCTAAACGGTGCAATGTTGGCGCACGGTTCAATAACACAGGGTGTTCACGAATGACTTCCGCGAGAATATCCCACACTTCTGCAGTTTCGCGTTCTACCATTTTCTTGGCAGCTTTGATGGTTGTTGCCAAACCGCGCAACTCCAACTTGCCAAAAATAAACGGCTTGAACAATTCCAATGCCATTTTTTTCGGCAGACCGCACTGATGTAATTTCAATGTTGGGCCTACAACAATTACAGAACGACCAGAGTAATCAACGCGCTTACCAAGCAAGTTTTGACGGAAGCGACCTTGCTTACCTTTGATCATATCCGCCAAAGATTTCAATGGTCGTTTGTTGCTGCCAGTAATGGCACGACCGCGACGACCGTTATCCAATAACGCATCTACCGATTCTTGCAGCATGCGCTTTTCGTTGCGCACAATGATATCTGGCGCATTGAGGTCCAACAAACGCTTCAAACGGTTATTACGGTTGATGACGCGGCGATACAAATCGTTGAGATCGGAAGTAGCAAAACGACCACCATCCAAGGGCACCAATGGACGCAGATCCGGCGGCAGCACAGGCAGCGCCTCCAACACCATCCACTCAGGTTTATTTTTAGATGCTTGGAAACCTTCCAACAACTTCAAGCGCTTGGATTGTTTCTTGAGTTTGGTTTCTGCTGTCGTTTGGTGAATTTCTTCACGCAGGCGAATGACTTCACTATCGATATCAATATCGCGCAACAGAGCTTGAATCGCTTCCGCACCCATTTTAGCTTCGAAGTCGTCGCCAAACTCTTCCATGCACTGGTAGTACTCTTCGTCGCCCAGCAACTGACCTTTTTCCAGTGTGGTCATGCCCGGATCAATGACAACGAATGATTCAAAATACAACACGCGCTCAATGTCGCGCAGCGTCATATCCAACAGCATGCCGATACGGCTAGGCAGCGATTTCAAAAACCAGATGTGCGCAACGGGTGAGGCCAGCTCAATGTGGCCCATGCGCTCGCGACGCACTTTAGCCAACGCCACTTCTACGCCGCATTTTTCACAAATAACGCCGCGATGTTTCAGGCGTTTGTACTTGCCGCACAAGCATTCGTAATCTTTGATAGGACCAAAAATCTTGGCACAAAACAAACCATCTCGTTCCGGCTTGAAGGTACGGTAGTTGATAGTTTCTGGTTTTTTCACTTCACCAAATGACCATGAACGAATCATTTCGGGTGAAGCAAGACCGATGCGGATGCTATCAAATTCAACCGCATGTTCTTGTGAGGACTTCAACAAACTCATTAAGTCTTTCATGTTCCAATCCTCCGCTCTCAGTTATCTGACTCAAGCTCGATATCAATACCGAGTGAGCGAATTTCTTTAACCAATACATTGAATGATTCCGGCATGCCTGGCTCCATGCGATAGTCACCATCCACAATGTTTTTATACATTTTGGTACGGCCGGCAACATCATCCGATTTCACGGTCAACATTTCTTGCAAGGTGTAAGCAGCACCGTATGCTTCCAGCGCCCACACTTCCATCTCACCAAAACGCTGACCACCAAACTGCGCTTTACCACCCAATGGTTGTTGCGTAACCAACGAGTAGGAACCGGTAGAACGCGCATGCATTTTGTCGTCTACCAAGTGGTTGAGTTTAAGCATGTACATGTAGCCCACAGTGACTGGACGCTCAAACGCATCACCAGTACGACCGTCGTATAAAGTCATCTGTCCAGACTCTGGCATATCCGCCAATTTCAACAGCGCTTTGATTTCGGATTCATGTGCACCGTTGAAAACAGGCGTTGCCATCGGCACGCCGGCGCGCAAATTACCCGCCAATGTCAGCACTTCGGCATCGGTCAGTGACGCAATATTTTCCGTGCGACCTTCGCCCGATGAATAAATGCTGTCGAGGAATTTGCGCACTTCTGCGGTTTTGCGCTGTTCTTTCAACATAGCATCGATTTTTTCACCGAGGCCTTTTGCCGCAAGACCCAAATGTGTTTCCAAAATCTGACCGACATTCATACGCGATGGCACGCCCAATGGATTCAATACCACATCCACTGGTTCTCCGTTTTGATCGTACGGCATATCTTCAACCGGCATGATGACCGACACCACACCTTTGTTCCCGTGACGACCGGCCATTTTGTCACCGGGTTGCACGCGGCGTTTTACCGCCAAATATACTTTGACGACTTTCAATACGCCCGGTGCGAGGTTATCACCGCCTTGGATTTTTCTACGCTTGTCTTCGAACATGTCTTCGTGCAACTTCTTGCGTTCCGCAAGACCCTGTTCAGCTTTTTCGATTTGATCATTCAGCGCGCTGTCATCCATACGCAATTTGAACCAATCCGCACGCTCCAAACCAGCCAACAATTCCTGCGTCAACACCGTGCCTTTTTTCAGGCCGGCACCGCCGCTGACTTTGCTAGACAACAAGGCCGCATGCAGACGCTCGAGCACCGCGTCTTCCATGATGCGATATTCTTCGTTAAGATCTTTGCGGTATTGATCCAGCTGATTTTTTTCAATATCCAGCGCGCGTTGATCTTTTTTCAAGCCGTCGCGCGTGAACACCTGCACATCAATAACGGTACCTTTGGTGCTGGAAGGAACGCGCAGTGAAGTATCTTTCACATCAGACGCTTTCTCACCAAAAATAGCGCGTAACAATTTTTCTTCTGGCGTTAGCTGTGTTTCACCTTTTGGCGTCACTTTGCCAACCAGAATGTCGCCCGCTTTAACCTCTGCGCCAACATAGACAATACCGGAATCATCCAGTTTGCCTAATGCGCCTTCGCCAACATTAGGGATATCAGCCGTGATTTCTTCCGAGCCCAACTTGGTATCACGCGCAATACAAGTCAACTCTTGGATGTGGATAGAAGTAAAACGATCTTCTTTCACCACACGCTCAGAAATCAAGATGGAGTCTTCGAAATTGTAGCCATTCCACGGCATGAACGCGATGCGCATGTTTTGTCCCAAGGCCAAATCGCCGAGGTCAACAGAGACGCCATCGGCCAATACATCACCGCAAGCAACCACATCACCAGGACGCACGATAGGGCGTTGATTGATGCAAGTGTTTTGATTAGAACGCGTATATTTGATCAGGTTGTAAATATCTACGCCTGCATCACCTTTCGCCACTTCGTCTTCATTAACGCGCACCACAATTCTGCCCGCATCAATGCTATCAATCACACCGCCACGGCGCGCTACCACGCACACACCAGAATCAGTAGCCACCACGCGCTCCATGCCCGTACCTACCAGCGGCTTTTGCGCGCGTAAAGTCGGTACCGCTTGGCGCTGCATGTTGGAACCCATCAACGCACGGTTAGCGTCGTCGTGCTCCAAAAATGGGATCAGCGATGCAGCAACAGAAACTACCTGGCGCGGAGAGACATCCATGTACTGCACATCTTGCGGTGGCTTAACGGTAAATTCATTCAGGTGACGCACCGCCACCAACTCTTCAACCAATTTACCTTTTTCAATTTTTGCTGAAGCCTGCGCAATGACGCACTCTGCCTCATTGATCGCTGACAAGTATTCGATTTGATCGGTCACCTTGCCATCAATCACTTTGCGATACGGCGTTTCGATAAAACCGTAATCATTGGTGCGCGCATATGTTGCCAAAGAATTGATCAAACCGATGTTTGGACCTTCCGGCGTCTCAATTGGACACACACGACCGTAGTGCGTTGGATGCACATCGCGCACTTCAAAGCCCGCGCGCTCGCGCGTCAAACCACCGGGACCCAGGGCAGAAACACGGCGCTTATGCGTGATTTCAGACAGCGGGTTGTTTTGATCCATAAACTGAGACAACTGCGAAGAGCCAAAAAACTCTTTCACAGCCGCAGCAACAGGCTTGGCGTTAATCAAATCCTGTGGCATCAAGCCTTCGCTTTCCGCAACTGACAAACGCTCTTTTACCGCACGCTCAACACGCACCAAACCAATACGGAATTGGTTTTCTGCCATCTCACCCACAGAGCGCACACGGCGGTTGCCCAAGTGGTCAATATCATCCACCACGCCCTTGCCGTTACGGATGTCGATCAAGCAGCGCAATACATCAACGATATCTTCACGCGACAGAGTGCCTTCGCCTTTAATTTCTTCGCGCCCTAAACGGCGGTTGAACTTCATGCGACCTACCGCAGACAACTCATACCGCTCTTGCGAGAAGAACAAGTTTTGGAACAGGTTTTCTGCAGCTTCTTTGGTTGGCGGCTCGCCTGGGCGCATCATGCGGTAGATTTCTACCAGTGCTTCCAATTGCGTGCGACTAGGATCCACGCGCAGCGTTTCAGAAATAAACGCACCACAATCCAAATCGTTGGTATAAATTGTTTCAAATTCTTTGATGCCCGCATCTTTCAGTTTTTTCAGTACATCCGCTGCAATAACGGTGTTGCACTCAAACAACACTTCGCCCGTCTTTGGATTCACAATGTCTTTGGCCAGCGAATGACCGTGCAAGTAAGTGTCTGGCACTTGCAACTTATCCACATTGGCTTTTTCTAACTGCTTGATGTGTCTAGCAGTAATACGACGACCTTCTTCAACAATGACATTGCCTTTGTTATCGACAATATCAAATGCTGCGATATCGCCGCGCAATCGCGAAGGCACTAGACTCAACTGATAACCACCACCTTCCAACACATGGAATTGATCGTTCTCAAAGAACATGGCTAACATTTCTTCGGTGCTATATCCAATAGCACGCAATAAAATCGTCGCTGCCAATTTACGGCGGCGGTCGATACGCACGAACACCAAATCCTTAGGATCAAACTCAAAGTCCAACCACGAGCCGCGGTAAGGAATAATTCTGGCGTTATACAACAGCTTACCGGAGCTGTGTGTTTTGCCTTTGTCGTGATCAAAGAAAACGCCCGGCGAACGGTGCAATTGCGACACCACGACACGCTCAGTGCCGTTAACGATAAAAGTTCCGTATTCGGTCATGAGCGGAATTTCGCCCATGTAAACTTCTTGCTCTTTAATGTCTTTAATTGCTTTGTTGCTTGACTCGCGGTCGTAAATTACCAAACGCACTTTGACGCGCAACGGTGCCGCATAAGTCACACCGCGCAATTTGGATTCACTGACATCAAACAGCGGCTTGCCGAGCGAGTAATCCACATACTCCAGCGCAGCATTGCCGTTATAGCTCGTAATAGGGAATACGGAATTAAATGCGGCCTGCAAGCCGACATCCGTGCGAGCATTCACCGCATGCTCTTGCGTGAAACTCTGGTAAGACTCAAGCTGAATCGCTAACAACGATGGAATATCCATCACCTGCGGCAACTTGCCGAAATCCTTCCGAATACGCTTCTTCTCTGTGTATGAGTAAGCCATCTGTATTCCCCAATATGATCGTTTGTTTACCAATCGCAAACATCTTTATTTGCGATACTTTCCGTACCTTTTTCTTCTTACTTGAAACGCAAAACAACCAGAAGCGCAAAAAGGCCAGCGAGAACAATCTCGCCAGCCTCTTCGTGCTAGGCAGAATACCGTTTATTACGCAAGCATAACCCCAAGGTGTTATTACTTGAGTTCAACAGCAGCGCCAGCTTCCTCCAGTTTTTTCTTGGCATCTTCGGCTTCCGCCTTAGACGCTCCTTCTTTAACAGTAGATGGCGCGCCGTCCACCAAGTCTTTCGCTTCTTTCAAGCCCAAACCAGTCAGTTCGCGAACTACTTTGATAACGTTAACTTTCTTCTCACCAGCGCTGGTCAGCACGATATTGAATTCAGTTTGCTCTTCAGCAGCAGCAGCAGGACCCGCCGCAACAGCAACTGCAGCAACAGCAGCAGTAACACCAAATTTTTCTTCCATTGCAGAAATCAATTCAACCACATCTTTAACAGACATTTCTGAAATTGCATTGATGATGTCTTCTTTAGTCAGTGCCATTTTTATTTCCTCAGTAACTTTGAATTAAGCTCAATTAGGTAAACAACATTCGACAATTATGCCGCTTGCTGCTCTTTTTGATCGCGAACAGCTGCAATCGTACGAACCAGCTTGCCAGCTGACGCCTCTTTCAGAACGCTCATCAGCTTAGAAATTGCCTCGTCGTAAGTTGGCAAGGTTGCCAACATGCCGATATCTACCAAAGTACCCTCAAAGCATGCCGCTTTGAGTTCAAACTTATCGTTCTCTTTGGCGAAGTCGCGCAGGATGCGCGCGCCAGCACCTGGGTGCTCATTAGAGAAAGCGATAATACTTGGGCCAACCAAACTGTCAGCTAAACATTCGTAATCAGTGCCTTGGAAAGCGCGCTTAGCTAAAGTGTTGCGAACAACTCTCAGCCATACGCCATTTTCACGAGCCTGCTTACGCAGCGCATCCATTTTATCTACCGTAACGCCTCTGGAATCGGCGATCACGGCAGACAACGCGCCTTTAGCTGCATTCTGGACTTCGGCAACAATCGCCTTTTTGTCTTCGAGTGCTAATGCCACAGCATTTCTCCTGGACTTGATCGATACATCGATCGTTTATTTACCGCGTTCCTACTACACACTTGAAACGCGAACCTTTCGGCGCACAAATCCAGACTGCTTACGCAAAAAACCTGAATTGGGCTAACCGTCTACGCGGGCTTCACATCAAGACACCAAATATCCGTATCTTTTGCTCTTTTAAGTCGATATATCAAAAGAAAATATCAACACCTGCGATTTTTGACAATTCAAGTGAGGCGACAACTAACAGCCCCACCCAAACCCCAAATGCAAAACTTTAAATATTCAATGATGCCTGATCGATAACAAGACCCGGACCCATCGTTGTCGACAGCGTAATCTTCTTCAGGTAAATACCTTTTGCCGTGCTTGGTTTGGCTTTTTTCAAGTCGTTGATCACGGCTTCAAGGTTTTCTTTTAATGCCGTTACATCAAAACCAATCTTGCCAATGCCACCATGAATAATGCCGTTTTTGTCAGCGCGGAAGCGCACCTGACCGGCTTTGGCATTTTTAACCGCATTGACAACATCTGGCGTTACCGTGCCGGTCTTAGGATTTGGCATCAAACCGCGTGGACCCAACACCTGACCGAGAGCACCAACGACACGCATGGCATCGGGTGACGCAATCACGACATCAAAATCCATCAAACCACCTTTGATTTGCTCAGCCAAATCTTCCATACCTACCAATTCTGCACCAGCAGCTTTAGCCGCCTCAGCCGCAGCGCCTTGAGTGAATACCGCAACACGCACGGATTTTCCTGAACCATGCGGCAAAGTAGTTGCACCGCGCACAGACTGGTCTGATTTGCGCGCATCAATACCCAAGTTGACTGACACATCAACTGTTTCACTGAATTTTACTGTCGACAACTCTTTCAACAGCGCGACAGCATCTGCAATGGCGTATTGTTTTCCAGACTGAACTTTGGCGCTGATTGCTTGGGCGCGTTTACTTATCTTGGCCATCACACACCCTCCACTTCAATACCAGCACTACGAGCACTGCCCGCAATCGTACGCACAGCGGCTTCCATATTGGCAGCCGTTAAATCTGGCATTTTTGTTTTGCAATTTCTTCTACTTGCGCGCGAGTGACTTTTCCAACTTTGTTTTTGTTGGGAACGCCGCTGCCACCTTTCAGACCGGCAGCCTTCATCAGCAACACGGAAGCTGGAGGAGTTTTAGTAATGAAAGTAAAACTGCGGTCCGAGTAAACGGTGATTACAACCGGCGTAGGCAAGCCCGGTTCTAAGCCCTGAGTGGCCGCGTTAAACGCCTTACAGAATTCCATAATATTGACACCGTGCTGACCCAATGCTGGACCAACCGGTGGACTGGGATTTGCCTGACCAGCTTTCACTTGCAGCTTGATATAGGCTTGTACTTTCTTAGCCATAAATAAACCCTCTGTTGGGTATTAGCGCCTCCAAAATATCGAATGATATCGACATCTCTTCTTCGGCTCCCCGCAGCTACAACACCATGTTGCAACTGCACCTAATGCGGCTTGCGCCGCATATCTTGTTATATCAAGCCTTCTCGACTTGACTAAAATCCAACTCAACCGGCGTCGAACGGCCAAAAATCAACACGGCAACACGCAGACGGTTTTTATCGTAATTCACTTCTTCTACAACGCCATTGAAATCATTAAATGGCCCATCGACCACTCGCACCATTTCACCTGGCTCAAAAATTGTTTTCGGACGCGGCTTCTCACTGCCCGCCTCAACACGACGCAGAATCAAGGCAGCCTCGGCATCAGTAATCGGCGCAGGATTGTCCGCTTTACCACCAATAAAACCCATCACTCTCGGCGTTTCTTTCACCAAATGCCACGAGTCATCATTCAACTCCATATGCACCAATACATAGCCAGGAAAGAATTTTCTTTCGCTTTTACGCTTTTGGCCCGCGCGCATTTCAACCACTTCCTCAGTTGGCACAAGAATGTCACCAAACATCTCCTGCACACCTGCACGCTCAACACGCTCTTTCAAAGCAGCTGCTACTTTTTCTCAAATCCTGAATAGGCATGAACAACGTACCAGCGTTTGGCCACAATCCATTCCCTCTGTTAACCGATTACCACGGAAACAAGTTTTGCAAATCCAGCATCCAATCCCCAAAGAACCAATGCCATCAACACAACAAAACCCATAACCACCAAAGTCGTCTGCACCGCTTCTTGACGCGTAGGCCACACAACGCGACGCACCTCAACAGCCGCCTCACGCAACAAAGTAAAAAATGCTCGCCCTTGCGTAGTCAACACAGCGATGCACACCGCAACAGCAGCAACGGGCACCAAAGCCAATGCACGGAAAGCAACCGCATAACTACCCGCAAAGTGGTAGTAACCATAAACACCGCCTGCGACTATTAAGCCGACGGCGATCCACTTCACTACATCCAAGTGATTCGTCTGCTCTTTTGCACCGCGCTCTTCAGTTTTGTTACTCATTTCACGCCTTTGCTTCAACAAAAAACAGACCATCAATAATTTTGGCAGGCCAGGAGGGACTCGAACCCCCAACACCCGGTTTTGGAGACCGGTGCTCTACCAATTGAACTACTGGCCTATAAACCCGATCCAAACAACAAAAAATAGAACGCCGATAAAAGCGCTCTATTTTCAACAACTCAAACCAACCTTATTCAATGATTTTTGCAACAACACCCGCGCCGACGGTACGACCGCCCTCACGAATCGCGAAGCGCAAACCTTCTTCCATGGCGATCGGATGGATCAGCGTCACCGTCATGGAAATGTTATCGCCAGGCATAACCATTTCTACACCGTCAGCCAACTGGATTTCACCCGTTACATCGGTAGTACGGAAGTAGAACTGTGGGCGATAGCCTTTGAAAAATGGCGTGTGACGACCACCTTCATCTTTTGACAGCACATAAATTTCAGATTCAAATTTGGTGTGTGGCTTGATGCTGCCAGGCTTGGCCAATACTTGACCACGCTCAACATCTTCACGCTTGGTACCACGCAACAACGCACCAACGTTTTCACCCGCACGACCTTCATCGAGCAATTTACGGAACATCTCAACACCAGTAACGGTGGTTTTGGTGGTGGCACGCAGACCCACGATCTCAACTTCGTCGCCCGTCTTGACGATACCGCGCTCTACACGACCGGTAACAACCGTACCGCGACCCGCGATAGAAAACACATCTTCAATCGGCATCAAGAATGGCTTGTCGATGGCGCGCTCTGGCATTGGGATATAGGTATCCAATGTCTCTACCAGCTTTTTCACCGCAGAAGTGCCGTAGCCGTTGTCGTCTTTACCTTCTACCGCCATCAATGCAGAGCCGATGATGATTGGGGTGTCGTCGCCCGGGAAGTTGTACTGACTCAACAGTTCACGCACTTCCATTTCTACCAATTCCAGCAGCTCAGCATCGTCAACCATGTCCGCTTTGTTCAGGAACACCACGATGTAAGGCACGCCTACCTGACGCGACAACAAGATGTGCTCGCGGGTTTGTGGCATTGGGCCGTCAGCAGCAGAACACACCAGAATCGCGCCGTCCATCTGGGCAGCACCGGTGATCATGTTTTTGACATAGTCAGCGTGTCCGGGGCAGTCCACGTGCGCGTAGTGACGCTCAGCAGACTCGTATTCCACGTGCGCTGTGTTGATGGTGATGCCGCGCGCTTTTTCTTCTGGCGCCGCGTCGATCTGGTCATACGCTTTTCTCTCGCCACCCCAAACTTCCGCACACACAATTGTCAACGCTGCGGTCAACGTGGTTTTGCCGTGGTCAACGTGGCCAATCGTGCCAACGTTTACGTGCGGTTTCTTACGTTCAAATGCTGCCTTTGCCATTGCCGTTTTCCTCGTTTAAACACTTACCTTAAATACAAAAAACCAATCTAACCATTATGTAGAAATGGAGCTCATAACCGGATTTGAACCGGTGACCTCTTCCTTACCAAGGAAGTGCTCTACCAACTGAGCTATATGAGCCGCAACCCCTAAGCCCATTTAATTCAACTATCTGGAGCGGGCAGCGGGAATCGAACCCGCATCATCAGCTTGGAAGGCTGAGGTTCTACCACTGAACTATGCCCGCCAAACCATTTGCCCCTAAAAACCTTAAAGCGGCTTAATCTTGGTGGAGAGGGCTGGATTCGAACCAGCGAAGCTTTCGCGTCAGATTTACAGTCTGATCCCTTTGGCCGCTCGGGAACCTCTCCGAAAAAGGGTCGGGTATTTTCCTGACGCCCCTAATACTTGTCAACGAATACCTGCTTAATAAATTTGGAGCTGGCGAGAGGAGTCGAACCCCCGACCGGCTGATTACAAGTCAGCTGCTCTACCGACTGAGCTACGCCAGCATTTTCTGTAAACTTCTCGGCACCTAATTACAGAGCGCGGCATTCTATTGAATGTCGATGGTGGAAGCAACCTTGCGACACTCATCCTTACGCAAATCCAGCTTAGAATTTTCTGCGTGCAGCTGACTGTAGAGTTCTTGGCTGAACCCAGCCACTTGATCAGGGTAAATCGCAATCCAGCTCTCAAGGTAACTACGGGGATTGGTCTTGAGCTGTGCGTCGTAGCCCATTTGTACAACTGCCTCTTTGTGCTTCTCTGCATTTTCTTGGCTATCAAAAATCCCCAAAGAAATCCCATTGGCTAGCTCGCCTTGCGGAATCAAAAAACTATCAATTTTTTTGCCCTGCAACTCTCGCAATTTGGCGATTGCCAAATCTTTGGTCGGCTCTGGGCGCAGATAGACCCAGTAATCCGGATTGCCATCTACCTGCAACGCCACATATTTGGCTTGAATCTGTAGCGCACCTAGCCTTGCAAGCAGCGCTTTAGCATCCTCCGGCCTCATTACCGGTCCCAGCAGAGTACACAACTGCACCGTCGTATCGGGCTGCTGCACCACATCTACTGCCGACTGCACAGCTACCGCTGTTGACGCAGAATCGGCAGCGCCCACACTAGAAGCAACGAGCTGCTCACGCAGCAGGACCAGCCTCGTACCCGGCATACTTTCTGCGCTGGCTACTGACTCTCCTCCTCCCAACGACCCCACATTGCGCGTGTAGCTATAGCCCAGCCACCCCCAAACTGCAAATACAATATTCAGTAAAAACAAACCAATTACAGTCCAGCGCACAATGAATCCTCAACTCTATATTTCATTTTGTTTGGCACACTATCACAGGCTATGGCAGCGCAATAGCCAGTCCATCTAACACCAACTCAGGATAGTAGGCCTCCGTCATGCCAATGGCTTGCGCCAGCGCCATACCCGTACCTCCTGTAAAACAAATATGGCCAGCGGGCCACTGCTGCAAAAATATACGAACAGCGCGCTCAACAACAGCCAGCACTGCCAAACAGGCGCCACCTTGTACCGCCTCTTGTGTATTAGTGGGCAGCCTATCACCAGCATAAAATCTCGCATCAATATCGCAGTCAATCTTTCCCGTATTCCCCACCAAAGCTTTCTGCATCATTTCCAAGCCTGGAATGATAAAGCCACCAAGAAATTCTGATTGATCGTTAATTGTATCAATAGTGATCGCACTGCCGGCATCGATAATAAGAACCGCTTTTCTATTCGACACATTCCACGCAGAAAGACAGGCCAACCAGCGGTCAACACCTAAAAATTTCGGATTTTCATAATTATTATGCAGGCCGCTGCAGAAACTCTTAGAGATAGCAATCTCTGGCTTACACAAATATTTTTCCGCTAGAAAGCTTACAACTTGTTTTTGGATTTTTTCATTGGACACACAGGAAACTCTAATTCTATCCAACACACCAAAATCATTTTCAAAAAACTTACCCAACGCATCGTTTCTGCTTACACCGGATTGTCCTGTAGACAGCCTCCATTTAATCCTAGAATTACCCATATCCAAATCAAGAATTTTATTAGGCACGACGCAAACTCACTTCTCCAGAACGAACTATTCTCTGCACGCCATCCACTTCGACAATTAATCCGCCCCCCTTTGAAATGCCTTTCTGAATCCCCCCAAAAAAACCATTTTCACCGGCACTCACTATAACCTGCCTACCAACAAAAGCATCGTATTTTTGCCACTCCACATCGGACAGCTCGAATCCATTTCGCTCGTGCGCCTGTGATTTACCTATAACCCTTTCGATGAGCGCGGCGGCAAGTTTATTTCTCAATACAGCTTCCTCCGCATTTGAGGATAGATCCGTCCATGGCTGATCAACTCCACGCATTGACAATTCCATTCCACAGACATTTAAACCAATTCCGATAATAGCCCAACAAGGTCCGCCTGCTTCACCCATTACATCTATCAATATTCCACCTAATTTTTTTTCGTCTAGAAAAATATCATTAGGCCATTTGATTTTAAGATTATTTATGAAAAATTTTTGCTCTAAAACCTCAATCACCGCCATCGCCATTGATAGGCTCAAGCCCTCCAGTGACTCTGCGCCCCGCTCAAAACGATACGCAATTGAGAAATACAGCCCGCCCCCTAATGGACTCACCCAAGCCTTTCCACGCCTGCCGCGCCCAGAACGCTGGTGTTCTGCTAAGCATACGCACCCCGATTCTGTTATTCGTCCATCTTTAATATTCGCAATAAGATAATCGTTGGTTGAATCCAATGACCAAAAGACTTCAACTTTCGGCGTAACACAAAGACGGCTATCGAAAAAATAACTACTGATTACAGATACATTCAAACGCTCGAAAGGCATGCATAAGCGATAACCAGCGCCTTTTACGCTGTCTACTTGAAACCCCATTTCTTTGAGTTTTGTTATCTGTTTGCCAATAGCGGATCGGGTGACACCTAACGCCTTCCCCAGCGCAACGCCGGAGTGGCTTTGTCCATCAGCAAGAAGATCGATTAGTTTTTGCGGCATAACGGAGGGTATCAATTGCGAAAATATTTAAGCCAAAAAAAACCCTTACCAGTGTTTACTGGTAAGGGTTTGGTTTAGATGCCTGACGATGACCTACTCTCACATGGCGAAGCGCCACACTACCATTGGCGATGATCTGTTTCACTTCTGAGTTCGGCATGGGGTCAGGTGGTTCCAGATCTCTATTGTCATCAGGCAATTCGTTTGGGTATCGTGGGCTTATCTCCCTGGGGAGCGCCACGAGTGACCCGAATAAAGCGATAGATACTGTAGTGTTTGTATGCCGATCAAGCAACGCAATCCGCGTATTTCCAGTCATTTCTATTATATGGTTAAGCCTCACGGGTAATTAGTATGGGTTAGCTCAACGCCTCGCAGCGCTTACACACCCCACCTATCAACGTCGTAGTCTTCGACGACCCTTCAGGGGGATTGACTCCCCAGGGAGATCTCATCTTGAAGGAGGCTTCCCGCTTAGATGCTTTCAGCGGTTATCCCGTCCGCACATAGCTACCGGGCAATGCCACTGGCGTGACAACCCGAACACCAGAGGTTCGTTCACTCCGGTCCTCTCGTACTAGGAGCAACTCTTCTCAAATCTCCAACGCCCACGACAGATAGGGACCGAACTGTCTCACGACGTTCTGAACCCAGCTCGCGTACCACTTTAAATGGCGAACAGCCATACCCTTGGGACCGGCTTCAGCCCCAGGATGTGATGAGCCGACATCGAGGTGCCAAACTCCGCCGTCGATGTGAACTCTTGGGCGGAATCAGCCTGTTATCCCCGGAGTACCTTTTATCCGTTGAGCGATGGCCCTTCCATACAGAGCCACCGGATCACTATGACCTACTTTCGTACCTGCTCGACTTGTGGGTCTCGCAGTTAAGCACCCTTCTACCATTGCGCTCATTGCATGATTTCCGACCATGCTGAGGGTACCTTCGTGCTCCTCCGTTACTCTTTGGGAGGAGACCGCCCCAGTCAAACTACCCACCAGACACTGTCCGCAACCCGGATAACGGGTCAGCGTTAGAACCCCAACACCACCAGGGTGGTATTTCAAGGTCGACTCCACGCAGTCTAGCGACCACGCTTCAAAGTCTCCCACCTATCCTACACAGATAGTGTCAGAGTCCAGTGCCAAGCTATAGTAAAGGTTCACGGGGTCTTTCCGTCTTGCCGCGGGTACACTGCATCTTCACAGCGATTTCAATTTCACTGAGTCTCGGGTGGAGACAGTGCCGCCATCATTACGCCATTCGTGCAGGTCGGAACTTACCCGACAAGGAATTTCGCTACCTTAGGACCGTTATAGTTACGGCCGCCGTTTACCGGGGCTTCGATCAAGAGCTTCGCTTGCGCTAACCCCATCAATTAACCTTCCGGCACCGGGCAGGCGTCACACCCTATACGTCCACTTTCGTGTTTGCAGAGTGCTGTGTTTTTTGATAAACAGTTGCAGCGGCCTGGTCACTTCGACTCCCCAACGCTTACGGAGCAAGTCCTTCACGTCAAAGAGCGCACCTTCTCCCGAAGTTACGGTGTCAATTTGCCTAGTTCCTTCACCCGAGTTCTCTCAAGCGCCTTGGTATTCTCTACCTGACCACCTGTGTCGGTTTCGAGTACGGTTTCTTGATACCTGAAGCTTAGAGGCTTTTCCTGGAAGCATGGCATCAACCACTTCGCGCCACATGGGCACTCGTCATCAGTTCTCGGCCTTAAGATCCCGGATTTGCCTAAGATCTCAGCCTACCACCTTAAACGCGGACAACCAACGCCGCGCTGGCCTAGCCTTCTCCGTCCCCTCATCGCAGTACCAAAAAGTACAGGAATATTAACCTGTTTCCCATCGACTACGGCTTTCGCCCTCGCCTTAGGGGCCGACTAACCCTGTCCCGATTAGCGTTGGACAGGAACCCTTGGTCTTCCGGCGGGGGAGTTTTTCACTCCCCTTGTCGTTACTTATGTCAGCATTCGCACTTCTGATACCTCCACCCGACTTCTCAATCGAGCTTCACAGGCGTACAGAACGCTCCTCTACCACGCATCATAAGATGCATCCGCAGCTTCGGTTCATGGCTTGAGCCCCGTTGGATCTTCCGCGCAGGCCGACTCGACTAGTGAGCTATTACGCTTTCTTTAAAGGATGGCTGCTTCTAAGCCAACCTCCTAGCTGTCTATGCCTTCCCACATCGTTTCCCACTTAGCCATGATTGGGGACCTTAGCTGGCGGTCTGGGTTGTTTCCCTTTTCACGACGGACGTTAGCACCCGCCGTGTGCCTCCCGGATAGTACTCACTGGTATTCGGAGTTTGCAAAGGGTTGGTAAGTCGCGATGACCCCCTAGCCTTAACAGTGCTCTACCCCCAGTGGTATTCGTCCGAGGCGCTACCTAAATAGCTTTCGAGGAGAACCAGCTATCTCCGAGCTTGATTAGCCTTTCACTCCTAACCACAGGTCATCCGAATCTTTTTCAACAGATCCCGGTTCGGGCCTCCAGTCAGTGTTACCTAACCTTCACCCTGCCCATGGCTAGATCGCCCGGTTTCGGGTCTACTCCCAGCGACTAAAACGCCCTATTAAGACTCGCTTTCGCTACGCCTCCCCTATACGGTTAAGCTTGCCACTGACAGTAAGTCGCTGACCCATTATACAAAAGGTACGCAGTCACCCCGAAGGGCTCCTACTGCTTGTACGCATACGGTTTCAGGATCTATTTCACTCCGCTCACCGCGGTTCTTTTCGCCTTTCCCTCACGGTACTGGTTCACTATCGGTCAACGAGGAGTATTTAGCCTTGGAGGATGGTCCCCCCATATTCAGACAGGATAACACGTGTCCCGTCCTACTCGATTTCACACAATGAGCCCTTTCGTGTACAAGGCTATCACTTTCTACGGCTGCACTTTCCAGAGCATTCCACTAGAACTCACTGTGCTTAAGGGCTGGTCCCCGTTCGCTCGCCGCTACTAAGGGAATCTCGGTTGATTTCTTTTCCTCAGGGTACTTAGATGTTTCAGTTCCCCTGGTTCGCCTCCTGCACCTATGGATTCAGTGCAGGATACCTGCCTTATGACAGGTGGGTTTCCCCATTCAGAGATCTCCGGATCAAAGGTCGGTTGCCACCTCCCCGAAGCTTATCGCAGGCTCCAACGTCTTTCTTCGCCTCTCGTTGCCAAGGCATCCACCGTATGCGCTTAGTCGCTTGACCATATAAGACAAACGACTGGAACAGAAACAATCGACTGGCTGTCTCTGCTTTTTTCGCCGGATTGCAGCCGTTGCGTCTAGGCGACACAACAGCATGCGCTTGATTCAGCATACTTATTACTACAGTTTCTATCTTTTTAAAGAACATCTGGCGCAAAAACCAGAAAACAGTGATGACACTCATCACTCCGTTCTGATTTCTCTCAGATCACACAGCAACAATGGTGGAGCTAAGCGGGATCGAACCGCTGACCTCCTGCGTGCAAAGCAGGCGCTCTCCCAGCTGAGCTATAGCCCCTTGTCTCCTCACAAAGAGTGGTAGGCCAGGGCAGACTCGAACTGCCGACCTCACCCTTATCAGGGGTGCGCTCTAACCAACTGAGCTACAGGCCTGTATCCATTGCCTGCGCCCAAGCGGCGATAATCTGCCGACTCTTCACCCGCGGGCATGTTCGCTGTGTGCGTTCACTATCAGACAATGAGTGTGAGTACTCGTTTGGGCAGCGTTCGTTTAAGGAGGTGATCCAGCCGCAGGTTCCCCTACGGCTACCTTGTTACGACTTCACCCCAGTCATCGACCACACCGTGGACGGCGCCCTCCTTGCGGTTAGGCTACCGGCTTCTGGTGCAGTAAACTCCCATGGTGTGACGGGCGGTGTGTACAAGGCCCGGGAACGTATTCACCGCGACATGCTGATTCGCGATTACTAGCGATTCCGACTTCACGGAGTCGAGTTGCAGACTCCGATCCGGACTACGAAACGTTTTATGGGATTAGCTCCACCTCGCGGTATTGCAACCCTCTGTGCGTTCCATTGTAGTACGTGTGTAGCCCCCGGTCGTAAGGGGCATGATGACTTGACGTCATCCCCACCTTCCTCCGGTTTGTCACCGGCAGTCTCGCCAGAGTCCCCAACTAAATGATGGCAACTGGCAACGGGGGTTGCGCTCGTTGCGGGACTTAACCCAACATCTCACGACACGAGCTGACGACAGCCATGCAGCACCTGTCTCTGGGCTCCTTGCGGCACCCTCTATCTCTAAAGGGTTCCCAGGATGTCAAGACCGGGTAAGGTTTTCGCGTTGCGTCGAATTAAACCACATACTCCACCGCTTGTGCGGGCCCCGTCAATTCATTTGAGTTTTAACCTTGCGGCCGTACTCCCCAGGCGGTCTGCTTATCGCGTTAGCTCCGCCACTGAAGGGACAAGCCCCCAACGGCTAGCAGACATCGTTTACGGCGTGGACTACCAGGGTATCTAATCCTGTTCGCTACCCACGCTTTCGCGCCTCAGTGTGTGTTCCTTCCTATATCTACGCATTTCACCGCTACACAGGAAATTCCACTACCCTCTACCGTACTCTAGCCAAGCAGTTCGACCTGCAGTTCCCAGGTTAAGCCCAGGGCTTTCACAGATCGCTTACTTAACCACCTACGCGCGCTTTACGCCCAGTAATTCCGATTAACGCTTGCACCCTTCGTATTACCGCGGCTGCTGGCACGAAGTTAGCCGGTGCTTATTCTGTTGGTAACGTCAATCCCGATGGATATTAGCCATCAGGCCTTCCTCCCCGCTTAAAGTGCTTTACAACCCGAAGGCCTTCTTCACACACGCGGCATGGCTGGATCAGGGTTGCCCCCATTGTCCAATATTCCCCACTGCTGCCTCCCGTAGGAGTCTGGACCGTGTCTCAGTTCCAGTGTGACTGATCATCCTCTCAGACCAGTTACCGATCGTCGCCTTGGTAGGCCTTTACCCCACCAACTAGCTAATCGGACGCAAGCTCATCTCATAGCGCAAGGCCCGAAGGTCCCCTGCTTTCTTCCTCAGAACGTATGCGGTATTAGCGCCCCTTTCGAGACGTTATCCCCCACTACGAGGTAGATTCCTGCGCATTACTCACCCGTCCGCCGCTGAATCCAGGAGCAAGCCCCCTTCATCCGCTCGACTTGCATGTGTTAGGCCTGCCGCCAGCGTTCAATCTGAGCCATGATCAAACTCTTCAGTTCAATCTTTTAACTCTGTCAAAAGACAAGAGCGGATGATTTCGCAGTTACCCGCTAACCATCCAAAACTCGGCTCAATACTTCAACTTTCACAATATGAATTGTCAGGTCTTGTATTGATAATACTGCTTCCAATACAAGTACCCACACGCATTGTCTGATATCTTGTTAACCAACCCGCCTGAGGCTCGCTCAGTGCGGACGCGCATTATAGGCAACTAAAAAATCGTTGCAACAGAAATCTTCAGAAACTTTGCAATTACTGCCAAACCAACAAATGAAATTGTTTTTTACCGCGACGAAGCAAATGGTATTTGCCGTGAATCGCCGTTTCCATGCTTAGCAATGCAGATAAATCATTCTGCTTGATGCCGTTTACCTGCACCGCGCCCTCCTGCACAAATTTGCGCGCCTGTCCGAGTGTTACTTCTCCGCGCGGCGTCACCGCCAAGCCCGATTCCACTAATACATCAGCCAGAGCGCGCTCACCGCCGGAAACCACCAGTGTTGGCAGCCCGTCCTGTGCCAACTGCGCAAAATCATCGCCAGATAACTGACTGACATCGCCTGAAAACAGCGCGTGACTGATGCGTTCTGCCGCCGCCATCCCCTCATCACCGTGAACGAGGGTTGTGATCTCACGCGCCAAAATACCCTGTGCGGAGCGCCGACCCTGTGCTTGCGCGTCAGTCCGCTCAATTTCTTCGATAGCTGCCACCTCCAAAAAGGTGAAGTAGCGCAGAAATTGGTACACATCCGCGTCTGCAGTATTCATCCAGAATTGATAAAACGCGTAGGGCGATGTTCTGTTCGCATCCAACCACACCGTACCGCTTTCCGTTTTGCCAAACTTAGTGCCGTCGGCTTTGGTCACCAAAGGCAAAGTCAAGCCGTACACTTGCTGACGGTGGAGCCGCCGCGTTAAATCAATGCCGCCGGTGATGTTACCCCACTGGTCAGAGCCGCCAATCTGTACCGTGCATTCCATCCTCTTATATAGCTCAGCGAAATCCATGGACTGCAACAGCATGTAGCTGAATTCGGTAAACGAAATTCCCTCTCCTTCTCTTTCTATACGCTGACGCACAGACTCTTTATTAATCATCGCGTTGACAGAAAAATGCTTGCCGGTGTCACGCAGAAAATCGAGCACACTCAGGTTCGCCGTCCAATCGTAGTTGTTGACGACTTCAGCCGCACAAGCGCCCTCAAAATCCACGAAGCGCGACACCTGCGCCCGTATGCGATCCGCCCAGCCCGCAACAATATCTGGCGTATTGAGTTTGCGCTCCTCCGACTTAAAGCTGGGGTCGCCAATCATCCCTGTCGCGCCACCCACCAGAGCCACGGGCTTGTGTCCAGCCAGCTGAAAGCGGCGCAACGCCAGCAAAGGCACCAAACTGCCGATATGAAGACTGTCTGCCGTGGGATCGAAACCGCAGTAAACCGTGCGACTGCCCGTCATGAGGTGCTCAACCAACTCATCACCACCGGCCATTTGGCTGACCAAGCCTCTGTCCTGCAAATCCGAAATCAAATCTTTTACCGCCACCACGCCACCACCTTATAAATAAGCAACAGAAGAACCCAGCCTCATGAAGGCGCACACCTTACCGAAACAACCCCAAAACACCAAGACAATCACACCACCCACCTCTGTTAACGAAACCGCTTGGGTTGCCTCCGAGGGGAAAGCATGTCTAAAATCAGCCTCTTTACTCAGTAATAGCCCTATAGAAACTATGTTATTTAAAGAAAAGCACAACACCAGCAGCGTTTGGACACACCATTTTCCTCGCCATCATTTGATGGCTGCCTGCGGTATTTCTCTGCTCATTATTATCACGCTGGCAATTCTTCCTGACAGCGTTGTTGCTTATCGCGCGCAAGAAGAAGGCTTGTTGCCAGATGTTGTTAAACAAACCAACACCGCACCCGAAATTTCTGTCACACCCATTACAGAAGAAGTCAGTGCCGCGCCAATTATTGAAACCGATCCGTGGCTGCACTTGACTGTACGCAAAGGCGACACACTGTCCAGTTTGTTACAAAAAGCTGGCTTGTCTTCCGATGACATTCACGACATCACCAACAGCAGTAAAGATGCAAAAAAATTGGCGTCGTTGAATTTGGATGATCAGCTCGATGTATTGATGAAGGACGGCAAGGCGCAAGAACTGCGTCTACATCAGAGCAAGCTGGAAAGCGTAGCTATTAAACGCGTCGGCGACTCATATCAAAGCGAGCGCGTAACTTTAGTGCCAGAAGTGCGCCACAGCTACGCGCATGGCGTGATCGACAGCTCACTTTTTATGGCTGGGCAAAAAGCTGGCTTGAATGACAGAATGACGCTGAAACTGGCTGATATTTTTGCTTACGACATCGACTTTCTTCAAGAAATTCAGGAAGGCGACAGCTTTTCTGTGATGTATGAAGAATTGTTCTTGGATGGAAAATCTATCGGCCACGGCAACATCATCGCCGCCGAATTTACCAACCAAGGCAAAACCTATCGCGCCATGCAATACACCGATAAAAATGGTTCAACCAGCTACTACACGCCGGATGGCAACATCATGCGCAAACAGTTTTTGCGCACGCCGATTGATTTTGCACGCGTATCCTCTTACTTCAGCTCAGGCCGTTACCACCCGATTTTGCATAAAATTCGCGCACACAAAGGCATTGATTACTCTGCGCCCACCGGCACACCCATCAAGGCTGCAGGTAACGGCAAAGTCACTTTTGCCGGTGTTCGCAACGGTTTTGGCAAAGTAGTTATGATCCAACACGGCGGTGTTTACACCACGCTATATGGTCACATGAGCAAAATCGGCGTCAAAACTGGCGACAAAATCTCGCAGGGACAAGTTATTGGCGCGGTTGGTCAAACAGGCTTGGCAACAGGTCCACACTTGCATTATGAGTTCCATGTTAACGGCACTGCAGTCAATCCATTGGCCAATATGAATGTCGCCATGGCAGAGCCTTTGTCAAAAGCAGAAAAAGCAGATTTCAATAGCAAATTTTCTGCAACGATGGTGCAAATGAAGCAATTGGCTGCTGGCAACAACCAGCCTTCACAAAATCTCGCCATGAATAGCTCTGGCACTGCTCGTCAGTGAGCTCAAAAACGCCCGACATCTACATCGGTTTGATGTCGGGCACCAGCCTTGATGCTATTGATGTCGCGCTGGTCAGTTTCTCTGACTCGCAAGCCCCCCAACTCATACACGCGCGCAACTGGAATATTCCCAGTGCGTTGCGTGTACAAATTGAAAATCTTTGTCAGCCCGGCAGCGATGAAATCAATCGCATGGGCGAACTCGATGTGCAAATCGGCGAATTATTTACTGAAGCAGTTTTAAGTGCGCTGCAAGAAACTGGCATTTCTGCTACGCAAGTTCGTGCCATTGGCAGCCACGGCCAAACCGTTCGCCATCACCCTTTTCGCAACTCGCCATTCACGCTACAGATTGGCGATCCAAATACGATTGCTTTTCGCACAGGCATCACAACTGTTGCCGATTTTCGGCGCATGGATATTGCCGCTGGCGGCCAAGGTGCGCCCTTAGTGCCTGCATTTCACGATGCCGTGTTGCGCAGTGAAAAAGAAAATCGCGCAATCGTGAATATCGGCGGCATGGCCAATATCACTGTGTTGGCGCGAGATTTTCCCGTGAGCGGTTTTGATACCGGTCCAGGTAATGTGTTGATGGATGCGTGGATACAAAAATATCTCCAGCAAGCGCACGATGCCGGAGGGCGCTGGGCGCGCTCAGGACAAGGTCACGAAACACTGCTGAATAAATTACTCAGTCACCCCTACTTTTCTCTACCCGCTCCCAAAAGCACGGGGCGCGAAATGTTTCATCTCGCATGGCTGGAATCGCAGCTAACGGAGATCGGCGAAATCAAGGCGGAAGATGTGCAGCGCACGCTGCTGGAATTGACGGCTCGCAGTATTTGCGATGCCATTGTTCAGCTTCCCGCCGCAATTGATCGTGTGTTGCTCTGTGGCGGCGGCAGTCACAACACCCTGTTGTGTGAACGCATCGCCGAGCTAGTGCCGCAATCGACATTGGGCAGCACCAGCGATTTCGGCGTTTCCGCAGATTGGTTGGAGGCGATGGCCTTTGCCTGGCTGGCCAAGCAACGACTGGAATACAAAGCAGGCAACGCACCGACAGTCAGCGGTGCCAGCCGCCCCTGTGTGTTGGGCGGCGTGTATTTGCCGAGCTAACCCTTCCTCAACAAAAGTCTCAAATAGAAAACGACGAACCGCAACCGCAGGTGGTTTGTGCGTTCGGGTTATTGATCACAAATTTTGAACCCTGCAATCCTTCTTCATAATCCACTTGTGCGCCAGCGAGATATTGGTAGCTGAGTGGGTCAACCAACACCGTGATGCCATCTTTTTCGATGGCTGCATCATCTTCCGCCGCGATTTCATCGAAGGTGAAGCCGTACTGGAACCCAGAGCAGCCGCCGCCCGTCACGAACACGCGCAGTTTCAAATCGGGGTTGGCCTCTTCATCCACCAAACGGCGCACTTTGTTAGCCGCGCTGGCGGTGACGCTGATTTCTTCTGCTACTGCTTCTTCACTCATGGTTCAAACTCCTCGGCGCACCTTGTGTTTATGGGGGCAACCGTTATGGGATCAATGCCAAATTTTCCAAGCCGGTCTGCTCCGGAAGGCCGTGCATGATGTTCATGATTTGCACACCCTGACCGGACGCACCTTTGGTGAGATTGTCGATCACCGCCATCACCACCACACGCTTGCGCCCTTGCGGACGCGCCACCGCGATACGGCAAGTGTTGGCGCCTTTCACACTGCGCGTTTCTGGGTGTGAGCCTACAGGCAGCACATCGACAAAATACTCGTCGGCGTAGCGCTGTTCGTACAGTTGTTGTAGGTCTACCGAGTCATCCAACAAATCTGCATAAATAGTCGCGTGCATACCGCGCACCATGGGCACCAGATGCGGTACGAAGGTCAGCGCGTACGGCTGTTCACCGGCTTTTTGCAGGGCGTGGATGCCCTGCTCGATCTCCGGCAAATGCCGATGCCCCGTACTGGCGTAAGCCTTGAAGCTGCCGCTCAGTTCCGAAAACAGCATATCGACCTTCGCCTGCCGCCCCGCGCCGGAAACGCCCGACACGGCGTTGGCAATCAGGCTATCTGGCTGCACCAACTTCGCTTCCAACAGCGGTAGCAAACCCAACTGAATCGCCGTGGGGTAACAACCCGCGCAGGCGACTAAACGCGCCTTGCGGATCGCCTCACGGTTCACCTCGGCCAAGCCATACACCGCTTCCGCTACCAGCTCTGGGCAGGCGTGTTTTTGCCCGTACCACTTTTCCCACACTGCAATATCGCGGATACGAAAATCTGCTGACAGATCAATCACGCGCGTACCCGTGGCCAGCAGCTCCGCCATCATCGCCTGCGCCACACCATGCGGCGTGGCAAAAAACACCACATCGCAAGCGCCCAGTTGCGCAATATCCGGCGCAGAAAAAGCCAAATCAAAGCGACCGCGCAAATTGGGAAACAGCGCCGACACCGGCATGCCCGCTTCACCGCGCGAAGTAATCACTTGCACATCCGCCTGCGGGTGCTGCGCCAATAAACGCAACAGCTCCACACCGGTATACCCTGTGCCGCCGACTATGCCTACTTTGATCACACCAACACCTGCATTTCATTCGAATCCGTTATCATTTTAGCGGTTCCCACTTCAGGTTGCAGATTTATCATGCTGTTTTTATGGCTAAAAGCCTTTCACTTGATGGCCGTGGTGAGCTGGTTTGCCGGCTTGTTTTATCTGCCGCGCTTATTCGTGTATCACGCCATGAGCGAGGATCAAATCAGTCGCGAGCGTTTCAAAATCATGGAGCGCAAACTGTATCGCGGCATCATGACCCCCGCCGCCATTGCCACGCTGGTTTTTGGTCTGTGGATGCTGCATCTCAACAGCGCGCTACTGGCAATGGGCTGGATAAAAGCCAAACTGGTTTTGATCGCGCTGCTCATCGTTTATCACGGTTTTTGCGGGTATTTTGTGCGTCAATTTACCACCGACCGCAACACACGCAGCCATGTTTTTTTTAGAGTATTTAACGAGCTGCCCGTGCTGGCCTTGATCGCCATTATTTTGCTCGCGGTTTTGAAACCTTTTTGACGCCGAAGCCCTTCGGTTAGCCTGTGCTTGCGCCTATAATTGCGCGCTTTTTTCTTGAGGAACGCCCCGTGAATATCAACCAAGCCTCCCGCGAGCAATTGGAAAACTGGCGCAGTGAATTGCGCGCGCAGTACGCAGATTTTCAGCAGCGCAAACTGGCGTTGGATCTCACACGCGGCAAACCCTCTGCGGAACAATTGGCACTGTCAGACGCGCTGGACGGCAACTTGCACGGCAACTACACGCTGGACAACACCGATCTGCGCAACTACGGCGGCTTGGAAGGCCTGCCCTCCGCGCGCAAACTGGGCGCAGACTTGCTCGGCCTTGCGCCCAATGAAGTGATCGCCGGCGGCAACAGCAGCCTCACCATGATGTACCAAGCCATGCACTACGCATGGATGTTGGGGCCAGACGGCAAAAGCGCGTGGCGTAACGAATCCTCAGTAAAATTTTTATGCCCCTCCCCTGGCTACGACCGCCACTTTGCTATTTGCGAACAATTTGGCATTGAGATGATTCCGGTGCGCCTGACCGACAACGGCCCCGACATGGCGCAAGTGGAAGCCTTGATCAAAGCCGATGCCTCCATCAAAGGCATGTGGTGTGTGCCGAAATACAGCAACCCCACCGGTTGCGTTTACAGCGCAGAAACCGTGGATCGCATTGCCGCGCTCGGCAAAATTGCCGCGCCCAACTTCCGCGTGTTTTGGGATAACGCCTACGTCGTGCATGATTTAACAAACAGCGCGCCTGCACTCGCCAATATCATGGAACGCTGCCGCGCACATGGCACCGAACACAGCGTGCTGCAATTTACTTCCACCTCCAAAATTACGCACGCCGGCGCTGGCGTAGCTTTTATGGGTGCATCGAAAGAAAACCTCGCCGTGTTTTGCAAACAACTCGGCATTTGCACCATCGGCCCCGACAAAGTGAATCAAGCGCGCCATCTCGCTTTTTTACCGGATGCCGCTGCTGTGCAGCAACACATGCAAAAACACGCCGCAATTTTAAAGCCGCGTTTTGATTGCGTGTTGCAACATTTGCAAAACGCTTTTGCCGACAGCGATCTCGGTGAATGGACAGCGCCCGTCGGCGGTTATTTTGTGTCTTTCAACACTCGCCCTAACTTGGCGACAACTGTTGTCAAACTCGCTGCCGAAGCCGGCGTAAAACTCACCCCTGCTGGCGCCACATTCCCTTACGGCAAAGATCCAGACAACAAAAACATTCGCCTCGCACCCAGCTTCCCTAAATTGGAAGAAGTAGATTTGTGCATGGCAATTTTTACTACCTGTGTGAAACTGGCATCGGTGGAACAGGCGTTAGGCAGCTAACCACGCTACGGCAAATCTCGACAATAAAAAAACCACCAACTCTGGTGGTTTTTTTATTTCTGTAGCAGATAGTGGTGGGCCCAGTAGGACTTGAACCTACGACCAATCGATTATGAGTCGACTGCTCTGACCAACTGAGCTATAGGCCCGAAACTTTCCTGTTTTATTCGTCGAGGAAGCCGCGCAGGTGATCGGAGCGTGTGGGGTGGCGCAATTTGCGCAACGCCTTGGCTTCGATTTGACGAATGCGTTCACGCGTTACATCAAATTGTTTGCCCACTTCTTCCAGCGTGTGGTCGGTGTTCATGTCGATACCGAAACGCATACGCAACACTTTCGCTTCGCGCGCAGTGAGGCTAGACAACACTTCGCGCGTGGCTTCGCTCAAGCCTTCTGTTGTGGCCGCCTCCACAGGTGACTGAATAGTGGTGTCTTCAATGAAATCACCCAAATGTGAATCTTCATCGTCGCCCACAGGAGTTTCCATGGAGATCGGTTCTTTGGCGATTTTTAGTACTTTACGCACTTTGTCTTCTGGCATTTCCATGCGCACACCCAATTCTTCCGGCGTAGGTTCGCGCCCCATCTCCTGCAACATTTGACGCGAAATGCGATTCAATTTGTTGATGGTTTCGATCATGTGCACGGGGATACGAATGGTGCGCGCCTGATCAGCAATCGAACGCGTAATCGCCTGACGAATCCACCAAGTGGCATAAGTAGAAAATTTGTAACCGCGACGGTATTCAAATTTGTCTACCGCTTTCATCAAGCCGATATTGCCTTCTTGAATCAAATCGAGAAATTGCAAACCGCGATTGGTATATTTTTTGGCAATCGAAATAACCAGACGCAAGTTGGCTTCCACCATTTCGCGTTTGGCTCGACGCATACGCGCTTCACCAAGCGAAAGACGACGATTGATTTCTTTCAGCGTAGCCAACGGCATATCCATACGCACTTCAAGCTGCGCCAGTTTTCTTTGGCTGCGCTGTACATCAGGTTTGATGCCTTCCAAGCGCTCTGTAATGACCTGGTTTTTCTTCAAGCGCTGTTGTGCAGACAACCACTTTTCATTGATTTCATTGCCAGGGAAAGCTTCAATAAAATGTTTGCGATCCATGCCGCCGCGACGCACACACAGCGCCATAATCGCGCGCTCTTCTGCGCGAATTTGCGTCAACACATCGCGTGAGTTTTTCAAAATAGGGTCAAACTGACGCGGTGTGAGTTTGAAAAACTTAAACACTTCCGCCAGTGCATCCATTTCTTTGCCGGCCTGCTTGCTGTCACGGCCGTGTTTAGCTAAAGTTTTCTGTGTTTTATCAAATTGCTTTTTCAATTCACCAAAACGCAGCTTGGCTTCTTCTGGATCAGGGCCGGTATCGACTTCGGCATCGTCATCGCTGCTGTCGTCATCGTCATCGTCTTCTTTATCATTTTTGCCATTGGCTTTGGCGCCTTTGGCCGCTGGTTCTGGCAGCTCTTCATCGTTATTGCTATTTGCCGCATTGTTGTTTGCGGCGCCCGGCGCAACTGGCATGGTTTCCATTGGAACCAAATAGCCACTGATAATGTCACTGAGTTTGCGCTCTTCTGTGGCAACCAAAGCATATTCTTTCAGAATCGCTTCTACCGAACCTGGCACGAATGACAGCGCCGCCATCATTTCGCGAATGCCTTCTTCGATGCGTTTGGCGATCACAATTTCGCCTTCGCGCGTGAGCAATTCCACCGTGCCCATTTCGCGCATATACATACGCACAGGATCGGTCGTACGACCCACCTCACTTTCAACCGCAGCCAATGCCGCTGCCGCTTCTGCGGCTGCCGCTTCGTCGATTGCCGCATCACCATCTGCCATCAGCAGTGTTTCAGCATCAGGCACCGCTTCAAATACACGGATGCCCATGTCGTTGATCATGTGAATGATGTCTTCAATCTGATCCTGATCCGAAATATCTTCTGGCAGGTGATCGTTGACCTCGGCATAGGTCAAATACCCCTGCTCTTTACCGCGAGCAATCAGGTCTTTCAGGCGGGATTGTTGTTTGACGATCTCGGACATGTGGCGATCCAATCTGGGGTTTTCGAGGCGTTAAAGGGCGCGGATTATACCGGATGGTGGGGACATATCGCCAGATTGCAAGGCGATCTCACGCTCAAGTGACGGTGTGTTTTTCGCGCAGCAAACGCTGCAGCTCATGTTTTTCCAGCTCAGTTAATGCACCGTTGCGCGATTTGTCGATCAGGCGTTGCAGCGGATCGTCTTTCTCAATCAGCGCCAACAAACGCGCCAGTGCATCCTGCAACTGACCAACTGCCGACAACTCGCTCTCCACCAGTTTTTCGCGGTTTGCCAATTCATACAATTTGGCACTGCCATCGCTGCCGTATTGGCCGTGCCATAGCCCTAGCAGGCGACTACAACTGGCTTCGGGGTGATCACGCAACAGGGCGATCAAGCGCACCAAGTACAGCAATTCGCCAGTTTGTTGCCCCTGCAACAAGCGCGGCAGCAGCGGCAGTGCGTGCTGGTGTAAATGCGGGTAGTGCAAGAGCAGGTGCAAGATGGATTCCTGCAGGCTGAGTACGATACGCCGACCAACCACTCGCTCGACTGCCGGCGACCTTGCTGCCTCACCACTATCATTTTGATTCGTATGGCTTTTCTGCGCATCGCTGCGCGTCGACGCCACCTGCGGCTGCGCTACCACTGCACCGCCCATCTGCTGCAAATAGGCAACATCTAGCTGGGAGCGCAGCGAGAGATCAATAAACAGCTGTTGCTTGAATGGCCCTTCCGGCAGGCGCTGCAATTGTGGCACGGCGCGACTGGCAAGCGCCGCACGGCCTTCGGCCGTCTCCAATTGCAAACCCACACTGGTCTGTTCAAACAGATATTCCGACAGCGGTAGTGCCTTTTCCAGCAGCGCAGTGAACGCCTCCAACCCGCGCCGACGCACATAACTATCTGGATCTTCGCCATCGCCCAAAAACAAAAAACGCACTTGACGCTGTTCGCGCAGTGCGGGCAGTGAGACTTCCAGTGCACGCGCAGCGGCGCGACGGCCAGCTTCATCACCGTCAAAACAAAACACCACTTCGCTGGCGTAGCGAAATGCTTTTTCCAAATGCGCTGTTCCCGCCGCCGTACCTAGTGTCGCCACCGCGCCGACCAAGCCAAACTGCGCCAGCGCCACCACATCCATGTAGCCCTCTACCACCACGAGACGCGATGCAGGATTCTTGCTGCGGTTGGCTTCGTATAAACCGTATAACTCGCGCCCTTTGGAAAATACCGGTGTTTCCGGCGAGTTTAAGTATTTGGGTTTTTCGTCAGTCAGTACACGACCGCCGAAGGCAATGACGCGCCCACGCAGATCTCGAATGGGGAACATCACGCGGTCACGAAAGCGGTCGTAGCGTTTGCCCGTCTCCTCGCGATCCACCAGCATGCCGCTGTCCAGTAACTGTGCTTCCTGCCAACCCGCTTGCAGCAAGTGCTGCATGAGGTTGTCCCAACCCGGTGGCGCGTAGCCAATCTCAAATTGCTCGATGATGGCTTCCGACAGCCCGCGCTGCTGCAAGTACGCACGCGCTTTGGCGGCTTGCGGATGCTGTTGTAACTGGCGGCGATACCAAGCCGCCGCCTGCTCCAGCAGGGCGCACAGATCTTGCTGCGTGCGCTGGTTTTTTTGCTCTTGCTCTGACACCTGCTCGCGCGGCACTTCCACGCCCTGCAACTGCGCCAAGCTCTCCACAGCGCGCGGAAAATCGAGATTTTCAAATGCCATTAAAAAGCCGATGGCGTTGCCGCTCGCGCCACAGCCAAAGCAGTGGTAGAACTGTTTTTCTTGATTGACGCTGAACGAGGGGGTTTTTTCTTCGTGAAACGGGCAACAAGCCATGTAGTTGCGGCCGCTTTTTTTCAGGCGCACGCGGCGGTCGACCACTTCCACAATGTCTGCGCGATCGAGTAAATCATCAATGAAGGATTGGGGGATCAGTCCTGCCATGCGTTCCGTTTTTTACCCCGCAAAAAGTCGCTGCATGATACTGCAAACGCAAAAAACCACGCATGGCGGCATGCGTGGTTTCTCAATAACTGGTTACAAAATGCCCAGCGAACTGGGCGAGGCCATCAATACAGACGCTGTTGACGGCGATTTTCGCGCGACAGTTTCTTCAGGTGACGCTTCACAGCTGCAGCAGCTTTACGCTTACGCACAGAGGTAGGCTTCTCGTAGAACTCGCGGCGACGCACTTCAGCCAAAAGACCGGCTTTTTCGCAAGAGCGCTTGAAACGGCGCAGGGCAACATCAAATGGCTCGTTTTCTTTCAAACGTACAGATGGCATGTGTTCTTCCAAAATTAGATATTTCGATTAACAACCCCAGCCACAGGCGGGGGCGCGAATTCTAGCCCTTGTGACCCAGCGCTGTAAACCTGCCAAGAACAGGCATTCAGGCTTCTGCCGCAATTTCGTAGCTGTGGCTGACAGCAACGCCCGCCTTGCTGAACATAATGGAGGCCGAACAGTACTTCTCAGCAGACAGATCCACTGCCCGCTTGACCTGCGCCTCCTTTAAATCTTTACCGCTCACCACGAAGTGGATATGAATGCGGGTAAACACCGCTGGAATTTCATCGGCGCGTTCCGCCTCCAGCTGTGCCACGCAATCAGTGACCGCTTGGCGCGATTTTTTCAGGATGCTCACCACATCAAACGAGGCGCAGCCACCCATGCCCATCAACAACATCTCCATCGGGCGCGGGCCGAGGTTGCGACCGCCGTGATCGGGTGGCCCATCCATCAACACGCAATGCCCGCTGCCCGCTTCTGCAAGGAACATCGCCTCACCCACCCATTTCACTGTTGATTTCATCGTTTCCAATTACCCGCGCTTTTGTTTACAGTCGCATTATCACAAACCCACCGTTGCAACGCACGACATCAACAAGAAAAAGGAGATGTTGCCTTGGTTTCTGTTTCACTCACACCCAAAATTCACAATGTCGACGCGTTTCTCGCGCACTGCCATCGCCGTCGCTATCCCGCGAAAAGCACCATCATCTATGCCGGCGACACCAGCGACGCGCTCTACTACATCATCAGCGGCTCCGTCACCGTTTTAATTGAAGATGCCGACGGCAGAGAAATGATCGTTGCCTATCTCAACGCGGGCGATTTTTTTGGCGAGATGGGTTTATTTGAAGATGGCGACAGCCCGCGCAGCGCGTGGGTGCGCGCAAAAAATCCCTGCGAAGTTGGTGAAATCAGCTACACCAAATTTCACGAAATCAGCGACAAGCACCCAGATATTTTGCTGGCGATGGGCAAGCAACTCGCGCATCGTTTGCGCACCACTACACGCAAAGTGGGCGATTTGGCATTTATGGATGTAACCGGTCGCGTTGCGCGCACCCTGCTCGACTTGTGCAAAGAACCCGATGCGGTGACGCACCCCAAAGGCATGCAAATTCGCGTGACACGCCAAGAAATCGGTCGCATTGTCGGCTGCTCGCGCGAGATGGTCGGTCGCGTACTAAAAACACTGGAAGAACAAAATTTAATTTCTGCCAGTGGAAAAACCATAGTGATATTTGATGCGCGCTAAACAGCACGCAGTCACCATTTAGCTGCGATAACCCTGCGGATTGTTGGACTGCCAGCGCCAGCTATCGGCCAACATCGCATCCAGATTTTTTTCTGCCACCCAACTCAATTCTTGCTGCGCACGCTGTGCATTGGCCCAGCATGCTGCCACATCACCATCGCGGCGCGGCATGATGCGATACCGTACGGATTTGCCGCTGATGCGCTCAAACGCCTGCACCATTTCTAATACGCTATAGCCGTTACCAGTACCCAAATTGTACGGACGGCAAAACGCCTGCTGTTTATCTTTCGTCAATAACAAACGCAGTGCCGCTAAGTGTCCTGCGACTAAATCTTGTACATGAATAAAATCACGCACACCGGTGCCATCTGGCGTGTTGTAATCATTGCCGAACACCGGCAGCACTTCGCGCACCCCTGCGGCAACTTGCGCCACATACGGCAGCAAATTATTGGGAATGCCAGCGGGATCTTCGCCAATTAATCCACTTTCATGCGCACCGACGGGATTGAAGTAGCGCAGCAGTGCCACTTGCCATGGCGCAGAAGCACAACAATCCATCAGCATTTGCTCAATCATCTGCTTGGTTTGTCCGTAGGGATTTGTCGCACCTAGCGCTGCATTTTCATCCAATGGCATCACGGCGCTGGGACGATATACCGTGGCTGACGAACTAAAAATCAAGCGCTGCACCGCGTGCGCTTGCATCACTTGTAATAGGTGGATTGTGCCCACCACATTGTTGTCGTAATAAGCCAAGGGATTGCTACAAGACTCGCCCACCGCTTTCAGGCCAGCAAAGTGCATCACTGCGCTGATCCTATGCGCGTGGAAAAGTTGATCCAACATAGTGTGATCGCGCAAATCACCTTGCTGAAAAACAAGTGTTCTGCCGGTGATTTTTTGCACCCGTTCTAAAGCAAGCGGATGGCTGTTACTGAAGTTGTCCAATACCACAACTTCAAAACCTGCAATCAATAGCGCCACACACGCATGGCTGCCGATATAACCCGCCCCACCTGTAACCAAAATTGTCTCTGTCACCGCAATATCCACCCATTAAATTTCAGAGGCGAGTATAAAGAGCCCCGTCTGTTTTCGGCAGTAAAAACCGGTATTCTGTGAACACACCCCACCCAAATGGCGCTCCCCATGAAAATCTCATTGCTGCCTTTATTGGTTATTTGTCTCGGCCTTGCCGTTGGCGCTAACGAAGCATCTGCTGACACATATTCGCGCCAAGAAACAGGTTATGCCGCCACCATGCAGTACGGCACGGTAGACACCGTGCGCCTCGTCGCCATTGAAGGCGAAAAAAACATGATTGGCCAAGGCAGCGGCGCAGTGATTGGCGGTGTCGCCGCTCATGCGGTTACAGGTGAACACGGACGCGCAATTGCTACCTTTGTGGGGTCAGTGGTGGGCGCGGTGGTAGGTGGCATGGCGCAAGAAAAATTCACGCAGTCGCAGGGTATGGAAATTACAGTCGTGCTAGATGATGGATCGGGGATTTCCGTTGTGCAAGCCGTCAAAGATACTAACGAATTTGTTCCTGGACAGCGTGTACGCGTTACTTACGCCAATGGCAGAGCACGGGTAACGCCCATAGATTCCCGCAGCTACCGCAACTAAATTATTGTCAGTCACGCACAACGCGATGGAAACTTATTTGGTTGGCGGTGCGGTGCGCGATCAGCTGCTCGGCCTGTCCATACACGAGCGCGACTGGGTAGTCACGAACGCAACGCCCGAGCAAATGCTTACACAAGGCTACACACCAGTCGGCAAAGATTTTCCTGTGTTTTTGCACCCAGAAACGCATGAAGAATACGCACTGGCGCGCACGGAACGAAAAACTGCACCCGGCTATCACGGCTTTATTTTTCATGCAGATCCTTCAGTTACGCTCGAACAAGATTTGTATCGACGCGATTTGACGATCAATGCCATTGCGCAGGATAGCAATGGAAAACTGTTTGATCCTTACGGCGGCCAAAAGGATTTACAGCAAAAAATCCTGCGTCATGTCTCACCCGCATTCACAGAAGATCCGGTGCGTATCTTGCGGCTGGCGCGCTTCGCCGCTCGGTTTCATCATTTAGGTTTTAGCATCGCCGATGAAACACTGGCACTAATGCGAAATATGGTGACAAGCGGTGAAGTTTCCGCACTCACAGCAGAGCGCGTATGGCGTGAATGTGAACGGGCACTGGGCGAAAGAAATCCACAAGTTTTTTTTGCTGTATTACGGCAATGCGGAGCGCTAGCAGTTATTTTTCCAGAAGTAGATGCGCTGTTTGGCGTACCACAATCACCGCAACACCATCCAGAAATTGACACTGGCATACATACGCTGATGGCATTGGAGCAATGCGCAAAATTGACCGACAACACACAGGCGCGCTTCGCAACACTCTGTCACGACTTAGGCAAAGCGCTCACGCCAACCGATGTATTGCCGCGTCATATTGGCCATGAAGGCAAAAGCAAACCACTGGTTCTTGCCCTGTGTGAACGCTTAGGCGCACCGACAGAATATCGTGACCTCGCCGTATTAACGGCCGTGTATCACACGCATTGCCATCGCGCATTAACACTGCGTGCAACAACCCTACTTGAACTGTTTGAAAACTTGGATTTATTTCGTCGTCCACAACGACTAGAGCCATTCTTGATGGCTTGTGAAGCTGACGCACGCGGTCGCACAGGCTTTGAGCAATGCGATTACAAACCCACTGCTTTTTTGCGCAAAGCGTTTGCACTGTGCTGTGTCGTCACAGGGAAATCCGTTGATCCAGAAAAATTCACCGGAAAACAATTTGGCGCAGAGTTGCGGCGTTTGCGCATTGCGGCATTAAAAACCATTGCGCAACCAGAAACGGCATCCACATGAACACAGAAACCTCCAATCCTGTAGCTTTAATTACCGGCGCAGCACAACGCATCGGCGCTGTGATTGCCGAATTGCTACACAGTGCTGGCTACAATATCGTTATTCACTATCGACACTCCGCAGAAAAAGCTCACGCACTGACAAGCACACTTAACCAACAACGCACGGCATCTGCCGTGTGTTTTGCTGCGGATTTGCAAGATACACCCACACTGCAACACCTAGCACAACAAGCTGAAGCGCGCTGGGGACGCCTAGATGCACTGATCAACAACGCCTCTGCGTTTCATCCAACGCCTATCGGAAAAACCACAGAACAGGATTGGGATGCGCTGATCGACAGCAATATGAAAGCGCCCTTTTTTCTCGCACAGTCACTGGCACCCACACTCAAAAAACATGCTGGCTGCATTATCAATATCGCCGACATCTATGCAGAAAAGCCACTGAGCAGCCACACGGTTTACTGCATGGCAAAAGCGGGCAATGTGATGCTCACGCAATCGTTAGCAGTGGAATTGGCGCCGCAAGTGCGCGTCAACGGCATCGCCCCTGGCGCGATACTCTGGCCAGAAATCCACAGCGACTCTCACAAAGCCACACAAGAAAAAATACTCGCCAGCATTCCATTACAGCGCACCGGCAACGCAGACGATATTGCGCGCACTGTATTATTTTTATTGCGCGACGCACCTTATATCACCGGACAAATACTGCGCGTTGATGGTGGGCGCAGCTTGCAGTTTTAGGCGTGATGCTTACCACCACAAACAGCGCAGGCCTGATCTTTTTTCAAGGTGAGTGTGCGCCATTGCATTGTGCGCGCATCCAGTAATAACACGCGACCATCCAGCGGATCGCCGTAATGCGCAATGATTTTTATGGCTTCTGCTGCCTGCGTTGCACCGATAATACCCACCAAAGGCGACAACACGCCGCTATCACTGCACGATAAATTTTCCTGCATGTCCCGCTCGCCGTATAAACAGGCATAGCAAGGACTTGTTGCGCGACAATTAAATACGGAAATCTGGCCTTCGCTGCGAATCGCCGCACCAGAAACCAAAGGCTTCTTGTGTTGCACACAGGCATGATTGATTGCCAAGCGCGTGGTGAAATTATCCGAACAATCCAGCACCACATCGGCTTTGGCAATTTGCTGCAACAAAGCCTCACCCTGCAAGCGCAGAGGCAGCATCTCAATCACCACCGTAGGATTAATTTCTCGCAGTGTTTCTGCTAGCGAATCCACTTTTGCTTTTCCAATATCTGCATGACTGTGCGCAATTTGGCGCTGCAAATTACTCAACTCCACCGCATCATCATCTGCAATAACTAAGTGGCCCACACCACTGGCGGCGAGATACATGGCAGCAGGGCAACCCAAGCCGCCAGCACCAATCAGTAACACCCGCGCACGATTGACGCGCTCCTGCCCCTCCACATCAAAACCATCCAACATGATGTGGCGACTGTAGCGCAGCAATTGCTGATCATCCACGATACACCTCACCCCGCCACACAGCCCATGTCACGCGCTCATTGCCGCCGTAATCGTGTTCTGTTTGCACGCTGCCGTAACCGCACTGTTGCAAATAAGCGCGCAATTTTTCTCCCTGCGCAAAACCGTGTTCCAACAACAACACGCCTCGATCACACAAAAAATTTCTCGCTTCACGCGCAATCAAAAACAAACCAGCATAGCCATCATCTGCAGCAACCAAAGCACTGTACGGCTCAAACCGCACATCACCTTCCAGCAAATGCGGATCATCGTTTGCGATATACGGCGGATTGCTAATAATCAAATCAAAACGCCGATCAACCGGAACCGCAGAAAACCAGTCACTTTCATAAATCCGCACATTCTTTAGCTCGAGTGTTTCTGCATTTTTCTGTGCAAGTTGCACGGCATTTGATTGTCTATCCACAGCATCAATACGCCACGCTGGCTTTTCTTTTGCCAATGCCAAGGCGATAGCACCAGTGCCGGTTCCCAAATCAATGACACGCGCCTGCTCTTTTTGACAAAGCGCCAATGCTTTTTCAACTAACAGTTCGGTATCGGGGCGTGGAATCAGCGTACTGCTATTAACCAACAAAGGCAGTGACCAAAATTCACGGCTGCCAGTGATATGTGCCACAGGCTCGCCAGATTTCCTACGCGCTATTTGCTGAAAAAACGCAGCATCTATTGCTGCATCGAGCACTGAATCACCGTAAGCATACAAATAAGCTCTACTGCGTTTTAGCAAAGTGGATAGCAAAACTTCAGCATCTAAGCGCGGGCTATCACTGGTGTTTTGCAACACAATCGCAGCCCGTGCAAGGCAATGTTCGATAGTTTGCAACGCCGCCATTTTTACTCGTTACCCAATGCTGCCAACAAATCCGCTTGATGCTCGTTGACCAGCGGCTGAATCACGGCATCTAACTTTCCTTGCATGATTTCATCCAAGGCGTACAGCGTGAGATTAATGCGGTGATCGGTCATGCGACCTTGCGGAAAATTGTAGGTGCGAATGCGCTCCGAACGATCGCCGCTGCCCACCAAATTTCTGCGCTCATCTGCTTGCTGTTGTTGCCGCTGACTCACTGCACTGCTATGCAATTTCGCCACCAACAACGCCATCGCACGCGCGCGGTTTTTATGTTGACTGCGTTCGTCCTGACATTCCACCACTATGCCACTGGGAAGATGCGTGATACGAATGGCAGAATCGGTTTTATTGACATGTTGACCGCCAGCGCCAGACGAGCGAAAAGTATCAATACGCAATTCATTTTTATCGATGTTCACGGCTTCCACTTCATCCAGCTCAGGAAGAATGGCAACCGTACAAGCAGATGTATGAATACGCCCTTGCGCCTCCGTTGCCGGCACGCGCTGCACACGGTGTGCGCCCGATTCAAACTTCAAACGCGAATACACATCAGCACCCGACACACGGGTAATGATTTCTTTGTAACCGCCGTGCTCACCCGGGCGCTCGCTGATAATTTCCACACGCCAACCGCGCTCATCCGCATAACGGCTATACATGCGAAACAAATCGCCGGAAAAAATAGCAGCCTCATCGCCACCGGTGCCAGCGCGGATTTCTAAAAACACATTGCGCCCATCATCAGGATCTTTCGGCAACAACAGCGTCTGCAATTCTTCCTCAACTGTTTGTAGACGAGTGTCCGCATCGCGCAGCTCGTCTTCCGCCATCGCTTTGAGTTCCGCATCGCCGTCTTGCAGTAATTCTTTGGCTGTTTGGATATCGTCTATCACCGTTTGGTAACTGCGGTATGCGGCAACCACCGGCTCCAGCTCGGCAAACTCGCGCGAATACAGGCGAAATTTCTCTTGATTCGCAATCACCTCTGCATCACTCAGCAGAGCCGCTAACTCTTCGTGGCGCTCTAGCAATCGTTGCAATTTGGCGAGGATAGAAGGCTTCATCAGGCACGCTCATTAATAGTTTTGCATTGTATCGTTGTTTGTCGTCTGACAGGTATGATGGCGCCGATTGCACACCTCGACGGAACTCATCGTGTCCAAAATCACCTATATCGCCGCATGGATTTGCGCAGCGCTTGCCGCCAGCGCTGCGCTGACCTGTCTGTGGCTCGCTCGCTACCAACCCATAGAAATGGATTTGGCGATGCTGCACTACAGCGCCTATCTGATTAACGAAAAACATTTCCTGCTGTATCGCGATATTTTTGAAAACAATTTGCCAGGGCCATTCTTCTTTCACGCAATGATTGGAAAGCTGTTTGGCTATAGCGCCCTACCTGTTCGCCTGCTTGATGCATGCATTCTTGCCACAATTACTTTCTGCAGCTGGAAAATCCTCGCGCCCATTTCAAAAACCAGCGCGGTGTTTGCGCCGGCGCTGTTTGCACTCGTTTATTTCGCCGGCGGCACAACCGCTGCTTTCCAGCGCGACTATATCGCCACACTCCCGCTTGTCGCCGCCTTGGCACTGACATGCAACATCAAAACAAATCCTGTGCGTGATGCTGTATGGATAGGCGCACTGTGCGGCGCTGCTTGTGCACTCAAGCCCAACTTCGCTGTTGTAGCACCTGCCTTGTTTGGGGTTTTGCTATCAAAAATGCAGGGGAACTATTTTCAGCGCATCAAAACAACACTTCCCCCAATTGCACTCGCATTTCTTGCCGTCTTTGCTGCACCGCTGCTGTGGGGCATACAACACGCTGACTTCAAAGAGCTAATTGCGCTGTACAAAACTTATACGCCACTTTATGTCTCTACACGCCCCGATTTATATCACTACGACAACTCACAACAACAGCTGATTGAGCTGGCACGCATGCAAGGAGAACATTTGTTAAAAATGAGCTTGCTCTCGCTCCCAGGCTTGCTGTGGGCATGGCGACAACATCGTAGCAACCCAGAAATATTGACGCGCCTTTGTTACATCGCTGCCATAACTTTTGCCATCAGTTGGCATGAAATTATTGCGGGGAAATTTTGGGTGGCGCACCTGCTTCCACCCTATTTCTTTGCAATTCTATGTTTCTCCCTGCTGCTTACTCCAACCACCACCCATGCACACCCTGTAGAAAAATTTATCGCCACCCTTCCTGCTCTGCTATTTCTTGCCATCACTTATACAATTGGGAAATATGACATCACAAATTTATATGCCAAACATTACACAGTAGAAAATCGCGATATTCGCTCACAGAAAATTGCGCGCTATTTAAGCGCCAATTTAAAACCAAACGATAGGGTACAGAGCTTAGACGGCTCCGGTGACGGTCAAGGCGCACTGCTGTTAGCGCGCGCTACCAGCGCCACACGCTTTGTCGAAGACATTCCACTCTACCTACAGCCTAACTCACCCGTAACGCAGGCTTTTCGTCGTGAGTTTCTGGATACCATGACGAGAAATCCACCTGCATTTTTTGTTTATATTCACAATTTCTTTCACCCAGCCGGCGGCAATCGACTGAAAGAATTTCGCGAACTCTTTATTTTTCTTGAAACAAACTACGAGGTGGCGGAAGAAGTCGATGGCGAATACACCATTTACCGCCACAAAAAGCCTAGCGCTTTTCCGGCAGACGCTTCAGCATCTCCGTAGGGTGATGCAATAACTTATTGGTTAAGTTGCGCGCCAAGGCTTTTACCGCATCATCCAATGATTGCCCTTGCGCCACCGCTTTGAGCGCGCGCTCCACTTCAGCATCACGCCATGTTTCTGCCTTGCGGCGATATTCCACGATACTTGACGCCGCTTCCTGCTCAAACTTTCCTTGTCGATACGCAGCAACGCCTTCTTCAACAATGATGCGCGCATCTTCTGCCGCTTGCTCACGCGCGCGTAAATTTTCATCAATCACATCGCGCAAATCATCGACGGTATACAAATACACATCATCCAATTCAGCCACTTGCGCCTCGATATCACGCGGCACGGCGATATCCACCATCAACATTGGCCGGTGTCGCCGTTGTTTTAAGGCTTGCTCAACCGCACCCTTACCCAATACGGGCAACTGGCTGGCGGTGGATGAAATGACGATATCTGCCTCATGTAAACGCAGAGGAATATCACCCAATAAAATCGCTTCTGCTTGAATGGATTCCGCTAACTCTTGCGCGCGTTCCAGTGTGCGATTGGCAATAACAATGCGATCTATACCCTGCTCGCGCAAATGGCGCGCCACCAACTCAATGGTTTTTCCTGCGCCAATTAACAAAGCGGTGTTGTTGCGCAAATCAGAAAATATTTGCTGCGCCAAACGCACCGCTGCATACGCTACCGATACTGGATTGTGTCCAATTGCCGTCTCAGAACGCACGCGCTTGGAAACGGCAAATACTTGTTGGAAAGTTTGATGCAGCGAACCATTCAAAGTGCCCGCTTCTACGGCTTGTGCAACCGCCGATTTCATCTGACCAAAAATCTGTGGCTCGCCCAACACCAAGGAGTCCAAACCGCAGGACACCAACATCAAGTGCCGTACCGCTATTTCGCTATCGTGACTGTAATAACAGTGCCGCAATTCATCAGCAGATAATTGGTGAAATCCTGCCAACCAATCCAACACGGCATGCGCGTGCAGGCCTGCCTCGGCAGCTAAATACAGTTCCGTGCGATTGCAAGTGGACAGAATGACCGCATCCGCCCCTCCCATTGCCGCCGAGAGCGAGCCCAGCGCCTCGGTCATCTGCGCAGGCGCAATGCTGACGCGCTCGCGCAACGCCACCGAAGCAGAATTGTGATTAATGCCAACAACCAAGACAGACATGCAGTAACCCGCAAGAATCGGCGGCATTATAGCGTCCACCTCGTGTTGGGTAATCCGCAGTCTCTCTATATCATGACCGCCGCAATTTCGAACAAGGTGTCTCATACATGGTCACACAACAGGCTTTTGTGCGCGGGCTAGCAGTCAGCCTCATTTTGACGCTCGGCAGCTGTGGCTACCAATCACCTAGCGCACCAGACAGCAGCAAAACACCATCAGCAACTACCGACGACACCCGCCCCTTTCCTGACGGTTCTCTCTATTCACTGCTGGTGGCTGAAGTGGCGATTAATCGTGGGCAATTGGATGTCGCACTCGCCAATTACTATCAACAAGCCTACAAAACACGCGATGCGGGTGTTGCTCGACGCGCCACCATGCTCGCCGGCTATTTGCAGGCCGATCAAGCAGCTTTGGATCTTGCGCAGCTATGGTCAAGCATTGAGCCAGAAAATCCAGAGCCTATTTATATTGCAGGACAATATTTTCTTGATAGCAGCAGCCTGCAATCTGCGTTGCAACAATCCAAGCGCCTTCTATCGCTGCGCGCCAGTTCGCTGTTCCTCGCCATTGCAACCAACCCTCTGGCAACCGACGACAAACACCTGTCGCAACTCACGCATGAATATGGCGAGCTGTTAGAAGATCACCCTGAAAACACGGATCTTTTGCTCGGCAACGCCGCATTGTTATCTGCCGGCACACACTACGAAGAAAGTTTGTCACTGATTGAAAAAGTGTTGGCTGCTGACAAAAACAATCTGGCCGCACGCTTATTGGAGGTCGATGTACTTTACAAAAACGGGCGGCCGGACACAGCCATCAAACGCATGAGCGATGTCGTCAACGATCAACCAGATAACGACAAGTTACGCATGGAATACGCGCGCATGCTGAGCGAAAAGACCTCAAAAAAGCGCGCGAACAATTTGATTACCTAGCACAACGCAACTCGTTGGAATCCAGCTTGCTATTGTCGCGTGCCATGGTCAATTTCCAGTTAAAAGATTACGCACTAGCACGGGAGTTTTTTGAACAACTGTTATTCCTGAAAAAAAATACCGACACCGCGCATTTCTATCTCGGTGAAATCGCTCAAATTGACCAGAAGCCCAACAAAGCGCTAGAACACTATCGGCGCGTAGAAAGTGGCAGCGAGTATCTGCCTGCCGTCACTAAAGCTTTTAGCATGATGATCCAACAAAACCACCGACTAGAAGGACAGCAATGGCTGGCTGAACAACGCCAAGCGCATCCGGAGCAAGCGTATGCTTTGTACTTAATCGAAGCAGACACTTTATTTAGAAACGCTGATTTGCCACGCAGCCTTGCTGCGCTCAATGAAGCTATCAGCAAATACCCCCAACAGACCAGTCTAAACATGGCGCGTTCGCTGGTGTATCAAAAATCCGGCGACATCAAAACAGCAGAAGCCGATTTGCGCGTGGTGCTCGCCCGTGAGCCGGACAATGTCGACGCACTCAACGCGCTGGGATATCTACTCGCAGACGACAATCGCCAATTGGACGAAGCCAAAAAATTACTGGAACACGCGCTGGCCTTGCGCCCTGACGATCCCGCCATTCTCGACAGCATCGGCTGGCTGTTATTCCGTAGCGGAAATAATGAAGAAGCCGTGCTGCGGCTGAAAAGATCCTACACCCTACAACCCGACGATGAAGTTGCCGCCCACCTCGGTGAAGTGCTATGGCTCACCGGACAACAAGCCGAAGCCAAAAAAATCTGGGAGCAGGGATTAAAACTTGCGCCAGAGAGCGAGGCCATCAGTGCCACGCGTCAACGCCTGCACGCACAATAGCTCATGCAGAACGCCGCTAGTCTTGGAGCACTGTTGGGCTTGCGCTATGATTGCCGGCCCTACTAACCGCACTGGAGAACACCATGAGCGATGCCATTATCCATGTTACCGATGCCAGCTTTGATGCTGATGTTTTGAAATCTGGTACGCCCGTATTGGTAGATTTCTGGGCAGCGTGGTGCGGCCCCTGCAAAATGATTGCCCCCATCCTGGACGAACTGGCGAAAGAATTCGCCGGCAAAGTAAAGATTTGCAAGATGGATGTCGATGCCAATAAAGAAACACCAGCCAAATTCAGCATTCGCGGCATCCCCACGCTGATGATTTTTAAGAACGGCAACTTAGAAGGCACCAAAGTTGGCGCACTGTCCAAAGTACAGCTGATTGAGTTCATCAACAGCAATCTATAAAGACGGACACAAGAGAGGAGACAGTGAAGTTTCCTCTCTTTGCCCTCTGGACAAGGTCAAGCCAAGAGTCATATAGTTAGCCCATCCATAGCAGCCCCTATAAGTCGCCCCTAACAAACCGACAGCGCTGCACAAAAATCTTACCTAATCCTTCAAATACTCTCGGTAGCACCTCTGTCTGCCGCCTGTAAATCCTACCCCTCTCCTCCATCCATCGTGAAGCTCGCACAAAACCTATGAACCTGACGGATCTGAAAGCCAAACCCATTGAAGAATTACTGCAAATTGCCGAAAGCATCGGCTTGGAAAACATGGCGCGCAATCGCAAACAAGATGTGATTTTCACCATCCTCAAGCGCCACGCTAAAAGCGGTGAAGAAATTAGCGGCGAAGGTGTGTTGGAAATTCTGCAAGACGGCTTCGGTTTTCTGCGCTCCGCCAGCTCCTCTTATTTGGCAGGCCCCGATGACATCTATGTGTCTCCTAGCCAAATTCGTCGATTTAACCTGCGCACTGGCGATGAAGTTATCGGCAAAATTCGCCCACCCAAAGAAGGCGAGCGCTATTTCGCCTTGCTGAAAGTCGACACCATCAACGGCGATCGACCTGAAGGCACCAAGAATAAAGCACTGTTTGAAAACCTGACGCCACTGTTCCCCAACCAACGCTTGAAGCTGGAGTCCGGCAACGGCTCACGGGAAGATTTGACTGGCCGCATCATCGACTTGATCTCCCCCATCGGCAAAGGCCAACGCGGCTTGATCGTCGCGCCGCCCAAGGCGGGCAAAACCATCATGATGCAGAACATTGCACAGGCCATCTCGCGCAATAACCCTGAATGCCACCTGATCGTGCTGCTAATCGACGAGCGCCCCGAGGAAGTAACCGAAATGCAACGCTCGGTGCGCGGTGAAGTAATTGCCTCCACCTTTGACGAGCCGCCCACGCGCCATGTGCAAGTGGCCGAGATGGTGATCGAACGCGCCAAGCGCCTGGTGGAGCACAAACAAGATGTCATCATCCTGCTGGACTCCATTACCCGTCTCGCTCGCGCTTACAACACCGTGGTGCCCTCATCGGGCAAATTGTTGACCGGCGGTGTCGATGCCAATGCCTTGGAGCGCCCTAAGCGTTTCTTTGGTGCAGCGCGTAATATCGAGCACGGCGGCAGCCTTACCATCATCGCCACCTCTTTGATCGACACCGGCTCAAAAATGGACGAGGTGATCTACGAAGAATTCAAAGGCACCGGCAACATGGAATTGCATTTGGATCGCAAGATCGCGGAAAAACGCGTCTACCCTGCGATCAATATCCGCCGCTCCGGCACCCGTCGCGAAGAATTGCTGATGGCGGAAGATGAAATGCAGAAAGCATGGATTCTGCGCAAACTGCTGCACGACATGGAAGACACGCCAGCGACAGAGTTCTTGGTCGACCGATTGAAAGATTGCAAAACCAACGAAGAATTCTTTGCTTCAATGAAACGGAAATAATGTTTTTTAGGAAGGAAACCGTACGCGATGAAATACAAAGATTTGCGCGAATTCATTGCCTTCCTGGAAAAACACGGCGAGCTGAAGCGGATTTCTGTCGAAGTCGACCCTAATCTGGAAATGACAGAAATCTGCGACCGCGTGTTGCGCGCTGGCGGCCCTGCGCTGCTGTTCGAAAAAGTCAAAGGCCACACCATCCCCGTACTCGCCAATTTATTCGGCACTGAAAAACGCGTCGCACTCGGCATGGGGCGCGAATCGGTAGACGACTTGCGCGATGTCGGCAAATTGCTCGCCTACTTAAAAGAACCCGAGCCACCTAAAGGTTTTCGTGACTTAATCGGCCAATTGCCCACACTCAAACAAGTGCTGAACATGGCACCCAAAGTGTTGCGCAGCGCACCTTGCCAAGAAAACATTTTAGAAGGCGATGCTGTCAACCTGTATCAATTGCCCATACAAACTTGCTGGCCAGAAGATGCTGCGCCCTTAGTTACTTGGCCGCTGGTGATTACACGCGGACCCAATAAAGAGCGTCAAGATCTCGGCATCTATCGCATGCAATTGATCGGAAAATATCGTTTGATTATGCGCTGGCTGTCGCACCGCGGTGGCGCACTCGATTTTCGCGAGTGGCAACAAGAAAACCCAGGAAAACCCTATCCTGTTTCCGTGGCCTTAGGTGCTGATCCGGCGACCATTTTAGGCGCAGTGACACCTGTGCCAGACACACTATCCGAATACGCTTTTGCCGGCTTATTGCGCGGTGAAAAAACAGAAGTAGTCAAAAGCATCGGCAATGATTTGCAAGTACCGGCCTCTGCTGAAATTATTTTGGAAGGTGTAATTCACCCCGACGACATGGCCGATGAAGGGCCGTTTGGTGATCACACCGGCTACTACAACGAAGTGGATCGCTTTCCCGTATTTACAGTGGAGCGCATCACGCACCGCAACAAACCGATTTATCACAGCACTTACACCGGCAGACCGCCGGATGAGCCCGCTATTTTGGGTGTTGCCTTAAACGAAGTTTTTGTGCCGCTGCTGCAAAAACAATTCCCAGAAATTGCCGATTTTTATTTGCCGCCAGAAGGCTGCTCGTATCGCCTCGCTGTAGTGACAATAAAAAAACAATACCCGGGTCACGCCAAGCGCGTGATGATGGGCGTGTGGTCTTTCTTGCGTCAATTCATGTACACAAAGTTTGTCATTGTTACCGATAATGATGTGAATGCGCGCGATTGGAAAGATGTGGTGTGGGCGATCACCACGCGCATGGATCCCATACGCGACACCGTACTAATCGATAACACGCCCATCGATTATTTAGATTTTGCATCTCCTGTTTCTGGCCTCGGCTCCAAAATGGGACTAGATGCCACACACAAGTGGCCAGGCGAAACGCAGCGCGAATGGGGCAAACCGATCGCGATGGATGATCAGGTAAAACGACGCGTCGACGCACTGTGGTCATCACTAAAACTGGATTAGTTTTTTCAATTTCTCTCATTTAATTTTTAGAGCATTGCGCATGAACACAAACACCGAACACCTTGCAATCAAAGCCAATATGCAATCCGTTGCACTCGCCGCACAGGGCGACCGTGAAGGCTGGCTGGCACTTTATGCCGATGATGCGGTAGTACAAGATCCTGTTGGCATTTCACCGTTCGATACAACGGGAGAAGGGCATCGCGGCAAAGCGGCGATTGCCAAGTTTTGGGACATGGTCATTGGCCCGTCAAAATTAACGATTCATGTTCACAAACGCATTCCCAGCGGTGATCGCACCTGCGCTGTTTTGCAAACAGCAGTAAACGATCTAGGAAAGGGAAAAACAGAAGTTGAGATGGTTGCCGTCTACGAAGTAAACGACGAAGGAAAAATCACACGCATGAGCGCATTTTGGAGTTGGGCAGAAATGGAAGTCCAACTCAAAAAATTGGGCTTCATGTAACACACTTTATTCGCCAAAGTCTCTTTCATACTGCGCTCGCACCGAGTTAAAAGCCATGTGCAAATTCTGTGCATCAAAGGGCGGCTTGAAAAAGCCATGGTAGTGCCCGCGCGGATTGATCACAGCAATATTACCGCTGTGCTCCATTAAATAACCGCCACCATCTATCGGTGCTTTGGTAAAGCCTGCATTCAAATCCGTCGCGAAACGCACCAAACTCAAGTGCTCACCTGTCACCCCGTAAAATGCGGGATTAAAATAAGCCGCGTATGCCTTTAATTTTTGTGGCGTATCTCTGGCAGGATCAACAGAGAGCAACACCACTTGCACCCCATCTGCCTCATGTTTTTCTTGTAATGCGCGATAAAACTTATCCAGCACAGCCAGCGTGGTCGGACAAATATCTGGGCACGAGGTAAAACCAAAAAAAACGAGTGTCCACCGGCCTTGGAAAAATTTAGGATCAAACGCCTTTCCCTCTTGATCCACTAAAACAGGATCACGAAAGATACGCGGCTTATCAAAAAAATAGCCGCCGTAAGTTTCCATTTTTTCTTTACTGAAAATATTGGGTTGCATCATGCGATGCACAAACCCTGCCACCAAGCTGGCCATAAAAAGCACCAGGGCTAAAACCGTCAGGCGTATTTTTAATTTCTCACTCATGCAACACCTTAATTACAAATAATGATCCAACAGCATGACCACAAACAACGCCATCAAATAAATAATGGAATATTTGAATGTCTCCATGCCTGCCTTAGGTTTTTCACAGTACAGCTGAATAGACCAATATAAAAATCCCGCACCTAACACTACGGCACTCACCAAATACAGCCAACCAAACATACCCGTTGCAAACGGCAACAGCGTAATGATGATCAACATCACGGTATACAAAATCACATGCAAAGCCGTGAGCTTGATGCCGTGTGTCACGGGCATCATTGGAATACCGGCTTTCGCGTATTCATCGCGGCGATGAATAGCCAGAGCCCAAAAATGCGGCGGTGTCCACGCAAAAATCACCAGCACCAATAACAAGGCATCGTGATGAATATGGTTCGTGACAGCTGTCCAACCCAACAATGGCGGCACAGCACCCGCCAAACCACCGATAACAATATTTTGTGGCGTTGCGCGCTTCAGAAATCGTGTGTAAACAAAGGCATAACCAATCAAAGCTGCGAAAGTCAGCCACATGGTGAGGTTGTTAGTAAAAAATTTCAGCACCAACATACCGACAACACCCAATACCGCAGCGAACATCATCGCCTGACGGCTATTGATGCGCCCCTGTGCCACGGGACGATTAAGCGTGCGCGCCATTTTCAAATCAATATGCTGATCGACAATATGATTCACCGCCGCGGCCGCGGCCGCACACAGCGCAATACCGAGATTGCCAAAAATAAGCACCTGCCACGGCACAGCACCTGGCACTGACAACAACATGCCAATCACGGAAGTTAGAATCATCAAAGCCACAACATTGGGCTTACACAACTCCAAATAATCACGCCACAACGCGCGTTCTCGCACTACAGATTTGCTCATGTTATTTTTCTTCAGCCGATGTACGGCATTGCACAGTCAACAAACGATGATTCAAGGTCACCATCACCAATAACAACAATGCGCCTACCGCATTATGTGAAACAGCCACCATCAAAGGCAAACCAAACCACACATTGCCAATCCCCAGCGCCAACTGCATCAACAAAACCGACAAAACAACAGCAGCCATTCTGCGACTTTCTGCAACCCCCGTTCGCCACAACAACGCAACCACCGACAACAGCAATACAGTAACCAACATTGCACCCACACGATGCGCAAAATGAATTGCAGTACGCGCAGTGTTATCCAACTGGCCGCCCAAATAATTAGGACCAATATGCTGCAATACATTAAATCCCGCAGAAAAATCCATTTCTGGCAACCACTCACCATGACAAGTTGGCAGATCAGGGCATGCCAAAGCGGCGTAATTAGATGTTGTCCATCCGCCCAGTGCAATTTGCAGAATCACAACCAATAAACTCACTGCCGCCAAGCCGCGCAAACGCGCCACTTTTTGCCGCGCCGCCTTTGGTAATTTCCACACAAAGCCGCCTAAGCGCTGCACCAACAACCACAATAGCGATAGTGTGGTGAAACCGCCCAACAAATGCGCGGTCACCACTTGCGGCCACAGCAGCAGCGTGACCGTCCACATACCGAACAGCCCCTGCAGAATAATAAAGCCCAAAGTAAATGCCGTCAGTTTGAGTGGTTGATTGCCCGCTTTGCGATTCTTAAACACCACTACCAGCAAACTGATAATCAACAAACCCAAACTGGAAGCAAAAATGCGGTGGATTTGCTCCGGCCAAGTTTTATCTGCTTCCACAGGCGTATTTGAAAAGTTTTGGTTCGCTGTATGAATTTCTTCCGGCGTATTGGGCACCCAATAATGACCGTAGCATGTCGGCCAGTCGGGGCATCCTAAACCGGCGTGCACCAAGCGAGTGTACGCACCAAGTACAATCACAACCACAGCCACACAAAATGCAAAACTCGCTAGATAAAACCCCAAAGAACGACGCATCACTCAATCCACATCCTTAATTAGAAATTTCATATCGGCCATGATGTCTTTGTAAGTATTCTGCGTGCTGTAGTACATCATCACAAATCCATCTGGATCCACTAAGAAAAAGTTGGTTTGGCTTTCATCAGCCACACGATAATTGGACTGACTCAACAATTGCTGCCATTTAGCGTCATCACCCTGAAGCACAACAACATCAGCATGCTCCTTCTGCAGCCACTGCTCGGTTTCTCCATCCAGCTTTCCTTCTGTCACCAACCACACACGGCGCACTTTTTCTTGATATTGCCCCAAAGCGATGCGCGTTTGGCGCTTCATCCAAAAAAGCTGTTTACATTCATCATTGCATGTCGCGCTGTGTGCCGTTAAGAATGTCCATCTAGACTCTTCTTTCTTTCTCTCAAATACAAAAGGTTTACCATCCATATCAAGTGGAAGAATATCGTTGATTTGTTGAGGAGGAGTAATCAACACGCCTTTGTTGCGTGTATCTTTTGGCATTCCTATACCTGTATAAAAAACAAAGGAAGCAGCTAAAACAACCACAATTGGAATCAACACTAACACCAATAACATGTATGGTTTTTGGTTCGCACTTATATTTGCATGCTCAGTCATGAAACATTACTCACTATTTAATAGATTCTGTTCTGTAAGAATAAAAACCGTAACAAACCAACAATGCAAACGCCATAGCAAACCACTGCACTGCATACGCAGTATTTTTTTCAGGCTGGATATTCACGATGGGCCACTGTGCCGCCAATGCCGAAGGAGAGCCTTCTCTCAATCGCACCACTATAGGTAACAGCTTCGCTTGCAACTCTTTTTCCGCGCCAGGCACACTCATTCTGCCTATGCGTTTCGGCCAGCCCTGTTCAGCAAACAAGGGTTTATCTTCTGTCAGCAATGGAGATACATAGATTTCACCCATTTCTTCACCTCCAGCAACTGCCGGCACGCTAGGCAACTCGCTGCGTAAAGCAGGAGCTGGGATCCAACCACGATTTACCAACACCGAACCGGCATCGCCATCAAGTTGCATCACGCCAAATACATAATAGCCATTGCGCTCTTGATAAATCTGATTTTCCAATAAAAACACTTTCTGCAACCAACGACCTCGTAACATCACTGGCTGCAAATGCCATACGGCAATTTGTTTTTGATCCGCAACTCCAACCATCTTTTGCAATAATTCTGCGAAAGGAATCGGCAGTTCTAATCTTTTCTGCTCCGCTTGCGACAACAAAAACTTATTGTGCTCCGCGCGATACAGCTGCCAAAAGCCCAAACCAACCATCAGCGGCAGCAACAACAAAACCAGCGCAGTTATGCGCCAATCAAAGATAAACTTGCGAGCCATACTCACCACAAACACTGTCATTACGAGCGCTATAATAGGCGCGAAAGGCGTCATTCCTGCACGAGGCAAATATGTCCACACAACAACTACAGATACTCATACTGGTTCTTTTGTTACTCATGGTGCTCAGCCTCTCACAAAGCCTGTATGTACTGTTCAAAGATAACGGCAGCCCAAAATCAAAACGCACATTTCACAGCTTAATAGTGCGCGTCACACTGGCCACCGCACTGCTCTCGACGATGATTTACGGATTCTACAGCGGCAAGCTGCGCTCAAATGCGCCTTGGAACAACCCCGCCATTCTTCAGCAACCAACGCAAAAATAAATATCCAATATCTCATCCCGCATAAAAAAGGCCCGCTAAGCGGGCCTTTTCCTTGACCGGGCGTATTCCTCAGAATACATAAACCACAGCGACTAAGAACAACCAAACCACATCCACAAAGTGCCAATACCAACTGGCCGCCTCAAAACCAAAATGGTCGTCTTTATTAAAGTGGCCTTTCAACGCGCGCAAGAACATGACCAACAACATGAAAGCACCCAAGCACACATGGAAGCCGTGGAAGCCGGTCAACATGAAAAAGGTAGTGCCATAAATACCAGTCTTCAGTGTCAAACCGTATTCGGTATACGCTTCGTGATATTCAACCGCTTGTAAATACACAAAAGCAAAGGCCAATACCAAGGTGACAAACAGCCATAATTTAAACGCGCCGCGTTTTTCCGCTTTTAATGCGTGATGCGCCAACTCACAAGTAACCGAAGAAGTCACCAGAAAAAGCGTGTTCCACAGTGGCAACCAATGTGCCGCTTCGGCCACGCCCGGCCATGACATGCTTTTATGTGCACCAATGAAAGTGCCCGTATTTGCAACAACCTGGTTAGCAACACCACCAATTGCTTGTTGCGGCGTTTCCAACAGAGGCCAACTATAAGTAAACCCTTTCCACAACAACTCGTTGGTAAAAGCGCCTACACCTTCACCCGACAACCACGGGCCAACTAACGCGCGCACATAGAACAAGCCACCAAAAAATGTAGCGAAGAACATCACCTCAGAAAAAATAAACCACTGCATGCCGATGCGGTAAGAGCGTTTCAACTGGGGACTGTTCAACCCTTGAATGTTCTCTTTGATTGCTGCACCAAACCAACGAAACAGAACTGCGCAGAGAACCAATGCACCCAATATCAACAGTGTTGGGCTACCTTCTTTGGCCGCGCGAATATCGTTCAGCCAAGTTGAGACGCCCACCAGCATCATGCCGATGCCCACCGATGCAAACAGTGGGTATTTGCTCTGTTCTGGAACATAGTAGGTCTGCTGACCGTGTTCACTTGCCATAATGTTCTCCAGCTATGACTTCATTATTTTCACGGGTTTTGCCAAAAGCTCATCACCCACTTTTCTTCCAAAACTAATTTGCTTTTGCTGCTTCCGCTGTCTGCGCCATTGTCGCCGTGACATCAAATAGCGTGTAACTCAATGTTATCGTGTGTATCGCCGCTGGCAGTGCCTGATCAACAATAAATACGACAGGCATTTCTATATCTTTACCTGCTTCCAGCGCTTGTTGCGTAAAACAAAAACACTCAGTTTTATGAAAAAACTCAACCGCACGCTCAGGCACAATACTGGGCACTGCCTGCGCAGTCATTTTACGATCCGTGGTATTACGCGCATAAAATACCGCACGCGTCGCCTCCCCCGGATGCACATCTACCGATACCACCTTAGGCTGAAATTCCCAAGGCATGCCCGCGTTGTTGATCGTGACAAATTGCACTTTCACCAAACGAGACTTATCTACTTTTACTTCTTCTGCAATGTAGGGCTGCTTTGCATTCAAGCGTGGAGAATTAATATCCAACCAACTACACAGCAGGTTATAAAACGGCGGCAAGACAAACAGGGCGAACGCAAACATACCTACTGCGCCGACGAACAACTTGGCGACAATGTATTTGTCGCCTTTCTTGTCAATTTGCCCCATTTATCCTGTTCGCGTTCTACGGTTTATTTAAACTCAGGCGGCACACTAAAGGTGTGATACGGCGCCGGCGAAGGAACCGTCCACTCCAAACCTTGTGCACCATCCCATGTTTTTGCTTCTGTTGTTGGCTTGCCTGCAACAATTGTGCGTACAACATTGAACAAGAACAGCACTTGAGATGCGCCGTAAATCATCGCACCAATAGACGACACCATGTTCCAATCGGCAAAGATGAGGTTGTAGTCAGGAATACGGCGCGGCATACCAGCCAAGCCAACAAAATGTTGCGGGAAGAAGGTCAGGTTGAAACCGATAAACGAAATCCAGAAATGCGTTTTACCCATCGTTTCGGAATACATACGACCCGACCATTTAGGCAGCCAGTAGTAAACCGCAGCGGACATAGAAAACAGCGCACCCGCCACCATGACATAGTGGAAGTGAGCAACAACGAAATAACTGTCGTGGTATTGGAAATCAACCGGCGCCAATGACAACATCAATCCTGAGAAGCCGCCCACAGTAAACAGAATCAGAAACGCAATACAAAACAGCATCGGCGTTTCAAAACTGATAGAACCACGGAACATAGTGGCTACCCAGTTGAACACTTTTACGCCCGTTGGCACTGCAATCAGCATAGTAGCGATCATGAAGTACATTTCACCAGCCAATGGAATACCAACCACGAACATGTGGTGAGCCCAGACGATGAAAGACAAGAAAGCAATGGCGGCAGTGGCATACACCATGGAGCTGTAACCGAACAAAGGTTTGCGCGCAAAAGTAGGAATAATTTGCGATACCACGCCAAATGCCGGCAGGATGATGATGTAAACCTCAGGATGGCCGAAGAACCAGAACACATGCTGGAACAACACAGGATCACCACCACCAGCAGCACTAAAGAACGAAGTGCCAAAGTGAATATCCATCAACATCATGGTGACTGCGCCTGCCAATACAGGCATTACCGCGATCAACAAAAATGCAGTGATCAACCAAGTCCAACAGAACATCGGCATTTTCATCAGCGTCATGCCTGGTGCGCGCATGTTAAGCACTGTGGCAACGATATTGACTGAACCCATAATGGAAGACGCACCCATAATGTGCACAGCAAAGATAAAGAAAGTGACTGATGGCGGCGCATAGGTGGTCGACAACGGCGCATAGAAAGTCCAACCAAAGTTGGGCGCACCACCCTGCATAAACAAAGTAGATGCCAGCGTCAAAAACGCGAACGGCAACAACCAGAATGAAAAGTTATTCATTCTAGGCAACGCCATATCGGGCGCACCGATCATCATTGGGATCATCCAGTTCGCCAAGCCCACGAAGGAAGGCATAATGGCACCGAACACCATCACCAAACCGTGCATGGTGATCATCTGGTTGAAAAACTCAGGCTCCACCAACTGCAGGCCCGGCTTAAATAACTCAGCGCGGATCACCAACGCAAAGGCGCCACCCAATAAAAACATTGCAAAGCTGAACCACAGGTACATGGTACCGATATCTTTGTGGTTGGTGGTAAACAACCACCGGCTCAAACCTTTCGCTGGACCGTGTGCCATTGTTGTCTACTCCTCACTTCTTGCTCTTAAACTTATACACATCGACAGCCTGCAAACTGTCTCCCATGTTGTTGCCGAAAGCATTGCGCTGATATGTCACAACTGCGGCCATATCCAGATCGTTCAGGATGCCGCCAAAGCTTGCATCGCTGTGCCGGGCACGCCATTCACTGCAGCCTTCAAATGCTCATCCACGGGACCAGTTGCAATTTTGCTGCCCGCAATAGGCTTACCAACACCACCTTCACCTTTCATGCCATGGCAAGCCGCGCAATTGGTGTCGTACACTTTTTGACCGCGCTCGATTTGTTGTTCCAGCGTAAAGGTTTGCGCCATCAACTCACGCACTTTTTTGGCTTCAGCTTTTTTGCTCGCCAGCCACTTTTCATAGTCTTCTTTGGTATCTACCACAACCACTACCGGCATAAAACCGTGATCTTTACCGCACAACTCGGCGCACTGGCCGCGGAAGATGCCTACTTTTTCTGCCTTGGTCCACGCTTCATTCACAATGCCGGGGATTGCATCCTTTTTAACAGCCAATTCAGGCACCCACCACGAGTGAATAACATCATTACCCGTAATTAAAAAACGAATTTTTGTGTTAACTGGAATATGGATAGGCTCATCCACTTCCAACAGGTAGTACTCGCTTTTTTCTGCTTTGCCATGAATTTCATCTTTCGGTGTCGACAAGTTTGAAAAAAAGCTTACACCTTCTTCACCGCGGTAATCGTATTTCCATTTCCACTGATAACCGGTGACGACGATATTGATCTCTGGCTCATCAGTATCGTAGACCTTGAGGAGCGCGTGAATAGCAGGCCAAGCCAAAAAACCCAGGATAAAAAAGGGAATAATTGTCCACGCCAACTCAGCGCCCAAATGCTCATGCCAATGTTCAGCCTGATGTCCTTGCGATTTGCGGTGTGCAATGATGGAGTAGAACATCACCGCAAAAACACCAACACCAATCGCTGTACAGATCCAGATGGACAACATGTGCAGGTCATAGATGTCCTGACCCAATAAGGTGACGCCTGGCGGCATATTGATTCTGCTACGGTCAGCGAGATCAGCCCACGCGCCTGCGGCAGTGGCCAATAAAACAGGGCCTAGCAAGAGCGTCAGCAGCCTTTTGGTTCTGGAATGCATGCTCTCATTCTCCATTTATTATGAATATGGTCTGCTCAAATAATGAACAGTCAAGGGTGACAAAGCGCGCGAATTATAGACACCACGCTAGGCAGGGTAAATATCTACCACGGAAAAAATACCAGAGACGGTACACCATCTTCATTCCATCTAATTTACGCAGGATCAAACAAATTTGATTGGGCTGACATCACGCGTTTTGTCCTCATCGGTGCGATTAACCCTTGTCTCCAACTCACGGAAATTCTGCTCGAACGCCATTTCTGCGTGGTAGCCACAACTGACGCATTCCTGATGCTGAACCCCATCCCTGCGAAACATCACGATTTTGTCGAGCGCCTGACACTGCGGGCATTTGGCGCCTGCAACAAAGCGTTTGCGGGTGTCGGGCAATAGTTGGTCGTCGCTTGAAGTCATTGTGGGTGCCACCGCGTCAAATCCGGCTCTATTATAGCCAGTCGCATCACCCGTCCTAGGAATCCGCATGAGCCACAGCCTCCGCCCACATCAAGGTCAAACCCCGCAACTGGGCGCACGCGTCTACATCGACCCCATGGCTTGCGTGATCGGCGATGTACAGTTGGGCGACGATTGTTCCGTTTGGCCGCACACCGTGATTCGCGGCGACATGCACCGCATCCGCATCGGTGCGCGTTGCAGCATCCAAGATAACTCCGTGCTGCACATCACCCATGCAGGCCCCTATGAGGCAGATGGTTTTCCGCTGACCTTGGGTGACGATGTGACCGTCGGCCATCGCGTGGTGCTACACGGCTGCACCATCGGCAACCGTGTGTTGATTGGCATCGGCGCGATTGTGATGGATGGCGTAGTCATTAAAGATGAGGTTGTGCTGGGTGCAGGCAGCCTCGTGCCGCCTGGGAAAAAATTAGAGAGTGGGTTTCTCTATGTCGGCAGCCCTGCCAAACAAGTGCGCGCACTGACCGACAGAGAAAAATCATTTTTTACTTACAGCGCGAACAATTATCGGAAATTAAAAGATCAGTATTTGGATGAAGCTACATCCAAATAAAAATCATACGCGCTTAGGTAATTTTTGTACGTTATCGCGCAAATGCACAGGATTGATGGTGCCGACGATAGCAGAACTCGCGCCCGCGTGTGAAAAAATCATTGCTAGTGCTTCGGTCACTGCATCACCATCACAGCGATGCCCACTGGCAAACGCTTTTTTAATTAGCGCGCCTTTATTGTGCTCGCGGCAATAATCCAGCACAGCCACATCCGCTTGCTCATTCAAATTATAAGTGACCATCACCACATCGGATTGTTCAGCCGCCAATAAACCGCCTGCCACTGTTTTGGTAGACATACCAAACGCGCGTATCCAACCGCGCTGTTTTAACTCCGCCAGCGTTTGCAGTGCTTCACTGTTTTGGATGATGTCCAGATCGTTGCCGTCAGAATGCACCAATACCATGTCGATGTAATCGGTTTGCAAGCGCCGCAAACTGCGTTCCACACTCATGCGCGTATGTTCTGCTGAAAAATCGAACGAGGATTGCCCCTCAGAAAACTCTTCGCCCACTTTGCTACAGATCAACCACTGTTTGCGATCCGCTTTCAGCAATTTCCCCAAACGCTCCTCGCTATTGCCGTAAGCGGGCGCGGTGTCGATGAGATTGATACCGAGATCGCGCGATAAATCCAGCAGCGCGCGCGCTTCTTTATCATCCGGCACAGTAAATGCTTGCGGATATTTTACGCCTTCGGTGCGCCCAAGTTTTACGGTACCGAAACCGAGCGCACTCACCTGCATACCGGTACCGCCTAAAGCACGATAAAACATGTTACACCGGCTGCCATTGTGTAGATTGCCACGGTGCAGCGGCGATTTGCGTCATGCGCGGCCAACTCACCGGCATGACATCTTTTTGTTGCGGCACAATATTTTGCGCGCGCAAATAATTCATCATCTGCACGCCGAGATGCGGCACCAAGGTCAACTTAGTTGGCCATGCCGCTACGCAGCGCGTCAATTCATCGCAGGGCGACAGCCAAGCATTATCCGGCCGCAACAAACCCGGCTGCTGCGGCTCTGCGCGCTCGACAAAAAAAGTGCTCCACTGTGCTTCGTGCCAATTTATCCACGCAAACAAAGATTCCATTTCTTTTCGTGCTTTTTCAATCAACGCTTCACTAGACAAAGCAGCGCCGTCTTCTGCTAACTGTCCGCCGAGATACCACACCACACCCTGCTCAGTGGCGTGCGAAGAAATGGTTAGCCGCGGCTTGCTGTCTTTGCCGACGCAGTGCGCATACAAATGCGTCAACTGCGGATGGCGCACCATCACTTGTTGCAGTGGTCGTAATTGCATCACCGGATTTTTTATCGCAAGTTGCTGCAATAATTCACCATTGCCTTTACCAGCCGCCAACACACACAACTGACTGCTCACACACAGCTCTACATTGTTGTGCTGCAAAAAAATATCTGCACCCTTGTCTTTGCTCTGCACAGCGATCGCTTGATCACCCACCGAAAAAACAGTCTCTGCATTTTGTGCGCGCAGCGTTTCCAACAGCGAAGGTGCATCAATCACCATATCCAACAAGCGATACACGCTGCCATGAAATTTTTCATGGCGCAACGCAGCGGGATAATCTTTTGGCTTTACTGCATCCACGCGACCGCGCAAGGCTTTGCTGGCAAAAAATGCCGTCACTTTCGACAGCGCATTTTCTGGCGACCACATATAAAACGCTTCGCTCAGTACGCGCGTGCCGCGCAAATCCACATCGCCCTCGCCCTTGATACAGCGCCGCCAGTGCGCCGGCATATCGGCAATCGCTTCCGATGCGCCCGACAACGCGCCGCTCAAGGTGTACTTCACCCCGCCGTGGATCATGCCCTGCGAAGCCACGGTTTGGCCGCTGCCCAAAGCCGCGCGCTCAAACAACACCGCGTTGTAGCCCGCGCGGCGCGCGCAGGCGAGCAACCACAAGCCCGCGATGCCGCCGCCGATGATGGCAATATCCACTTGTAGGGTTTGCACCGATGTCTCCTGCACGGGAAGCCGCACATTATAATGCCGCGCATGACGCGACCGCTCTACACCCTGCTCTACGCCCTGCTGCTGCCCGTGATTTTGCTGCGCCTGCTGTGGCGTTCACGGCAGGCACCGGCCTACCGGCAGCGTTGGCGCGAGCGCTTTGGCTATTTTCCCGCGCCCGTTTTTGATTGCAGTAAGCCCGTGCTGTGGCTGCATGCAGTTTCGGTGGGCGAAACTTTAGCGGCCGTACCGCTGATTCAAACCCTGCAAAACCAACATCCCGATTGGCAGTGGGTTGTCACCACCACCACACCCACCGGCTCCGAGCGCGTGCGCGCCGTGTTGGGCAGCAGCGTTTTTCATGTCTACGCGCCTTATGATTTGCCCATTTTTCTCTCGCATTTTTTGCAGCGTATAAAACCGGCAATGTTGATCGTGATGGAAACCGAACTGTGGCCGAACATGGTGCACTGTTGCTATCAAAATCAAATTCCCGTGTTGATCGCCAATGCGCGGCTGTCTGCAAAATCCGCGCGCGGTTATGGGAAATTTTCCGCACTCACGCGCTCGATGTTGCGCGAAATCACGCGAGTCGCCGCACAACAACACGCCGACGGCGAGCGCTTTGTACAACTGGGCTTGCCGCGCGAAAACCTAACCGTAACCGGCTCTATCAAATTTGATTTAACGATTGATGCAGCCACACAACAAAAAGCTGCCGCCCTGCGCATGCAGTGGTCAAACAATAACCGCCGAAAAGTGTGGCTGGCTGCCAGTACGCATCAAGGCGAAGACGGCATTCTGCTCGCTGCGTTTGCACAACTGAAAAAAACTTTTCCTGATTTATTACTGGTGTTAGTGCCGCGCCACCCAGAGCGTTTTGCCAGCGTAACGCAACAATGCACCGCCGCAGGCTTTACTGTACTGCGCCACAGCGAACAAAAAATACCTGCGCCAGAAACCGATATTGTGGTCGGCGACACCATGGGCGAGCTGCTTGCGTTTTACGGCGCAGCGGATATCGCGTTTGTCGGCGGCAGCTTAGTGCCTGTCGGCGGCCATAACTTGATTGAACCCGCCGCGTGGGCCTGTCCCACTCTCAGCGGCCCGCAGTTATTTAATTTTTCCGAAGTGGAAACACTGTTGCGCGACAACAACGCACTGGCAATTGCCGACAGCGCTGAGCAAATTGCCACGCAAATTACACAATGGCTGCGCGATGACACATTGCGTTACGGGTTTGGCGAAAGAGCCAAAGCAGTGGCCGATAGCAATCGCGGCGCGTTAGAAAGCCTTTGCTCTTTGATTGATCCAACATAATCTCATCGCGACAGACTGATCGCGGCAAAGTGCCGCTCCTACAAAAATTGCACCTCTGTAGGAGCGCCTCCTAGGCGCGACTCTTAAGCTCTATCCAATAGCAGGTTACAACACCATCGCAGCGCGCAATTTTTTCATCGCGCTCTGTTCGAGCTGGCGAATGCGTTCTGCCGACACGCCGTACTCAGCAGCGAGATCGTGCAGGGTGGATTTGCTGTCTTCGTCCAACCAGCGTTTTTGCAAAATGTCGCGGCTGCGCGCATCCAGTGTGGTCATGGCTTGCGCTAATTGCTGCGTAGACACTTTGTCCCAATTGTCGTTTTCCAACTGCAACAACGGATCGCTGTCTTCCTTTTCCAGATAATTGGCAGGCACGGCGTAGGCTTTGTCTTCGTCATCATCCACGCCCACATCAAACGAGGCATCGTGACCAGACAAACGACTCTCCATTTCGCGCACATCGCTCACCGACACGCCCAAATCTTTGGCTACGGCATGCGCTTCGTCGTTAGATAACCATGCCAAAGTTTTTTTCGCGCCGCGCAGATTAAAAAACAATTTGCGCTGCGGTTTGGTGGTGGCAATTTTGACAATGCGCCAGTTGCGCAAAATGTATTCGTGAATTTCGGCTTTGATCCAATGCACAGCGAAAGAAATCAAACGCACGCCTTTTTCTGGATTAAAGCGCTTCACCGCTTTCATCAAACCGATATTGCCTTCTTGCACCAAATCCGCCTGCGGCAAGCCGTAGCCGTTGTAGCTGCGCGCAATGTGCATCACGAAACGCAGGTGCGACATAACCAACTGACGCGCTGCGTCTAAATCTTCGCGGTAGTACAAATCTTCAGCCAAACGGCGCTCTTCGTCTGCCGTCAAAATGGGGATGCCGCTAATTGCCTGCGCGTAGCTGGTCAGACCCATGTTAGGGCTCAGTACGGCGGCGGGAATTAATTCTCTACTCATGGCGCTTCCTCCAAGGGAAACAAAGTCTATCACCGCTGTTGGAGGGCGGCGCTACTGCGAAGTTCCACTATAACGCTGGCTTATTCGTCGTCTTGCTCGGCGGCGACTGCGGCGCAATAACCTGTAGCATCCAGCAGTTGCTCCCACTCGGCGGCAGCATTATTGGGCTGGATGCGGAACAACCAGCCTTTATCGTAAGGCGAGTCATTCACGGTTTCCGGCGCGTCTTCCAAGGCAGGATTGTGAGCGATCACTGCGCCGGATACCGGTGCAAATAAATCCGAGGCGGTTTTGACGGACTCGATCACGCCCGCTTCGCCCGCCTGCGCTAACTGCGCGCCAATGGCTGGCAAATCGACAAACACCACATCGCCCAACTGCTCTTGTGCGTAGTCGGTGATGCCGACCGTCACCGTGCCATCAGCCTCCAAACGCCCCCACTGGTGGGAGGCGAGGTAGCGAATATCGTCGGGCGTGTTCATAAGCGGGAATCTGGCAGCCAAAAAAGGCTGCACAGGATATTAGCCCTGCGGTGGCGGGGCAACTGGTGCAGGCTCAGACTGCGGCGTTGGAGTGACTGGAGGCTGTTCCGCGTTGGGACGCACACGACCAGGACGCGGCGGCATGTTCGGACGCATCGCGCCGCCCTGCTCCATGCGTCGCTCCATCATCTGTCTATCCATCATCGGGCGCATCGCAGGCCCACCCAAACCGGTGCGGCAGTTGGTGAATGTCACGGTTTTGTTTTCCACCGGCTTGCCATCGCGGTACTGACTAAACGAGCACGCGCGCGTGGCAGGGTCAAAGCTCTCCACCCACAACTGACCGCCCACCCACTGTGAGCCGAGGTGCAACTGTCCTTCCGGCAATTCAATAGTTTGTGATTTTCCGCCTTCTTTTTCGCAGCCAGCTATGACCAACGCGCCCAGCAAGACCGCAGACAGACAGATGATTCTCTTTTTCATGATGCAACTCCCTCGGTTGTGATGGCTACTGTGATTACAGCAAGCCGCAAAAGGTTCCCGCTCACGCCATCGGTACATTAAAACGCTCAATATAAAACGCGAAGCGATCGCGAATTTGTTGCTCCGTCAGCCCATACTCCTCTAAGCGGTAATCATGTTTGCCGTGCTTGCCCATCGGGTGTGCATCGGCATAGTTCTGAAAACACTGCTCCACCTCGCCGCTCATCGGCAAATGGAAGTGGCTGTAAATCTTCCGCGCCGTGCCTACGCCATCGGCGATGAAATCATTGAATTGCAAATCCAGTATGCGCGCTGGGTCAATTTGTTCGCGCTGACGCAAACTCGCTTCCACTTTGCGCGCGAGATATTCCATCACCACCGCGCCGAATTGTTGGCGATCAAAATCGCATCCTATCAGCATAGATTCCATCATGCTCGCGTAAGAGGTGACGCACTCCAGCGGATTGCGGTGCGTAATCACAATCGAACAATCGGGAAACAATTGCACCAAACAATCCAGCGCCCACAAATGCGCCGGCGTTTTTAACAACCAACGCTCACCCGGTCGCTGCCACTGCAACATGCGCAAAATATCCGCGTAGTAGCGATAACTCGGTAGATGATCTTGCTGCTGAAACCAAGCGCCGTAAGGCTCCATCATGGTTTCCACACCGAACTGCACGTCTTGAAAAGTGTGATTCAATAAATGAATGCACTCTTCTGGCGTATCGGCATTGGTGAAATGAATTTTGTCGAAATTTGGATTTTTCTTGTGCGCTTCTTCGTAAAACGCTTTTAATTGCACATAGCGCGGATCTTCTGCCTCTGGCGGATTACTGGGCAGCGGATCTGGGCTCATGCCCTCCCACAACTTCAGCGGGCGCGCCGCCATATCTTGCGACAGCAAGTTCAGCAACGCGGATGTTCCGGTGCGCGGCAAGCCGGTGAGAAACATCGGCGCTTTGATTTTCACATCGCGTATTTCTGGATGCTGTTGCCACGCCGCTTCGATTTTCAAACGCACTTGCAGCAATTTCAGCAGACGCTTGCGATTGCGTTTGATGCCGCGTTCGTCAAAGCCGTTGCTGGTGTAGGTCTCGATCAGTTTTTGCAAACCTTCCTTGAAATCCTCTGCGCCAAAATTGGATAAACCTGTCGCTGCCGAGGCCTCTGCCAATAGGGTTTGCACATCAAATGCTGCTTCGCTCATTCTGCAATCCTCACAAATCTTTTAATTTAACAACGCGCGCTTGCGGCTGCGGATGCTCGGCCGCACGCACCCAACGCAAACACAGGGTTCCTTCATTTCTACCGCAAGTATCCAGCCAATTTTCTGTTTCTGCTTTTTGCTTGCTGATGGGTTTTTCTTTACTGATGATGGCGCGCACCGAACCGTCTGTGCGGTACTGCGCCGTGCCTTTGTTGATATGCACAGGGAAGTAGCGGTAATCCAAACTCTCCAGCCAATAATTTGCCAACTGCAAATTCCAAAAATCACACGCCGGCGGCGTGAACTCCACCAGCAGAGCTTCATCGTCTTCCAATTGAAAATAGCCGTGATAGTAGGCGATGTTTGGATCACCGCCTGCCGCCAGCGCCACTTCAGGATTAAAACGCGGCAGCGTGTTCGGATGCGCGCGAAAATCTTCTGTCCACTTAGCAAACAAACCCGCTGTGCCAGACACAAAAAAAGCAGCGCCTTGCAGCGCTTTATCCACGCGCTCGGCAGACAAATGGCGCGGCTGGTTATCGCCGTCAATTCTTTCGATGCGCACTTGCGCAGGAATTTCTGTTTTGTGCTGCATGCGCGTTTGCCGCACTTGCAGCAAGCGCGTTTCTGGTGTCATGCGCAACCAGTTGCCTGTTTGGGGCGCACTCGACGCAATAATTTCAAATGAACCATCTGCATGGATGTGCATATCTTTCGCTTCAAGATAGCCAGAAGTATCCAAAGAAGCCGTTTTTCCGTAACCGCCCGCCTGCGCACCAAAACCTAAATAATGCACAGTGCCGCGCGTGCCGCTGATGCGATAGGTGTAATTGCCATTCACCGGCGCGGTGAGGTAAATATTGTCTGGATTATCCAAACCCATTTTGATGGTTTCATGCACGCCGCGCGTAAACGCTGGCGCTTGTGTATCCGCCGCTTCCAAAAAAGATTCCAGCGCACCGCGCGTCAAGCGCGCGAGATAACGCCAACCTTCGGCGCGATCCAGCGCGTTCTTTGGTGCCGTTTCCGCCAGCACAATATCGTGACCGGCTTTTTTCAGCGCATCGCAAAAATCATCCCAACTGCGCCCATCCATCACGCGCGCAATGGATGCCTCACGCGCTGCATTTTTTTCATCTGCCATGCTCAAACTCCCACCAAACAAATATCGTGCCAGCATAGCAAAGCCTCTGCGCCGAAAGACTGCGATGAGCCACAGTGGGCACGGAAATAAAACTTCTATACACCGTTCCAATCTACCGCACGAGGAGTATGCTGAAACTGTGCTAACACTCGTTGGAGGTTCGCCATGAAACGCCACTACTATGTCACCAATGACTGGGAAGATTTAGAAATCGCCAGTACAGAACTTTCGCGGCAAGGCATACACGCCTCTCATCAGCGCGTACTCACGGAAGATATTGCCGGCGCGAAAGCCCATCACCTGCAGCCTGTAAACGAGCTCAAGCGGCGCGATGTTTTTCACACCGCTGCGCTCGGCGCTTCCTGCGGCGTGTTGCTGGTCGCTGTTCTGCTCACGCTGGCTTCCACTTACGGCTGGGCGGCGCAAATGGGTTGGGCGCCTTTCATCTTGCTGAGCATCGCGCTGTTTGTGTTCAGCACTTGGGAGGGCGGGCTGATTGGCATTCAGATGCCCAGCCCGATGCTGCTGCGTTTTTTAGGTGTGATTAAAAAAGGTCGCCATGTGCTGCTGGTTGATGTCTCGCCACGGCAGGAAAAAACGCTGGCCGAGGTGGTGGCACTGCACCCGTCCATGCATGCCGCCCGCGATGGCGCGCCCAACCCTGAAGCGCTCGCGCAGTGGAAGCATAAATGGCATGAGGCTTAGTGTTTAGCAAGGGCTGAGGCGCCGGCGGAGTGCTACCATGCACCCCCGTTTTTCTACCGCCGGAACCTCACCATGACCCTCGCCAAACGCATCATCCCCTGCCTCGATGTCGACAACGGCCGCGTGGTGAAAGGCGTGCAGTTTGTGGACATTCGCGATGCGGGTGATCCGGTGGAAATTGCGCGCCGCTACAACGAGCAGGGCGCGGACGAGATCACTTTTCTCGACATCACCGCCAGCAGCGACAATCGCGCCACTACCTATGACACGGTGGAGCGCATGGCCAGCCAAGTGTTCATCCCGCTCACGGTGGGCGGCGGCGTACGCACGGTGGATGACATTCGCCGCCTGCTCAACGCCGGTGCCGATAAAGTCAGCATCAACACCGCTGCTATCACCAACCCCGAATTTGTACGCGAAGCGGCCGAGCGCTTTGGCTCGCAATGCATCGTAGTGGCGCTGGATGCCAAACGCGTGAGCACCGAGGGCGAACCCAACCACTGGGAAATTTTCACCCACGGTGGTCGCAAAGCCACCGGCATCAATGCCGTGGCGTGGGCGCAGAAAATGGCGGACTACGGCGCGGGAGAAATTCTGCTCACTAGCATGGATAGAGACGGCACCAAAAACGGTTTTGACTTGGGCGTGACGCGCGCGATTGCCGATGCGGTGAACATCCCCGTGATCGCCTCCGGCGGCGTGGGCAACTTGCAGCACTTGGTGGACGGCGTGAAACAGGGCGGCGCCGATGCCGTGCTCGCCGCCAGCATTTTTCACTTCGGCGAATACACTATTCCGCAAGCCAAGCAGTTCATGGCGGAACAAGGCGTGGTGGTCAGAATTTGAAAATTAAGGCAGTTTTTATTGTTATCTTATTGATAAACACTGCCACGATGCGCCACTTTCACAACACAAACAACGAGTTTATCTTCAAAGATTTCGTAAATGATGCGGTAAATTCCTTGGCGTACTCGATAACACTCTTGCCCTGAAAGTTTAATGCAGCCCTCCCCTCTGGGATTCATAGCCAGCGCATCAATTCTCGCGAAAATGCGTGCAACATCTTTATTTGGAATACTACGAAAATCTTTTGCCACAGATTTTTTGAAAGTGATTTTATAGCCTGCCATGCTTCTTCAAATCATTGAGCAAAACTTCATAACTTATTTCCGGTTCTTTGATTCTTTCCGAAAATGCACTGATGTCTTCTTGATCTTCACGCATCAGCAGACGCACTGCTTCATCGACCAATTCAGAGAGTGAAACCTGCGTAGAAGCCGCCTTTAGCCGGAGGGCTTGGTGAATAGATGGATCAAAGTAGACTGTTGACCGCTTGGATAATGCACTCATAGGAAAACACCTCTGTAACGCTTTAGCATTTTGATGTTATAGCGTTATAGTGTCAAAGCAATTACGAAACGACTCGTATTGAAACAGTCAAGCCGCTTGCCTATTGTTGGTCATCTCCACAATCTGCCATCACTTAAATAGAGGAAGCCCACATGAAATTCTCACTCACCCTGACCTTCAACCCCGCCGATGACCAAGTGCCGCTGGCGGTAGCCGCCGACGAGCTGGGCTTCCACTCGGTGAACTTGGGCGACGGCCTGTTCTTCTACGACGAAACCTCGGTCAACTACCCCTACTCCGATTCTGGCGCACGCTACTGGAATGCCAACACCGCCTTCCTCGACCCCTTCTGCGCCATCGCCCACATGGGCGCGCTGACCAAAAACATTCGCTTCTTAATCAGCGTGTTGAAATTGCCGGTGCGCCAGCCGATGTTGGTGGCAAAACAAGCTGGCACGGCTTCTTATTTTTGTCAGGATCGCATGACGCTGGGCGTGGGTCTGTCACCGTGGCCGGAAGATTTTTCCATCAACGGCACGAATTGGGAAGATCGCGGTGCGCGCTCGGAAGAAATGATCGAGATTTTGCGCAAAGCACTCAGCGGCGAAATGTTTGAACACAAAGGCAAGTTCTACAACTATCCGAATATGTCGATCAATCCCGTGCCGAAAACACCGATGCCGATCGTGATTGGCGGCACGGCCGATATCGTCTTAAAACGCGCCGCGCGCATCGCCGACGGTTTTGCTTCGCCCAACACCAAGGCCGATCACATCATTGAGATGGCGCAAAAAATTGCGCAGTACCGCAAAGAGTACGGCACCGATAACAAACCGTTTGAATTTATTTCGGTAGCGACTGATGTATTTGATCTCGCCGGCAACCAAAAACTGGCCGATAACGGCGTGACCGAAGCCTGCGTGATGCCGTGGTTTATGTACGGCGGTAAATTCAAATCCGATCTGCAATTCAAAATTGATTGCATGAAGCGCTTCAAAGAAGATGTGATGGATAAAATTAAATAATTGGAGATACCAAAATGAAAACACGCGCCGCTGTCGCTTGGGGCCCCAACCAACCGCTCACGATTGAAGAAGTGGATTTACAAGACGCGCAAGCGGGCGAGGTGATGGTAAAACTCACCGCCACCGGCGTGTGTCACACCGATGCTTACACCTTGAGCGGTGAAGATTCCGAAGGTGTGTTTCCCTGCATACTCGGTCACGAAGGTGCGGGCGTGGTGGTGCAAGTGGGCGCGGGTGTAACCAGTGTGGCGGTGGGCGATCATGTGATTCCGCTGTACACACCAGAATGCGGCAAATGTAAATTTTGTTTATCCGGCAAAACCAATTTATGCCAAGCCATACGCGCCACGCAGGGCAACTGGCTGATGCCAGACGGCACCACGCGCTTCAGCAAAGATGGCAAACCCATTTATCACTACATGGGCACTTCCACATTTTCTGAATACACGGTGTTGCCAGAAATTGCGGTGGCAAAAATTAATAAAACCGCACCGTTGGATAAAGTGTGCCTGCTCGGTTGCGGCATCACCACCGGCATCGGCGCGGTGCTCAATACTGCAAAAGCAGAAGCTGGCTCTACTGTTGCTGTGTTTGGTTTGGGCGGGATCGGGCTCTCGGTAATTCAAGGCGCGGTGATGGCAAAAGCCGCGCGCATCATTGCGGTCGACATCAATGAAAGCAAATTCGAAATGGCGAAAATGCTCGGCGCCACCGATTGCGTGAATCCCAAAAATTACGACAAACCGATACAAGAAGTGATCGTCGATTTAACCGATGGCGGCGTGGATTATTCCTTTGAATGCGTGGGCAATGTGAACTTGATGCGCTCCGCTTTGGAATGCTGTCACAAAGGCTGGGGGGAATCCGTCATCATCGGCGTGGCTGGCGCTGGGCAAGAAATTGCCACGCGCCCTTTTCAATTAGTGACAGGACGCGTGTGGCGCGGCAGCGCGTTTGGCGGCGTAAAAGGCCGCACGCAACTGCCCGATTATGTTGAACGCTACATGAAAGGCGAAATCAAAATTGATGAAATGGTGACTTACACCATGCCGCTGGATGAGATCAACAAAGCCTTTGATTTGATGCACGATGGCAAAGCCATTCGTTCGGTTGTGATTTATTGATATGGACATCATCGAAAAAAACATTTGTTTTGATGGTGAACAACTGCGCATCAAACACTACTCGTCTGTTTTGTCTTGCGAGATGATTTTTTCAATTTATCTGCCACCACAAGCCAATACGCAAAAAGTACCGCTGCTGTGGTGGTTGTCGGGCTTAACCTGCAACGATCAAAACTTTGTCACCAAAGCGGGTTCTCAGCGCATTGCGGCAGAATTGGGCATTGCCATCATCGCACCTGACACCAGCCCGCGCGGCGATGAAGTGCCAGACGATGGCGAAAATGCATGGGATTTTGGTTTAGGCGCAAGCTTTTATATCAACGCCACACAATGGCCGTGGGCTAAACACTATCGCATGTACGATTACATACAGAGCGAATTGCCGGCGCTGATTGCCAAATTCTTTGCTGAAAAAATTGATGTGGCGCGGCAGAGTATTTCCGGTCACTCCATGGGCGGTCACGGCGCCTTGACGCTCGCCATTCGCCACCCAGAGCAATATCTATCCGTTTCTGCGTTTGCACCGATAGTCGCGCCCACGCAATGTCCGTGGGGCGAAAAAGCGTTTTCGCATTATTTAGGTCACGATAAAGCGGCATGGGCAGAACACGACACCTGCTCACTGATCGCCACGCGCGGTTACAACAAACCGATACTGGTTGAGCAGGGCTTGGCCGATAATTTTCTCGCCACGCAACTCAAACCGGAATTATTGGAAGATGCCTGCCAGCAGGCCGATGTTGCGCTCACGCTGAATCGTCGCGATGGTTACGATCACAGCTATTATTTCATCAGCACATTTTTTGAAAATCATTTGCGCTACCACGCGCAGTATTTGCAGGAGAAATAATCACCATGACTGCACTCACACATTTGTTTCAACCGATCAAAATTGGCTCGCTGGAGTTGCCCAACCGCATCGTGATGGCGCCGATGACAGTGGATTACGCCAACGATGACGAAACACCGTCTGAGCGCCATATCGCTTACTACGCCGAGCGCGCCAAAGGCGGCGTGGGTTTGATTACCATGGAAGTGTGCACAGTGGATGCAGAACACCGCTACCAAGCACACTCGCTCGGTTTGTATGCGGATCATTTGATAGAGCCGCACAAAAAATTGGTGGATGCCGTACACGCGCACGGCGCAAAAATATTTCCGCAAATTTCACACACCGGACCAGAGTCGCTGTCGATTTTTTATCGCGGCATTCCCGCTGTTGGCCCTTCGGTAGTGCGCACACCCACCACCATGCAAGTGTGTCGTGAACTCGCTATTGAAGAAATTCCCCAATATGTCGCCATGTATGGCGATGCCTGTTTGCGTGCACAGAAAGCCGGCTACGACGGTGTGGAATTGCACGCTGCGCACAGCTACATGCTGCTCGGTTCATTTTTATCGCCGCTGCGCAATCACCGCACAGATGCTTACACTGGCCGCAAACTCGAAGGCCGCATGAAATTTTTATTGGAAGTGTTGGCGGATATTCGTGCGAAGTGCGGCGCTGATTTTCCTATCGTACTGCGCCTCTCTGGTTTTGAACGCGATGGCGGCGGTCGTGAAATTAATGACACACAACGCATGGCGCCGATCTTGGTTGCAGCAGGCGTGAATGCTTTTCATATCAGCGGCGGCGTGAGCGACAGCAACATCACGCAAATTATTGCTGGCAGTGAATACCGCCAAGGCTACAACGCAGCGATGGCGGCGGCATTAAAACAAGTGGTCGATGTGCCGGTGATGGTGGTGGGTCGCAGCGGCGATCCACAATTTGCCGAACAATTAGTGCGCGAAGAAAAAGCAGATATGGTGGCTATCGGTCGCGCACTATTTACGGATCCAGAATTGCCGAAAAAAGCGCAAGCAGGGCGTTTATCTGAAATTCGTCCGTGCAACAGTTGCGAAGATTGCGTGGACACGATCGGCAAAGGCACAGGCTCTTTCTGTGCAGTGAATCCACTGTCTGGTCGAGAAAATATTTTGCAGTTTTCAACACCCAAACAGAAAAAAAATATCTTGGTGATCGGCGGTGGCCCTGCGGGCATGGAAGCAGCGCGTACCGCCGCCGAACAAGGACACAAAGTCACGCTGTGTGAAAAATCGTCGCAACTCGGTGGGCGTTTATCGCTCGCCGCCAATATGCACCGCGAGCAGCGCGCGTTTCTGAATTATTTGCGCGCCGAAGTGCAGCGTTTGCCGATCAATATTCAACTCAACACCCATGTCACGCCGGATTTTGTGTGCGGGCAACAACCCGACACCGTGATTGTTGCTACCGGCGCTATCGCCGCACCTGTTGCCTTCGACATCCACAGCGATGCAAAAGTGATTCAAGGTAGCGACTTGGATCAGCACCTCGCAGACAACACACCGCAAAACATCGCCGGCAACACCGTGGCCGTAATCGGCTCTGGCTTGCTCTCCACCATCATTGCCGAATGGTTGGCGCTCGCCGGTAAAACCGTGAAATTGGTGGGCAGCGATCACCGTATTGCCAGCGAAGTGGGCAGAAAACGCCGCGCCGAAGAATGCAGGCGCTTGGATGCGGCGGGCGTAATTCTCACCACCGGCGCGCAGATCGACAGCATCGCCGCCGACGGCGTACACATCACTATCGACGGCGTGCAGCGCGTGGTGAAAGCGGACAGCGTAGTGATCGCCCCCAGTTTTGAGCCAGATACCGCCTTGGCAGACACACTGGACGGTTGCGGCCCCACTATCGTCACCATCGGCGATTGCACCGGTTTTGGTCTGCTGAAAAAAGCACTGGGCGATGCGGTAAAAGCGGTGCACGCTTTAGGCTGATTGCGCAGCGGAATTATTTGCCATGCGAGCGGTCTGACGCCTATAAGTTTTTTGCGAGAGGATCGCCATGCAACTGTCCGACGACGACCGCATCATCATGCAACCCCAACGCCGCTCATCCACCGTCACTTATGTGTTGCTGGCACTCGTGGCAGCCGGTATCGGTGCGGCGGGCTATTACTTCACGCAGGGTGCCGGCAAAGCGGAGCCGCTGGCTGCCATCAAGCAAGTGATCAACCCGCAGGCCGATCAACCCACACAGGCGGTCATTACTGGGCAAGTTGCTGAAGCGCCCGCGCCGGAAGCAGACCCCGCCGTTGCTGCCAGTGAACCGGCCACAGAGCAAGCGCCCGAAGCCGCGCCGCTGCCCATACTCGACAACTCAGATGAGGGTCTGCGCCAAGCACTCGGTCAACTGGGCGGCTGGCAGGCTCAGGCGCTCACCCTGCTCGCTAAAGATCAATTACTGCGCCGCTTCGTCACTTTCGTTAACAGCTTGGCGGGGGGCAAAGTCGATCACAAAACAGGTTTATTCACGCCGCTCAAAGGACGCTTTGCCGTCAGCAGCAGCATGCCGTTGACCGAAACGCCGGAGAGCCAAACACGCTACAACCTCTATGTGGAATTGATTACCGCGCTGGATCCACAACAGTGCGCCGAGCTGTATCGCCGCTACTATCCGCTGCTGAATAAGGCCTATGCCGAACTCGGCGAAAAAGGCAATTTTCACGCGCTGGTGATCAAAGCCCTGCAACAACTGGAAGCCACGCCAGAATTATCACAAGCCCCGGTTTTAGTGCCGAACGACAAAGGCCTGTTTGTGTACGCACAGCCGCAACTGGAAGCACTGCCTGCCGCGCAAAAACAATTGCTGCGCAGCGGTTGGGAAAATGTGTCGCGCTTGAAAGTGTGGTTGCGCCAGTTGCACGCCGCCCTGCTGCAAGCACCGGCTAATCCGGCATAAACGCCGTCAGCACATCGTTCAAAAATAAAAAACCTTTTTCTGTTGCGACCAAGCGGTTTTCATTTTTTTCTAACAAACCTTGGTCGCACAGTTTTTGCCACTGCGCGTCAATCGCCGCTAAAGGCAAGCCTGTGCGCTCAGCAAATAACGCAGCCGGCACACCTTCACGCAAACGCAACGCATTCAACATAAATTCAAACGGCAAATCTTTTTCCAACAGTGTTTGCTGTTCTGCCAATGCAGCGGCGTGATGTTGTAAATAATGTTTGGGGATGCGCGTTTTGTGATAGCGCACAATTTTATTTTCTTCCGGCAGGGTAATTTTTCCGTGCGCACCCGCGCCTATGCCCAAGTAATCGCCAAACTGCCAGTAATTGAGGTTATGACGACAGGCGTGTAATTCATCATTCACTTCGCGCGCAAAAGCCGACACTTCGTATTGCTGAAAGCCGTGATTTTGCAACAGCGCCAAGCCCGCCTGCTGAATGTCCCACAACACTTCATCCACTGGCAGCGGCGGCGGTTGGCGATAAAACACGGTGTTCGGCTCGATGGTGAGTTGATACCAAGAAATATGCGTAACACCCAAATCTATTGCGCATTGCAAATCCGCCAAAGCTTCATCCACCGTTTGCTTGGGCAGGCCGTGCATTAAATCAATATTGATGCGCGCAAACCCCGCTGCTTTTGCCATCGCCACTGCACGCGCCGCTTCAGCGCCGTTGTGGATGCGCCCCAAGGCCCGCAAATGATTTTCAGAAAAACTTTGCACGCCAATGGATAAGCGATTCACGCCTGCAGTACGAAAACCGACAAACTTTTCCGCCTCAGCGGTTCCGGGATTGGCTTCCAGCGTGATTTCAATATCTTCAGCAAAAGGAATGCGCTGTTGCACACCCTGCAAAATAGCGGCGATAGCCTGTGCGGAAAAAATAGACGGGGTGCCTCCGCCAAAAAAAATACTGCGCAGCGCTCTGCCTTGCACAAAAGGTAAGTCATGTTCCAAATCCGCCAACAACTGCTGCACATACGCCGCCTCTTGAAATCCGTCTTCTGTGTGCGAATTGAAATCACAGTACGGACATTTGCGCACACACCAAGGAATGTGGATATATAAAGACAGCGGCGGAAGCAGCAGCATTTTTAAATTGCAGAGCGCAGCGCGTGCAGCAACATTTGCATGGCCTGCCCGCGATGGCTGATGCGGTTTTTTTCTGCCGCCGACAATTCCGCCGAGCTGCGCTGGTGCGTTGGCACCCAAAACAGCGGGTCGTAGCCAAAACCGTTTTCGCCGCGCGGCGCAAACAAAATGCGCCCGTGCCACACACCGTGACACACCACCGGCACCGGATCTTGCGCGTGGCGCATCAACACCAGCACGCAGTGAAATTGCGCTGTGCGTTTTTCTTCTGGCACCTCTAGCAACACATCCAACAATTTTTGATTGTTGGCGGCATCATTGCCGTGTTCGCCGGCAAAACGCGCGGAATAAATACCGGGGTTTCCACTCAGTGCATCCACAGCCAAGCCTGAATCATCCGCCAGCGCAGGCAGACCAGAAATTTGTGCCGCGTGACGCGCCTTGATGATGGCGTTTTCAATAAAAGATGCGCCGTCTTCCACGGCATCGGGAATATTGAACGCGGATTGCGGCAGCACTTCCCAACTCAAATCATTCAGAAGACTTTGCAACTCTGCCAGCTTTTTTTTATTGCTGGATGCCAGCACCATGGTTTGCATTGTGCGATACCTGTGGCTCAACGCGCCAAGCGGTAAACCGCCGTTTCTGCCAACATATTGGGCCAGCGCACTGACAGCGCATTGTCATCGCGCCCGGCAGTGACATAGCGACGATTCAGAATGCGGATATTTCGCTCACGACAAAAATCTTCAAAGTCATCCACCGTGCAAAAATGGATGTTGGGCGTGTCGTACCAAGTGTAGGGCATGAACTCCGACACCGGCATGTGGCCGCGCAAAGCTAAATAAAAACGCGAACGCCAGTGCCCAAAATTGGGGAAGGACACAATGCACTCACGCCCTACGCGCAGCATTTCATCTAACACCACATGCGGGTAGCGCACGGCTTGCAGCGTTTGCGACATCACCACGGTATCAAAACTGCCGTCGGCAAAGTTTTTCAAACCGGCATCCAAATCTTGCTCAATGACATTCACGCGCTTTTCAATGCAGCGCGTAATTTTTTCTTGATCAATCTCTATGCCGTAACCAGTGATGTTTTTCTCCACCACCAATTTCGACAACAAAGAACCGCTACCGCAGCCGAGATCCAACACACGCGACGAGGGTGCAATCCAACTCTGCAAAATATCGAGGTCTATGCGCATCTCACACCTCAATGCTCTGCATGTAAGCAGCAAACACTTTTTTGTAGCGCTCAATCGGAATCAAGAACGCATCATGGCCGTACTCCGATTCAATCTCGACATAGCTCACCGCTTTATTGGCATTAATTAAGGCGTCCGCCAACTCGCGCGAGCGCTCCGGCGGGAAACGCCAATCCGTCGTAAAAGAAATCACTAAAAACTTGCACTGGGTATCAGCAAACGCTTGCGTAGGGTCTTCGCCAAACTCGCGCGCGAGATCAAAATAATCCAATGCCTGCGTCATCAACAAATAAGTGTTGGCATCAAAGCGATCGGAAAAATTTTCGCCTTGGTAGCGCAAATAACTGCCGACCTGAAACTCCACGCCGTCATCACTGCTGATATCAAAAGTGCCACTGCGCAAATCGCGGCCAAACTTTTGCCCCATCGCATCGCCAGACAAATAGGTGACATGCCCCACCATGCGCGCAATCGCCAAACCACGACGCGGCGCAGTGTTGTGCTCTAAATAGTGGCCATCGTGAAAATCAGGGTCCGAAGTAATCGCGTGGCGCGCAATTTCATTGAAGGCAATATTTTGTGCCGTGAGTTTCATCGCCGAAGCAATCACCACGCAGTGGCGCAGACGATCGGGGTATTTCGTGCACCAGCGCATCGCCTGCATGCCGCCAAGACTGCCGCCGACCACCGCCGCCCACACATCAATCCCCAACGCTTCCATCAACATTTTTTGCGTGACGACCCAATCGCGCACGCGCAGACGCGGAAAATCTGCACCCCACGCTTTGCCCGTCTCGGGGTTGATGGAGGTGGGACCCGTGCTGCCGTTGCAGCCGCCGATGTTGTTCAGGCTCACCACGAAAAAGCGGTTGGTATCGATGGGTTTACCGGGGCCGATGTAGTAATCCCACCAGCCCGGTTTGTCGTCTTCGGCACTGTGATAGCCCGCCGCGTGATGATGGCCAGACAGCGCGTGGCAGATCAACACCGCATTGCTGCGCGCCGCGTTCAGCGTGCCATAGGTTTCGTACATCAACCGAACGCTAGGCAGCGTGCGCCCCGACAGCAGAGCTATCGGGCCGGGAAAATCGATCTGTTGAGGGCTGACGAGACCAACCGAGTCAGCGGGTATGGATGCGGGCATGACACGACGAAACAGAAAAAAGAATGAAGACGCAGTCTACGGACAGCGTTCGCTGGGAGCAATACAGCAACGAAATCACACCAACTGCACAATAAAATCCCACTGTGCTTTTGTCACCGGCGTGATGGACAAACGACTGCCGCGCGCCAGCACGGCCATGCCATCTAGCTGTGGGTGCTGCTTGAGGGTAGCAAGAGAAACGGTATGCGCAAATTGTTTTTCAAACTTCACATCGACGCGATACCAGCGCGGATTTTCCGGCGTGGCTTTGGGGTCGTAGTAATCACTTTCAGGATCCAGCGCGGTGACATCGGGGTAACCGGCTTTCACAATTTCCACAATACCGACAATGCCAGGCTCCGCGCAATTGGAGTGATAAAAAAACGCTTTGTCGCCCACCTGCATGTCGTCGCGCATCATATTGCGCGCTTGATAGTTGCGCACGCCATCCCATGGCTCAATTTTTTTTGGGCGCTGCTTTAAATGTTCGATGCCGAAAGTTTCCGGCTCGGATTTCATCAACCAATAATTCATTTTTTTCTCGCAATTAAGGCGGCCAAGCCGCTGACGCTTCTTTACCTGAAATCACTTCAGCAATTCCGGCTTTCGATAATTTGTTGAAGAGGGCATACGGCGAGCCGATCAACACATCGTCATTGGCATCATTATTAAAATCTTCGCCACCTGCGACAGAAAAACCGGCTTGCCCGCCGGCAATTTTTCCATCCACCGCAAACACAGTACTGCCGACGGCCGCTGTGTTGCGCACTGACACTTGACCGGCATCTTTCAGTTTTTTACTCGCCAACATGACATCGGTTTTTGGAGCGCCGACCACAAAAGATTCATTGCCGGAGGCGTTGACATCGCCAGCCACCGCTACCGCTGCACCAAACAAAGCGCCGCTCTGCGGTGCGGCCGCTTGCGCGTTGTACAGCGCCGTTCCGCCATCCGATGCGAACAACTGCACACGACCCGCATCTTTTAATTTTTTTCCGCTCATGGTGATATCAGCACGCGGCGATCCAACCAACAAATCGCGGAAAGCATCTTGCCCTTCATTCACCGCCGCGAGTGCATAACCAAATTGATCGCCCGCTTTCTCGCCATCCAATTGTTTGATCAAGGTGTAAGGCGCTGCGCTACTGTAAACAAACACACTGCCTGCATCTTTTTTCGGTTTGTTAGTAATGCTGTCGAGCGGATCGTGGCGATACGCGCCGATGGCGATATCCGCTATGCCATCGTGATTGAGATCAGCACCCACGGCGAGGCTGCTGCCCACATAATTACTTTTTACCGTTGTTACAACATCCATAAATTTGTGTTGCTGCACGCCATTCGCACCGCTGTATAAATACGCGGCACCTGCATCCTTAATCGGCTTTAAGGTGACGGGATCTACGCCATCGGCTTTCGGTGCGCCGACAATAAAATCTGCGCGGCCATCGCCGCCCACCACATCACCTGCCGCCGCAATCACAGCACCAAAACTATCGCCCGCTGCTTCGCCATGTAACGAAGGAAATATTTCTGAGAAATCAGCGCCAGAATAAATTGTCACACTGCCGCGATCTTTCTTCACAATTTTCCCAGTCAACAAATCTACTTCATCCGTTTTGGGTGCACCGATAGCAAAATCCGGTACGGCGTCACCATTCACATCACCCAAGGCTGCAACAGCAGAACCAAACATATCGCCTTTGGCTGTGCCAGAAAATGTGTGTAGTGGAGTTAAAAAATCCTGCCCTGATAACAAAACCGCAGTGCCAACATCCAGCGATTTTTTTGTCAGCGGCGGCAATACCACATCCGCTTTGGGAGCGCCCACTAAAATATCGGCAAAGCCATCGCCGTTAACATCACCCACCATCGCCACGCTGTAACCGGCCATGTCACCTTTTGCACCGACAGCGCGCGCCAATAAAAACGGATCCAACGGAAACGGGTCATCCACATCGAGTACACCGTCATTGTCATCATCAGTATCGGCGTTGTTGCCGATACCATCGCCATCGGTATCAACCGATTCGGTTGGATCAAATGGAAAAGCATCGTTCACATCGAGCACGCCATCGTTATCATCGTCATCATCACAGACATCACCAAACTCATCGGTGTCGTGATTTTCTTGATCCGTATTAGCAATGAATTGACAGTTATCCGCCGAATCCAAAATGCCATCATTGTCATCATCATCAAACAAGTAGCGCACCGTCGCCATAATTTCACGACCCGCAGAAAAACTATGGCCAGCAACAACCACTTGTCCGTCACCCTGCAAAGCCATGCCATTGACAACCAAACCGCCAGACAAACTCGTGATTAAAATACCGCCCACACCAAAACTGGTATCCAGCGCACCATTGGTGTTGTAACGCACTAATACGCCATCACCATTGCTAGTGCCTGCGACCAATAATTTTCCATCCCATTGTTGGATAACGCCGGTTGCTACATCAACACCACCGTCGATATCGGTCAACACGCGGCCATCACCACCAAAACTGTTATCCAAGGAACCGTTCGCCAGAAAACGCGCGACGGCAAAATCGCGATTGCCACCGCCTGTCGATGGCGCACTGGAGCCAACAACCACTAACCTGCCATCTTTTTGCTGCATACCAGCGCGCGCCACCGCATCATCATTGGTGCGAAACTCAGTGCTGGCTTTGGCATCACCTGAAAAACTTTTATCCAGCGCGCCATTGCTTTGATAACGCACCACACCAAAATCGCGACTAGCGATTCCGTTGCGCAAAATATCCGCTTCACCCAACAGAACAATTCTTCCATCTTTCTGTTTGATAGTGCCGTACGCACAATCTGTGCCGCCGCCGATATCAGTAATCGTGCTGCCACCGTCGCCGAAATTGAGATCCAACACGCCAACGCTATTGACATTCGCCAGCAAAAAATCATCGCTGGTTGCGCCACCTAGATCGGTGCAGCCTGCTGCCAACACGGAGCCATCGGCACGCGCCGTCATGGCATAGCCCCGCACACTGGCATTGCCCGCCGTGATAACGGCTACACCATCACTACTAAAACTGGTATCTAAGGTGCCATTACTATTCGTGCGCACAATGGCCATCGCATCGCTGCTACCCATTTCTCGCACCCAACCAACAGTCACCAATTTGCCACTGCTCAGTTGATTCACTGCCGCTGCGAGTATGCCGTCGGCCATATTCACTTGCATCACACCGTCGCCACTGAACGAAGTATCCAGTGCGCCATTGGTGTTGTAACGCGCTAACACCAAAGTTGAATCAGGTGAGCCCACCGGAGCCGAATATCCAGCGCTGACAATTTTTCCATCCGTTTGCTGCAGTACCGCCAAAGCACTGGCATCCAAGGGATTAAAATCGGCTAACGCTACTCCGTTACCACTAAAGTTTGGATCCAATGTTCCTGGAGGTGCGGCCAGTGCGTTGTTAGTGGTTAGCAACACCGTCATGCACACGGCTACTGAAAGTTTTTTGTACAAATTCATGTGGGCGTCTCCACGAAGCAGTGCAAAGAAAGTAACAGAGAACCGATACGCTTACTATCGCGCTACCGTTTCTGCAGCAATAAAGCCAAACACCATCGCCGGCCCCAAAGTAGAACCTGCGCCAGCATAAGAGCGCCCCATCACGGCGGCGGAACAATTGCCGCAGGCAAATAAACCACCGATAACTGAACCGTCATTGCGCAGCACACGCGCATCAGCATCAGTCAGCAAACCGCCCTTGGTACCGATGTCGCCCGCCACCACGGGCACCGCATAAAAAGGCCCTTCCACCATCGCACCAAGGTTCGGGTTCATCTGGCAGGCAGGATCAGAATAGTAGCGATCCGAAGCGTTGCCGCCACGCAAAAAATCGTCATCGATACCGGTTTGGGCAAAACGATTAAAACGCAAAATAGTTTGCTGCAAACGCTGTGAATCCACACCGATAGCGCGCGCCAATTCCGGCAGGGTGTCGCCTTTATATAACAATTGATTCCAGTAGCGCTTTGGCACGCGGCTATCAGGCATCATGGTCGCTGGATATATCGTACCGGCCACTGCAGTTTTGCGACGGTAGTGTGCATCAAAAATCATCCAACACGGCACGCTGCTGTGTTCGTCATCTTTGTGGTGATCGTTATACATCTCGTTCACCACATCGATATACGGCGCAGATTCATTCGTAAAACGCTCACCGCGACTGTTGATAAACAGGCTGTGCGGCATACTTTTTTCAAACACCAAAGCATGCGCGGGTGCAGAACCGGGCACCACGGCAGCGGGCGACCACCATGCGTCGTCCATTAAATGCAAAGCGGGCTGCAGCGATGCTGTCATCGCCAGTGCATCGCCCGTGTTGTGTTTATTGGCTGCGGACCAATCCGTCGATGTGGGCTTGGGTAGATGCTGTTGCCGCAACAGCGGGTTGTGTTCAAAACCGCCACTCGCCAAAAGCACGCCTTTTGCCGCACGCACCGTGACGCGCTTGCCTTCGCGCTCGACGATAGCGCCAACCACGCGCCCGTCCTCCACCAACAAGTCTTTCGCCGGACTGTTCAACCACAGCGGCACACCGCGCCGTTTTACTCCTAGGCGCAGCGCACCAACTAACGCATTACCCAGCGTCACCCGCGTGCTGCGCGGCGCGATCAGACGCAAGGGCAAGCCAAGCAAGTACAAAGCCATGTTTTTAACAATTTGCAGGGTGGCGCTCCAATGGCCATACACCGCACGCTGTGCTTCTTTCGCTGACATGTGCAGCAAGCCGAAAGTGGTGCAGGCCGGATGCGGCGGGCGCAGTTGGCGCAAATCCAAGCCCAATTTCAGGGTGCTAAAGCGCTTGGCTTCTAGGGTGCGTGCACCGGGTTTAGCGCCCTGCACATTCGGGTAGTAATCACAGTAGGCAGGCAGCGCCTCGCAGTGCAGATCATCGCGCATCTCCAAATACGCCAGCATCTCCCGTCCTTTGCTGATATAGGCCTGCAGGCGAGACTCCTCCACCTCGCCTTCTGTCAGCGCTTTCAAGTAAGTGAGCGCTTCTTCATCGCTATCTGGCACGCCCACGGCAGGCATCAAATGGTTATTGGGAATCCAGATACTGCCGCCCGACATCGCCGAGGTGCCGCCGTAGTAACTGCTCTTTTCCACGATTAAGGTCTTCAAACCAAGATCGTGCGCACGGATAGCACTGGTCAGCGCGCCCGCCCCGCTGCCCACCACCAAGTAATCGACTTCTACCGCCTCAGACTGACTCACGGCTCTGCTCCCTAAAAAATGATGCGCGCATCATAGCCAGCGCCGCCGCCAGCTCACAGACGCAAATCAACCTAGGCGGAATGTGAGGTTACAAGCCCACTTTCTCCCGCAGGGCGCGCACAGCCGCTTGACGCTCTTCTGCCGTCATCGGGTGGTGTTCCGGCTCTGGCAGCTCCAACACTTCAGGCAAGTGCAGTGTTTCACCGGCGGCCACGCGCTCGCACAACGCGCGGTAGTGGCGCTCGTACACGGGGCGTGAAATTTTTTCAGTTTGTGTAGCGAGAAAATACCAACCCGTTTCTTGGCCGGCGAGATACACCGCCGCATGCGACCAACGCTGCTCCACCTTCGGCGACGGTGCGAGGCAGGCTTCGCGGTAGGCATCGTAGGCATCGGGCAAACCGCTGCTGCTCTCTAAATATTTCAACACGCCGCGCACGGTGGGCAGGTATTCCGATTCATGCGTGGCACGGCGCGCAGCAGCCAAAATTTGTTCCGGCGAATACGCCGCCAAATGTGACAACCACAAACGCTTCGCCAGCGACAATTTTTCTTTATCAGAAAACGCTTTTTGATATTGATTGTGATAAACCAGCGCAAACTCGGCGAACATTTGATTCACAGCGTCGATCACCGCCTCACGCGGCGCAGCGGACGGCGTAGCTGTATTTTGTGTGGTGAGATCAGAGGCCATCGGCCCAACTCCTATCGGTGTGCGTGGCGATGAAACCATCGTTTTCTCCTTGCCAATTTTGCTCGTGGCGACGCGCCCAACGGTATTTCACATGATGCAAAAATTTGCTGTTCCAACTGCTGTGTACTTGTTTGCTGTCCAGCCAATACAACACAAACTCACTCACTTGTTGCCGCGCAAAATCGGCATCTATCGCTGCCATCTGCAAAATATCATACACATCGGCTGATGGCTGCCAGTCGTGACTGATCGGGCGCGGCGTGGGATCGTTGACCAACTTCGCGGTAAAAATTGCCCACTGCCGGCGCACATGCTGCAAAAATTTGCTGTCCCATGTGGTTGATAATTCGCCGCGCTCGCGCCAATACAACACAAACTCCGGCACACTGTCGTGAATAAAATCTTGCTCTACACCGGCGCGCAATAAAATTTCCAGCACATCGCTGCCAGGCTGCCAACCATCCACCATGGCGGTGTTCTGGCGCAATTTCGCTGCGTGCAATTCGTGATCGCGCCACAAGCGCTGCACTTGCTTTTGAAAGCGACTGTTCCAAGCATGATGCGCTTCGCCGCGCTCGTGCCAATAGCGCACAAATTCCGGCACTTGTTGCAGAATAAAATCTTGCGCCACACCGAGCTGCATCAACTGGCGCTGCACTTCAGCGTCCGGCTGCCAGTTTGGCGCTATCAAGGCAGCGCGACCTGTTGTCGCCACGGTTTTTGGTTTGCTTTGCGGCAGAATTTTTACCGGTGCAGGCTCTTCGTCGCCGAGATGAAAATCCAACACGCCGCTGCTGAGATACGGCGCAGAGCGCAGATGCAGCACACCTTTATCACACAAACTTGCGGCTACGCGCTGCACGTCTTGCGGCTGCCAAAACGGCAAAAAATGCGACAACAGCGACTCTTCCGCTTTCAACCAGCCATTCTGCGCGCGATGCAAAAACAATTCGTGCAATACCGCCAACAACACCGCCTCCTCCAAACCGAGTGTGGCGGCGAGCGAAGGTGAAATCACCAGCGGTTTTTCGGGGAGCAGAGAGGCGGCCATGCAGCAATTCGTCAAAAACAATAGAGCGCATTGTAAGGGCTGACAGCCTCTATAATGACCAGCTCGATTCACGAATCCTATGAGGTTGCCGCATGCCTACTTATCACGCCCCTTTACGCGACATCCAGTTTGTCCTCAATGACTTGCTCGACATCAGCCACTACCAAAGCCTCGAAGGTTGCAGTGCGCTGGGCGAAGACGAAGTGGGCATGATTCTGGAAAACGCCGGCAAATTTGCCGAGGAAGTTCTGGCGCCGCTCAACAAAGTGGGCGACGAAGAAGGCTGCCATTTCGACAACGGCAAAGTGACCGTGCCGCGCGGCTTTGGCGAGGCCTACCACCAATACTGCGACGACGGCTGGCAGGGTTTTGGTCTGCCCACCGAGTTTGGCGGTCAGGGCTTGCCCAGCTCACTGGGCACGGCCATCGGCGAAATGATGGGCGCGGCCAACTGGGCGTGGACCATGTACCCAGGCCTCGCACACGCGCCTACCACTTGCCTGTTGCACGGCGGCACACCGGAGCAGCAACAGCTCTACATCCCGAAAATCATCGCTGGCGAATGGGCCGGCACCATGTGTTTGACCGAAGCCCACTGCGGCTCGGATGTCGGCCTGCTGCGCACCAAGGCAGTGAAACAAGCCGATGGCACTTACAAAATCTCCGGCACCAAAATTTTTATTTCTGCCGGTGAACACGACATGACATCCAACATCATTCACGCGGTGTTGGCACGCATTGAAGGCGCACCGAAAGGCACTAAAGGTATCTCGCTATTTATCGTGCCAAAAATTTTAGTGAACGCCGACGGCTCACTCGGTGCAGCCAATGCGGTGAGCTGCGGCTCTATCGAAAAGAAAATGGGCTTGAAAGGCTCCGCCACTTGCGTGATGAATTTTGACGGCGCGACCGGCTTTATTCTCGGCGAAGAAAACAAAGGCTTGGAAATCATGTTCAACATGATGAACACCGCGCGTCTCGGCACAGCACAGCAGGGCTTGGCGCTCAGCGAAGCCTCCTTCCAAGGCGCGTTGAAATACGCGCGCGAGCGTTTGCAAATGCGTTCACTCACCGGCAAGAAAAATCCGGATGGCGAAGCAGACCCGATCATCGTGCATCCCGATGTGCGCCGCATGTTGATGACACAAAAAGCGATTACCGAAGGTCAGCGCGCCTTCTTGTACTGGTGCGGACAGCTGGTGGATCGCACGCATTACGGCAGCGAAGAAAGTAAAAAAGAAGCCGACGATTTACTGGGCTTGCTCACACCGATTGCGAAAGCGTTTTGCACTGAAAGCGCAATTGAAGTGTGCAACCTCGGCGTGCAAGTGTTTGGCGGTCACGGCTACATCCACGAACACGGCATGGAACAAATTGTGCGCGATGTGCGCATCTCCACTATTTATGAAGGCACTACCGGCATTCAAGCGCTGGATTTAATCGGCAGAAAAGTGATGGGCTCTGGCGGCGCATTGCTGCGCAATGTCACCAAACTGATACACAAATTCTGCGAAGCCAACAAAGCCAATACTGATATGGAACCGCTGTGTATCGCATTGGCCGCGGTCAATACGCAGTGGGGCGACATCACCATGAAAATTGGTGAACGCGCCATGCAAAACGCGGAAGAAGTCGGCGCAGCTTCGGTCGATTTCACCATGTTCTCCGGCTACGCCGTGCTCGGTTTTATGTGGGCGCAAATGGCGAAAGTGGCGCTGGACAATATCGCCGCTGGCAAAGACAGCGACGGTTTTTACGCCAGCAAATTGGCCACCGCGCGCTTCTACTTTGATCGCCTGTTGCCGCGCACCGGCATGCACGCCACCGCAGCCCTTGCGGGCGCAGACAGCGTGATGGCGCTCGCTGAAGATAAGTTTGCGTTTTAACAACTAGCGCGTTTTTTCAAACGCGCAAAGAAAAACCCATCGTGCGCAGCGGCCGGCAGTAATTGTCGGCCGCTTTGCGTTGCAAGTCCCCAATCTACTTCTATGGTATCGATTTCAGCATCCGTGTGTTGTGCAAGAAAATCGGCAATCACTTGTTCATTTTCCTGCGGCAGTATCGAGCAAGTGGTGTAGAGCAACACGCCGCCCACTGCCAACAAATGCCACATCGCTTCCAACAATTCGCGCTGACGCACTGCAAGTGCGGCAATATCGCTTTCACGCCGCAAATGTTTGATGTCAGGATGGCGACGAATGACGCCGGTGCCGGAACAGGGCGCATCCAACAAAATGCGATCAAACAATTTTTCTCTGTGCCATTGCGCGGCATCGGCACACAGCACGGTTGCCATTAATTGCAAACGCGCTAAATTGTCGCGCACGCGCTGCAAGCGTTTTTCGTCGCTGTCGATTGCCACCAGTTCAGCCAACTGCGGCTCTATTTCTAAAATATGTCCTGTTTTTCCGCCAGGCGCGCAACAGGCATCCAACACGCGCTGCCCTGCCTGCAAGCGCAGCAAGGGCGCACACAACTGCGCGGCCACATCTTGTACCGAACAATCGCCATCAAAAAAACCAGGCAACGCATTCACATTTACTGCCTGCTCTAGCAGCACGGCATCGAGCGCCATTGCACTGCGCGCGCCAACAACACCTGCATCATTCAACGCAGCGCAATAATTATCGACATTATTTCTCTGCCGATTAACGCGCAGCGTCATACCACCGCGCGCACTATTCGCTGCGAAAACTACGGCCGATTGTTCAGGCCAAGCCTGCGTAATTTTTCGCGCCAACCAATCGGGATGGTTGTGATGCTGCGCCACAGAAATATCCAACGCCTCACGCTGACGCAAATAACTGCGCAGCACGCCGTTCAACAGTTTCCCCGCCCACTCTTTTTTTAATGCGCGACAGGCATCAACCGCCAAATTCACTGCCGCATGTTCAGCGATGCGCATACAACGCAACTGGTAAAAGCTGAGCAGCAAGAGTGCGTGAATATCAGCATCTTTATCGCGCGGCGGTTTTTGCAACAACTGCGTCGCTAGGGTATCCAATTCAAAGTAGCAGCGCAGCGTGCCGTAGCACAGTTCCGCCAATAGCGCCGCATCCTGCTCTGCAATATTTTTTTGTGCAGCAGGCAAGACCTCAGCCAATGAACGCCCATGTTTGGTGACATCCACCACCACTTGCGCCGCTGCCACGCGCACATTTTTTACGGTATTTTTTTTGCTCACGCGAGTTGATCACCCACTTGCAAGTGCAGCAAGTGGCCGTTGACGAGTTCGCGCACCGTCATGCGATTGCGATTGGGCAGTTGCAACTCCGTCAGCAGCAATACACCCGCACCGCAAGCCACGCGCAAGCCACTGGCATCTAAAGCGAACACCGTGCCAGCAGGTATTTTTTTATCGCTCTGCTCAACACCCGCCGCCCACACACGCAAACGCTCACCGTTGGGCAGTGCACACCAACTCACAGGAAAAGGATTAAACGCACGAATTTGGCAATCCAATTCGATTGCTGCGTGTGAAAAATCTAAATGCGCTTCTTCCTTGTTCAATTTGCTCGCATATGTTGCCAGTGCATTATTTTGTGTTTCTGGCGTTAATGTACCTGCCGCCAAATCGTCCAATGCTCGCACCAGTGTTTTTGCGCCCAATACCGCCAAACGATCATGCAGGCTGCCGCCGGTATCTTCTGCAACAATCGGGCACACAGCGCGCGCCAACACCGGCCCCGTGTCTAAGCCGGCTTCCATTTGCATGATGCAAATGCCGGTTTCGCTATCACCCGCTTCAATGGCGCGCTGTATTGGCGCGGCACCACGCCAGCGCGGCAACAAAGACGCGTGCACATTGATGCAACCCAAACGCGGAATGTCGAGCACCGTTTGCGGCAACAACAAACCGTAAGCGACCACGAGCATCACATCCGGTTTTAACGCAGCCAGCGCAGCGCGATCATGTTCATCGCGAAAATTGTCTGGCTGATACACAGCAATGCCGTGCTGTTCGGCCAATTGTTTGACGGGGGCTAGCTGCGAGTTTTTTTCCGCGACCGGATGGACGATCTGGCTGCGTGTACACCGCCACCACCTCGTGCGCGCCGCTTTGCAAAACAGCCGCCAAATGGGTGGCGGCAAAATCCGGCGTACCGGCAAATACAATCCGCAAGTTATTCACCCTCGCGGTGTTTTTTTTCTAATTTTTTGCGGATGCGATCGCGCTTTAAATTGGAAATGTGATCGACAAACAATTTGCCATTCAAATGATCAACTTCGTGTTGAATACACACAGCCAGCAAACCCGACGGCGTGATTTCAAACGGTTTACCTTCGCGATCCAAAGCTTGGACGCGAATGTGTTCAGGGCGCACCACCGTTTCATAAAAACCAGGCACGGACAAACAACCTTCATCGTAGCCACACTGCGCTTCATCCAAAACAGTAATTTCTGGATTGATAAACACCAGCGGCTGCGATTGATCTTCCGACACATCAATTACCACCACGCGCTGATGTACATTGACCTGCGTAGCGGCCAGACCCACACCAGGCGCGTGGTACATGGTTTCCAGCATGTCACCAATCAAACGGCGAACAGCATCGTCCACCACCGCGACTGGCTTGGCGCGCTGGCGGAGACGGGGATCTGGGAACTCAAGAATTTCCAATCGGGCCATAAGATTTGGGGGCTTAACGAGAATAATCAGCGGTTTTGTGATGAACTTCTAGTATTACAGCAGGTTACAGCTCTAACATGATGATAGTTAAGATAATATCCTGCTTGAGATATTGAGTTGCCACAATTCACGGCGTAGTATACACGAGGCTACATCACGGGCGCCGGACGCGGCACCTCTAATCATGGGATGACAACAATGCTAAAAACTAACACTCTGAAGTGGAATGTTATCGGCCTAATCGGCGCGCTCCTGCTGAGTTTCACCGCTACAGCAGAGGATGTGAAACTGGCTCCCAACCACCCCAATAGCTATGTGGTGCAGAAGGGCGACACCTTGTGGGATATCTCCGGCAAGTTCTTACAGCAGCCTTGGGAATGGCCAAAAATTTGGCATGTCAATCCTGAAATCTGCAACCCAAACCTGATTTACCCCGGCGATACCGTCAACCTCAACATGGTGGATGGCAAACCACAGCTGGATGTCACACGCGCTAACCCTTGCGGTGGCACGGTGAAAATGTCACCCAACAGCGACAACCGCTTGTCGCCGCATATCCGTGTAGAGGAGCTGGGATCGGCAATTCCCGCTATTCCGCTAGACATCATCAACCCCTTTCTCAGTGGCAGCCGCATTGTGGACGGTGGCGTCTTAGACGCAGCGCCGTATGTCTTGGCTGGAACAGAGCGGCATCTCGTCACGGGTGCAGGTGATGTCATCAACGCGCGCGGTGAATTTGATTCTAAAGTTCCTACCTACGGCATCTACCGCAAAGGCAAAATTTACACTGATGAAGCAACTGGCGAGATATTAGGCGTAGAAGCTGTTGATATTGGCACCGCCAAAATCACGCACACGGAAGGTGATATTGCAAAAATGAGCATTCTACGCAGCACGCGCGAAGTGCTGGGCAAGGATCGTTTATTACCCAGCGAAGAGCGTGCCATTGATGCTATTTTCTACCCCAGCTCACCCAAAAATGACATCCAAGGCAAAGTCATTGATGTGGCTGGCGGCGTGAGTGAATACGGTGCGATGAATGTTGTGTTAATTGACAAAGGTAAACGCGACAACCTAGAAGTAGGCAATGTGTTGGCTATTTTTGCACAGGGTGAAACCATGAAAGACCCAGTGACAGGCGAAAAAGTTAAATTGATCAACGAACGCGCCGGCTTAGCGATGGTGTTCAATGTCTTTGAGAAAACCAGCTATGCGTTGGTACTCGAATCTGATCGTCCGCTGACTCTGGGTGCTGAAGTAAAAAATCCATAATTCACCACCGCACACACAAAACCCGCTACGGCGGGTTTTTTTATTTCCGCAGTACCAGCACTTTGTACGAGCCGCTATTCACCAGCAACTCTACAACTGAAAAATATGCTGCCGCTTTTTTCTCTAAAGGGATAAACGCATTCACCACAAATACTGCAACCCCTTGCGCACTCAATAGACGCGCAGCCTGACGCAAGAAATGCTCGGTTAGATCACCAGCCACTGCCGTGCCGCGATGGAATGGCGGATTACACACTACGCAATCGAAAACACCCTGCACGGCATTGCCCGCATCACTCGCCATCACATCCACTGCCAATGCGTAATACTCTGCATTGGCACGCATAGCTAGCAATGCTGCCGCACAGTTATCGGTAGCCACACGGTGTTGCAGCGACAGGTGTCGTGTCATCAGGGTGAGATAGCCATAGCCACAACCCAAATCTAACAACGACTGTGGCTGGCATTTTTCTTGTTCTAAAAAATCATCCAACACTGAAATCAACAATGCGCTACCGTCGTCTACACACTCCCAACCAAACACACCGGGTTTGCTCAAAAAGCTCAACCCTTCTGCGTTGATTAACCGTAGCTCCGTATAATTTCTATCATCAAGCGCAGCAGCAAGCTCTTGCGATGTTTTCTGAAAAACACCCAAATATGCCACACCGCATTTCTGCGCACCGCCATTGCCAAATATTTTCTTGCATTTATCGAGATAAGTTTTTGCGCCATCTGTTTTAAAACCGGCGCACACCAACTCTCCTTGTTGCGCCAGTAACTCGACTGCACAATTAATCACATGATGCACAACCGCTTTTTCTTTCGACAAACGATAAACAATGCGCGCATAACTGTTCTGCTCAAAAGACAGAAAATCGAAATCAGAAAAAACAGCTTGATGGCCGACAGATTGCGCAGCCATAACCACATCATAGCGATTGCTGATAATAGTCAACTGCGACACAGGCTGAACGGCTGTAACCGCATCCAGCGCCGCCTCATCTGCTATCCACAATGTTTTACCCACACTGCGATGCAAATGCGGCAACAAAACATCCAAAGCCATATCGCTTGCCACGATTAAATACCTGCCACTTCTTCTGGCGTTAACGCGCGGTATTCGCCCACAGCCAGTGCCGCATCTAATACCACATTGCCAATACTTTCTCGATACAAGCCGACAACACGATTACCAACGGCAGCAAACATGCGCTTCACTTGATGGTATTTACCTTCGTTAATCACCAAACGCACTTGTAAGCGCTCGTTATCTAACAAAAATAATTGCGCAGGCTTGGTCAATTTTTTCTCGCCATCCAACTGCACGCCATCGCACAGCTGTTTTTCAGCACCCACTGGCAATGGCTCTGCCAATTGCACGCAATAACTTTTTTTACAGTGGCTAGTCGGCGCGGTGACGCGATGATTCCACTGCCCATCATCGGTCAGCAATACCAAGCCGGTAGTGTCGATATCCAAACGCCCAACCACCTGCAAACTGTCGCGGCGTGGCTCGCGCAGTAAATCCAAAACGACTGGATGATGGCCGTCACTGTTTGCGCACACATAACCCATAGGTTTGTGCAGCATAAAATAGCGCGGCTGCACGGCCTGCAAAACACTTCCATTTAATGTGACCACATCCGTATCGCACAGCAGTTGCGCCGCTTGTTTCGTAACAACATCATTTACACACACCATGCCGCCGCGCACCGCGCGCTGCGCTTGCTGGCGCGTCATCTCTGCCGTGTGCGTGAGAAATTTATCCAGTCGCATCAATGCGCCGCCAGATGGGAAACAATATTCTGAATATGTGCTGGCGGCGTGCGTCCAAAATCTTTTTGGTACAGTGCGACTGCTCTGTCAACGATATGGCGCAGCGTTTTCACATCGCTACGCAGCCAATTGCGTTGATATAGCGACAAAAAGCACAGCAGATCGCGACGCGTCAACGGCAAATCAAACGCGGAATAAAACAACCCTGCCAAATCTTTCACCAGCCAACGCGGCGGCGTGGCTGTTCTGATTTGTGCGCGGTGCAAATCGATCAAATACAGAGCATCCTGTTGCTGAAATAACTTGCCGTCATTCGTACGCAAAAAATGACACAGATAATAATCGCGGTGATTGATGCCATTTTCATGCATGGTTTTGCTGATCTGCGCCAACCTGCGTATCACGGCGCGTTTTTCACGCAAGGATGGCGGCTGCTGCGCCCAAGGCTTACAGTAATCTTCAAGACTGATTGTATTCGCCAATTCTTCCGTGATTAAAAAAGATAATTGCCGCGCAGGATTGTTTCCACGCTCGCCAAAAGCGACCGGCGTCATGGTAGCAACACCCAACTTCTTCAAGGCATTGCAGGCGTTGAACTCATTGGCAGCACCCAACACCGGCAAACGCCCCTGCAATAGATTTTTGATAATTTCTTGCCAACCTATACCTTCATGCAGCTTGAGAAAATAACCGCGGCAATCTCTTTCAAAGCGCAGCGTGCGTCTGCCCTCTTTACTACGATACACCTCGCCCTGCAAGGCACGCGCTTCCGCAAACGGATCTTTGCCCTGCCAATATTTTTTCCACTCTGGATTGAGAAACAATTTCACGCGTTTTTCTTCCCTGCTGCGGCAACAATAAAATCTGCCGCGCGATCAAAGAGTCAATAAATATCCGCTGTCTCTGCCATACGCAGAGCATTCTCACGCCACTGCGCGCGCTGCGCATCATCCTGTAACATATTTTCTAGCGCGCTATTCAATGCACCTTGTGAAAAAGGCTCGTCAACCACCACGCCGCAAGCGTAATCGCGCAGGTAGTGGCTGTAACCACACACCGCCGTGGTCAACACCGGCAAACCCGCTACCGCCGCCTCCAGCAACACCGTACCGGTATTTTCGCGATACGCAGGGTGCAGCAGCACATCAGCGCCCAACAAAAACTGCGGAATATCATCGCGCCCCGCTAAAAACTGAATGTTTTTTTCTACACCGAGTTGCGCCGCCAAGCGTAAAAACTTGTCGGGGCGATCCTGCCCTATCACCATCAAGCGCGTGCGCTGCAATATGGCGGGAGACAATGCAGCCAGCGCGCGGATCGTGCGATCCACACCCTTTGTGCGAAAGCCGGAGCCTATCGACAACAGCAAACGATCATTTTCTGATAACCGCCACTCTCGGCGAAAATCTTCTCGTTGTTGCAGTGCATGCACACCGGCACGGCGATCTGGATTGATACCTGGGGGCAATACCGTGCAACGCTGTGCAGCGCCGGCATAGTATTTTTCATATTCATCGACGCTGCGCTGCGCAATCGCCAAAATTTTCGTGTGGCTGTCTTTGCCAAAAACCGCTTTTTCATCGCGCAAATACTGGCGATAGCGCGGCAAAAACCGCAACTGCGGCAAACGCTCCTGCATCAGTTTTGCTTTAAAACAGGTATCCGCTGCGTAGTACACATCTAAGCCGGGCATTTTGTTAAACCCCACCACTAAATCCACCGCTTCGCGTTGCAAATATTTTTTGACAGCCTCTGCAAAGGAGCGGTTGCGCGCATGATTCGTAAAACCAGATACCGGCAAGCGCTCGACTGCAATTCCTGCAGGCAGTTCACCCTCCCACTCGGCGCAGAAAATTTTTACGCTGACGCCGCGCTCTACGCAGGCATGGGCGATACGCAACATATCGCGCTGCAAACCGCCAAAAGGAAAGTAGCGATACAGCGCAAACGCAATGTGTAAGCTGCGCTGTTGCGCGTGAATACTCATCGCGCATCCTGCTCTTGCTGATTTAATAACTCCGTCAAACGCCCAAAAACAATGGCTGGTGTCAGCGGCGCAAACACTGCTGGCTGCACATATTTCGTGTGACTGCGCGTGCATTCTTGTGCGCACAAATGAAATTGATTGGGGCCGTATGCACCCACCAAAGCGGGTGAAGTTGAACCGTACAAAGACAAGGTGGGCACCGCCAATGCCGCCGCCAAATGCCCCAAACCTGTGTCCACAGCAACGACGGCACGCGCGCGCGCAATCGTCGCTGCCATGCCGGCAATATTGGTGCGCGACAACACTTCCGCGCGCGGATGCATTTCCGCAATGCTGCGCGCACGACGATGTTCCGCATCCGACCCCCACGGCAATTTCACACGCATACCTGAATCACACACCAAACGACACAGCGCCTGCCAATATTCATCCGGCCAATGTTTGTCGTCGCGCGTAGTGCCGTGCAAAAACAACACATACGGCGACTCGTCTTGCACACCAAAACGACGGCGATCAATGCCGTAATTTGGCAGCGTGTTCGGCTTTTCATAAGCAAGCGCTTGCGCAAACAGCGCGCGTGTTCTTTCCACTGCATGCTGATCTTTTGCTACCGAAAAAGTTTTTTGATACGCCAAACTCGCCAGTGGCTCGCGCACGGTATTTCTGTCATACCCGTACACCGTTCCCTTCACTAATTTTGTCAGCAAGGCACTTTTAATTAGACCCTGCGCATCAATCACCGCATCGTATTTTTTGGCGGCGATAGCATGACGAAATACCGTCCACTCATCACTGCCGATAAAACGAAAAAGATTTTTGCGCCAACGGCGAATAGCGACAGGAATCACCGTTTCCACATTGGGATGCCACGCGGGAATTTCAGCAAACGCTTCTTCCACCACCCAGTCAAACTGAATATCAGGTATTGCAGCGCAAGCATCACTCACTGCAGGCAGCGTGTGTATAACATCGCCCATGGAAGATGTTTTGACAATCAACACGCGCTTCATGCTGCAATCACCACAGGTTTTGGCAATTTATCCAACGCATCCAACACGCGTTGCGGCGACAAATCACGCAAACATTTTAAATGCCCCAATGGGCATTCGCGCTGAAAACACGGGCTGCATTCAATACCTGAACGCACAATTTCCACATCACTGGATAGTGGCGGCGTAAATTGCGGCGACGAAGAACCGTACACTGCTACCAACGGTCTTTGCAACGCCGCAGCAATATGCATTAAACCGGAATCATTACTCACCACGGCATTCGCACATGACAACAAATCAATTGCTTCCGCCAATGCGGTTTTTCCAGCCAGATTCAAACAAAATTCTCGTTGATGACTTGGCAGCGCGGATCGAATAGCTTCCGCCACTTCGGCATCATTCTGTGATCCAAAAACCCACACCTGATCACCCGCTGCAATACGCTCACTGGCGACAGACGCATAATGTTGTTCGGGCCAACGCTTGGCCGGACCAAACTCCGCCCCCGGACACAGCGCCAACACAGGCTTCTGTAAATCCAGCGCGTATTTTTGCAACGCCTGTTGTTGCTCACTGTCATCAATCAGCAATTGTGGATACGGCAAGCTCGTGGGTAATTTTTCATTTTCTGCAAAAGCCAATGCAGCAAACCGTTCTATCATCAGCGGATATTTTTGTTTATCCAACACGCGCACATCGTTTAACACACCGTAGCGCATTTCACCGCGCCAACCTGTGCGCCGTGGAATATTGGCAAAAAATGGCACCAGTGCAGATTTCCACGAGTTGGGCAATAAAATCGCCTGCTGATATTTTCCACGCAACGCATGCCCAAGATTTCTGCGTACAGAAAAACTAAATTCACCGTGTTTCAGCGGCAAATCAAAACTCGCACGCACTTCCGGCATGCGCGCCAACAGCGGCGCGCTCCATGCGGGCGCCAAGACATCAATATCACACTGCGGATTCTGCTGTTTCAGCAAACGAAACAACACTTGTGCCATCACCATATCGCCGACCCAAGCAGGGCCGACAACAAGGATAGCACTGACATCTTTCTCTGTATCGTTGAGCATGAATTATCTTCGATCCACCTTGCTACCCCGCAGCCAAGGCATATGCAGCCGTGATGGCTTAGTGTACTGGAAAACTCCTCGCCAATTGGAATGGAGCCCTTCTTGCGGTGTGGCAACCCAGCGCCTACTTACGATAAATAATCACTTGCTTTTTTTGTTGGCTTATTGCTATAAAGAAAGGGATGGCTACTTCCATCACGAATTAGCTTGCAGCCCAATAAAAAATAAAAAAACCATAAGGAGCAGTCATGAAGACTGGCAACAGGATCATACGCCCCGCAATTTCCTCAGTTTTGACAGTCAGCGTATCGCTTTTCAGCTTAAGTGGCTGTGTAACCAATAATTTCCCTGGCTCACACACCCTTAAAGCCGACAAGTTTCGCCAAGCATTAAATACCGGCGACACAAAACCATCATTGGATTTTTTGGCCGCAAAAAAAGATTCCGAAGATAAAATGCTCTACATGATGGAGCGCGGAAGAATTCTAAACCTTCAAAATCAATACCCGCCCAGTCTGCAAGACCTAAATATTGTTATTAATCAGTTTGAGGCCAATGACAGGAAAGCACTGATTTCTGCCTGTGCCGCAACAGACTCCGTGCAAGCAACACTCTACAACGACACATCCATTGAATATCGCGGTTACGGCTACGAAAGAATTTTCACACATGTGTTGCAAGCCTTTAACTACTTAGGGCAGAACAAGCGCGATGATGCCATGGTCGAAGTGCGCAAGATTGCTCTCGAAGAAAAGGAATTGACCGACGCCCACGAAAAAGAAATTGCAAAAACAGCACAAACAGCAAAATCCAAGAACATCAAAACCAATCTGCTTGAACAAAAGTTCTCAGGCATCGATTTGATAGCAGGCAAAGCGAAATCGTCCTTTAGCAGTGCTTACGCCCACTACCTGTCTGGCGTTTTGATGGAATCAACTGGAAAACCTGCCGATAGAGATTTTGCGCTCACCTCCTACAAACTGGCTTATGAAATCCATCCGGAATCCACACTGATTGCCAGCGATATAGCTCGCTTATCCGAACCAACGGCAAGTGAAACAAACTCACGCAAAAAGACAAGAAAAACCCAAGACGAAGATGTTGTTGATACGGCTAACGCTGGCAACCTAGTGGTGCTGTACGAAGACAACTTTGTTGCGCAGCGCACGGGCATCACCATCCCAATTCCCACACCACAGGGCGGCGCAGTAGCCGTTGCCTTTCCTATGTACACCGCAGCATCAATACCTCGCGTTAATAATTTAAGAGTCACTGGCAGCGGTGTAGCCCTGCAAACCACCGAATTGACCAATGTTTCTGCATTGGCTGCAAAATCTTTGAAGGAAGAAGTTCCAGCAATGATCGTGCGCGCCGTCATCCGCGTTACCGCCAAATACGCTTTGCAATATCAGGCCGAAAAAGAATTGGGCGGCGCAGGTGCACTGGTAGCAGGTCTCTACAACGTTCTCTCTGAGCAAGCAGATTTACGCACCTGGCTGACGCTCCCCAATTCCTGCCAAGTAGCGCGCACTACAGTTGCAAGCGGCAAACAAACGCTGACCCTTCAGTCTGGCAGCCTCACCACCACCGCAACCGTTGACATCCAGCCTGGCAAAACCACTTTAGTGCGCGTTGCTAATGTAGGCCAACGCATGCTCATTAGCACCTTCCAACTCTAAACAGAGGAGTTCATTGCCATGAAAAAACTTTCTTATGCCGGCTTGCTGTCGCTAACGCTGTTAGCGCAAGGCTGTGCTGTGCAATCTGCCAGTGATATTCCACCCGCTGAGCGGCAATACCAGACTTATCTCGAATCCAGAAAACCTGCACTGCTGCGCCAAATTGGCATTGTGGAAGTGGGACACAGCAGCGCAGGCAACATCATGCGGTCGCAAGTAGCTTTACGAAACCGTGGTAGCAGCGCGGAACAATTTAATTATAAATTTCGTTGGTTCGACAAAGCTGGATTGGAGCTAGATCCAGAAGGCGCACCATGGGTTCCCATGTCTGTGTTGCCTGGCGATGTCGTGCGTATACAAGGCCTAGCACCGAGCCCTGCAGCAAAAAGTTTTCGCGTAATCATTGATGACTGATAGGAGAAATACCATGCGTTTATTCACTAAAGCAGTAACCGTTGCCTTTACTCTCACTCTGCTCGGCGGCTGCGCGAGCGGTGGCAGCAAAGTTGGCTATGTCGATGCAACATCCGTTGAAACGGTTGATGAATCATTTGGATCATCAGACTTGCAACAAATTGCCGGCAAAATGGTGCAAGACATGTTGATTTTCCCGCCGGTAGTACAAGCTACCTCGGGTAGAAGACCTGTTCTGTATATCGATCGCATTGAAAACAAAACAACTGAACATGTCGACACAGAATCCATCACCGATACCATCCAATCCAAAATGATCAACTCTGGAAAATTCCGTTTTGTGGATATGGGTCGTTTGAACGAAATCAGCCAGCAGATGGCGTACCAAAGAAAAAGCGGCATGGTTGATCAAAGCACTGCCGTTGCAACGGGGCGCGGCTTGGGTGCGGAATATGCACTGTATGGCAATCTCTCCAGCATCGTAAAACGCAATGGCGGCACGAAAAGTGTTTATTACAAATTCACACTGAAATTGCAGCACATCGAAACCCAATCTATCGAGTGGGTTGGTGAAAAAGAAATTCGCAAAGAAGCCAACCGCTCTTTGTTTGGCTCATAAAGGATAAAAGGATTGCGCATGAAAAAGACAACCGCAGGACTCGCTTTGCTGGCATCAGTAGTTTTGATGCCAGCAATCGCTATGGAACAATTGAAAAAACCTATTGAGCAACTCGCTCAAAGCGCCGAAGACAATTTTCCTAGCCTCGAAGACATTTCAGACAGCGCAATCGACAAAGCAAAAGATGAGTATCTCAGTAAGCGCGGCATGAAAACCGGCTACGGCGACAACGAATCTGGACGCTACTATGTAGGATGGCAAACAGCCACAATTGATGTCCCCGCTTCAGATGTTAAGTGGCCTGATGCTAAAAACATGGCCTTTGAGAAAGCACTCATCAAAGCCAAATCCGACTACATAAAACTGCTACAGAAAACCATTACCGTCGAGACGACGCGGAAATTTCTTCACGACGACAGGCCTTTCGATCCCAATGAAGTCGCACAAGACGATTCAACCCTCGCAGCTTTGAGCAGCAAAATCGTCGCACTGGCAGAGTCAGAATTGGACGGCGCCTTGAAAGAAAATGGCATTGACCCATCACAATATGACGCCGTGAAAAAAAGAAAATTACTGGAAGACTCTATTGAAAAGTCATCCAAAATCAAAGCTTATGGCTCTGTCAGCGGCATAACCACCTTGCGCACATTTGAAGACGGCAACAGCGTTGGCGTTTTATTTGTGGTGTCTGACAAATTAAAACAATCTGCCAACAATGTGCTACGAGGCAGTGGCAGTGCCGCCAATGGCACCGTAACGGGAAAAACCATTCTGGCGCAACTACAAGAAAAATGCGCAGACGATGCCTGCTACATCAGCCAAGACGGTATTCGTTTGATGAAAGATGAGTATGGCAACGAAACACTGGTTTCTTTTGCCAGCAGTGGCGTAACAGCGACCAAAGGCACTTCAAAATTATTATTGGACAAGGCTGTGGAAGCTGCAGAAATTAGCGCCGCACAACAAGCCTCTGCTCGCATGGCGGAATTTGCCAACGCATCTCTCAATTTCGAAGAAAAGCCAACGCGCTGTCGAACAGTAGCGTTACGCAAGAAACCAACAAAGAGGGCTTTACCACCGACAAAGAATCCGTTGACATCGGCAAAATGGTACAGCAGCTTGCCAAGCAACAAAGCAGCTTGACCATTAAAGGAGAAACCACGATCAAACGCTGGCGCGCCAAGCACCCACAAACAGGTCATTTAATTGTTGGCACCGTCACCACTTGGAGCGCGCTGACACGGGATAACACATTGCTAAAACCAAGTGCGAATACTCCAGCAAGCAATGGCTCAACTGAAAACAAAAAACTGAATGTTCAACAAAGTGCAGATTTTGAGGCCTCGTTCTAATATGAAAACACTTCGCCATTTCTTGGTTTTTTTAGCGCTCACATTCACAGCAATAGCGCACGCCGTTACAGAAGATGTCACCGTCAGCACAACCGGCTACGGTGACTCCTACCAAAAGGCGGTGGCAACGGCATTATTAGAGGCTGTTGCACAAGTGCGTGGCGTGAATATCGCCACTGACAAAACACTGAAGTCAGACTTTGAGGCTTATGCCACCGACAACGCCTCGTATGCCAAATCACAAACACAGGTTGTGCAAGACATCTCAGTGCAAACCAAAGGACAAGTGAAGTCCTATCAAATTCTTTCCACCAAAGAGCCCACCGCGGAAAGCTCTCAGTGGGAAGTGCAGGCGCAAGTTGTCGTTCCCTCTTACAAAGCGATGGGCAAAGAAGACAAACGCTTCTCTATTGCAATTATGCCATTTCATTCGAAATCGGGAAAGTCTGTTGTGGCCGGAAAATTGCGCGATGACATTCTTAATACACTGACACAATCACGAAAATTTAATGTAGTCAGTCGCGACTTTGAAAATGAATTTGCCGCTGAAAAAGATCTTCTGCAAAGTGACGATGTTTCCGCCAACGAAGCCAGTCGATTGGGTCAGGTCTCTGGTGCTGACTTGATGGTAGTCGGCACCATTTATGACGCATCAGTTTCTACCAAAACCACTGTAACTCCCACAGAAACAACCAACTTCTACGGCATGAGCGTAACGGAAGGCGGACAAGTACACACTTCGTCAAAATCTTCAGTAAAACTCAACTATCGTGTTATTGAAGTTGCCACACAAAAAGTAAAATGGGCCAACACATGGTCTGCCAATAGTGGCGGCGCAGTGGCAGATTCATTATTAGAGCAAGGCGCTAAGACGATTGTCTCCGATATGCTGGAAGTCATTTACCCCGTCAAAGTTTTGAAAGTTTCCGGTGATAAACGCATTATTTTGAATGAGGGTGATGCGCGCCTGCAGATGAATATGATGCTTGATGCCTACAGCGCGGGCGAATCCTTTATCGATCCTGATACGGGCGCTGAAATCGTGACAGACGGCACGGTCGTGGCGCAGTTGAAAGTTATCGAAAGCAAACCCAAATACTCGATTGCTGAATTGGCGTCTGGGGATATCTCTCAGATAAAAGAAGGTGGCATCGTCCGTATGCAAAAACCAAAAGCCGCAGAAAAACCCGCTGAAAAGCCCAAGAAAAAATCCAAGCCTGCCAGCGTGAAAAGCAATGCACCTGTTCGATCACCTACCGATGCGGGCGGCGAAGCGCCAGTTAACTGGCAGTAAGCATTATGTGGGCGCGATTTTTTATCTGTGTCTTACTGTGTAGCAGTCTTTCGCAAACATCATTCGCCAAAGACTGCGTTACACAAGGCGACGGCATAAACGACAAGTACGATACCGACTGCGACAACGACGGTACAAACGACAAATATGATACCGATCTCGATAACGACGGTACAAACGACAAATATGACACGGATATGGATAACGACGGTGTAAACGATAAATACGATACCGATATGGATAACGATGGCGTAAATGATAAATACGATAATGATATGGACAACGATGGCGTCAACGATAAATACGACACGGATCGCGGCTAACCCAATCTTCACCCACAAAAAAGGGCGCATGCAGCGCCCAATTTAATGCCAGCAATTCCGCTGTTTTATTTCACCGGCGACAGCCACTCACTGAACTGACTGCGGCGACCTTTCACTTGATCGAAATACAGGCTTTGCAGTTTTTCGGTGATCGCACCGCGTTTGCCGGTGCCAATACTGCGGCCATCCAACTCGCGGATAGGCGTGACTTCTGCGGCGGTGCCGGTAAAGAATGCTTCATCGGCGATATAAATTTCATCGCGCGTGATGCGTTTCTCCACCACTTCGCAGCCGATTTCTTTAGCGAGATGGAAAATGGTATTGCGCGTGATGCCGTTCAAGCAGGCCGTCAATTCTGGCGTGTAAATTACGCCGTTTTTGACGATGAAAATATTTTCGCCGGAACCTTCTGCCACATAACCTTCTGGATCCAGCAACAACGCCTCTTCTGCTCCGCCGGACAAAGCCTCATTCAGCGCCAACATGGAGTTGATGTAGTGGCCGTTGGCTTTCGCGCGCGTCATAGAAATATTGACATGGTGGCGCGTGTAGGAACTGGTGCGCACTTTGATACCGTTTTGCAGCGCCTCATCGCCCATGTATGCGCCCCAAGACCACGCCGCGACAATCACATGCACGGTCAAACCTTTGGCACGCAAACCCATCGCTTCCGATCCGTAAAACACCATCGGGCGAATGTAGGCAGACGGCAAATTATTTTCGCGCACGGCGGCACGCTGCGCTTCGTTGATTTCCTCTTTCGAAAAAGGAATCACCATGTTCATGATTTTGGCGGAATCAAATAAACGATCTGTGTGCTCCTGCAAGCGAAAGATGCAGGTACCGCGCGACTCGGTTTCGTACGCACGCACGCCTTCGAACACGCCCATGCCGTAGTGCAGGGTGTGGGTGAGGATGTGGACTTTTGCATCGCGCCAAGGAACCAGTTTGCCATCAAACCAGATCAGGCCGTCGCGGTCTGCCATGCTCATATCAGTGCTCCGAATACGCAGGATTTACGGGGGCGCCATTATAGGAGTTTTTCAGGTGCCCAGAATGCTGTGCCACGCCGCCTGCACCACTTGCCGCTCCGGCAACAGCTCATCCACACCGATCAAGGTCGGCTCGCCTAGCAAGGTGCGGCGGTGGCCGCGCCCACGCAGTTGACGATAGGCCTCCATCAAAGCCTCTGCCTGTTCCGGCTGCAGTAAGTTGCAGGCCGCCATCTGCTCGAGGATACGGATGTTGTCAGGCCAAGTCAGCAAGTTGGGCCGTGCATGCCCATGCGCCAACACACTGAACTGCACGAAAAACTCCAGATCAACAATGCCGCCCACGCCGTGTTTCAAATCGAAATGCTGCGCATCACTTTTATCCAACTGCGTGCGCATCTTGTTGCGCATCTCCACCACTTCACTACGCAATTTTTCCACATCGCGCTCACGCCCCAACACCTGCGCACGCACAGCAACAAACTGTTGCGCTAACGATGATGAACCCGCTACCACGCGCGCGCGTGTTAAAGCTTGATGCTCCCAAGTCCATGCATCATTTTCTTGATAACGCTGGAAACTTTTTAAGCTCGCCACCAACAAACCGGAGTTGCCGGAAGGACGCAAGCGCATATCCGTTTCATACAACATGCCATTCATCATGCGCGTGCTGAGAATATGAATAATGCGCTGGCCGAGTCGCGCAAAAAACACGCCGTTTTCGATAGGCGTTTGCCCGAGCGCCATATCGGCTGCGGTTTCGCCATTACCTGCAGCGTGAATAAAAACCAAGTCGAGATCGGAACCGTGCCCCAACTCCAAGCCACCTAATTTGCCATAGCCAACAATAATAAAACTCGGATCACACTGCTCGCCGTTTTCCTGCAACGGTGTACCATGTTTATCTACCAAAATTTTCCACGCCATCTGCAATACATAATCGAGTATCGCTTCTGCCATAAATGTTAAATAGTCACTGACCTTCATCAAAGGCAGACGCCCTGTCACTTCACAGGCAGCAGCGCGCAGACTATGCGCGCGTTTGAAATGGCGCAGCGCTTCCATTTGCGCTTCAAGGTCTTCTTCAGGTATGCGCAACATTTGCTGGCGCAGCATATTCGCTAATTCTTCTCGCGACGGTGCAACATCACGGTACAAATTACGCACATCAATCAGCTCATCCAATAACACAGGCCAAACGGCCAACTGCTCGGCAATCCATGTGCTCGACTGCACCAACAATACCAACTGCTTTAACCCCTGAGGGTTTTCTAGCAGCATCACCAAATAAGAAGAACGGCGCAGTACCGCTTTCAATAATGGCAACACACGCTCAAAAATGACGGCTGGATGCTCACCCTGTGCTAATTCTTTCAACAACTGCGGCATGAAACGATCTAAGCGTACGCGACTCTCTTTTGGCAGTCCCAACAACATCTTATCTTGTTGAAAAGCGCGCAACTGCTGTTGCAGCTTCTCATCGTGTACACCGACAGCATCCCAATGTGCGGCGCCGACCTCTTCATCGCCCAATGTATCCCACAATTGCTGCCATGGCTTATCACTGTTTTCGTTTTCTTCTGGTGGCGGCGAAATAACGGCTGCAAATATTTTTTGCACTTGGTCGCGGTGACTCTGTAATTGCTGACAAAAATCTTGGTAGCTGGCAAAACCAGACAACCATGCCAAGCGTGTTTGTTGCAGCGCATCTCTCGGCAGCATCTGCGTCTGCTCATCGCGCCACGCTTGCAAAAGATGCTCCACATTGCGAAGAAATAAATAAGCATTCTTCAAGGCGACAACATCACCCTCACTCAAGAAGTTTTTTTTCTCCAGTGTGGACAGCATATTCATCACCGGAGATGGCTGAAGATCGCGATCGCGCCCACCGTGAATCAACTGAAACATTTGCACGATAAATTCAATCTCTCGAATACCGCCCTTGCCGAGTTTTACATTGTCGGCCATGCCTTTGCGTTCTACTTCGCGCTCAATTTGCCGTTTCAAGTCGCGCAAGGCATCAATGGAGGAAAAATCCAAATAGCGACGAAAGGTGAAGCGCCGCAACATATCCAGCAGCGGCGCTGCTTGTTTTTGATCGCCGAAGATTAAGCGCGCCTTGATCATGGCATAGCGTTCCCAATCGCGCCCTTGCTGTTGGTAATACTGCTCCATGGCATCGTAATTCAGCGCCAGTGCGCCGCTATCGCCGTAGGGGCGCAAACGCATATCCACGCGAAAGACAAATCCATCCGTGGTTTTCTTATCCAAAACAAGAATTAACTTTTGCCCTAGCTTAGTAAAAAAATCGCGATTGGAAATGCTGCGCGCTTTCCCTTGCGTCTCTCCACTTTCATCATAAGAAAAAATCAAATCAATATCGGACGAAAGATTCAATTCAAACGCGCCTAACTTACCCATCCCCAACACAAGCAGAGATTGCGGTGTGCCGCTTTCTGCGCCAATCGGGGTGCCCCATTCGACACACAGACGCGGGTACAAAAAATCTACCGCCACGGTAATACACGCATCCGCCAGCGCAGTGAGTGCTGCCGTGGTCTCCAAAGTATCGGCGCGTCGTGTAATGTCTCTCCACACAATACGCAACATCTGCTGCTGACGAAATTCGCGCAACACCCGCATCAAGCCGTCTTCGTTACCTATATTTTCTAACAAGATGGTCAGTGTGTTTTTTAGATCTACCACATCTGGCTGACAATCCAGCAGAGATTTCTCTGTGCTGATTTTTTTAAACAATGCAAAAAACCATTCTGGCTTTCGGCAACACCAATCAAAGAAAAATTGACTGCCCAACCAAACCGCAGACAGCTCTGCAACAAACGCCGCATCACGCTGCTGCTCATAAAACTGTTCTGCCTGCCCTGCATCAAGACATGACGCAAATGTGGCGTGTACCTTTTCCAGTTCTTCTTGCAAAACAGCCGGTATATTTTTGCTACTTTTCATCATCCGTTAAAACGATCCAACGCTGGCGCAACACGCATTACTTCTTCGACAGTCGTCAAACCCGCTGCGACTTTTTGCGCACCGGAAAGCCGCAGCGTGCGCATGCCTTCACGCATGGCTTGTTGTCGCAACTGGCCAATATCCACTCTATCGCCCACCAGTGCTTTGGTTTCATCTGTGAACAACATAATTTCATAAATACCTTCGCGGCCCTTGTAACCCGTATTGCGACACTCCAAACAACCCACGGGTTTGAAACTGCGCGCAGGCATAGCCACTTTCCACGGCGCCGTGAGTGTTTTCCACGCTTCTTCTGGAATTTCCGTTTCTTCTTTGCAGTGAATGCACAAACGGCGCACCAAACGCTGCGCCATCACGCCGAGCAGTACCGAACGCAATAAATACGAAGGCACGCCGAGATCCAATAAGCGCGACACCGCACTCGGCGCATCGTTGGTATGCAAAGTCGACAGCACCAAATGCCCCGTCATCGCCGCCTGCACAGCCATGTCTGCTGTTTCCTGATCGCGAATCTCACCGATCATGATGATGTCTGGGTCTTGCCGCATCAGCGTGCGCACGCCGGTGGCAAAATCCAAATCCACCGCGCGATTAACCTGCATTTGATTGAATGCTTCTTCCACCATTTCTATTGGATCTTCAATCGTAGAAACATTCACATCCGGCGTGGCAATTTGTTTTAGCGAAGAATACAAAGTGGTGGTTTTACCAGAACCGGTGGGACCAGTGACTAACAAAATGCCGTTTGGCTGATTGATCAACTGCGTCCAGCGTTTTAAATCTTCATTGATTAAACCCAACTCTGGAAAGGTTTTGACCAAAATTTCAGGATCAAAAATCCGCATGACCAATTTTTCGCCAAACGCCGTGGGCAGCGTAGACATCCGCAACTCCACTTCACTGCCATCCGGTTTTTCTGTTTTGATACGCCCGTCTTGCGGTTTGCGTTTTTCAGCAATATTCATGCGGCCGAGAATTTTCAAGCGACTGGTAACAGCAATCATCACGCGCGCCGGCAATTCGTAAACCTGATGCAGCACGCCATCAATTCTAAAGCGCACTTTTCCCAACTCTCGACGCGGCTCGATGTGAATATCACTGGCGCGCTGCGCGTAAGCGTACTGCAACATCCAATCCACAATATTGATGATGTGTTGGTCATTGGCTTCCGGATCTTTTAATTCGGACAATTTCAGCAACTGCTCAAACTTGCCGATGCCCATTTTTCCGCCGTAATCAGTATCCGCCGCATCTGACACTGATTTTGCCAATGAGTAAAACTCTACCGTGTAGCGTGCGAGTTCACTGGGCTTCACCACCACGCGTCGAATTTCACGCCGCGCCGTGTGCTTGATGTCATCTTCCCACGCATAAACCCACGGCTGCGAACTCGCCACCACCATTTCATCTTTACTGATCTGCACACACAAAATTTGATGGCGTTTTGCAAAAGCAAAAGACATCAATTCGGTTACTTTGCTCGCATCAATTTTTAGTGGGTCAATATGAAAATACGGCTGATCCGATTTTTCTGCCAGCCATTGTGTCAGCCGCTCTTCATCCAACAGCTTCCCTGAGCGCTGATGGTCTTGCAAGTTCATTTTTGCAATATAAGTGATCGGATGCAGCAGAGCATTTTCGCGTGAACGCGGCGTGCCGGATAAAAAATTGGCATCGCGTTTATCCAACAAGCCATCAGCCACCAAGTCATCCAAGGTGTTGCGCAAATCCAGCAAACGCTCCGGCGCTCTGACTTTGGCAGGGCTGTTCATAGTTGATCTCCTCGACCATCATTCCATACAGATGGGTCTACTGTACCAGTGCTACACCAGCAAATACTGTGCGCGCACAAACAAAAACGCCCCGATAAACGGGGCGTTGGTTTCAGCTTTCTCGCGACGCTTACTTGCCTACTTTACCCAGCATGTAATCCACAGCGCCCTTCAATTCATCGTCGGAACAATCCATACACAGACCTTTAGGCGGCATCGCTTTCACACCACCAATGGCGTGTTTGTATAAAGTCTCTTTACCTGCCGCCAAACGCGGACTCCACGCAGCGGCATCACCCAATTTCGGCGCGCCCGCTACACCTGCTGTGTGGCAAGAGGTGCAAGACTTGTTGTACACCTGCTCGCCCGTTCTGGGCTCACCACCACTGCTGGCAGCGGCAGCGGCCGCACAGGGCTGGCCTTGCAAACAGGTTTGTCCAACCGGCGCTGTGTTGTTTGCCACTTTTTTGTCTTCGGCCTGCACGGAAACCACAGCAAATACGGTAGCTAATACAGCGGACAGCGAAAAAACTTTGATCAAGGATTTCATAGGAAGACCTCTGGAACGGAAAATTAAGCGCGCTGATTATAGCCCTATCGCTATTTGTGATCATCAAAGAATGATTTCATACCATCAAACCATGATGATTTTTTGGGTGAGTGCTGTGCGCCCTCCGTCGTGGCTTGAAATTGACGCAAGATGTCTTTCTGCTGCTTGCTCAATTTCACTGGCGTTTCCACCACCACCTTGCATAGCAAGTCGCCCGCGCCGCCGCCGCGCACTGGCACTACACCCTTACCACGCAGGCGGAACAGTTTGCCGGTTTGCGTTTCTTCCGGCACTTTCAGCATTACCTTGCCATCCAAGGTCGGGACTTCGATTTCGCCACCGAGTGCAGCATCCACAAAACTGATTGGCACTTCGCAGTACAAATTCTTGCCTTCGCGCTCAAAAATTTTGTGCGGGCGCACATTGATCTGCACATACAAGTCGCCGTTTGGCCCACCCAAAGTGCCGGCTTCGCCTTCGCCGCTTAAGCGAATGCGGTCGCCGTTGTCCACACCGGGCGGAATTTTGACCGACAGCGTTTTCTCTTCTTCGAGACGACCCTGACCGCGGCAAGTAGCACAAGGGTCGCTGATGATGGTGCCGCGACCGCCGCAAGCACGGCAAGTCTGCTGCACGGCAAAAAAGCCCTGCTGGATGCGCACTTGGCCAGCGCCGCCACAGGTTGTACAGGTCACGGGTTTGCTGCCCGGTTTAGCTCCCGAACCGTCGCAAGGTTTGCAGGCCACCAAGGTGGGAATGCGAATTTTGGTGGTGGTGCCGTGTACCGCTTCCTCTAAATTCACATCCAAGTTGTAGCGCAAATCCGAGCCGCGCTGCGGCCCACTGCGCGAACGGCCGCGTCCGCCGCCACCAAAAATATCGCCGAATACATCGCCAAAAATATCGCCAAAACCTGCGCCAGCACCGCCGCCACCCATGCCGCCCTGTTCAAACGCAGCGTGACCCATGCGATCGTAAGCGGCGCGCTTTTGCTCGTCGCTGAGTATCTCGTTTGCCTCGGCCGCTTCCTTAAATTTTTCTTCCGATTCCTTGTTATCAGGATTGCGATCGGGATGGTGTTTCATCGCAATACGGCGATACGCTTTTTTAATTTCATCGGCGCTGGCATCGCGTTTCACGCCCAACACTTCGTAATAATCCCGTTTAGCCATTTTCTTTCTCTCTACATCGCATTAACACAAAAGCGCGGACATGCCGCGCTCTGTGATTTTCTTTCCCGTCATCGACTTTACTTGTCTTTGACTTCTTCGAACTCGGCATCCACCACATCGTCACCGCCGCCCTGCTGACCGGAATCACCAGCCTGCTCTTGCGCAGCAGCATCGGCGTACATTTTTTGCGCGAGACCATTGGATGCTTCCGACAATTTTTGCGCCGCCGCATCAATGCGCTCTTTGTCATCGGTTTTCACCGCTTCATCCACTTCTTTCAAAGCCGATTCAATCGCTTCTTTTTCTTCTGCCGTGGCTTTGTCACCAGCTTCCGTCAGCGTTTTGCGCGTGGCGTGTGCCAAACCCTCTGCCATGTTGCGCGCAGAAACTAACTCTTCGAATTTTTTATCCGCTTCGGCATTCGCTTCGGCATCGCGCACCATTTGTTGAATTTCATCATCACTCAGACCGGAAGAGGCTTTGATGACGATAGATTGCTGCTTGCCGGTTGCTTTGTCTTTCGCGCTGACATTCAGAATGCCGTTGGCATCAATATCGAAAGTGACTTCGATTTGCGGCATACCGCGCTGCGCAGGTGGAATATCCGAGAGATCAAAGCGCCCCAGCGATTTGTTTTGCGAAGCCTGCTTGCGTTCGCCCTGCACTACATGAATCGTCACTGCTGTTTGGTTGTCTTCCGCCGTTGAAAACACTTGCGATTTTTTGGTGGGAATCGTGGTGTTCTTTTCAATCAACGGTGTTGCCACACCGCCCATGGTTTCGATACCCAAAGTCAGCGGCGTGACATCCAACAGCAACACATCTTTCACATCGCCAGACAATACCGCACCTTGAATAGCAGCACCCATTGCTACTGCTTCGTCTGGGTTTACATCTTTGCGCGGCTCTTTGCCGAAGAAATCGGCGACTTTTTTCTGCACCAGCGGCATACGCGTTTGGCCGCCGACCAAAATCACATCTTCGATGTCCGATGCTTTCAAGCCCGCATCGTTCAATGCTGTTTTAACCGGCGCCATCGAACGATCCACTAAACCTTCTACCAAGGCTTCCAACTTGGCGCGCGACAATTTCACCACCAAGTGTTTTGGCCCAGTGGCGTCAGCAGTGATATAAGGCAAGTTCACTTCGGTTTGCTGCGCAGAAGACAATTCAATTTTGGCCTTCTCCGCCGCTTCTTTCAGGCGCTGCATTGCCAGTGGATCGCCTTTCAGGTTGATGCTGTTCGATTTTTTGAATTCTTCCGCCAAATAATCAATCAGCGTCATATCAAAATCTTCACCGCCAAGGAAGGTGTCGCCGTTGGTAGCCAACACTTCAAATTGATGTTCGCCATCTACTTCAGCAATTTCAATAATCGAAATATCAAAAGTGCCGCCACCGAGATCGTACACAGCGATTTTGCGGTCGCCTTCTTTTTTATCCATACCAAACGCCAGCGCTGCCGCAGTTGGCTCGTTGATGATTCTTTTGACTTCCAAGCCCGCGATGCGGCCAGCATCTTTCGTCGCTTGTCGTTGCGAATCATTAAAGTAAGCAGGCACGGTAATAACCGCTTCGGTCACTTTTTCGCCGAGATAATCTTCAGCGGTTTTTTTCATTTTTTTCAGCACTTCCGCAGAAATTTGCGGCGGCGCTTTTTTGTCGTCTTTCACTTCTACCCAGGCATCGCCGTTGTCTGCCGCGACAATTTTGTACGGCACCATGCTGATGTCTTTTTGCACCACATCGTCTTTGAAACGACGACCGATCAAACGCTTGACCGCAAACAAAGTGTTGGTTGGATTGGTCACCGCTTGGCGTTTTGCACTCTGACCCACCAACACTTCGCTGTCATCAGTGAACGCGACAATCGACGGCGTGGTGCGATCGCCCTCGGCGTTTTCAATCACTTTTACTTTGTCGCCTTCCAACACCGCCACGCAAGAGTTGGTGGTGCCTAAATCAATACCAATAATTTTGCCCATGATGTTTCTCCACTATTACCGCTGCGCGGTTATCAATTCGATGATTCGTTAATTGGGTGTGCTCGTACACTTTTCAAGACATCAACTGGCGGCTTTTGCCACCACCACCATCGCCGGACGCAGCAGGCGACCGTTGATGCTGTAGCCTTTCTGCATCACCTCAACCACCGCATTGGGGGCAACGCCCGCCACTTCCAGCATGGTGATGGCTTGGTGATGTTCAGGGTTGAAGGTTTCACCCTGCGGATTAATCAGGTTCACGCCGTGCTTTTCCAAAGTGGCCAGCAGGGATTTCAGCGTCAGCTCCACGCCCTCGCGCTGGGTGGCATCTTCCTCGGCAATCGCGGTCAGCGCGCGCTCCAAGTTGTCCACCACCGCCAGCAGCTCACCGGCAAAACGCTCCAGCGCAAACTTGTGCGCCTTCTCCACATCCTGCTCGGCACGGCGGCGCACATTCTGCATCTCGGCGTTGGCGCGCAGCACTTGGTCGCGGGCGGCAGCGACTTCGGCTTGCAGCGCCTCAAACTCAGCTGGGCTCACAGCGGGTGCAGCCGCCGCTTCATCGATCGGCTCAGGGGTAATGGGATTCTCAGTCTCTGACATGGCTATTCCTCAAACGCATGATTCTGGCTCGCCCGCGCATGGGCGTAGGCCAGTGAATATGGGGATGCGTTCTAGGGATTCAAGCGGGTATTGCGCCCTCTCAGCGCCAGCGCCGCGCAATATCCAGCATGCGGTTGGCGTAGGCCCATTCGTTGTCGAACCACACCAGCACTTTCACCAACTGGCCGCTGACACGCGTTTGACTGGCATCGACGATGCCGGAGCGCGCATCGTGGTTGAAATCACAGGAGGCGAGCGGCTCTTCGGTGTAACCCAAAATATTTTGCAGCGCACCTTCCGAAGCCGCCTGCAACGCACGATTGACCGCCGCCACATCCACCGGCTTTTGCAGCAACACCGACAAATCCATCGCAGAAACATTTTGCGTCGGCACACGCAATGCCTGTGCGGCAAAACAATTTTTTAAGTGCGGCAAAATGCGTTCAATGCCGCGAGCCAGTTGTGTATCAATCGGAATTAAGGATTGCAGCGCCGCGCGTGTTTTGCGCAAATCGGTGTGGTGATAGCCGTCTAACACCGGCTGATCATTCATGGCGGAATGAATGGTGGTAATCACACCGTTCACCACACCAAAGGCATCATCCAACACTTTAATCACCGGCACGATGGCATTGGTGGTGCAAGAAGCCGCAGAAGCAATCGTGTGTTCGGTTTTTAATATTTCATCATTGATGCCGCACACCACCGCTGCATCAATATCCTGATCGGCTGGCTGCGAAAACAGCACTTTTTTAGCGCCGACTTTGAGATGCGCCTGCGCTTTTTTGCGCGAAGAAAATACGCCACTGCATTCCAACACAATATCAATATCGTGCTGCTGCCAATCCAGCGCCTCCAAAGATTTGTGCGCCGTGAGCGCAATGCGATCGCCGTTCACGATCAAAGTATTGCCATCCTGCGCTACCGTGCCGGGGAAATGCCCGTGCGTGGAATCGTAGCGCGTGAGGTAGGCGATGGTCGCCGGATCTGCCGGCTCGTTGATCGCCACAATTTTGCAAGTTTTGTGCGCGCCACTTTCATACAGCGCGCGCAATACACAGCGCCCGATGCGACCGTAACCATTAATGGCAAGTCGCAGTGACATCACTCAACCTTGCACAGCTTTTGCTACAGCGACCACATGCTCCACGGTAAAACCAAATTCCTTAAACAGAGCATTAGCAGGCGCGGATTCGCCAAAACGATGCACACCGATGACGCGACCATCCAAACCGACAAACTTGTGCCAGTAATCGGGATGCGCCGCTTCAATCGCCACGCGCGCACGCACAGCAGCAGGCAAAACGGATTCGCGGTATTCGGCATTTTGTGCGCAAAACACTTCCGCACAGGGCATGGACACCACACGCACGGAATCACCCAGTTGCGCAGCCGCTTGCATCGCCAAATCTACTTCTGAACCCGTGGCGATCAAAATGGTTTTTGGTGTGCCGACAGAGTCTTTCAAGATATAAGCACCGCGTGCAATATTCGCCACTTGCTGCGCGTTGCGCGCTTGATGCTGCAAATTTTGACGCGAAAAAATTAACGCTGTAGGGCCGTGCTGATACTCCAGCGCCGCTTTCCAACTGACGGCAGATTCCACCGTGTCACAAGGTCGCCAAGTGTGCAAATGCGGTGTGCTGCGCAGCGCAGTTAATTGTTCGACTGGTTGATGCGTGGGGCCGTCTTCACCCAAACCAATCGAATCATGTGTGTAGACAAACAGCACGCGCTGTTTCATCAACGCAGCCATACGCACCGCGTTGCGCGCATATTCCATAAACATTAAAAAGGTGGCGCCGTAAGGAATAAAACCGCCGTGCAGCGCGATGCCATTCATCATGGCACTCATGCCAAATTCGCGCACGCCGTAGTGCAAGTAATTGCCGCTGGCATCGTGTGCATCTATGCCTTTGCACACTGCGCCGTCTTTACCTTTCCAGATCGTGAGATTGGAACCCGCTAAATCGGCCGAGCCGCCGAGAAACTCTGGCAGCAACGAACCGTAAACACCTAAAGTGTTTTGGCTGGCTTTGCGGCTGGCAATGGTTTCGCCTTTTTCTTGGCACGCTGCAATGTAGGCATCCGCTTGTTTGGCAAAATCGGCTGGCAGCTCACCTTTGCTGCGGCGTTGAAATTCTTTTGCCAATTCTGGATACGCATTGGCGTAAGCAGAAAATTTTTCTTGCCAGTTTTTTTCAGCGACTGCGCCTTTATTGCGCGCATTCCACGCACTGCCAATGTCCGCTGGAATTTCAAACGGTGCGTGCGGCCAATTGAGTTGTTTTCTTGCCAGCGCAATTTCTTCCGCACCCAGCGGCGCGCCGTGACATTCTTCTTTACCCTGCTTGTTGGGTGAACCAAAACCGATAACCGTTTTGCAAATAATCAGCGAAGGTTTTTCAGTTTCCGCTTTGGCTTTTTCTATCGCTGCCTGAATCGCCGCGCTGTCATGGCCGTCAATCGGGCCTATCACTTGCCAGTGGTAGGACTCAAAACGCTGGGTTGTGTCATCGGTAAACCACGCTGGCACACCGTGACCACCGGCCACTTCGCCATCAATCGAAATGCCGTTGTCATCGTAAAACGCAATCAGTTTGCCCAAGCCCAGCGTGCCGGCCAGTGAACAGGCTTCGTGCGAAATGCCTTCCATCAAACAGCCGTCACCGAGAAAGGCGTAGGTGTGGTGATCGACGATATTGTGCTGGTCGCGATTGAACTGCGCCGCCAACACTTTTTCTGCCACCGCCATGCCCACGGCATTGGTAATGCCCTGCCCCAAGGGGCCCGTGGTGGTTTCAATGCCAGGGGCGTAGCCGTACTCAGGGTGGCCTGGCGTTTTGCTGTGCAGCTGGCGGAAGTTTTTCAACTCGTCGATCGACAAGTCGTAGCCCGCGAGGTGCAGCAGGCTGTAAATCAGCATCGAGCCGTGACCGTTGGACAGCACGAAGCGGTCGCGGTCTGGCCAATGCGGGTTGGCGGGGTTGTGCTTTAAGTGGTCATTCCACAGCACTTCCGCGATGTCGGCCATGCCCATGGGCGCGCCCGGATGACCTGAATTGGCTTTCTGCACCGCATCCATGGACAGCGCACGGATGGCATTGGCAAGATCACGGCGAGAAGGCATGGCAAAACCTCAGAAACGAAAAACGGGAGGGCGCTATTGTCGCCGACCCTCCCGCCAGTGTCACCCGCTGACGGCTGCCCGCCTCAGTGTTTCATGCCCAATTTTTTCTCAAGGTAATGAATATTCACGCCGCCGCGCGCAAACGCGTCATCGCGCAATAAATCTTGCTGCAAGGGAATATTGGAGCGAATGCCGTCCACCACGGTTTCATCCAGTGCGATGCGCATGCGCGCAAACGCGGTTGCGCGGTCATCGCCGTAACTGATAATTTTGGCAATCAAAGAATCGTAAAACGGCGGAATGGAATAGCCGCTGTACAAATGCGAATCGACGCGAATACCGGGGCCGCCCGGCGCGTGCCAATGATTCACTTTGCCTGGGCAAGGCGTGAATGTTTTTGGATCTTCTGCATTGATGCGGCACTCAAATGCATGGCCGCGTATCACCACATCTTTTTGTTTGATGGATAGCGGTATGCCACTGGCAATTTTTAATTGCTCTTTCACGATGTCGATACCCGTCACCATTTCCGTGACCGGATGCTCCACCTGCACGCGCGTATTCATTTCGATGAAATAAAAACGCTCGTTTTCGTACAAAAATTCAAAAGTACCCGCGCCGCTGTAACCAATATCAATACAGGCTTTCACGCAAGCATCCGCCACTTCTTTGCGCACTTTGTCAGGAATGCCAGGAGCTGGCGCTTCTTCCAACACTTTTTGATGGCGGCGTTGCAATGAACAATCGCGATCGCCCAAATGAATGGCATGACCTTGACCATCGGCCAAGATTTGAATTTCCACATGGCGCGGATTTTCTAAAAACTTTTCCATGTACACCGTGCTGTCGCCAAACGCTGCTTGCGCTTCGCTGCGCGTCACTTGCACCGCATTCACCAAGGCCGCTTCGGTGTGCACCACGCGCATACCGCGACCGCCGCCGCCAGCTGCGGCTTTGATGATGACGGGATAACCGACTTGACGACCGATTTTCAAAATTTCTTCTGCGTCATCCGGCAGTGCGCCGTCTGAGCCTGGCACCGTCGGCACGCCCGCTTTTTTCATCGCATCTTTGGCAGAAACTTTATCTCCCATCAAACGAATCACCTTCGCTGAAGGGCCAATAAAAACATAGCCGCTTTTCGCCACTTGCTCAGCAAAATTCGCGTTTTCGGCGAGAAAACCGTAGCCGGGGTGCACCGCTTGCGCATCGGTAATTTCCATCGCGCTGATGATCGCCTGCACGCTCAAATAACTGTCGGACGATTTGTTCGGTCCGATACACACCGCCTCATCGGCCAAGCGCACATGCATTAAATCACGATCAATTTTGGAATGCACCGCCACGGTTTTTATACCGAGTTCTTTGCAGGCGCGCAAAATACGCAGTGCAATTTCACCGCGATTAGCAATAACAACTTTATTTAGCATAAGGATCGCTTCAGGCAATGGTGAACATGGGTTGATCAAATTCAACTGGCGCACCGTCATCCACCAGTATCGCTTTAATCACACCTGCTTTATCCGCCTCGATTTGGTTCATCATTTTCATCGCTTCGACGATGCACAACACATCGCCCACTTTCACACTTTGCCCCACCTCAGCAAATGCGGGCGACTCCGGCGAGGGCGAGCGGTAGAACGTGCCCACCATCGGCGACTTCACCACATGCCCAGACAACACCGGCGCAGCAGCGGGTGCAGCCGCTTCTGCTACAGGCGCAGCAGCGGGAGCAGGTGCAGCCATCGGCGGTGCAGCGTAAGCCATCGGCGCTGCCATCATCGGCATCACACCGTTGCGCGAAATGCGCACGGTTTCTTCGCCTTCACGAATTTCCAATTCACCGATATTGGATTCTTCCAACAATTCGATCAGTTTTTTAATTTTTCGAATATCCATGCTCATTTCACACTCGTTGGTCTAGTCAAGGAAAGTTTATGGTTTGGCAGCCGCCGCTGAGCGCAATTTTTGTACTGCCGCTTGCAGAGCTAATTCGTAACCCTGCGCGCCCAAACCGCAGATCACACCCTCAGCAATATCTGAAAAAAACGATTGCTGACGAAACGCTTCGCGCTTGTACACATTGGACAAATGCACTTCGATGAAGGGAATGCCCACCGCTAACAAAGCATCGCGCAGCGCAACACTGGTGTGCGTAAATGCAGCGGGATTGAACAAAATAAAATCGACACCTTCGCGCCGCGCATCCTGAATACGATTGATCAACTCATACTCGGCATTGCTCTGCAGTGTTTGCAAGTGGTGTCCGGCAGCACGCGCTTGCGCTTCAAGACGCGCATGGATGCTGTCCAGCGTGTCCGCGCCGTACACACCCGGCTCGCGGGTGCCGAGTAAATTCAGATTGGGGCCGTGCAACACCAAGATAGTGGCCATGGTGGGATCCTTGGATCGGCAATGTGATGGGCGCAGTGTGGAGCAAGGCGGCGTGGCTGTCTATGGAATTAGCGCAATTTCGTAGACATTAGACGAAATTCGGTGGACTTTCTGCCGCGCAAGACAAGCGCCCGCCAGACCGCTATACTGCGCGCGCCGCGCCACGCACCCTCTCCTTTGTGCCAGCGCGTTTGCCCTTTGAAGGGCTCACTTACAGCTGGGACAACACGATGACTACCGAAACGACCACGCCCGTCGCCTTCCGCGACCTGGGGCTGCCTGACGGCATGCTCGCCATCCTGACCAATATCGGCTACGAAACGCCGTCGCCCATCCAAGCGCAGACCATTCCTCTATTGCTGGAAGGTCGCGATGTGCTGGGGCAGGCGCAGACCGGCACCGGCAAAACCGCCGCTTTTGCACTGCCGATACTGGCGCGCTTGGACATGAACAGCCGCGCCACGCAGGTATTGGTGTTGGCACCTACGCGTGAACTGGCCATCCAAGTGGCTGAAGCCTTTCAAACCTACGCCGCGTTTATTCCGCGCTTTCAAGTGCTGCCGATTTACGGCGGCGCCAGCTACAGCACGCAGTTGCGCCAATTGAAGCAGGGCGCACAAGTGGTAGTCGGCACGCCAGGGCGGGTGATGGATCACATGCGCCGCGGCACGCTCGACCTCTCCGAGCTGCAATGCCTGGTGTTGGATGAAGCCGACGAAATGTTGCGCATGGGTTTTATCGACGATGTGGAATGGATACTTGAGCAGACACCGGAAGAGCGCCAAATTGCGCTGTTTTCCGCCACCATGCCGCGCGAAGTGCGCCGCATTGCGCAGCAACATCTGAACGATCCCGCTGAAATTACCATCGCGGTTAAAACCGCCACCGCCTCCACCATTCGCCAACGCTACTGGCCCGTGAGCGGCATGCACAAATTGGATGCTTTAACGCGCATGCTCGAAGCGGAAGATTTCGACGGCATGATTATTTTTGTGCGCACCAAAACAGCAACCGTGGAATTGGCCGACAAATTGCGCGCACGCGGTTACAACACTGCCGCACTCAATGGCGATATCGTGCAATCGCAACGCGAACACACCATCGCACAAATTAAAAATGGCTCTATCGACATCATCGTCGCCACCGATGTGGCGGCGCGCGGTTTGGATGTAGAACGCATCAGCCATGTGATCAACTACGACATTCCCACCGACACCGAAGCCTATGTACACCGCATCGGCAGAACGGGACGCGCCGGCCGCAGCGGTGACGCGATTTTGTTTGTCGCACCGCGCGAAAAACGCCTGTTGTTTGCGATTGAAAAAGCCACGCGCCAACCGATCGAATTGATGGAGCTGCCATCGACAAAACTCATCAACGACAAACGCATCGCCAAATTCAAACAGGGCATCAGCGATGTTTTAGATGATGGCGCCGTTGAAAAAGGCAATCTCGATCTCTACCGCGAATTGATCGCGCAGTATCAACACGAAACCGGCGTGGAATTAGACATCATCGCCGCCGCACTCGCCGCCCTTGCGCAGGGCGGCACGCAATTACTGTTGAACGAAAAAGACACGCCGCGCACACAGGCATTGACGGACGAACGCCCACCGCGCAAACACCGCGAACGCGATGATTACGACGACGGCAAACGCGAGCGCATCAAACGCATGCGCAGTGAAAAACCCTCGCGCGAACTGGAAGACGGCATGCAGCGCTTCCGCATCGAAGTGGGTTACGAGCACAACATCAAACCCGGCAACATCGTGGGCGCGATTGCTAACGAAGCCGATTTGGACAGCAAACACATCGGCCACATCGCCATCCATGACGATCACAGCACCGTGGATTTGCCCGCGCACTTGGCGAGCAATTTACTGAAAGTGTTAAAAAATACCCGCGTGGCTGGCAAGCCCATGAACATTTCTCCTGTGGGCTTGGGCAAAGCGGGCGGCGAACAGAAATCACTGCGCAACGACGCCAAACCTTTCCGCGAGAAGAAAGCCTTTGGCGAAAAGAAAGAAGCAGGTGAGAAGAAATCTTTTGGCGACAAAAAACCTTTCGGTGATAAAAAGCCTTACGGAGAAAAGAAGTCTTACGGCGACAAAAAGACCTTCAGTGATAAAAAGCCGTTTGGCGATAAGCCAGCCAAAGAAAAGCTCAGCTTTCGCGATAAAAAATCAGACGCCCCAAAAAAACCAGACGGCACCAAACCCTTTCGCAAGAAAAAATAATTTTAGAAAGGGTTGACGGCTCGCGCGCGCTCAGCGGCGCTGGCAAGGATGGCGCGGCGCTCTGTATTATCGGCCACAGACCAGCGGGTGATCTCCTGCCCGCTGCGGTAACAGCCCACGCAGACATCGTCCGCATCCAGCGCGCAGATAGAAATACAGGGCGAAGCGATCAGCACTTCTTTTTCTAAGGTGTCATCAAGTTCTGCTGTCATTTTTTCTCTGCCCTCGCCTGCTTGTCTTCATCAGTCAACCACTCTTCCGGCATGATCATGCCGTTGGTTTTTTGCGCCAACAATTCCACGCCAGTGTGAATGTTTTGGCCGAGTACGCGATTCATAAAATTCACCAAAATGATCGCTGTCACGCCCCAAATTTCATACTGCTGCCACTGCCAACACGGCACGGCTACCGCATGACCGTCCACTGTGCCGCGATCGGTGCGCGTGCGTTCGTCGCGCAAGAAAAATGACAGCGGTACGCGAAAAATGCTGTCCAATTCATCAGGGTTTGGCGTCAACACCACATCGGGGGAAATCACGCCCACCACCGGCACCACTTTGACACCGAAGCGCGTCACCATCGGATCCAACTCACCCAACACTTCCACTGCCGAAGGCGGCAGCGCAATTTCCTCTTCGCTTTCACGCAGCGCTGTTGCAATAAAATCACTGTCTGTTTTATCAATTTTTCCGCCGGGGAGCGCCACTTCGCCGCGATGCGATTTCAGATGGTCCGCACGACGCGTGAGTATCAAGTGCGTTTCCGGCTCATCCGTGAAGGCCAACAGCACCGCCGCTTCACCGCGAAAAGTCGCCTCGCTCCAGTAGTTCACTGGTTGCAGCGTTTTCATACCTTGGCGCAGTGCATCTAACATCGTCAATCAAATAATTTTTTTAGACTGGCTATCGTATCACGCGCTTTTTGTTCGCGCTGCTCTGGCGACAAAGCATACCCCACGCCTTCGCTTTGCAAATCTTCAGCGGGTAACTCATCCAGAAAACGGCTGGGCGTTGGCTCGTTCACTTCACCGTACTGTTTGCGTTTGCGCGCTAAAGTCAGCGTCAGCGTGCGCTGTGCGCGCGTGATGCCCACATAAGCCAAGCGACGCTCTTCGGCGATTTGATCCGACTCAATGCTGTTGCGATGCGGCAGAATTTCTTCTTCCCATCCCATAATAAAAACATGCGGAAACTCCAAACCTTTTGCCGCGTGCAGCGTCAACAATTGCACGCGATCACTATCATCCTCTTCTTCCTGTCGCTCCAACAAATCGCGCAACACTAACTTGCTGATGGCATCGCGCAACAAATCCAAGTTATCGCGCGCGCTGTCGGTGTCATCCTCTTCACTCACCGCCAGTGAACGGCCGAGCGATTCCACCAAATAGCGCACATTGTCCATGCGCCGCTCGGCGACAACCGCACTGGAAGCGTTTTGATGCAGATGCGCTTCGTAAGCCATGTCGTCCAGCATTTCTGTAATCGCCGCCACAGGGCTGTTTTGCGCGCACTGCTGGCGCACATTTTCCAGCCACTGCGCAAACTGCCGCAAACGCCCCAAGGCTTCAGCACCGAGAATGGATTCAATACCCAATTCGTGTATCACATCGTGCAGGCTGCGTTCGCGCTGCTGCGCGTACAAACCTAACTTCTCCAAAGTGCTGGGGCCGATTTTTCGGCGCGGCACATTGATGATGCGCAAAAACGCATTGTCGTCATCAGGGTTTGCCAACAAGCGCAAATAGGCCATGGTGTCTTTGATTTCGGCGCGCGAAAAAAACGAAGTGCCGCCGGTGATGTTGTAAGGCACTTGCGCCTGCTGCAACTGCATTTCCAACAAACGCGCTTGATGATTGCTGCGATACAACACCGCAAAATCAGAAAACCGTCCGCCGCGTTGCAAACGCTGCGACACAATATCCAGCGCCACGCGCTCCGCTTCCGCCTCTTCATTGGCGCAGTGCACCACGCGAATCGGGTCACCGTAACCCAATTCACTCCACAATTGTTTTTCAAATTCATGCGGGTTGTTGGCGATCAGTTGGTTGGCCGCTTTTAAGATGCGTCCGAAAGAGCGGTAATTTTGTTCCAACTTGATTAATTTCAACGCGCGAAAATCGTGTTGCAACTGCGACAAATTTTCTGGCTTCGCACCGCGCCAAGCGTAAATGGATTGATCGTCGTCACCCACCACGGTTAAACCGCTGCGCACGCCCACCAACTGCTGCACCAAGCGATATTGGCAGGCATTGGTGTCTTGGTATTCGTCCACCAATAAATAGCGTATGCGTTGATGCCAACGCGCCAACACCGCTGGATTTTCTTCAAACAACTGCACGGGAATCGCGATCAGATCATCAAAATCCACTGCGTTGTAGGCTTTCAATGAACGCTGATAGCGCTCATACAACACTGCCAGATTCATCTCCCCTGGTGTGGCAGCGCGCTGCAATAACACGGGCGGGGAGAGCAGCTCATTTTTCCAATTGGAAATTACCTGCTGCGCCATCGCCACATAATCGTTATCGGCCTCGCCATTTTTTAGCAGCAATTCGCGCAGCAGGGCTTGTGCATCCTGTTGATCGAAAATCGAAAAACCGCTTTTGTAACCGAGCACGCCGATCTCGCGGCGAATAATGTCCAGCCCCAGCGAGTGAAAGGTGGACACCTGCAAGCCGCGCGCCTCGCTGCCCAACAATTTCCCCACGCGCTCTTTCATTTCGCGGGCGGCTTTATTGGTGAAAGTCACGGCGGCGATGTGGCTGGCTTTGTACTGACACTCGCGAATCAAGTAAGCAATTTTTTCGGTGATGACGCGCGTCTTGCCGCTGCCCGCGCCGGCCAGCACCAACAGCGGGCCGTCGATATAGCGCACCGCTTCGCGCTGACGCGGGTTGAGTTGAGGCAGGGAGCTCATGCGGGCAATAAACAGCGAGGGGGAACGGCTGCGCATTTTACCAGCATGGCACGGCGGCAGCCCTGCCTTTATCATGCGCGCCTCTGATTGACAGCCCTGAGCGGAGCCACTTATGCGTTTTGCCTTTCACGCCACCATGTGCCCTATCGACCAATATGTACCGCTGGCACAAGCGGCAGAAGCCGCGGGCTTTCAAGGCTTTACCTTTCCCGACAGCATTTGCTACCCGCAAGTAGCCGACACCAAATACCCCTACAACGAAGACGGCTCGCGCAATTTTCTCGACGGCACGCCGTTTCTGGAACCGTTCTGCGCTATTCCTTGGCTGGCGGGCGTGACCGAAAAACTGCGCTTCACCACCAGCGTGGTCAAGCTGCCGATACGCAACCCCGTGCTGCTCGCCAAGCAAATCGCCACCATCGCCTGCATCAGCAACAACCGCTTCGCGCTGGGCGCGGGTCTGTCACCGTGGATAGAAGATTTCCAAATCTGCGGCGAGCGCTGGGAGAGTCGCGGCCCGCGCATGGATGAAATGGTGGCGATTATTCGCGGCCTGCTCAGCGGCGAGTACTACAGCCACGACACGCCGCACTACCAGATTCCCGCGTCCAAAATGTGCCCCGTGCCGAGCCAGCCGGTGCCGATTTTGTTGGGCGGTCACGCCGATGTGGCGCTGAAACGCGCCGCGCGCATTGCCGATGGCTGGATCCACGCCGGCGGCTCTTATGACACCTTGAAACCGCTGGTGGAAAAACTAAACGCCTTCCGCAAAGAGTACGGCACCGACAACAAACCGTTTGAAATTCATGCCACCACCGCCGATGCCTTCAGCGTTGACGGCGTGAAAAAACTGCAAGATTTGGGCGTGACAGAGTGCATCGTCGGCTTTCGCGACACTTACAAGGGCGAGCAGGACACCAAAACTGTCGCGCAAAAAATCGGCATGTTGCAGTGGTTGGCCGACAACATTATTGCGAAAACGGCTAGCGTTTGAGATCGCGGTAAAAGTTCTCGTGCGGCCCTACAGCCTCCAAATACACCAAACGCACCGCCTCATCGACGGTGTAGCCCAGTAAATATTGCTGGTTCTGGCTGTGAAATTTGTAGACCAACAGTTCGGCTAAATCGCCTTTTTTGCGCTCACCGATTGTTGGATTGGCCGCTACCGTTTCAGCGGCAATATCGACATCAGCCGCCACATTGTCGTGTAATTTTTTGTAAGCGCGCGCAAAACGGCGCGTTTGCTGTAAGCCGTAACTCACGAACGGCGCGAGCGGGGCACGAAGGCGCTGGCCTCACTGCGCGGTTCCGCCAACGAGGCCAGTGACTCCGCGACAAAGCTCACCGGCAAGTCGGGATTGTCCAACGCAGCGCGCCCCACTTTTGCCCAATACTCAATCTGCCCGGCAATGGTGCGGTGTTCGCTGCTCGCTTCGCTACGCGCTTGGTCGTACAGCGCTTGATCAATACGAATAGATGTTGATGTACTCATGACAGCCCTCACAGCGGCAAAAACTTCTATGAGGTCAACTTACCACAAATGTAGAAAACTAGGGTGAGCCATCGTTAATAACGACATCTCTTTAACCACCCTGCAACGGTGAGTGATAGCAAAAAGTATTTCTTTTTTCTTTGGCGAGATACATCGCACCATCGGCCAAACGACACAGCGCCGTCATGTCGCGGCTGTCTTGCGGAAAAATGGCTACGCCCGCGCTGGCGTTGACAACCACATCTTGCCCGCCCACATCAATGGGAATTGCCAAGGTGTAAAGCATTTTATTCATCGCCAAATCAATGTCGCTGCGTTTTTGGATGCCGTGCAAAATCAACGCAAACTCATCGCCACCGATACGCGAAGCGAGATCGGTATTGCGCAACACTTCGCGCAAACGCTGCGCGGTGACTTTCAACACTTTGTCGCCGGCAAAATGCCCAAATTGATCGTTGATGGGTTTGAAGTTATCGAGGTCCACATACACCAGCGCAAACTGCGCTTTTTTCTGTGCCGCCTCGCGCAACGCCGTGTCCAAGCGCGTGTAAAACTCTTCGCGGTTGGGAAGATCGGTTAGTGAATCGTGGCTCGCTTTGAAGGCAAAACGGATGCGTTCTTCTTCCAACCACCGATACAGCGTTAAATTGACGCGCTCGTAAATCATTAAGGCAGACACCACCATAAAACACAGCACGATGGGCAGTGCATTCTCCAGCAAACTGAGCGTGGTGCTATCAGACAATTGCCACGCAGCAAATCCCCATTTTTTTGCGAGCATCAAAACATTAATGGTGAGAAAAACAATCGCGGTCCATACGATGCCTGAACGCGCACCGGCCATGGGAAATACAAACACCGGCACCACAATCCACAACGCCATAAAAGGTGAATGCCCATAACCGCCGGTAATCGCAATGCCGACCAGTACGGCAATATAAATGGCAAGCACGGCGATGTTGCCCGCCTCCACTAGTGAGTGCCTGCGATTAAACACACCCAATGCAATTAAGTAGATCGTTGCCGATACCACGACAACCCCAATGCCGGCACGCATGCCTAATGGCGACAAACTGGTCGATAACAGCATCAATGCCATCAACACGCAAACGCACAAATTAACCAAAACGATGCCCACTAAAATATATGCGCGCGTACGCTGGACTTTATCGGCGCGAATCACCAGCGGAATAAACCAATCCATCAGCCTCAACAACAGTGCGACAACCCCTGTGTGGCGCGAGGCGCTCATCAAAGCAATATCCCGTTGGCTTTGGCGTACCACAAACTCACGAGGCTCATGCCAACCACGATGACAACCAACACCATCAGCAAAACCATAGGACGAAAAGGCTGACGCTCACGCCGGTGCTGAGGCAGGTTGAGGTACTCAGCCACACGCGCCATGTCCTCCTCCGACAACTTTTTGCGAGGTGCTTCGTCATCGACGGGGTTATGCACAGGTTCACTCATGATGGGGCTGACTCAAATCACTTTCTCTCTGCCAAGCTACTGTGAGCCTTGCAGCAAGTCAATGCACTGCATCAAGGTTCTAGTCATTGCTCAATTCCCGTTACACTACAGCCAGTTATCGGCGGAAACAGGTAAAAGCAACAATGCGTTTAGTCATCATCAGCGGCAGGTCCGGCTCGGGCAAAAGCACGGCGCTGCATGTCTTGGAAGACGAGGGCTACTACTGCATCGATAACCTGCCCGCTAGCCTGCTCGGCGCGTTGGTGACGCAAATACAAGGCGGCGATTACCCCGTACTGAAAGGCTTGGCGGTGAGCATTGACGCGCGCAATACCAGTCGCGACTTGGCACTGTTTCCCGCCATGTTGACGCAAGCGCGGGCGCAGATGGACTGCGATGTGATCTATCTCGATGCCAGTAAGCCCACCCTGATCAAACGCTTCAGCGAGACACGACGCAAACACCACCTTTCCAATAACGACACCGATTTAGCCGAAGCGATTGAAGCCGAAAGAATCTTGCTGGAACCCATTGCTGATCTGGCCTCGCTTACTATCGACACCAGCAAACTCAATCTGTACCAATTGCGCGATGTCGTGCGCGACCGCGTTGCACCACGCGAACCGATCGGTCTCTCGCTGCAATTCATGTCATTTGGCTATAAACACGGCATCCCCGTTGATGCCGATTTGGTGTTTGATGTGCGCAACTTACCCAACCCGCACTGGAAACCAGAATTGCGCGCGCACACTGGCCGCGAGCAGCCGGTGATTAGCTTTCTGGATAACGAAACAGAAGTTCAAGCCATGTTTGCTGATATTCAAAATTTTCTACAAAAATGGTTACCCTCCTACCAACAAAACCGCCGCTATTTGACCGTGGCGATTGGTTGCACCGGCGGGCAGCATCGCTCCGTGTATTTATGTGAAAAACTTCACGCCACCTTTCGTAAACATTATGCGATGGCACAAGTTCGCCACCGCGAACTCGCCAGTCATCATTAACTTACCGCGCAGTCTTTATGCAAGAATCAACAGTAGACATCATCAACAAACTGGGGCTGCACGCTAGAGCTGCATCAAAATTAACGCGCCTGTGTGCCAGTTTCAAAAGCAAAATTATTTTTAGCAAAGTGGTCGATGGTGAGAAAAAAGCCACCGCCGACGGCAAAAACATCATGGCGCTGATGTTGCTCGCCGCCGGTAAAGGCACACAGCTGCATATTTGCTGCGAGGGTGATGACGCGGCGCAAGCACTGGCCGCGGTAACAAAACTGTTTGCTGACCGTTTTGATGAAAGCGAATAACTCCACACGCTAAATTCGCGTGTAAAAACCGTGTTGCTGCGCCACTACGCCTTCCATTTCCAAATCCAACAACGCCGCGGTCATTTCAGCTACCGGTAAAGCGCTGCGCACGGCGAGCGCATCCAAAGAAACCGGAGAATAATCCAAGAGTGCGTAGATTTTTTTCGCCGCCGCCGACAAGCCGCCTAGCGACGGCGTTACCGCGTGCATCACTGCAAATTCTTGTTGTTTGAATGCCAGCAAACCACCCAATTCATCCAATACATCTTGCGGCATTTCCACTAATTTTGCGCCTTGACGAATCAAGGCGTGGCAGCCGCGATGAAATACCGAGCGCACGGAACCTGGCATCGCAAACACTTCTCTGCCCTGCTCGTTGGCGTAACGCGCCGTGATCAACGAGCCGCTCTGCAAACCCGCTTCTACCACCAGTGTCCCCAAACTCAAACCACTGATAATGCGATTTCGACGCGGGAAATTTTGTGCTAACGGTGCTGATTGTGGCGGCAACTCGCTCACGATTGCACCGCCACTAGCCAATATTTCATCAAATAACTTTGTGTGGCGACGCGGATAGATTTCATCCACGCCCGTTGCAACCACGGCAATGGTTTTTCCACCACCTTGCAATGCGCCGCGATGCACCGCGCCATCGATTCCCAGCGCCAAGCCGCTGGTTATCGCCAAACCGTGCTGCGTCAATGCCGCAGAAAACTCTTGTGCAATTTCTAAACCAGTGGCCGAGGCATTGCGACTGCCAACCATTGCCAACTGCGGCACATGCAATACCGCTGCATCACCGCGCACATACAACACCGTGGGCGCAGCGGAAATTTGCGCCAATAACAGCGGATAGTTTTCGCTTGCTGCAACCACAATTGTGGCACCGGCTTCCAACGCCACAGACACATCGCGTTGTGCTTGCCGCCGCAAAACACTACTGGATTTTTCTTCACAAAAATCGCGCCATAACACGACGAGCTCTGCTGGCAAATGCTGTTGCAAAAACACATTACCAGCTTGCAGCAGTGCAGGCATACCTCCTGCCGCTTCCAATAATTTTCTTTGGGAGACAGGACCCAGCCCAGACAAGCGATTCAACGCCACCCACGGCAATACATCCAAATACTCTTCCATGATTTTCTCCATCCTTGAGAAGTTATTGTAAAAAAATAGCTAGCTTGATAAACCCATCGCGTGACGCATGATTTGCTTTTTCAACAAAGGCAGCGCATCAATGCCGCGCATACCGGTATTGCGCAGCCAACGCACTGGCAGTGCTTGCTGTGCAAATAATTGTTTAAACAATTCCATCGTCGCCGTCATGGTGAGATTGGCACCACGCCGCCGCCGTTGGTAGCGTTTCAACACGCTCGCATCTGCAGGCGACAACATTTTTTCTTGCGCACGCTGTAACTCTTCTGCCAACACGCGTACATCCATAAAACCGAGATTGACACCTTGCCCCGCCAAGGGATGGATAGTGTGTGCCGCGTCGCCAATCAACACCACACGACCGCGTTGGTACGCTTGCGCGTGACGCTGGCGCAACGGGAAGGCAAACCGTCCGCGCACTTCCAACACATCACCCAACACAAATTCAAATGCACGCGCCAACTGCGCGGCAAATTCCTGCTCCGATTGCGCCAACAATTCTTGCGCCGCTTCTGGCGCCATCGACCACACCACGGAGCACCAATGCGCATCGCCGTTATTTTCGCGCAGCGGCAAAAATGCCAGCGGCCCTGTGGTCATAAAGCGCTGCCTCGCTACGGCACCGTGCGGTTTTTCTGTGCGCACGGTAGCGACTACCGCACTGTGACCATAATCCCACTCCATGGTATCGATACCTGACAACTGTCGCAGTAACGATTGCGCTCCGTCTGCCGCCACAATGAGCTTGCCCTGCACTTCGACACCACTCTGCAAAATCAAACGCGCAGATTCAGCATTGTTTTGGTCGTACAAACTCACTACCGCATCAGGGCACAACCACTGCACATTGCGCTGTTGCTGCAACTTCTCGCGCAACGCCGACACCACCAAATTATTTTCGACGATGTAACCCAATGCTGACTGTTGCACATCAGCGGCATCAAAGCTGATCTGCGCAGTACCGTCACCGTCCCAGACCTGCATGTGTTCAAAAGCAGAAATGCGCTGCGCGGCAATTATTTCCCATACACCCAGCGCAGAAAGAAATTCACGCGACGCCATGCTGAGCGCCACTACACGCGGATCAAAAAAATTACCTATCGAAAATGGTTGTGGCGTTTGATTATCAATTATTGCAATTTTGTAATCGGCATCTGCTAGTGCGCAGGCGAGCGCACCGCCTGCCATACCACCACCAACGATCACAATATCAAACACTTCACTCATAAGCCGGTCGCCTCACGCGCAAACCATTCGCGCATGCCGGGTAAAAAATCCAAACCTAACAAGGCCGCACTGCGCAAAAATTTATGGGGCGTATGACGATTAGAAAACAAACGCGGGAGCCAATCACTCGCCTTAACTGTTTTTTGCTGATCCCACTGTTGTTGCGTTAAATAGTGTTGCAACACCGACAACGCGCCAATATCGCGCTGTTCGCTTATCGCTTTTGCCAAGGTTTCCACCAAGGCGAGGCAGTCACGCATGATCAAATTAAAACCTTGGCCAGCGACAGGATGTAAATGATGTGCCGCACTACCTGCCAACACGATGCGCGTACGCACTTGCTCTCGCGCCTGCACCAAGGACAGCGGATAACAAAAACGCGCGCCCACAGACAACACACGCCCACAGCGATTACCCAACTGCGCCTGCAGTCTTTGCAAAAACTCGGCTTCCGGCAACTGCATTACTTCGTCAATCTGTTTGTCTGGCAGCGTCCAAATCAAAGCCGCGCGATGTTGATTTTCACAATCCAACAACGGCAACAAAGCCACGGGACCATCTTCAGTAAACCGTTCGTAAGCCACCGATCCATGCGGCAACTCCGTCACCACATTCGCAATCAAGGCGTGTTGTTCGTAGGGCTGCTCATCAACAGCTATCCCTAAACGCTGACGCAAAGCTGACTGCGCACCGTCTGCAATCACCACCAACTTAGCACACAGTGTTTTTTCTTCGCCATTGGTATGACGCATCAACAACTGCGCCTCTTGCGCCGTCAATGCAATATTGTTTACTTGCGTGTTGTCATAAATCGCAATGCCAGTTTGTTGTCGAACCACTTGCAATAACACTTGCCCCAACGCACGATTTTCAACCACATAACCGAGCGCTGGCAGGCCAGTTTCTTCGGCGCGCATCAATACGCCCATCGCCTGCTGGCGCTCCGACACATGCACTTGCAAGATCGGTTGCGCGTAGCGTGACAGAGTTTCCCACACCGTCATGTCTTGCAAAATATTGCGCGTGCTAAACGATAGTGCCGTGGAGCGCGCATCAAAACTCGGTACCGATAATTGCTCTTGATTGCTGTGTGGCAGTGGGTGCTGTTCAATCAACGCAATGGATAATTCCGGTAAGCGGTGCGACAACAACAACGCCAAGGCCGCGCCTGCCATACCGCCGCCAACAATGGCGATATCTGTCGTTTCTTTCATGTTTTTTTACGAGCGCGTGCAGAAGCAGCTTTCGCCGCCACTTTCGCTGGCAATGCAGTTGTTGCTTTCTTTTTGGCAGTATTGGATTTTTTTGTTTTTGCCGCCTGCTCCATGACCGACGGCAAGTGTGGATGTTGCAAGGTCATCCACGCTTCAATTTCTGTAACCGTTTTTGGCGCATTGGCAGTAATGATTTCACAACCATTTTTGGTGACTACCACATCGTCTTCGATACGGATGCCAATGCCGCGCCATTTTTTATCCACTTTTTTATTGTGCGGCGACACATAAATACCCGGCTCTACTGTCAACACCATGCCTGCTTCCAACACGCGCCATTCGCCACCGCATTTGTAATCACCGACATCGTGCACATCCATGCCTAACCAATGGCCGGCACGGTGCATATAAAAATCACGATACGCCATCTCTTTAATAAGAGCACTCACCTTGCCTTTCAACAAATCCCGTTTTACCAAACCTTCTGTGATCACTTTCACGGTGGCATCGTGTGGTTCATTCCAATGACTACCCGGTTTAATCACATCTATCGCTGCTTGCTGTGCTTGCAACACCAATTCATACAGTGCTTTTTGTTCAGGCGAAAACTTGCCGTTGACAGGGAAAGTGCGCGTGATGTCTGAAGCATAGTGATCTAACTCGCAACCAGCATCGATTAAAACCAAATCACCGTCACGCAACATGTCGCGATTTTCAACATAGTGCAGAATGCAAGCGTTATCGCCACCACCCACAATGGAAGAATACGCCGGAAAGCGTGCGCCATTTTTAGCAAACACATGCAGCAACTCTGCTTCAAGCTGGTATTCCATCATGCCAGGCTTGCACAGCGCCATCGCGCGCCGATGCGCTTTGGCTGAAATTTCCGCTGCTTGTTTCATCAATTGAATTTCTGATGCGCTTTTGAATAAACGCAATTCATGCAAAAAATGATGCAGGTCGAGAAACTCGCCTGGAGGAATGGCGCCTGAGCGCACTTTGCTGCGTATGGCGTTAACCCATTCCATCACATGACGATCAAACTCGCTGTCGCGCCCCATGGCGTAATACACGCGCTCGCGCCCTTCCAATAAACCGGGCAAAATTTCGTCGAGATCATCAATCGGAAACGCATCATCTGCACCGTAATCGCTGCAAGCACCTTCGGGGCCTGCGCGATACCCGTCCCACAGCTCACGCTCGGGGTCGCGGTCGCGACAAAACAACACAAACGCGCCGTGTGCGCGACCGGGGATCAACACCGCCACGGCATCCGGCTCATTAAATCCCGTCAGATAATAAAAATCGCTGTCTTGGCGAAACGGAAAATGCGTGTCGTTGTTGCGCAGTATTTCATGCGCCGCAGGAATGATCGCAATGCTGTTTGGCTCCATCATTTGCATCAAACGCGTACGACGAGCGACAAACTCCTTGCGCGGCAGTAAGGATTTCATTCAGTTTGCTCTCCCTGCGACGCGGGTGTATTTACCGCTTGCCCGTGTTCACGAAACAAGTCCATCGCCGCCATGCGCACAAATTCGCACAACTCAAAAAAATCGCGCTCGTTACTCTCAGCATCTTCTGGATTATTCAGTGCCGACATGTTCTGTTCCACTTCTTCAGGCGCTTCACCGTCGTCCACTTGGCTGATGGCAGCGATGTCTTCCAAAATCTCTCGGTCTTCCTGCGTCAGCGTCACACCACTGGCAATAAACGCGTACAAAAAACTGTCGCTCCACCGCGCCAATGCGCGCGTGCGCACCGAGAGAAATTCCTCACTGTCTGGCAACAATAACTGGTAACCGAGATCACCATCGGTCAACTCACCATTCACCCAAGTTTGCAGTGCGGATAGCACCGCTTCGTGCTCGGTCAGTTCAATGTCTTCCAAACAATCACTGAGTTGCACCAGCCAAGTCGGCTGGTCTGCCGTCACGCCACTGCACGCCAAGCCCGTCAGCGCGCCGTGCAGCGCGTCTGTTGCCACTGGCAACTGCAGAGCTTGCAAGCGCGCACTGAGTTGTTCATAGGAAATAAGAGCAGCCACATTCGCCTCGGTGTGATCGCAGAAAACAGCGCCGCATGCTACCACTTGCCCTGTTTGCCTGCACTGCGTCCTGTCATTGACACACAGCAGACGCAATAAAAACAGCAGGAACATCAGAGGCTTGCAGCGCCAAGTTCACAATCAACTTGCGTTGCCATGCGACGGCGGCTCACTTATAGTACGGCGCGTAATCACCTTCAGGCCACGAGCAATGAGCAGAGAACAATTCGCGGCACTTGAACACCAAGTTGATCAATTGATCTACCGCTGCCACCAACTCGAACAAGAGAATCGCTCACTGCGCTCGCAAGAAAATGCTTGGCGCAAAGAACGCGGGCGCCTGATCGAAAAAAATGAGTTGGCGCGCACACGCGTGGAAGCCATGATCGAACGCTTGAAAGCGCTGGAGCAGGAATACGGCGCCAGTACACAACAGTAAACGGGGCGACAACCATGAGCACACCAACCACCGTACGCTTGCGCATACTCGACAACGATTACCAAGTCGCTTGCCCTCCAGAAGAACAAGAAGGCTTGTTGAAAGCAGGGCGCTATTTGGATGACAAAATGCGCGCCATTCGCTCCAGCGGCAATGTGATCGGCACCGAGCGCATCGCCGTGTTGGTCGGATTAAATATTGCGCACGAGCTGTTGCAACAAACCGGTGACAGCAGTGAATTGCAGCGTCTCACGGACAAAATTACCCGCGCGTTGGGCAGTCAATCACAATTGGAGCTGTAACAACCCCAACCAACGGATATAAAAAAAGCTGCCAGCGTATTCCACACTGGCAGCTTTTTTATTGCCTAACGAAGACTCAGTTGATGTACTCGAAAGCTTTCACAATGCGCGTGACACCGCGTGTGCGCTGCGCAGAAGAGGCTGCCAATTCGCCCTCACGCTGCGTCACCAAACCCATCAAATACACCACTTTATTTTCCGTGACGACTTTGACGCGTTGACCGTTTACATCGTTGTTAAATGCGTAGCCGGTTTTCACTTTCGTGGTCAGCCAGCTGTCGTTGCTGCGTGCACCAAACTTGATATTTGGACCAACGGTGAGCGCATTTTGTACCTGACGCACTTTTTTCACTTTGGACGCAGCATCAGCGGCACGCGTGCGCAGCGATTCGCTAGGCACCTGCCCCACCAACAACACCACACCGTTGAAGCTCACCACACTGATATGCCCTTTGCGCATCTCTGGTGATACTTTTTTGATATTTACTTCCACCACATCTTCGATATGGTCGTCATCTAACACTGTGCCAAAAGTGCGTGTGCCTTGATTTTGACGCAGTGGACCATCGCTGCTGGCATCCATCACCGCGGCACAACCCGTCAACAAAACCATCAGCAAAGACGCTGAAATTAAACGCAACATTACAAACCTCCAAACATCTGATTTTCGACCAATTCACAGAGCGCGAACGATAGCAGCAAATGATTTTCATGGATACGAAAACGCGTTGCTACCGGCACGCTCACTTCGACATCACGCTCGGCTAAAAGTGCCGGCAGATGTCCACCGCCGTGCGCGGTGATCGCGATGACAGTCATCTCGCGCTCGTGTGCCGCTGCCACCGCATTGAGCAAACTGGCGGCAGTACCTGTGCCAGTAAACAACACCAAGCGATCCCCAGGCTGGCCAATGGCGCGTATCTGCCGCGCAAAACCCTCACTGACACCGTAATCGCCTTCAATCGCACCCAACAATGCTGTGCTGTTATCTAACACTACGGCGGGCAAACCTGGGCGTTCGCGCTCGCCTTGATTCATCAATGTCACGGCAAACATTTGTGCGATCAGCGCCGAGCTGCCGTCCCCGCATACCAAGATCTTGCCATCCGCCAACAGACACTCCGTCAGGGATGCGGCAGCGCGCACCAAGGGCGCAATCACCACATCAGCACAATCCATCTTGGCGCTGATGCTTTGGTGAAAAAACTGTTCGACCTGTGCCTCGTATTCCATCGCCGATTTCCGCGCAACATGAAGCGTGTATTCTAGCGCAGCCCTCCATCCCTCCACCGCAAGATGCGCACCATGGTCTATCGTTCATTGCTCTTTCTCTTGTCTTTATTCCTGCTTATTGCCTGTACCAATACCTCTGCCCCGCTCACCTCAGAGCAGCGCCTACAACTGGGCAGGGTCTATCTCTATGGCAACAGCAACGCGCACGAGGCTTACTTTCATGGCGACATCCGTCAGGGCGGGGCAAGTGGCGCACTGAAAGGCGCAGGCACAGGTGCACTTGATGGCTTGGATGGTTGCCTCGACAGCGCGCTAGGGGCAGGCACGCTAGCGCCCTTGGTGCTCGTTGTCTGCACGCCGTTTGTGGTGCCCGCTGCCATCGTGAAAGGCGGTCGCGCAGGCAGTAAGCCGCTGATCCCAGATGAAACACTGGACGAGCTCAAAACCCAAATTAATCAAACGCTGCAAAGCGCTGACCTCAATGGTGCGCTGGTCGCCACCGTGGATGAGCAAAGCCAAAAACAAGCTGCGCTCGCTACCTACGACATCAGTCACGGCATCCTGCCTACACCAGAAAAAAATCAAACCATTGAGCAACTAGCTACACAATGGGGCTACCAAACCGTGTTGCATATTGAAGTGAAAACAGCTGGCTTTGAATCCGATACAGGACGCGTACCAATGATGCACTTCTCGATGACGGCCCATACAAAATTGGTGGATGCGCGCAACAATAAAACGCTATACAGCGGCGAATACTGCTACGACAGCGCCACGCAACCCGTCAATTACTGGCTAAAAAATGATTACGGTTTACTGGCCGATGAAATCATCAAAAGTAACCGCCAAATTGCCAGCGACATACTCAAAGATATTTTCTGGCAGTAGCTAAAAACCACTCTCCACAATTTAGGCGTTGTGCACGCCCGCTTCCGTCACGATCGCATCCATAGCAATATCGTAAGTCTGCGGAAAAATAGTCGGCAGTTGTGCCGCTTGCATAGCCAGCGCAAAGCAAGAGGGAGGGTTATGTAGTAGGCAGGTGCTGGGGTTGGAATGTTAATTTTAGCCCCAGTGCATTTGCCACTTTCATCACCGTAGCAAAGCTGGGATTGCCATTAGTAGAAAGAGCTTTGTATAACCCTTCACGCGATATACCTACATCGCGGGCTAGCTGGCTCATGTTTCTTGCTCTCGCTACTACCCCAAGGGCTTGTGCGATGAAAGCAGGATCATTGCCGGCATTTTCTAAACACGCCTCTAGGTATAGCGCGACTTCTTCTTCGGTGCGTAAATGCTCGGCGGTGTCATAACGGCTAAATACTTCTGTCATTTTGATTCCTCCCGCCACTGAGCGGCTAAACGTTTGGCTTTTTCAATGTCAGCAGCTTGTGAGCTTTTATCACCACCACAAAGCAACACTACCAGCACAACTCCATACCGCAGGAAGTACACGCGGTAACCTTGCCCATAGTCGATACGCAGCTCACTCACGCCATCACCAACAGATTTTGCATCTCCAAAGTTGCCAGTAGCCACCCTGTCTATTCGAGCCTGTACTTTGGCGCGAGCACGCAAATCCTTTAGGTTGTTCAGCCAATCATTGAAAGTACTGCTTTTTAGAACATCAATCATGGGTCAACTATAGGCAACAACCAAAGAAATGTAAACCACAGTTAACGCTTTATCCATCTCAACCACCCAATCTGCCGGTGATTTTTTAACTTTCACTTCAGTAATCAACTCCACTGTAAAAGTTGTAATGCGAAGTCTCACTCGTCAGGGAAACAAAGCCCCCGCTTCCGTCACGATCGCATCCATAGCAATATCGTAAATCTGCGGAAAAATAGTCGGCAGTTGCGCGGCTTGCATCGCCACGCCAATCACAAACGGTTTAGGCGCTAACGCTGCCAGCGTGCGATCAAAATAGCCACCGCCGTAACCCAAACGGAAACCGGCGGCATCCCATGCTACGCAGGGCGCCAACAAAATATCTGGCGTGAGTTGCGCATTTTCTGCGGGCGGAATGGGAATATGCCAGCAATCTTTTTTCATCACCGTATCAGGAGTCCACGCGCGAAAAATTAACGGCGCGTCCTGCTGCTCGGTGATCGGCAGAGCAATGCGCACGCCGCGTTTGTGCAGCGCATGAAACCAAAACACTAAATCTAATTCACCTTGAATCGGCCAATAGCCGCCCAACACTTTGCCGCGCAAATCGACATATTTTTTTTCCAGGATCGCGTCAATATTTTTAGCAATCGCCTGTGCGTAAGTTTGACGCTGCTCTGGCGTTAACGCGCGGCGTATTTCACGCTGGCGTTGGCGCTCGGCTTTGCGCCACCGCGCGAGGTCACGCTGCTGCTGCTCATCTACACCACTTTCTACATCAGCCGCATAACAGACCGGCGAGGCATAACGCGCTGTAGGTTTTTGTGTGTCACTGACTGACATGGCGTTTACGACTTCCTTTTTTTCTTAACATGATGCGCTAAATAATCTGCCAACACCACGGCGTTGTTGTGTTCGCGATCTTTCGCGCCGTAGAGCAGCGTCACCGCACCTTTATGTAGCCAAGCGGCACACTGCGCCACCGCTTCTGGATTGCTATCCAACTCGGCAGTGTAGCGTTGGCGAAAGGCTTGCCATTTATCTGGATCGTGTCCAAACCACTGGCGCAGCGCATTGCTCGGCGCAATATCGCGTATCCACTCACTCAAATGCAGATGCTCTTTTTGCACGCCGCGCGGCCAGAGTCTATCAACCAACAAACGCGCGCCGTGCACTTGCGATAAATCATCATAAGCGCGCGCCAGATGGATACTCGCCTTGCCCGTCATGCTTGCCTCCTGCGCGCGGCTATTCGCTCTCGCGCTCGTTTGATTGTCTGCCTCGCGCAAGCTACAGTCAAACCTTGCTGCAACAGCACCGAGACAGGAGAAAAACGATGTGGGATTTATTCAGACGACGCGGCTTTACGCCGTATGTGGCAATGCTGTTTCTCAACGCCTTTGTGGATCTCGGCCACAAAATTGTGATTCAAAATACCGTGTTCAAAATTTTTGATGGCACCACGCAAAGCGCCTTAATTGCCGTGGTCAACGCCATGATTTTGCTGCCGTTCATCCTGCTGTTTTCTCCTGCAGGACATGCAGCTAACCGCTACCCCAAACCACGCGTGATGCAAATTGCCGCATGGGCTGCTGTCGTCGTCACCTTGCTGATTACTTTTTGCTATGCACAGGGTTGGTTTCGTGCGGCCTTTGCCCTAACACTTATTCTCGCCGCGAAAAGTGCGTTTTATTCGCCAGCGAAATACGGCTACATCCGTGAAGTTGGCGGCACCGACAATATCGCCGCTGGCAATGGCGTGGTACAAGCCACAACAACGATCGCCATTCTCTCCGGCATGTTTGTGTTTTCTTTTTTATTTGAACGCACGCTGGCGGCACACCCAGATGCAAAAACAGCTGATGCCATGTTGCAGCTCATGGTGCCACTGGGCTGGTTGTTGGTGGGCAACAGTGTGATTGAGTTAGTGCTTGCCTATCGGCTGCCTAATTTTTCTACCGATAAAAGCCACGAAGCATTTTCTGTGTTGCAATATTTTCGCGGTGACTATTTGCGTCGCAATGTCAAAACGCTGCGCGAACAGCGCGTGATTTGGTTGTCCATTATCGGCCTGTCGACTTACTGGGGGTTGGCGCAATCCTTGATCGCGGTTTTCCCTACTTTTGCCGAAGAGCGCTTGCAAGAACACAACACCGTCGCCATCCAAGCGATGCTCGCTATCACCGGCATCGGTGTGATGATCGGCTCGCTGTTTGCCGGTCGCATTTCTCGCCATCACATTGAAACCGGTTTGATTCCTGTCGGCGCACTTGGCATCGCGTGCAGCTTGGCGATCTTGCCCGCTTTGCATACCACTTTTTCGCTGGCACTGTTGATGTTGGCGATAGGCATAGCGGGCGGTTTATTTATTATTCCTCTCAATGCGTTGATTCAATACCAAGCGAGTGCAGAAAAAATTGGCACCGTACTCGCCGGCAATAACTGGGTACAAAATGTCACCATGCTGAGTTTTCTCGCCGTCACGGCGAGCGCGTCTTGGATTGGCTTAACGAGCAGCGGTATGTTTGTTTTGCTCACCATTGTGGCAGTGATCGGCGCTGGTTACACCGTGTCACAACTGCCGCAATCATTTGTGCGTATTGTGTTTACCGCGCTGTTTCGCGGCGCGTATCGCATTGATGTCAGTGGCTTTGATCGTATTCCGCGCACCGGCGGCGTGTTGCTGCTCGGCAATCACATCAGTTGGATTGATTGGGCGATGGTGCAAATTGCCTGCCCGCGCCCAATACATTTTGTGATGCAGCGCGAAATTTATAACTTGTGGTTTTTGCGGCCATTTTTGAAAGCGGTCGGCGCTATTCCCATCGCCAGCGGCAATAGCAAAAACGCCTTACAAGAAATCAATCGTTTATTAAAAGATGGGCAGGTGGTGTGCTTATTTCCCGAAGGCGCGATCAGCCGCAATGGCCAACTCGGTGAGTTTCGCCACGGTTTTGAACGCACAGTAGATGGCGTAGACGGCAGCATCGTACCGTTTTATTTACACGGCTTGTGGGGCAGTCGTTTGTCGCGTGCCAGCGAAAAGCTGCACGAAAATCGCACACGCGGTATCAAGCGCAATATTTTGGTCGCTTTCGGCGAAACGCTGCCGATCACCACGCAAGCCACGCAGGTGAAGCAAAAAGTCGCTGAATTATCGATAGGTGCGTGGCAACAACAGACCGACTGGTTGGATCCGCTGCCGCTCGCGTGGTTGCGCACTGCGAAACGCAATCTGCGCCAAATTAGCGTGATGGATAGCAGCGGCACGCAATTGAGTAATTTTCGTTTGTTGATGGCCGTGCTGCTGTTTGCACAGCGCATCAAAACATTCAGCCGCGAACAGCGCGTCGGTTTACTACTGCCCACCTCAAGCGCCGGTTTGATCGGCAACATGGCCGCATTGCTCGCCGGCAAAACCGTGGTGAATTTAAATTACACCGCCAGCGCAGAAGCCATTGAAGCTGCATTGGATGCCGCTGATATTCAAACTGTATACAGCTCGCGTTTGTTTTTGAAAAAACTGGAGCAAAAAGGTGTGGCGGTAGAGACTATTTTTTCTGGCGTGCGCCTGCGTTATCTCGAAGATATGAAAGCCAGTATCCTGCCCTATCAAATGGTTTTTGCTGCCTTGATGCTATTACTGCCCGCACGCTGGCTGTATCGCTTGTTCAGCAAAAAATATCATCACTTAGATGATGCCGCTGCGATTTTATTTTCCAGTGGCAGCGAAGGAAAACCCAAAGGCGTTGTGTTGTCGCACCGCAACATCATCGCCAACTGCGTGCAAGTGTCCGATGTGTTGAACACACGACGCGACGATGTGATCGTCGGCAGTCTGCCCTTGTTTCATTCGTTTGGTTTAACCGTCACCAGTTTTATGCCACTGCTGGAAGGGATCCCAGTCGTGTGCCATCCAGACCCTACCGATGTGCTCGGCACCGCCAAAGCCATTGCGCGCCACAAAGCCACCGTGCTGTGCGGCACTTCCACTTTCTTGCGCCTGTATGTGCGCAACGCCAAAATTCATCCGCTGATGTTGCAATCATTGCGCGTGGTAGTGGCTGGTGCAGAAAAACTGGCGCCCGATGTGCGCGATGCATTCAAACTGAAATTCAATGTCGATTTGTTTGAAGGTTATGGCGCCACCGAAACCACGCCGGTGGCCAGCGTCAATATTCCCGATCAACTCGATGACCGCTACTGGTTCGTACAGCGCGGACAAAAAAATGGCACTGTTGGTTTGCCACTACCTGGCACTGCGTTTCGCATCGTCGATCCACACAGCTTAGAAAAACTGCCACCACAGGAAGACGGTTTGATTTTGATCGCCGGCACTCAAGTGATGCTCGGCTATCTCAACGATGCAGAAAAAACGGCACAAGCCATCGTCGAGATCGACGGCCAGCGCTGGTACAAAACGGGCGACAAAGGCCATCTCGATGAAGATGGTTTTTTAGTTATCGTCGATCGCTATTCGCGTTTTGCCAAAATTGGCGGTGAAATGATTTCACTCGCGGCGGTGGAAGAAGCTGTGCAGCGCGTGATTGCCACCACCAGCATCACGCCGGATTACGCGATTGATTTATTAGCCGTAAACATACCCGACGAGAAAAAAGGTGAGCGCATCGTGTTGCTCTACGCCGCCAATATTGACGAAGATGATTTACGCAAAATGATGCTCGCTTCCGATACACTCGCCCTGATGATGCCCGCCGAATATGTGCAAGTGCCTGCCATTCCAAAACTCGGTAGCGGCAAAACAGATGGGGTTGCAGCGAGAAGGTTGGCATTGGATGCACTGTGAATAATCCGTATGTATTTCACGCGGCAATAGATTGTCACCTCTAGTTTTTTGGCATACAGTCCATCGTACCGTCATATTAAACGAGGCACGATTATGCTAATGAAAGAAAAAGCACATGCCATTTTGGAAGGTGAAAACTATCTCACCCAAATCAGCAATCGCCATCATGTGTATTTCACCGACGAGCCGACAGAAGTTGGCGGGCAAGACAAATATACAACCCCGCAAGAATTGCTTTTGGGCTCTTTGGCTTCCTGCGTTGCTACCACCTTGCGCATGTATGCCGATCGAAAAGGGTGGAACTTGGGAGCCATTGGTGTCGATGTGAGCATGCGCTCAATCAACACAGATCACGGCGCTGAATTTGAATTCACACAAAATTTTACTTTCAGCAATAGTGCAAATTTGACCACCGAGCAAGTGGATCGTTTAGTACATATCGCAAAAAAATGTCCTGTCGCACAAATCATTCAGAAAACCACAAAAATTCATTACGCGATCGGCGAAGAAAATACTTAACGCAATCGTGTTCTGGCGGCAGGGTATTAGCCCGCTGCCAGACACTTTTATCAGTATTTGTACTCCACCCAAGCCCACAATTTATCTGTATCGCGTTTATTCGAGCGCAACACATCATCCGCATCATGCGATTCGTCATAGATCGCTATCTTTGTCCCAACGGACCAGTTCGGGGAAAATGTTTTTACCACCTGCAAACTGTACTCTTTACCGAGATCCAGATCGCCTTTACGCACAGCATTGGCATGATCCGTTTCATATTCGTGATACTGCGCCTGTATTTTGATGTTCTGCGGGTTCCAGTCAAAGCCGATGTTGACATACTTATCTACCAAACCTTCTTTTGGCGTAACCAGAAACTGATCGGCAAACCCGTTAAACGCATGCTTGGTGCCGTACGGCGTTTGCAGCCCGTACTTGCCGTTGTCCGAACTTAGCACTTCGTAACCTAAAACCGGCGTCAGTGCAAAATTGCCTCCACCAAATCCCCAATTGAAGCCGACTTCAGCCATGCCGTAATCCGTGCGGTATGTAGTTTCGCGACTGCGTGTTCCCACTACAGGCTCCATGACTTGCGCTTCTTGTTGCGCCAACTCGACGCGATAGATAGCACGCAAAGGAATGGTGGTTGGCAAGTTGTAGCCGCCATCTAAGCGCAGGCCGGTAGTTTTATTTGAGACATAACGCAAACCAGGATTCACATCGATTTCTTTTTCCGGTCCGCGAATACTGTCATTCTGGCTGTGCAGATCATAGTGATACACAGTGAGTTTTCCCCAACTGAATCCGTTGTACTGAATATTAAAAAAATGGTCATTCACTTTGTTGTCGAACTCAGGCGTAATGCCGTTTACCTCAACAACATAAGCATAGTTAAGCGTGAAATCTTTCAGCCCCGTGTACGACGCGCTAAACGCATCAAATGTTTGATCGTCTTGTCGAAATCCAACATTACCTATCCAGCGCTGGTTGTCGTACGAAATGTACTGTCTACCTAAAGTTAAATCGAGTTTGCGAATGCCGCGGTATTTGATTTGCGCGCGATTGAATTCATTCACTTCTGGATCTGCGATCACGGCGGCTCCTGCTGCCTTGGGTGCTGGCGGCGCGGGCTCTTGGTATTCATCAATCCCGTTTAAGGTCGATACATTTTCGTACTCTACCAAAGTAGTAAAATTATAAAATGGTGCCGTTTCGTAACCCAACCTCGTGCGCAATGTCAGCGCTTCGCCTTCTTCCTCGAACGCATCGTCATGCACCTCTTCAAATCGCAATCGCACATTCGCGCTGGCTTTGCCGCCCGTTAACGACTCCATGAAATCCGTGCCTGCCATTGCGCTGTCTGCCAACAATAGGCAGACAGCTGCCAAACCGGTTGCAACTGCTGTTTTATTGCAAATAGTCATCTCTATTCCCCTTGCATCAAGCAACAGATTTTTTTGAATTGGCGCCGCTAAACAACGCCGTTAGCTTTTTTTCACGACGAGTTATCTCCTCAACTTTTGCGTGTTTTTCATAAAGAAAGCGCAACACTTCATGTCGTAAATGGTTGTAATGCGGATCATCTGCTAGCGCTAAACGGTCGCGCGGGCGCGGCAAATCTACGGTGAGAATTTCTCCTATCGTTGCCGATGGACCATTGGTCATCATCACAATGCGATCCGAGAGCAATACAGCTTCATCCACATCGTGCGTGATCATGATTACCGTGTTGTTCAACACCGACTGAATTTCCATCAGCGAATCCTGCATGTGTGCTCGCGTCAGCGCATCCAGCGCGCCAAAGGGTTCGTCCATCAATAAAATTTCTGGCTGCATCGCCAACGCACGCGCAATGCCAACGCGCTGCTTCATCCCGCCGGATATTTCATGCGGCAATTTGTGCATGGCATGCTGCATATGCACCAGTTGCAGGTTGTGCTCTATCCATGACTGCATTTCTGCTTTGCTTTTCTGACCTTTAAATACTTGTTTGACGGCCAATTCCACATTTTCGTAAGCCGTTAACCACGGCAGCAAAGAATGATTCTGAAACACCACAGCCCGCTCTGGCCCTGGCGTATTGACTTCGCGCCCATTGAGAATCACGCCACCGCGCGACGCGCGTAGCAAACCGGCGACGATGTTAAGCACCGTGGATTTTCCACAACCGGAATGGCCAATCAGCGACACATACTCGCCCTTACTGATTTTTAAGTTCACATCTTGTAACGCGGTGAATGTGCCTTTGGCAGACTTGAAGTCGATGCCCACTTGCGTCAATTCGAGTAATGCTTTCATTTTGTGTTCTCCTTCTGATCGGCTTAACGCAGGACTGCTTGCTTGTCCCATGACACACGCTGTTGCAGTAACAACATGCCGCGATCCAGCACATAGCCGATCACACCGATAGTGAGTACGGCGACCATGATGCGGCCCAAAGAATTGTTGTTGCCGTTCTGAAATTCATCCCATACGAATTTGCCCAGACCCGGATTCTGCGACAGCATCTCAGCCGCAATCAGCACCATCCATGCCGTGCTCAATGACAAACGCAAGCCAGTAAAAATCATCGGCACGGCAGCCGGCAGCACGATGTGGCGCACATGCTGCATACGCCCTAGCTGCAGTACTTTGCTGACATTGACGAGATCTTGATTAACCGATGCCACGCCAACAGCCGTGTTGATCGCGGTAGGCCATAAGCAGCACAGCATCACGGTGACAGCCGATGTGACATAAGACTTCGGCACACTGTCATTCACATTGACATACACCGAACCGACCACAATCGTCACCAATGGCAACCAAGCCAGAGGGGACACCGGCTTGAACAGCTGAATGATCGGGTTGACCGCTTGGTACACAAACCCACTCAGCCCGATGGCAATACCCACGGGGATCGCAATCAACGCCGCCAACAGAAATCCCGTGAACACCGTTTTCAGGCTGGTGAAGATCTGCTCTGGATAGGTCGGCGCACCGCTGTACGGGCTCATGGACGGCTTGGCTTGCGGATCACGCAATATCAGTTCTGCATTGCGCTTTTCCTGCCGCTCGTAGAACGCCCGCTCACGCCCTTTTTCGTCACGAAATTCGCTTACCAACCCCTGTGCCTGCATTAATACCGCAGATGGCCCAGGAAACTTCCCCAGCGAGGTATCAATGCGGCTAGCCGCCACACTCCACATCACCAGAAAAATCGTCAGCCCCAACAAAGGCATGGCGATGAGTTCCAGCGCTTTGCTCAACCACTCCTCGCGTATCGTCGGCGCTTTGACAAGACGGCTCAACATTGATGTCACCATGACATACCTCTCTTGTAGCTTCGTTATCGAAAGTAGAGCCAATATTTGAGCTACGGCTTGCTGTTGCCTTTCAGACCGATGGCAAAACCATCAATGAACGCATTGGGTTTGCTGGCATCAAACACCGCGCCATCCAACGCGCTGGTTTGTGGCGGTTTGATAAAGGTTGCTGTTGTTAGATCGGGCAAATCCGCTGCTTTCAGCTTGCCCTCACGCACCAACTCTTGAGCGGCGGCAACATAGATATCTGGGCGATAGGCTTTTTTTGCCATATCCATGTACCAGCTGTCCGGCTGTTGGCTACTGATATGCCCCCAACGACGCATTTGGGTCAGCCACCACACGGCATCCGAGTAATAAGGAATGCCGTACACATCTTTGAAGAATGTGTTGAATTCTGGAATGGCGCGTTTATCACCTTTTTCAAACTCAAAGGTGCCTGTCATGCTGTTGGCAATCACTTTTTCATCTGCACCCACATACACCGGTCGCGCAATCATTCTTACGGCTTCTGGTCGATTCGCGTTGCTGTTGGCATCCAGCCATTGCGAAGCGCGAATCAGCGCCTTCACAACACGCAGCGTGGTGTTGGGGTTTTCTTTAGCAAACGCTTCGCGCACACCAAACACTTTGTCTGCACCGCCAGCCCACATCTGCTCACTGGTAATTACCGGCACACCCAAACCTTTAACAACCGCTTGTTGATTCCACGGCTCCCCCACGCAATACCCCACGGTAGTGCCAGCATCCATGGTGGGCACCATTTGCGGCGGTGGCACCACAGACAGCAACGCCTGCGCACCGATATTGCCGCTGTTATCGCCTTTTTCAGGCGCATAAAAGCCAGGATGTATGCCGCCGGCAGCCAACCAATAACGCTCCATGTAATTGTGCGTACCCACAGGGAAAGTCATGCCCAGCGTGAAGCTCTTGCCTTCTTTTTTGTACTGATCGAGCACCGGCACGAGACTCTTGGCGCTGATTGGGTGCTTCGGTTTACCGCCCTCCATTGCCACGGACGGTTTCATTTTTGACCACACATCGTTCGAAACAGTAATGCCGGCACCGTTGTAGGACAGCGTGAACGGTGCAATCAACATGTCCTTGCCAGTGATGCCGGTGGCAGAACCCAATGGCATGGCTGCCAACATGTGCGCGCCATCCAGTTCACCGGATACCACGCGGTCATACAACACCTTCCAGTTTGCCTGCGCTTCCAGCGTGACGGTCAGCCCTTCGTCTTCGAAATAGCCTTTTTCATACGCCACCGCCAACGGCACCATGTCAGTGAGTTTGATGAAACCAAATTTCAATTCCCACTTTTCCGGTTCGCTACTGGCATGCGCCAACGGTGTCGCCAGTACCACTGTTGCAGCCCACAATACAGCCATGCGCATGATGTGTTGGCAGCGTTTCCAGATTCCTGTGTTGAACGACATAGTTCACCTCGCATTGATCGCCACGGTGCAACTGTTGCTGCACACATACGAGGTTTTGCAACTGCCGTGCCAACTGCGTCAAAACACCTACCGCGCTACAGCATGGTGCGGATTTGATAAATATTCCTCTGGATTTTTAGAGTTTTGCACCAAGACCAAGCATTTCATCCCGCTCACAACAACAAGAACCTTGCATTCTTGCCTCATCATGAAGCTGCTGTTATTCATTGGCGAATCAAAATGGAGCGTATGGAAACTCTACGCAGCGTGCATGTTTTTTGAAGATTCAAACTAACCAGCGGCAATAAAATACGCCGCCCTCAACGCCCTTTCGATTTGTTTGCCATCTTCATACCGGAAGAAATGCTGAAAATTGCGTTCGCGCTGCCAGCGGTTGAGTGGCCTGCTCCACCAACGGAAACGGCAATCCAAAATATCAATCAAACCAAATGTTCCATCTGGCCGCAGCACCACATTGCCCGGATGCAGGGAGCGAAACAAAATACCCTTGCTGTGCAACAGCGCAATGAATGCCGCCAATTCTGTTATGTGTTTTTCTGTGAATTTTTTTTGCTGTAGCAGTGTGCGCACCGTTTCACCTTCCAAGGGCTGATAGCGCGCACCGAAGCGCGGCACATGCAGCAGACGATACAAAGACACAGGGGTTACGGTGGCGATACCACGCTGTTTTAATTGCTGTGCTTTGCGAAAAAATTCCTGCGCCGGATTCCACAAACGCGCGGTGGTGATGCGGCGTTTTACGCGAAACAATTTAATAAAATCGCCATTGGCGCAGCGCAGCACTTTTACGCCACGGTTGTCCTGCTCGATGATTTCGCCTTCCGCTTTCAACGCCAGCCACGCCGGTTTATCCAGTGGCTGCCAGTGCAATGTTTCTGTCATGTTTTATTTATCCGTGATGCTGATGCCGCTGCTCAGATAACTGACCATCTATCGCTGAGATCATGGCATTTGCCAATTCTTGCTCGCCAAAAAATACCCCGCCGACATTTTCTTTTTCTAGCAATTCGGCTTCATCATCGCTGTGCACGCGCGCAATAGAACCGATATGCGGATTCAACATGCGCGCAATTGCCAACATGCGGCCGGTGCGCGCGGCATCGGGCATCGCCACAATCAGCAGCGATGCACGGGCAATATGCGCTTGAATTAATACTTCTGGCTCCACAGCATCACCGGCCACTGCCGGCAAACCTTTTGCTCGCAAGCCTTCAACCAAATCACGATTTTCTTCCACCACCACATAGCGCAGACCGCGCTCGCGCAATGCGCGGCCAACGCGCCGCCCTACGCGACCATAACCCACCAACACGACATGATTCGTCAATTCTTCCGAAGCAAAAGTCATCGGCAAGATCGCCAGTGGGTCATCCGGCTGCTCCAGAAAACGCGCAAAGCGCGAGCGCGTGCGTATCCAGCGCTGCAGTGGCTCCACGGCATGAAACACCAAGGGGTTTAGTGCGATAGATAACAGCGAACCTGCCAGAATTAAATTTAAGCCTTCTTTGGGCAACAGATTCAGACTCACACCCAAGCCAGCCAAAATAAAAGAGAACTCGCCGATTTGCGCCAAGCCGACAGACACGGTCAGCGCTGTAGTCAGTGGATAGCCGCGCGCTTTTACCAAAGTAAACGCCAACATCGATTTGCCGCACATGATGATGGCCAGCACCGCCAACACACCCAACGGGTTGTCCAGCAGTACACGCGGATCAAACAACATACCGACCGAGACAAAAAACAGTACAGAAAACGCATCGCGCAACGGCTGCGATTCCTGTGCAGCACGGTAACTGAAATCAGATTCGCGCAACACGATGCCCGCAAAAAATGCCCCCAACGCAATCGACACACCAAACAGCGTGGCAGCGCCGTAAGCAATGCCTATCGCCGCGGCCACCACACACAAATTAAACAATTCCCGCGAGCCGGTGTGCGCTACCTGCCACAGCAACCACGGAAACACTTTGCGCCCCACCACCATCATCAGCGCAATAAAACCGGCGACTTTAATAAATGTCATCGCCAGCGTTTTTAGTAGGGTGTGCACATCACCCGCACCACTATTGCCGCTGAGTACGCCCGCCAGTGGCGGCAGCAACACCAGCACCAGCACCATCACCAGATCCTCCACCACCAACCAGCCGATGGCGATGTGGCCGTTCATGGTTTTGAGCTGGCCGTGCGTTTCCATGGCGCGCACCAAGACCACGGTACTCGCCACCGACAAACACAGCCCGAACACCAACGCGCCGCCCAGTGACCAGCCCCACCATGTCGCCAAGCCTGCGCCCAGCGCCGTGACCAAGGGAATCTCGATCAACGCCCCCGGCAGGGCAATGCGGCGCACAGAGAACAGATCTGCCAAGGAAAAGTGCAAGCCCACGCCGAACATCAGCAAAATCACGCCGATCTCCGCCAATTGCTGCGATAAACCTACATCCACCACTAAACCTGGGGAGAGCGGACCAACCAAGATACCAGCCACCATATAGCCCACCAACACCGGCAACTTGATGCGCGCCGCCAAAAAGCCCAGTACGAGGGCAAGGGCGAAGCTGGCTGCGATGGTAAATATCAGAGGGGTTTCGTGTGGCATGCGCAATGACTCTTTTACTCAGGCCATATTTTGGCAGTCACTCTCCCCTTGTGGCTATACGCAGTGGCGCTAACCAGCCGCTCTCATTACCATAACGCCCTCTTTTTTTGACGATTTTTTAACCACTCGTGACTGCCACTTCGCACCCATCGCCGCGCGCTTTGCGCATTGCCCTGCTCGGCTATCGCAGCCACCCCTACGGCGGCGGGCAGGGTATTTACCTCAAGTACTTGAGCAAGGCGCTGGTGAACATGGGGCATCAGGTAGATGTGATTTCTGGCCCGCCCTACCCACATCTCGATCCGCGCGTGACGCTGATTAAAGTACCCAGCCTCAATTTGTTTGAAAGCCCACGCCATCACGCCTTCGGTTTGCGTGCCAAACATTTGCTGTCGTGGGCCGATTTCATGGAGTGGTGGAGCATGCTCACCGGCGGCTTCGCCGAGCCTTACAGCTTTGGTCGCCGCGTCAACAAATTGCTGAAAAACAAACACAAGCACTACGACATCATTCACGACAACCAGAGCCTCTGCTACGGCTTGCTCGATTTGCAGAAGCGCGGCTTTCCTGTCGTCGCCACCTTTCATCACCCCATCACGCACGATCTGCGCATCGCGTTGAAATCGGAGCCGCGCTGGTATATGCGCGCCTTGATTTTGCGCTGGCATTCGTTTTTGAAGATGCAAAAAAATGTGGTGAAAAAACTCGATCATATTGTGACCGTTTCCGCGCACTCGCGCCGAGACATCGCGCGCGATTTTTCTATCCATGAAAGCGAGATTGATTTGATTCACTGCGGTATCGACACCGCCGAGTTTCACCCTATTCCCCATATTCAAAAAATTCCTTTTCGCTTGATGTGCACCGCTTCTGCTGACCAGCCGCTTAAAGGGTTGAAATTTTTATTGAAAGCGGTGGCACTGTTGCGCGAGCGTTACCCGCAACTGTCACTGCTCGTCGTCGGCAAACCTAAAGCCGGTGGCTACACCGAAAATTTAATTGCGCGTCTCGGCATTGGCGACATCGTGCAATTTGTTTCCGGCATTTCCACGGAACAATTGGTGCAGCACTACAACGAAGCAGAAATTGTGGTCTGCCCTTCGCTGTATGAAGGTTTTGGCCTGCCAGCCGGTGAAGCCATGTCTTGCGGCACAGCGGTGATTTCTTCCAACGGCGGCGCGCTGCCGGAAGTGGTGGGCGATGCGGGACTGGTGGTGCAAGCGGGCAGCGAACAGGCGATTGCTGATGCGATTGTGGATTTGTTCGAACACCCAGAGAAACGCGCACAACTGGCGCAAGCGGGGCGCGCGCGCATTGAAAGCACTTTCTGCTGGAATCTCGCCGCACAACAATTCACACAGTATTACCAGCGTATGCTGCAGCAGAGGAAATCCAAGGCATGAAAACAGTTGATTTCAAAACTCTGGGTTTTCGCAGTGGGGATACTGTATTGGATCTCGGCTGCGGCGAAGGTCGCCATGTTATCAACGCCTATGTGGAAGCAAATGTACACGCCATCGGTGTTGATCTCGGCTTTAATGATTTAAGCACCGCTACAGAACGCGCCGAGCCTTTTCTCGCTGCAGAAAATACCGAAAAATATTTTCATCTCGCCTGCGCCAACGCCCTGCAACTGCCTTTTGCCGATGCCAGTTTTAATCAGGTAATTTGTTCGGAAGTGTTGGAACACATTCCCGATTATCTCAGCGCTATCAATGAAATAGAGCGCGTACTCAAACCGGGCGGCGTTGCGGCTATCAGCGTGCCGCGCTATGTGCCGGAGTGGATTTGCTGGGCGCTGTCTGATGCTTACCACAGCAATGAAGGCGGCCACATTCGCATCTTCAAAGAACATTTATTAAAGCGCGAAGTTGAGCGCACCGGCTTGCGTTTTATTCGCCGCCACTGGGCGCACGCCCTGCACAGTATTTACTGGTGGTTACAGTGCGCGTTTTGGGCAAGCAAAGAAAAAAATCCGCTGGTACAGCAATGGCATAAGCTCTTGGTGTGGGACATGATGGAACAGCCCGCACTCACGCGCGTTTTAGAAAAAACTCTCGACCCGCTGATCGGCAAAAGTGTGGTGCTGTATTTTTACAAACCGAGCACAGTTGCCGAGAGGAATGCCAAATGAGCGGCCCTTTTTTGAGCAAAGGTTTTTTTCCGCACGATTTATTGCGTCCGGCTGTGGATTATATTTTGGCCACGCAATTGGAAGACGGCTGCATTCCGTGGTTTACCGGCAGCTATGCCGACCCGTGGGATCACACCGAAGCGGCAATGGGTTTGTCGATTGCCGGTGAATACGCCGCCGCTGAAAAAGCTTATCAATGGCTGAAAAGCGAACAATTAAAAGACGGCAGTTGGTGGATACACTACCAAGATCGCACGGTAAAAAATGACGAGCGCCGCGAAACCAATTTCGTCGCCTATGTTGCCACTGGTGTGTGGCATCACTATCTCATCACCGAAAATTATTCTTTTCTCTGTGAAATGGCCGACATGGTGGAACACGCCATCCGTTTTGTGATCGGCTTGCAAACGGAACACGGCGACATTCACTGGGCGGTGGATAAACAAGGCAAAACCATGCGCGATGCGCTGGTGACGGGCAACGCTTCCATTTATAAAAGTTTGGAGTGCGCGCTCAATATTTTTACCGTGCTGGGCGAGCCAAAACCGCACTGGGAAAAAGCGCGCGAAAAACTCGGCCACGCACTGCGCCACAAACCGGAGCGTTTTGATCGCACTTGGGAATCAAAAGCGCGCTATTCGATGGATTGGTTTTATCCTGTGCTCACCGGCGCCATCGACAACAAAAAAACGGCACTGCAACGTATCAATGCGCGCTGGGATGAGTTCGTGGTGCAGGGCATGGGCTGCCGTTGCGTGTCCGATCAACCCTGGGTGACGGTGGCGGAATCTTGCGAGTTGGTGATGGCGCTGCTCGCCGCCGGTGATCGCGCGCGCGCGGTGGAACTCTACAGTTGGTTGCACCAGTGGCGCGACGATGAAGGCGTGTACTGGACCGGCTATCAATTTGCAGAAGATTTATTGTGGCCGGATGAAAAACCGACCTGGACATCGGGCGCAATTTTGCTCGCCGCCGACGCACTCACGCAGCACACCGCCGCCAGCAAATTATTTACCGAAGTGAATGTGTTGGACAGCGCCGAGCAGTTGGAACAGCAACTCGCGGCGCGGCGCAAGCAAAAAGATTGATCGCTAATTATCACAACAGCGAATCAAGCGGCTAACTGACGAATCGTATTTAGCATCTCCATAAACCCTGCATCGTGTTCTGTGGTTGCGGGCGGTTGCACCGCTACGCGATCCGCCACATCGCCAAAACGCGCCAGCATTTTTTCTGGTAGTTCGCGGTAAGTGCCACTCAGCAAAAACACATCCAACATTTCATCCGTAAACGCCGCCGCCATTTTGTCCCAACGCTGTGTGCGCGCGAGTTGCTGCAATTCCAAACCCACATCCTGCCAACCGTACAATTCCAAGCTCGCCCAATACGCCGGTGTGGAAAATAAAAATGCCAGTGTTTGGCGAAATTGTTCTTGCGCTTTTTTGACTTCAGCGTCATCAAATCCGCTGGCCACTAAAGCATTGATGCAAATGCGCGGTTTGGATAATACGGCATCGCGTTGGCTGGCTCCTTGCGCCACATTCGGCAACACCACTTCTTGCAAATAGCGCCGCGCGCCGCTGGTGGGATGCGTGTGCAAACCATCGGCGCAACGACCTGACAGCGCCAGCATTTTCTCGCCCACTGCACCCATCATCAGCGATGGATTGGGCGCGTCGATAGCCCCCGGATTAAAAAACGGTTGCAAGCGCGTGAAACGAAAATGCTCGCCTTCAAAACGCAGCGCTTCACCGGTGCGAAAGCTGTGAAAAATCGCGCGCAGTGCGCCTAAGTATTCGCGCATACCCGACACCGGCGGCAACCAACGCACCGAAAAACGATCTTCGATATTCTGCCGAATTTGCGTGCCGAGACCCAACTCAAAACGCCCTTGCGACATACGCTGCAAATCCCACGCCGCCAGCGCCACATTCATCGGGCTGCGCGGAAACGCCACCAGCACGGAAGTTGCCACCGTAATGCGCGCAGTCGCTGCGAGTGCTTGGCAAGACAGCAACAAACCGTCGTGTATCGCATCCGCGACAAAAATGCCGTCATAGCCCAGTGCTTCTGCGCGCTGCGCAAACGCACCTATCGCATCGAGACCGAGATGTTCCGGTGTTGGCGCAAAAATCTCCACAGCTCTCTCCCAAAAATAATTTGAGAATTACATCGGGCCGATGTCTTCCACATGCAAAGAAAAATGACCGAGTTTTTTATCGGCGTAATAGTGATGCAGAGTGCGCCAAATGGTGCGAAAGGCCAGTTCGCGCCAGGGAATATCTTCTTCGCAAAACAGTTTTACTTCCAAAGATTCTTCCGTGTGTGCAGCGAATTGCGGCGCAGTTAATTGTGCGAGATACATCATGTACACCTGCCCGATATGCGGCAGGTTAAACATACAAAACAGCTCGCCCATTTGCACTTGCGCGCCCGCTTCTTCTTCGGTTTCGCGCGCGGCACCGGCGGCAACGCTTTCACCCAATTCCAAAAAACCGGCGGGCAGTGTCCAAAAACCTAAACGCGGTTCGATAGCGCGTTTGCACAACAAAACCTTATCTTCAAATACCGGCAAACTACCAGTGATGATGCGCGGGTTGTGATAGTGAATTGTTTCGCACTGCGTACACACATGGCGCTCGCGGTTATCGCCAGCGGGAATTTCCAGCCGCACCGCTGCGCCGCAACTGGAACAAAATTTCACCACTGGTACATTCATGGCAGCGCGTTCACTTACGGCAGCAGTGATTCGCCGCGCCACAAGTCCGCGAGCGTTTCGCGCTGGCGCACGGTAAATACTTGCTCGCCATCCACCATCACTTCGGCAGCGCGCGGGCGACTGTTGTAATTGGAACTCATCACAAAACCGTAAGCACCGCTGCCAAACACCGCCAGTAAATCACCGGCATCAATAATCAATTCGCGCGCTTTGCCGAGAAAATCACCCGTTTCACACACGGGCCCCACCACATCGTAAATATGCGAGCGACCTTCGTGTTCACGCACCGGCTCTATGCTCTGCCACGCTTGATACAACGCGGGGCGAATCAAATCATTCATCGCTGCGTCTACAACAGCAAAATGGTGTGAAGGTGTGGACTTCAACAAATCCACGCGCGTGAGCAACACGCCGGCATTCGCCACAATCGAACGACCGGGCTCCACCAAAATTTTTAATGGACGATCACCCAACTGTGCGCGTAGTGCCTTCATGTAATCGCTAGGTGTAGGCGCAGCTTCACCGGGGCGATACACCACGCCCAAGCCACCGCCAATATCGAGATGCTCTACCACAATTTTTTCTGCGGCGAGTTGATCGATCAAACCCAATACGCGATCCAGCGCATCCAAAAACGGCGTGAGTTCCAGCAGCTGCGAACCGATGTGGCAATCAATACCCTTGATGCGGATATGTGAAAGTTGCGCCGCTTCGCGGTACACATCCAACGCCTCCAGCATATCAATGCCGAATTTATTTTCGCGCAAGCCGGTGGAAATATACGGATGCGTGTTGGCATCCACATCCGGATTCACACGCAGTGACACCGGCGCAATTTTATTCATACTCGCCGCTACGGTTTGTATGCGTTGCAACTCGGCGCGCGATTCCACATTGAAACAATAAATACCGACTTCCAGCGCGCGTGCAATTTCATCTTCGCGTTTACCCACGCCGGAAAACACCACGCCGGATGGATCGCCGCCCGCTGCTAACACGCGCTCCAATTCACCCACCGAAACAATATCGAAACCCGCACCCAAACGCGCCAACACATTCAACACCGCGAGATTGCTATTCGCTTTTACCGCAAAACACACACGATGATCGCAGCCCTGCAACGCATCGGTGTAGGCGTGGTAATTCGCGGTGATAGCGGCGCGACTGTACACATAAGTTGGCGTGCCGTAGCGCGCTGCAATTTCCGTTAAGGTCACATCTTCAGCGCGCAATTCACCTTGATGGCGCGTGAAGGTTTGCAACTGCGTGCTCATATTATGGCGTCTCGTTTTCGGCGGGTGCTGCTTCGTCAGGCGCTACGGTTTCATCCGTTGTTGCCGTCTCATCGCTGGCTGCATCGCTTTGCGTTTCTGCTACGGGCGGCGGCGGTGTTGCTGCTTCTGTTGCGTTTGGATCATCTTTTGGCAAATACAAAGGACCGGTTTGACCGCAAGCAGCGAGCAACACAGTGAATAAAGCAGCGACAAGTAAACGGGGCATAAATAGCTCTCTTTCAGGCGGATCGGGAAGGCGGTCAGTATAAGGTAAACGGCATAAGGTACACTGCCGCCATGAAGATTCCAGAACGCCTCAAACCGCTGATTGAAGACGGCATCATTGATGCTGTGTTGCGCCAATTAAAAAGTGGCAAAGAAGCAGCCGTCTACCTCGTGCAGCGCGGTGAACATGTGCGCTGCGCCAAAGTGTACAAAGAAGCCGAGCGGCGCAGTTTTCGTCAAGCCGCTGAGTACACCGAAGGCCGCAAATCACGCAACAGCCGCCGCGCGCGCGCCATGGAAAAAGGTTCGCGCTACGGCAAGCAAGAACAGGAATCCGCTTGGCAAACCGCAGAAGCGGATGCGCTGTATCGGCTGTCGGCCGTTGGTATGCGTGTACCGCGCACTTACGGTTTTTTTGAAGGCGTGTTGTTGATGGATGTGATTGAGGATGCCGATGGCCAGCCCGCGCCGCGCCTCAACGATGTGTTGTTTTCTGCCGACGAAGCGCGCCAGCATCACGCCACCTTGATACAAGAAGTGGTGCGTATGTTGTGTGCCGGTTTAGTACACGGCGATTTATCCGAATTTAATATTTTGCTCGCCGCCGACGGCCCCATCATCATTGATTTTCCGCAAGCTGTGGATGCTGCGCAGAACAATCACGCCGCGAGTTTGTTAGAGCGCGACGTGCAAAACCTCGCCGATTTTTTTGGCCGCTTTGCACCGGAATTATCAGAAACACGCTACGGCAAAGAAATCTGGGCGCTGTACGCCAAAGGCGAATTAACACCAGAAACTGTGCTTACAGGGCGCTTTGTGGATTCCACTAAAAAAGCCGATGTGCGCGGTGTACTGCGCGAAATTGACGCCGCCATCAAAGAAGAAATGCAGCGCCGCGAGCGCATGCAAGAGCAGGAGTAGTCATGTCTACCGACAACACACGCCACCAGAAAAAAATGCAGCACCGCAAAGAAGTGATGGATGCCAAAATTGCCGCTGCGCAAGACGAACGCGGCGTGCTGTTGGTGCATACCGGCAACGGCAAAGGCAAATCCAGCTCCGCATTTGGCATGGTGGCGCGCGCACTCGGTCACGGCATGCGCGTGGGCGTGGTGCAATTTATTAAAGGCGCGCAGAGCACCGGCGAAGAAACCTTTTTCCGCCGCTTCCCCGAAGTGGACTACCATGTGATGGGCGAAGGTTTTACTTGGGAAACACAGGATAAATCGCGCGATATTGAAAAAGCGGAAACCGCTTGGGAGCAGGCAAAAAAGTTTCTGCGCGATGAAAACATCAACCTCGTTGTGTTGGATGAATTAAACATCGTGCTGCGCCTGAAATATCTCGATCTCCACACTGTACTAGCCGATCTCAAACAGCGCCCCGCCATGCAACATGTTGTCGTCACTGGGCGCGGCGCACTGCCAGAACTGATCGACATCGCCGACACCGTGAGCGAAATTAACGAAGTCAAACACGCTTTCAAAGCCGGTGTGCGCGCGCAGAAAGGCGTGGAGATGTAATCCCCGCCTTGCCTCCTCACGCCAACCTCGCTAGAGTGCTGCCCTGCTTCAGGTGCCCGACGAGCTTCTGCTCCGAGGGTGAAACGGGAAGCTGGTGCGTTCGCTCTCTGAGCAACAATTCCAGCGCTGCCCCCGCAACGGTAAATGAGTAGAGACCGGCAATAACCACTGTGTACTGCGCCACTGGCGCGACATGGGAAGGTGCCCGTCGGCGTACAGGATGCTACGCACTCATGAGCCCGGAGACCGGCCTGCCGCATACGGTTTTGGCATACGCCATTGCCTTTTACTTGACTCGCGGCGGGCGAGCAGTGAGCGGATTTCTCCTCTCTGGCTGTCTCTCCCCCGCATAACCAGCACCGCACGGGGAATTGTCATGACTGCTGCTACTTCTACTGTTTCCACCCAAATCGCTGTACGAACGGGCGTATTGCCTGCGCTGTCATCTATCGCAGCAGGCCTGTTGTTGATTTTTGCTGTCGGCTTCTCGCACATGAGTGCCGCGCACAACGCCGCGCACGATACGCGTCACGCCGCTGCCTTTCCCTGCCACTAAAACAGGGATCTCACATGAAAACATTATTAACGCCCGCACTGCAGGCGGGGTTTCTTGCCGCCTTGATTTTGACAGTAGTGCAAATGTTTACCGCTATTCCGCTGATTCTAGAAGCGGAAACTTACGAACAGGCCGCTGAACCTGCGTCCGTGGTGGAATCTGCACCCGCTGCACCCGCTGCACACAGCCACACTGCCGATGCAGTGCCCGATCACCACAGCGCCGAAGCAGCACAAGAAGAATGGGAGCCAGAAAACGGCTGGCAGCGCACCCTCGCCACGGCCAGCGCCAACACCGTGATGGGCGTCGGCTTTGCCCTAGTGCTGGTCGGCCTGTTCCGCTTCCGCGCGCCAAAAAATGCGCTCACTGGATTGGCTTGGGGTGCGGCGGGTTACCTCAGCGTGTTCGCCGCGCCATCTCTGGGGCTGCACCCTGAGCTGCCCGGTACAGCTGCGGCTGAACTGGTGGGCAGACAGGAGTGGTGGATAGGCACCGTGTTGGCCACAGCGATCGGCTTGAGTTTGTGTGTACTAACACGCTCATGGAGCCTGAGAGTGATTGGCTTTGTACTTATAGCCCTGCCGCATTTGATTGGCGCGCCGCTGCCAGCCGTGAAAGAGGCTCTGGCACCAGAAGCCTTGCAACATCAGTTCATTCTGACTTCAGCCCTGCTCAACGCGCTGTTTTGGGCGGTACTGGGCGTGGCCAGTGCGTGGTTTTATGTGCGTGCCAACCGCGGTGCAGAGAACCCGTCAGCGAGTGCTGCCAGCTGACATGAACACACCTCGCCACTGTCCGGCGCTGTTTATCACAGCGCCTGCATCGGGTCAGGGAAAGACTACCGTTACCGCCGCGCTGGCGCGTTTGCATACGCGCGCCGGTCGGCGCGTGCGTGTGTTCAAGTGCGGGCCCGATTTTCTCGACCCGATGATTCACGAGCGCGCTTGCGGGCAGCCGGTGTACCAACTGGATTTGTGGATGGGTGGCGAGCAGCACTGCCGCGACCTGCTCTACCGCGCCGCCGGTGAAGCAGATTTAATTCTGATCGAAGGCGTGATGGGTTTGTTTGACGGCGAGCCCTCCAGCGCCGACCTCGCGCAACGGTTTGGCATTCCCGTCTTGGCCGTGATCAATGCCACGGCGATGGCACAAACCTTCGGCGCACTCGCCCACGGTTTGGCCACTTATCGCAGCAATCTACCCTTTGCCGGCGTGCTGGCCAATCGCGTCGCCAGCGACAGCTACGCTGAGCTGTTGCGCAACAGCCTGCCAGAAAATATGGCGTGGTATGGCGCGGTGTTTCGTCAGGAAGAAGCCACCGCTCTGCCCTCGCGCCACCTCGGTTTGGTACAAGCGGAAGAAATTGCCGATCTCGATGCGCGCTTGAATGCAATGGCTGACGCATTGGAAAAAACAGCCACGGCATTACTGCCGCCGCCAGTTATTTTTCATTCCGCCGACGAGACGGTTGAGCAAGAAAAAATGTTGGCTGGAAAACGCATCGCCATTGCGCACGATGCCGCGTTTGCTTTTTTGTATCGCGCCAATACCGATTGCTTAAAAAATCTCGGCGCAACGCTGGTTTATTTTTCACCGCTGCAGGACAGCGCACTGCCCGATTGCGATGCCGTGTATTTGCCCGGCGGCTATCCCGAATTGCATTTGGATGCGCTCAGTAAAAACAGCGCACTCAAAGAGGCCTTGCAACAACATCACGCCGTAGGCAAGCCGCTGCTCGCAGAATGCGGCGGCCTGTTGTATTTGTTGGATTCGCTGTCCGATAAAAACGGCAAACGCGCAGCGATGGCTGGTTTGTTGCGCGGCGATGCCGTGATGCAAAACAAACTCGCCAATCTCGGCCTGCACAGTGTGTCGCTGCCAGAAGGAGAAGTGCGCGGCCACACTTTTCATCATTCGCAAACCACAACACCTTTGACAGCGCACACGATGACGCAGGGCAAGCGCGGCAAACCGGAACCGGTGTACCGCGATAAAAAATTGCTCGCTTCGTATTTGCACATGTACTTCCCCTCTAACCCCACCGCTATCGCAAGGTTATTGAACACATGACGGGCACAGTATTTTTTGTCGGCGCAGGCCCCGGCGATCCACAACTGCTGACGCTAAAAGGACGCGACTTGATTGCGCGCGCCGGTGCCATTTTGTTTGCCGGCTCCTTAGTGTCAGAAGCGGCCACGCAATGGGCGCCAGCCGATTGCGAAATTGCCGATTCCAAAGACATGACGCTGCAACAGATTGTGGAATGGCTCATCACACGCGCACAAAAAAATGAAACCGTCATTCGTTTACAAACAGGCGATCCCGGTTTATACGGCGCGTTAATCGAAATGGTACAGCCGTTGGACGCAGCTGACATTCCTGTTTCAGTTGTCCCTGGCGTCACTTCTGCCATGGCTTCCATGGCAGCCGCCTGTGAAAGTTTGACCCTGCCAGAAGTGACGCAAACGGTCATTTTTACGCGCGTCGAAGGCCGCACGCCGATGCCAGAAGGCGAATCGCTGGCAGAACTTGCTGCGCATCACAGCACCATCTGCATGTATCTATCCATCACGCTGTTAAAAACCATTCGCAAAGAATTGTTGATAGCAGGATGGAGCGATCAGTCGCCGATCTTGGTGGTGCAAAAAGCCAGCTGGCCCAACGAAGAAAAAATTGTGCGCGGCACACTCGCAGATATTCGCGAACGCTGCTTAGAAGAGGGCATTACTGCGCAGGCGATGATCGTCGCCAGCCCCACGCTCGGCGCGCGTCACTGGTCCGAATTAAAAAAATCCAAACTGTACGATGCCAGTTTTACGCACCGATTTCGCAAAGCATCCACCGAGGAAAAACAACCATGACACATACTATTTTGCTCGTCGGTCACGGCTCGCGCGATGTGAACGGCAATATCGAAATCGAAAAGTTTACGCAGCAATGGCGGGAAAAACTGCCGCAGCAGCGCATTGAATTGTGTTTTATAGAATTTGCCGATGTGATGTTGGATCAAGGCTTGGCGAACGCCGCCCACAATTCCAAACGCGTGGTAGTGATTCCGTTAATTCTCAACGCCGCTGGCCATGTCAAAATGGAAATTCCAGAACACATTGCACACGCGCGCAAAAAATTTCCGCAGTGCGAATTCATTTACGCGCCACACCTCGGTGCCTGCGATGAAATTCTTGCCATTCTGCGTCGCCGCCTCACTGCTTCCATGAATGCGATGGATGTGCCAGACCCCGCAACCACCGGCGTGATCTTGTTAGGGCGAGGCTCGTCTGATCGACAAGCCAACGGCGAAGTCGCCAAAATGGCGCGCTGGTTACAAGAAGATGCCTTTAGCAGAAATGTGCGTCATGAATTGGTGGACTTTGCATTTACTGGCATCACTTACCCGCGTTTAGAGCGCGTGGTGCAGCGCCAAGTGAAATTAGGCATGTTGCAAATCGCGATCCTGCCTTACTACTTATTCACCGGCACGCTGGTCGAACGCATCAAACGACAAGTGGCGCGTTTGCAGCAACAATTTCCGCAAGTCATTTTTCACTGTGGCGATTATTTCGGTTTTGAAAAAGAAATTTTTACGCTGTTGGAAAAACATATTCAAGATGCCGTGTATCACAAGCAAGCCATGCCTTGCGACGGCTGCCGCTTTCGTGAAATTGCACACGAACTCGGTCACGGACATTCGCATGATCACTCTCATGACCATGCGCATGACCATACACATGATCACAGCCATGACCATCACGCACACGATCGTGATCACCAACACGCGCCAGCGTGAGGAGCAGCTCCATGACTTACACCACCAACAACAGCGCCACCGAACAGATGACCCGCTTGGGTCAGCAGATCGAACACGAATCGTTTGCCACGGTAGATCGCGAAGCCGGTGAGCACCCTTACACAGCCGAGCAATGGCCTGTTGTGCGCCGCATGATTCACGCCACCGCCGATTTTGAGTTCAACGGTTTAACACAATTTCATCAGCGCGCGATTGAAGCGGGTGTGCAAGCAATTCTGAACGGTGGTGCTTTGATTGCCGATGTAGAAATGATTTGTGTCGGCGTATCCAAGCCGCGTTTGGCACACTTTGGCGTGAACCTGCATCAATTCATCAGTGATAACGATGTGATCCGCGATGCGAAGGCAGCTGATTCCACGCGCGCCGTATTCGCCATGCGTAAAGCGCACCAACAAGGTTTGTTGGATGGAGCCATTGTCGGCATCGGCAACGCGCCCACTGCGCTGCTAGAAATATTGCGCTTGGTGCGTGAGGAAAACGCAAAACCTGCGCTCATCATTGGTATGCCAGTGGGTTTTGTTTCGGCCGCTGAATCGAAAGATTTGTTGGCGGAGTGCAATACCGTGCCGTGGATTATTACGCGCGGACGCAAAGGCGGTTCTACACTCGTCGTCGCCGCCATTCACGCAGTCTTAGCCTTGGCAGAAAACACACAGCGCGCGCAACAATAATTTCGCCATGGAAAAAATCCCCGCCAAAAAACGCCTGCGCACCGGATTTTCTACTGGCGCTTGTTCAGCGGCAGCAGCGCGTGCCGCCGCACTGGGTTTAGTTCACGGGGAAGTGCCGACGCAAGTGGAATGTTTATTGGCAAATGGTCAGCGCGTTTTTTTTTCTATTCATGACAGCAGTTGTACCCAATCAGAAGCGCATGCGGTGGTGATCAAAGATGCGGGCGATGATCCCGATGCTACGCACGGCGCGCACATGACGGTGCATCTAAAAGTTCTGCCAGATTGTGAAAACATAATTGAGTTTCACAATGGCGCAGGCGTGGGCCTTGTCACCAAACCTGGTTTAGGTCTTGAAGTTGGCGGCCCCGCTATCAACCCCGTACCGCGCAAAAATATTGCAGAAAATCTGCGCGAAGTCGCCAGTGAATTATTGGAACAACACGGTCTCTCGGTCACGATATCGGTGCCGGGTGGCGAAGAGATGGCAAAAAAAACCACCAATGCGCGCCTCGGTATTTTGGGCGGCATTTCTATACTCGGCACCACCGGCATCGTCAAACCGTATTCCACCAGCGCGTTTCGCGCGAGTGTGGTGCAGGGCATACAAGTGGCAGCAAAAACCGGCAACGACACCGTGGTGTTGACCACGGGTGGCCGCACCGAAAAATTTACCATGCAAGAACTGCCACATTTGAATGACACCTGCTTTATTCAAATGGGCGATTTTTTGCGCTACGCCTTGGACGCCGCCGTGAAATGCAAAATGCGCGAAGTGGTGATCGGCGGCATGGTGGGCAAACTCACCAAAATTGCACAGGGTGAAACCATTACGCACGCGGGGCGCGCGGAAGTTGATACTGGATTACTGGCCGATATTGCCGCTACTCTCGGTGCGCCTGCTGTTATGTGCGAAGCGATTCGCGACAACGAAACCGCACGCTTTGCCGGCGAACAAATGGCCACCATCAACCTTTCCTACGAATTTCATAAAGCCCTAGCAGAAAAAGTGATTGCCACTTTGTTAGGGCGCTATCCCAACAAATTTCAGTTGCGCGTTTTGGTGTGTGACTTCGACGGTAAAAAAATTGCGGAGGCTGTTTCTTAATGAATGCTATGCATCGCTGCGCCGTGATCGGTGTTCTAGACAACGGCTGTGAAGGCTTGACCGCACAGGCAGAAAAAATCCTACGCACTGCTGATGTTGTTATCGGCGGCACGCGCACGCTCAAGCTGTTTGCTGCATCACTGAAAGACAACAGCATCACACACGATCTCACTGGAAACATGCGCAGCATTCCACTGTGGATACGCGAGGCACAGCAACAGGGTTTGCGCTGCGCCGTACTCGCCACCGGCGACCCGCTGTGCCACGGCATTGCCAATTATCTTGCCGCGCAATTGTGTTTTGATGCACTGGAAATATTGCCCAACACATCCACCATCCAACTTGCTTGCGCGCGTTTTGGCATCCCTTGGCAAGATCTGCACATTGTTTCTATTCACAGCAAAGATGCGGGCGAGTGGCAAGAAGGTGCCACGCCAGCGCACGGGCTGTATGCGCTGCGCCGCGCGCTAACACAGCACGACAAACTGGCTGTGCTGACCAGCCCAGAAAACACACCCGACCGCATTGCGCGTTTACTGCTCGCGGCGAACTTGCAGCACGATTTCCAGATAGCTGTGGCAGAAAATCTGTGTTGCGATGATGAGAATCTCGTCAGTGATCTCAGCATTGAAACCATCGCCGACAAAAAATTTGCCGAACTCAATGTGGTTTTGCTGTGGCGCATCGCACCCAAAGCAGCGCCAGTGTTGTTTGGTCATGCCGACAGCGCGTTTCAGCAGCGCTATCCCGAGAAAGGCTTAATCACCAAACGCGAAGTGCGCGCGGTGTCCTTGGCGCGCATGCAATTGCGCCAAGACAGTATCGTGTGGGATATCGGCGCCGGTTCCGGCTCGGTGGGTGTTGAAGCCGCGCGTCTGTGTCCGCAAGGCCATGTCTACGCCATCGAAAAAAATGCCGGCGACTGTGAAAATGCTCTCGCCAATCGCAACAATTTTGCTTTGCACAACTACACGCTTCTGCACGCCAAAGCGCCAGAGGGTTTGCAAGATTGGCCGGATCCAGACGCGGTATTTATCGGCGGCTCTGGCGGCGAACTCACCGCGCTGATTCAACTGATTTTGCAGCGCTTAAAACCCAATGGTTGGCTGGTGATGAATTTTGTCACTTTTGAAAATATCGCTGTTGCTATCGAAGCTTTAAAACATTCTGGCGCGGAATGGGATATCACCCAAATGCAAAGTGCGCGCAGTAAACCTGTTTTAGATATGCACCGACTCGCGGCAGAAAATCCAGTGTGGATTGTGTGCGCGAAAAAAGCGGAGGCGGCATGAAACAGGGCAAATTGATCGGCGCTTCACTCGGCCCCGGTGATCCGCAACTCATCACGCGCAAAGCTTGGGATGCACTGCACAGCGGCGCGCAGTGGGCGTATCCGATACGCAAAAAAGGCAGCGACAGTTACGCGCTAGGTATTGCACAACGCGCGCAACTCACCACGCCAGATGATGCGCTCGCACTTATTTTTCCCATGACGCATGACGCAGAAAAATTAGCGCGCTATTGGCTAGAAGCAGCAAACAGCGTTTTAGCCACACTGAACACAGGGCGCGATGTGGTGTTTTTGGTGGAAGGCGATGCCTCCACCTTTTCTACTTTCAGTCATTTGGCGCGCACGCTGCGCGGTCTTGCTGGCGAAGTTGTTATCGACACCATTCCCGGCGTGCCAGCCTACAACGCCGCTTGCGCCGCACTCGCACAACCACTGGCCGATGTGGATGACACCATAGCCATCGTGCCGGCCGCATACGGCGTGGCGTTTGTGGAAAATTTGCTGACAGATTTCGACACGCTGGTGCTGATGAAAGTAAAACCTATCCTAGACGACATCATCGATTTGTTAGAGCGCAAACACTTGCTGGCGCACAGCACCTTTATTGAAAAAGTGGGCGCGCATGAAGAGCGCATCGTGCATGACATCACCCAGTTGCGCGGCACAAAAGTCAATTATCTGTCGTTGATGTTGGTTAAAAATCCAGCGCGCACGCGCGGTGAAATCCAAAAAGGTTGCAGGAAAAAAACCGCATGAGTGATCCAACTTTACATACCGTGCGCGTGGCACTGGTCGCCATCACCAAACACGGCGCCAAACAAGTGGCAGCTCTGGCTCCCGCCTTGCCTTGCGCGGAGATTTTAGTTTCAGAAAAAGTGTCGGGCGAACTAGGTACGATCACGAATAAAACCACGATTTACAGTGGGGCGATGAAAGACGAAATTGCGCCACTGTTTGCCAATTACGATCAAATTGTTTTTTTTGTGTCCTTGGGTGTGGTGGTGCGCATGATTGCGCCATATCTGAAATCGAAAGAGGAAGATCCGGGCGTGATCGTGGTGGATGATGCGGGACAGTTTGTGATTCCGGTGTTGTCCGGTCACGTCGGCGGTGCGAATGCCTGCGCCGAACAACTGGCAGATTTGATCGGCGCCACGGCAGTTCTTACAACCGCATCCGATGTGGGAAAAACTATTCCGGTGGATATTTTAGGGCGCGGTCTCGGTTGGAAATTGGAAGCGCCAAAAATCAATGTCACGCGCGTGTCGGCTGATGTGGTGAACGGCGAATTGATTGCCTTTGTGCAGGAAGCCGGTTCACCGCATTGGTGGATACGCCCCACGCCACTACCGAGCAACATCCATCTGTTCGACAATTTTTCTGCCGTGGATTTGCAGCGCTACAAATCGGTGTTGTGGGTCACGCACGCCGCGGTTTCCGATGAATTATGGCAACAACTGCACGAGCGTTTGGTGGTGTATAGACCGCCACGGGAAGCCGTATGAACCTAGCAGTGGGTTTAGGCTGTGATCGCGGTGCGCTGTTGCAAACGCTGGAAACGGCCTTGGATGTCGCGCTGCAAAGTATCGCGGCTACGCGCGCGCAGATTCGCGTGTTTGCTACCATCGATAAAAAAAATAATGAGCACTGCATGCAACAGTTAGCGCAACAAGAAAACAAAATGCTGGTGTTTTTTACCGCAGAACAATTGGCACAAGTGGCTGTGCCCAACCCGTCGGAAACCGTGCGCAAATACATGGGCACACCGGCAGTTTCTGAAGCGGCCGCGCTGCTGGCGGCAGACACCACGCTGCAACATTTATTGGTAGAAAAACACAAACTCTTAGGCAGTGACGGCAAAAACGTCACTGTATCCATCGCGAGGATAGCAACATGAAAACCGGAAAAATTTTTCTCGTGGGTCTAGGCCCCGGCAATGAAGAAAATATGACGGCACGCGCGCGCGAAGCCATCGCCATCTCTGACACCATCATCGGCTACACCACCTACATTAAATTGGTGGCGGATTTAATCGACGGCAAAGAAGTCATCCGCAAAGGCATGACGGAAGAATTGGATCGCTGCCACGAAGCGCTGGCGCGCGCGCGCGAAGGCAAAAATGTGGCGTTGGTGTCATCCGGTGACAGCGGCGTGTACGGCATGGCCGGCCCCACTTATGAAGTGTTATTAGAAAGTGGTTGGAAACCCGGCGATGGCGTAGAAGTGGAAGTGGTGCCGGGCAGCTCAGCGATCAACAGTTGCGCCGCATTAGTTGGCGCGCCGCTGACACACGATGCCTGCACCATTTCTTTGTCGGATTTATTAACGCCGTGGCCCACGATCATGCGCCGCATCGAAGCGGCCGCGCGCGCGGATTTTGTCATCGCACTGTACAACCCGAAAAGTGGCAGACGCACGCAGCAAATTGTGGAAGCGCAGCGCATTTTATTGCAGTACCGCAAACCAGAAACGCCGGTGGCTTTGGTGAAATCGGCTTATCGCCGTCGCCAAAATATTGAATTCAGCACGCTGGAAAAAATGGCGGAAGCGGATATCGGCATGCTCACCACGGTGTTGATCGGCAACAGCAATACCTTTGTGCGCGAAGGTTTAATGGTGACGCCGCGCGGCTACGCCAACAAATACACAACGGCCATTGGCAGCGATGCAGTGCATGCAGGCGAACAATCCGGTCGCTCGCTAAAAATGGGTTTGGTAGGTTGGAAAGCCTGCGCGCGCCAATGGTTGCGCGATAACCCGCAAAAAAATCTGCGCGATGCCGCCCTGCATTTTGATATGCCGATGGGCGAATTGCTCTCGGCGGTTGCCACGCGCTATGACGATGAAGCTGAATGTTCGTGGCGCAGCCTGCGCATTGTGCGAACAGAAGATATGAAAGTTTTAGAACTCGTCGCTAGTTGGGGGAAATTGCGTGGCGTGGTGCGACAGGAAGGTGGCGCGATTGCGGAATTATTGTTTAGCCAACCCAGGTTTTCACAAAAAGGTGAATGGTTAAATTTAATTACCGACACTTTCCATTTGCATCTGCATTGGGGAAAAGTGACCGAACTGTGGCTGGCTGCCAAAGACAACAAAATTCACGGCTTGTATTGCATCGACAACAAAGGCCAATTGCTGTGTTCATTGCTCGCCTGCGACAGCGTTGATTTTTCGCCAGAGCAATTAGCAACACAACTGACATTGGACAGTCTTGTTGCGGAAGATGACGACACAGACAGCACAAACGACAGCGAATAAACCGAGCGGATTTTATGAGTGAATTGATAGCCAGCGAAAAACCATCGATGAGCGCCTACCACCGGCACATAGTGGTTTGCACTGGGCCGCGCTGTACGCAAGGCGAATCGCAAACACTGTTCGACAGCCTCGGCGAAAAATTCAAAGCCGCTGGCATCGACAAAGGTGCTTTGCGCGTTAAACGCACGCGCGCTTCCTGTTTCGCCACTTGCAAAGGCGGCCCGCTAATGGCCGTGCAGCCAGACGGCGTGTGGTACTACAATGTCACCGACGCCAATATGGATCGCATTATTCGCGAACATTTTGTTGGCGGCACACCTGTCGAAGAACTGATTTATCACCGCTCCGGTTGCGATACATGAACGAAATACACTCCTCTCTCGGCAAAGTTTGGTTAGTCGGCGCAGGCCCCGGCGACCCAGATTTGCTGACGGTTAAAGCGCTGCGCTTGCTGCAAACTTGCGATGTAGTGATTTACGATCGCCTCGTTTCGCCGGCGATCATGGCGCTGATGCCGGAATCTTTGCGCAAAATTTATGTCGGCAAAGCGCGCAGCGAACACGCGGTGCCACAAGACAATATCAATCAACTGTTGGTGGATGAAGCGCGCGCCGGTCACAAGGTGTTGCGCTTGAAAGGTGGCGACCCATTTATTTTCGGTCGCGGCGGTGAAGAAATTGAAGAACTCGCCGCAGCCAATATTCCATTTGAAGTGGTGCCAGGTATTACCGCTGCCAGCGGTTGTTCGGCTTACGCCGGCATTCCGCTCACGCACCGCGATTACGCGCAATCGGTGCGTTTTATCACCGGCCATTTAAAAAATGATGAAGTGAATTTGCGCTGGCCCGAATTGATGGATCCCACGCAAACGCTAGTTTTTTATATGGGCTTGGTCGGCTTGCAAGCGATTTGCGAGCAGTTGATACAACACGGGCGCGATCCACAAACACCGGTCGCGCTGATCGAAAAAGGCACCACGCCCCAGCAGCGCGTGGTGATTGCCACGCTCGCCACCATCAACGAGCGCGTGCACGCAGAGCAAGTCACTGCGCCTACGCTCACCATCATCGGTGATGTAGTCAAACTGCACGACAAACTGAAATGGCGTTAAGTTTTTTTGCGCCACTGCTGGCCTTACTGCTCGATAAAGTTTTAGGTGAACCTAAACGCTGGCATCCGCTGGCTGCATTTGGTCAGTGCGCCACACGCGCAGAACATTTTTTTTACGGCAACGGCGAATGTTCATTTGTTAAACGCCAGTGGCGCGGTTTTATAGCGGTGATGGTTTTGATGATTCCTGTAACACTGGCGGCATGGATGCTCAGCGCGCTGCCGGTGGTCGGCGGTATTTTTTCTGTCGTCATCCTGTACGGTTGCTTGGGTTTGCAAAGTCTGCACGAACACGCGCGCGCCGTGGCCACATCTTTATTTGCAGGTGATCTCACCGCAGCTCGGCAGGCGGTGGCGATGATCGTCAGCCGCGACACGCAAACCATGAACGAAACACAAATCACGCGCGCGACTATCGAATCCGTATTAGAAAACGGCAATGACGCGGTATTTGCCACCTTGTTTTGGTTTTTTATTTTCGGCGCACCCGGTGCGGTGTTGTTGCGTGCAGCCAATACGCTGGACGCGATGTGGGGCTACAAAACTGAACACTATTTGCACTTTGGACGCTTTGCCGCCAAGTTTGATGATGTATTGAATTGGTTGCCTGCGCGCCTCACCGCTGCCACTTTTTCTCTGCTCGGCAACACGCAGCGCGCATGGCATTGCTGGCGTGCGCAAGCACGGCACTGCGCAAGCCCTAACGGCGGCGTGGTGATGACAGCCGGTGCCGGCGCACTGCAAATCACCCTCGGCGGCGCGGCGGTTTATCACGGCATCGCCAAAGAAAAAATCCTCATGGGTGAAGGAAAAACTCCGACAGCTTTCGATATAGAACGCGCTTTGCGCCTGGTGCGACACAGCGCATGGCTGTGGGTTTTTCTCTACGCTATTTTTTATTCGCTTTATGCTTGAACACGGCGGCAAACTGCGCGCAGCAGTTCAGCAATACCATATTCCCTTGGAGGATTGGCTGGATTTGTCTGCCGCACTCAATCCAACGCCCTATCCCGTAGGAAAAATTCATTACTCCACTTGGCAACGCCTGCCGGAGGATGACGATGCCTTAATTACTATCGCTGCACGCTATTACGGCAACGAACAATTATTACCTGTTGCCGGCTCGCAAGCGGCGATTCAAACGCTGCCGTTTTTGTTTTCTGCACCGCTGCGCGTCGGCATTTTACAAACCACCTACAACGAACACGCGCATGCGTGGCGGCGCGCCGGTCACACACTGATCGCGCTGGATGAACAAGAAATTGATCAGCATATTTCGCAGCTGGATGTGTTGCTATTGGTGAATCCCAACAACCCAACCAGTGCCATTTTTTCGCGCGCACAATTGCGGCAATGGCACGCGCAACTTACAACGAATAAAGGCTGGCTGATTGTTGATGAAGCGTTTATCGACTGCGACCCGCAACACAGTCTCGTTCAAGAAGCCCAACAAACTGGCTTGATTATCCTGCGCTCTCTCGGCAAGTTTTTTGGTTTGGCGGGCGCACGCGTCGGTTTTGTATTTGCCGAAAAAAATCTACTCGCCAACTTGCGCGAAACCTTGGGACCGTGGCCCATCAGCCATCCTTCGCGCATCGCCGCGCAGCGCGCCCTGAGCGACAGCACATGGCAACAACAGCAGCGCGAAATGCTGCCGCAGCAATCCGCGCGCTTAGCGCAGTTGCTTACCGAAAACGGTCTTGCTCCGACGGGTGGCTGCGCCCTGTTTCAATGGATACAAACGCCCACTGCTGCCGCTATCCATCACCATCTGGCCACACAAGGCATCCTCACCCGTTTGTACGCTGCGCCCGCCAGTTTGCGTTTGGGCTTACCTGCTGAGGAAGCTGAGTGGGAGAGGTTGACCAGTGCTCTGAAGCGCGCCTTGATAAATCATCATATTTGATACATATTGACATCAGATATGATGCAGACACGAGGTAGCCAATGAGAACCACAGTGACAATAGACGACGCTTTGTACAAAAAAGCCATCGATGTAGCTGACCCTTCTATGGATAAAGCCGATCTCATCCGCGAGGCCATCAAAGTGTATGTGCGCGTGCAATCTGCCAAGCGTTTGGCAAGCCTCGGCGCTGCTGCGCCTGAGATGCAGGACATCCCGCGCGAACGCACGCCGCCACCATGAGCCGCGTATTGGTTGACACCTCGGTATGGGTGGATCACTTCCGCCAGAGCAACAAACCCTTGATCGATTTGCTAATACTCGACGGGGTGGCAATGCACCCGCTCATCATCGGGGAGCTTGCTTGCTGTACACCACCTAATCGCGCGCAAACACTGAGCGATCTGCACAATCTGCAATCCACGCAGCAGGCAACGCTGCCGGAAACACTGGGTTTCATCGAGCGTGAATGTCTGTTTGGTTTGGGCTGCGGCCTAATTGATTTATTACTGCTGACTTCAGCGCTAATCACACCCAACACACAGTTATGGACCTTGGACAAGCGCTTACACCAACTAGCGCAACGCTTTGGTGTGGCATACAGCCCTGCGAAACACTGAAACCTTCTTGCCCCTCCCCCCCATTCCCGCTACAGTGCGCGCGCTGTTACAGGTTCCGGCGATCTTTCTGATCTCTGGTGAAATGGGAAGTTGGTGCCATCGCTTGCGATCATCCCAACGCTGCCCCCGCAACGGTAAACAGGTAGAAGTCAGCAATACGCCACTGTGCTCTGCATGGGAAGGCGCTGATTCGATTGACCTTCAATCGCCTGTGAGCCCGGAGACCGGCCTGCAACACCAGGGAATCAAATTCCCGTTAGCTACGATGAGCGGAGGGCTTCATCCAGCTGGTGCGTACGGATGTCGCATCTGTTGCCGTGTCCCTCCTCAATCGCATTTCCCCATTCACAATGCATTGAGGTCTACATGAAACATCCCATCACACTAAAAAGCGCACTCCCTTTGGCTCTGCTTACCGCACTGGCGCCACACGCATTAGCGGATGAAGCGAACGCAAATAGCACACTGGAAACGGTACTAGTTACCGCCACGCGCACTGAAGAAACCGTAGCAAAAACACTCGCGCCCGCCACGGTGTATACCAAAGAAGACAGCGAACAACTTCAAGCTACTAGTGTCACGGAATTGTTGCAGCGCATCCCAGGCGCCAGCATCAATACCAACGGCGGCGCAGGTTCTGTCGCCAGTGTGTTCTTGCGCGGCACGAACAGCAGCCACACACTGTTTTTGATCGACGGCCAACGCATCAACAGCGCCACACTCGGCTCATCGCCACTGGAATCACTCGATGTCAATCAAATCGAGCGCATTGAAGTTGTGCGCGGTCCGCGCTCTAGCCTGTACGGTGCCGACGCCATCGGCGGCGTGATTCAAATTTTCACCAAACAGGGCGGTGAAGCCGGTCTGCATCCTAAAATTTCTTACGGTTTTGGCAATCACGGCACACAACAAACTACGATCAGTGTGAACGGCGCACAAGATGGTTTTCGCGGCAGTTTTTCTAGCTCGCACTACGATACCGATGGCATCGATGCACTGATTGACGACAACGGCACCAACTTTGATAACGACGCCTATCGCAACACGAGCACCAGTGCTTCTGTCGGTTATCGCTTTGATAACGGTGCCGATATTTCACTGTCACATTACAAATCCAACAGCGAAAACGAATACGACAACGGTTTTTTACCCAACACACGCCCCTACTCGCGCTCCGGTTTAGAAACCACCAGCTTCAAATGGGAACAACCCGTTATCAGCGATTTATGGAAAAGCACCGTGCAGCTGGGTGAAACACGAAACACCTCTGAAGATTTTGACGATCTCGATCGTCGCACTTTCAGTAAATTCAACACGCGCCGTGAATCGGCCAGTTGGCAAAATGATTTCACTTTTAAAACAGGTGCCGTTAGCCATGTGTTGACCGGTGGCGTGGACTACTACAACGACGAAGTGAATAGCACTTCACCCTTTACCGATGCCACCGGCAAGCCGGTAAAAGAGCGCGACAATCTCGGGACTTTTGTGCAAGAGCAAATGGATGTCGGCAAGCACCAATTGGTACTCGGCTTGCGCAATGACGACAACGAGCAGTACAACAACAACGCCACCGGCAATGTCAGCTACGGTTATGCTCTGCACGATGATTTACGCGTAATCGCCTCTTACGGCACCGCTTTCAAAGCGCCAACTTTCAACGATTTGTTCTGGCCGATCACGCCGTGGTCTGCCGGCAACCCCAATTTGAAACCGGAAAAATCCACCAACTATGAAATCGGCTTAAAAGGCACGCCGGCATTTGGCTCGTGGGAACTCAATGTGTTTGAAAACAATATCACCGACTTGATCGAATGGGCAGAAATGCCACCGGGTTCTTGGTTTTATACACCGAGCAATGTCGACAAAGCGGAAATTCAGGGCGTGGAATTTGCGCTGAATACATCCATTCAAGAATGGAATATTGCATTCAATACCAGCTACATCGACGCGCGTTACGATGGCAAGGGCGTAGATCACAACAACTTCTTGATCAACCGCCCGCGCCACACAATGAACCTCGACATCAGCCGCAACTTTGGTGCTTATGAATTCGGCACGGAGTTTGTTGCGCAATCGAAACGCTACACCGATCGCAGCAACACGAATGTTGAAGGTGGCAATAATCTGGTGAATGTACGCGCAGCCTATAACCTAACGAAAGAAGTAAAGCTGCAGCTCAAACTCACCAATTTGTTCGACAACCAATACCGCATCAATGATCGCTACAACACTGAAGGCTTTGGTTACATGGCCTCAATTGTTTACACACCGGAGCTGTAAGCAAGAAACTTCCTGCCGCGTCACTGCGGCAGCTTTTCTTCACAGAACTCGGTAATGGCGCTGCAGATTTTTTTCTCGAACATCCCCAGCATCATGCCGAGTTTAATTTCTATATCCACTTTGTGTGGATGCATCATTAACTTACCACTCGCGCCGCTGCGGTGAAACTCAATATGGCTGCCGTGCCACACGCTGGTAATTTGATATTCATCGTGCAGCTTTGCAATTAAAGTATCCAGCACGGCGCGCGTCTCACGCTCCGATAATTTGTGTGCATGGCTAATTTTGATCGATGCCATGTGCTCACTTTCCTATCTTAAAATCATGCTTTAACTTCTTAGCCACCATCACTTTTTTCAAGCGCGCGTATTGCGGCACGCCGTTTTTATACGGTGGATAATCTTCGCCTTGAATTAACGGCTCCAAATAATCGCGGCAGGCTTGTGTAATGCCAAAACCATCTTTACTGATGAAAGCACGCGGCATTTTTTTCTCCACATTGGCTACTTTCGCCAGTGGCGCTTCTGTAATCGTCCAACTGTATTTTTTGCCCGTGCCACGCGTGATGGCTGGCATCACGGCATTTTTTCCTTTCAACGCCATTTCTACTGCCGCTTTGCCCACGGCGTAGGCTTGCTCCACATCGGTTTTTGAAGCGATATGGCGCGCCGCACGCTGCAAATAATCGGCCAGCGCCCAGTGATATTTGTAACCCAATTCATCTTTCACCATTTGCGCCAGTGTTGGCGCAACACCGCCCAACTGTTTGTGACCGAAGGCATCCACCGAACCGGCATCCGCCAAAAAGGTGCCATCTTTGTATTGCGCGCCTTCGCTGGCCACCACTACGCAGTAGCCATTTTTTTGCACCGTGTCTTTCACGCGCTTGAGAAACTTGGCTTTATCAAAAGCGATTTCTGGAAACAAAATAATGTGCGGCGCATCGCCTTCTTGTTCGGCCGCCAAACCACCGGCAGCAGCAATCCAGCCAGCGTGTCTGCCCATCACTTCCAGAATGAAAACTTTAGTGGAAGTTTCACACATGGAAGCGACATCTAGCGCGGCTTCTTTGGTGGATACCGCCACATATTTTGCGACGGAACCAAAACCTGGGCTGTTGTCGGTAATCGGCAAATCGTTATCCACTGTTTTCGGCACATGGATCGCTTGTAGCGGATAGCCCATGGTTTCGGATAGCTGCGAAATTTTTAAGCAGGTATCGGCAGAATCGCCACCACCGTTATAGAAAAAATAGCCGATGTTGTGCGCTTGGAATACTTCGATCAAACGCTCATATTCTGCGCGGTGTTGATCGAAGCCTTTTAATTTGTAGCGACAAGAACCGAATGCACCCGATGGTGTGTGCTTCAAGGCGTGAATCGTTGCCGCACTCTCTTTACTGGTGTCGATCAATTCCTCGCGCAGCGCGCCAATGATACCGTTGGCACCGGCATACACTTTGCCAATTTTGTCGCTGTGCGCACGACAGGTTTCTATCACACCCGCCGCTGACGCATTGATCACCGCTGTCACACCACCCGATTGCGCGTAGAACGCATTTTTTTTAGTCGTCGATAGGGCGGCAGGTTTTTTGCTGGCGGGCATAGGGAAATCCTTAGAGTGATCTGAATCAAGAAGGGGATAGGTTGTGCCGCGCCATCTTACTGAAAGACCTCTGAGGAGAAAATGGCGCTTGGCAATCTGGGGCGGGTGTGGTCTACTGGAGCTGTCACCGAGATCGGTAGACGAACAATAAGACATCTCAATCTGACAAAAGGAAATCTCTCATGATAAAGAAAATTGCAACGATCGCAGCCCTGTCTTCTGTCGCCCTGCTGGGTGGCTGCGCTACGGGTTACAGCCCTGTCAGCACCGGCTTGATCACTAATGTCAAAGGCCCCATCGTGGCGACCTCTCACTCTGGCACCAGCAAAACCGGTACCGCCTGTGCCTCCACCATCATCGGCTTGATCAACTCTGGCGATGCTTCTATCGCTGCAGCGAAAGCCAACGGCGGCATCCGCGAAGTGTCCACCGCTGATTTCCACACTCAGGGCTTCTATCCCTTCTTCGGTAAAACTTGCACCATCGTCAAAGGCGACTGATTCTCTCGCTGCGCTACAAACAGGCTCCCTCGCGGAGCCTGTTTTCTTTCTGCTCCCCTCGTTTTAGTTCTCATCAGCACTGGCACCGCCTCTGTAATCAGGGGAAAATAGCGCCCCCGCAACAGTACCGCCCCAGGAGCCACCGTGGACTTCGAATTCAGCCCCGAACAGCAGCAATTCATCGGCAATATTCGCAGCTTCCTCGCTGACGAAGCGAAAAAGCCCTACGCCGCCGAGGTGATGAGCCCCGACCGCGAGGCCGATTCCATGCTGGCCGACAGCCCTGAGCGCCGCGCCTTCAACAAACAGCTCGCCGCCAAGCGCTTCCTCGGCATGAGCTGGCCGGTGGAATACGGCGGCCAAGCCAAAGAAGGGATTTTTGAGTACCTCGTCAACGAAGAACTGGCTTCAGTCGGCGCACCCTTGATCGGCAAAGGCGTGGGCTGTGTGGGCAAGACTCTGATTCGCCACGGCTCCGAAAAGCAGAAACAAGAATTTCTGCCGCAAATTTTGAATGCGGATATCGAGTTCTGCTTGGGTTACTCCGAACCGGGCGCCGGTTCCGATCTCGCCTCGCTGAAACTGAAAGCAGAAAAAGTGGACGGCGGCTGGAAAGTCAACGGGCAAAAAATCTTCAACACCTCGGCGCATTTTGCCGAGTGGTATTGGCTGGCCGCGCGCACCGATTTTGAAGCAGCGAAACACAAAGGCATTTCCCTGTTTTTGATTCCGATGAATTCCGCGGGCATCACCGTGCGTGAAATCAAAACCATGGGCGATCACCGCACCAATGAAGTGTTTTTTGATGATGTGTTTGTACCGGAAGACGCGCTAGTCGGTGAGTTAAACAAAGGCTGGATTTATATCTGCGAAGCGCTCGACTACGAACGCTTCACGCTGTACACCGTCGGTCCTTTGCAGAAAAAATTTGAAGTGTTTATCGACATGATTAAACAGGAAACGCGCGACGGTCAGCCGCTGAAAAATGATCCACAAGTGCGCAAACTGGTCGCGCAATTCAGCACCGATTTAGAAACAGCCGTGATGTTGCAGCGCCGTGTTATCGCCGCCGCCGTAAAAGGTGGCGTGCCCACCGTGGAAGCGGCGATGTGCAAGCTGTACAGCACGCAGCTCGGCCAACGCCTTGCCAATGCTGCACTCGACATTCTCGGCCCCTCCAGTATGTTGCATGAAGGTGTGGAGCACGCGCCCTGCCACGGCAAGTGGGAGCATTCGCTGCGCGCTACCGCGTTGGACACCATCGGCGGCGGCACTTCAGAAGTGCAAAAAAATATCATCGCGCGCCGCGGCCTTGAATTGCCCTTGGTGATGTAAGCGTGTCGGATCTGCCGCAGCAAATTCAGGAGTGGATCGGCAAAGTGGTGGTTGTCGATGAGGCGGAAGTTGCCGTCGAACAAGCGCTGATCGAAAACTTTTGTTCGGCCGTGGAAGATGGCAACCCGCGCTACTGGCAGGAAGGCATTTCGCCGCCAGGGATGTTGAGTGCTTACAACCGTCCGCATCCGTGGACACCGGCGCGCGGCGACAAACCGAACAATCGCCCACTGGAATTGCATTTTCGTGTGAAAGATTTATTGCAGTTGCCGCGTGGCGTGGTGGTGGAATTGTCGTTTGAATTTGGTGTGCCAGTGCGCGTGGGCGATCGCCTGCGCGCCGAGCAATCACTGCGCGAAGTGAGTGACATCAAAACCAATAAATTGGGCACGGGTCGCAATTGGGTGATTGATGTCACTTACAAAAATCAGCGCGGCGAAATAGCCGGCGTAGAAACACTGAACTTTTTTGGCTACAACAGGAGCTGATGATGGCTGCGCTCACGGCTGCCGCTGTACAAATTGGCGATACCCTTCCCGAATTGCACATCGCGCTGTCGGCACAAAAAATTATCAGCGCCGCCGCCGCCACGCGCGATTGGCAGCCCATCCATCACGACCATGAAGCGGCGACCAAGGCGGGCTTGCGCGGCATTATTCTCAACTCGCCTTCACAAGCCGGTTGGATTACAAAATACATCACGGATTGGGCGGGTGCGGCAGCAGATATCCGCAGCATGTCTTTTCGCATGAAAGATTCTTTCTGCCCAGGCGATGAAATGATTCTGCGCGGTGAAATCACCGCCAAAGATCAGCAGCGCATCACCGCCAACATCACGCTCAGCTCAGACGCTGCGGTAAAAACCAGTGCCACCGTACAGTTCGATTTGCCCCGTTAAACTTTGCCCCACTAAAAACGCTACAGCGACAAGCGTTTGAAAATCGCTTCGGGGATGTGGCGAATAATTAGCATGATGTACTGCCAAAACCACGGTGCATAAATCGTATTTTTCTTTTTCTGTATGCCGTTTTCGACACACGCGGCAATTTGTTCAGGCGCAGCCCACAGCGGACCCGATTTATCCATACCCGCTGTCATCGGCGTATCCACAAAGCCAGGTTTAACGGTGAGCACTTGTACAGCGTGTTTTGCCATGCGATTGCGCAAGCCTGCTGCAAACACCGTCACTGCCGCCTTGCTCGCGCCGTAAAAATAATTGCTCTGTCTGCCGCGATCACCTGCCGGTGAAGAAATCAGCACCACGCTGCCAGATTTGGTTTGTGCCATGCGCTCAGCCATCACACTGGCCGGCTGCAAATAACTCAGTGCATTCAAGGTAAACATGGCTGGCAGGGCGGCGACATTTTTTTCCAATTCACGCTGTTCCGGCATACTGCCCTGTGCAAACAGAGCAATATCTACCGCTGCACACTGCGTATAAATCTGCGCGATCAAGGCGTTGTAATCTTGTGGTTGCGCAAGATCTATTACATGACAATGTACCTGCTGCGCACCGCGCGCCAGTAAATCCTGTTTAACGACTTCTAGTTTTGCATTGTCGCGCGCCAGCAAATAAAAGCTATCTCTCTGTGCTGCACGCAAACGCGCCCAAGCCTGTGCAATGGCTGATGTCGCGCCAAAAATAACAATGTTCATAGCCATCCTCTTTTATTGTGATTGCGAATAAACGCGGCGCCAAAAACTGGAAGAAAATTGTGGGTCGATATAGGGAATAAATTTCTCGACTTGAGGAAAACTGGCGCGAAACATAGCGGGTGACATACGCGCGTCTTTTGCCGGATAAATCGCCCCTTCGGCTTCGCGCACTATGGCATCCAAATCATTCAGCAGGTTCAGCGTGCTGTCGCCCAAATTAGGGAAGTCCAACGCCAAGGTGTAACCGCTGCGCGGAAAAGACAGCAAGCCGGGTGAAGGCAAATCACCAAACTCTTTTAATACGCTGAGAAAAGAGGCCTGCCCAGATTGGGCGATACGATTTAACAGCGCCTGCAAAGTGTCGCGCACATCGCGTGTCACTACGCACTGGTATTGCAAAAAACCGCGCGGCCCGTAAATGCGATTCCAGTGGTGAATGTTGTCCAGCGGATAAAAAAAAGCGTCATAGCTTAAGCGGGCAGATTTTTTTCTGGCACGCAGCTTGCGGCAATACAGAGCATTGAATGCACTGACGCTATAGCGATTGAGCACATGCGGCGGAAATGTCAGCGGCACAGATAATTTTTTACCCTGCTGATGCACGATGGGTAAGGTATCGCTCTCGCAGTGATTGGCGCGCGAAAAAATGCTGCGCCCCAATGCGCTGCCAGTGGCTAAACAATCCAACCACGCCACGCGATAGCGGTGTGTCTCGCGCGACTGCTCAAAATGCTGCAAGCAGTGATCGAGGTTGTCACATTGAAAAGAATCGTCATTTACAAAAGCGTTTTTGACGGGGATCAGTTGCAGCTCGAGCCAGGTAATCAAGCCTGTCAGACCCAAACCGCCGATCGTTGCGCAAAATAAACCCGTATTTTCTGACGGCGTACACAGCAGGCGCTCGCCATCACTGCGCAACAATTCAAACGCAGTGATGTGTCGGCCAAATGTGCCGTCCACCACATGATTTTTTCCGTGCACATCATTGGCTACTGCGCCGCCGAGTGTCACAAATTTGGTGCCGGGTGTTGCAGGTAAAAACCAACCGTGAGGTACACAAATGGCCAAAATATCCGCCAGCGACACGCCGGCTTCACAGCGCAACAAGCCCGTTGTTTTATCGAAATCTATCCAGTGATTCAGTGCAGATGTGTGCAGCAGCGTGCCGCCGTCATTCAAGCAACTGTCGCCGTAACTGCGGCCCATGCCAAACGGTAAGATTTTATTTTCTGTTTTTGGCAACACATCGTTGCGCCAAAAAATCGTGCGCTCATCATGCGTGTAATGAAAATAGCGCCCCCACGAATGGCACGCATTTTTCATCACGCCATCGCTCCCACCACCATAAAAATACCAGCCAACGCAAACAACAGCCAACTCATCGGATCGCGCAAAGCAAACACCACCGGATCATCGTGCATTTCATTGCGCCCCGTGATCAGCCACACGCGCCCCAACCACAACGCCATCACTGGGCACAACGCCCACAAAAAACGCGGACTGCTATAAAGCTCTACGACATCTGGACTGTTGATATACAACGCCAATACCAGCACAGCCATCATGGCACTGGCCGTGCCGAGCCCGGTGAGTACGGGGATGTCGCTGGTCCAATAGCCGCGGCATTGCGCGGGCTCTTCTTTTGCAGAAATCTCAATGCCTTGCAGCTCTGACAAGCGTTTTACAATCGCCAAACTAAAGAAAATAAAACAGGAAAAAGCTAATAACCAAAATGATGTTTCTGCCTGTGCCGAAAATCCGCCAGCGACAACACGAGAGGTATACAAACCCGCCAAAACAGCGACATCTAAAATTGGGATGTGCTTGAGTCGCAAGGTATAAAAACTTGTCACAATAAAATAAGCCGCGATGCTATAAACAAACCCCAATGGCAACATCGCTGACAACAACACTGCAGTACAAGCCAATAACAACGCCAACACAAAGCCAGCCTGCACCGATAATTCGCCACTCGCCAACGGTCTTGTATATTTGCTGCGATGCTGACGGTCCGCTTCAAGATCACTGATATCGTTGATCAAGTAAGAAAGCGATGCGCAGCAACCAAACGCAACAAAACCCAGCAGCGTATTCTGCAAATATGACCATGCAAACATATGATGCGATGCAAACAACGGCACAAATACCAGCGCGTTTTTTGCCCATTGATGGATACGCAACGCGCGCAACAATAAAGCTATTGTCATATAGCTTCGCAAATCGAAAGTTTTTTCAAAAACAAACAGGGCACTCATTTTTTTGGTGGCGGCAGGGTTGGCGTTCACCAAATAACACTGTCTCGCCTGCTCCCAGCACGGGCGGTCAACTGCGCTATTACCGGCGTAATCAAAGCCCTTTTCGCCAAACTGCGCGACCATTGCTTCTGCTTTTGCGCAGCCGGTTAAATTCTTATCGCTTGTCGCCAATACACCAGAAAAAAAACCGTAATGGTCTGCTACCTGTTGTGCAACATCACGATAAGCACCTGTTGCCAAATACAATGCCCGACCGTTTGCTTTCTCCGCGTGTAAAAAAGCCAAGAAGTCTGTATTGGCTGGCAATAGCGCCACATTGAGAGAGCAGCGCGCAGAAAGCTCGCGCTTGAGAAATACCTTGCCGCGCAAACACCACAGGGGAAGCAACAACAACACCCACGGCTGCATCCTCAGCACGCCAAACAGCAACTCCAGTAGTGTGTCTGTTTTTAACAGCGTGCCATCCATATCGACACACAGTGGAATGGGTTTATTCACGGCTATCAATCGCGAAAATTATTAAATTGCAGCGGCATGGCAATCGTTTCCTTTTCGCTGCGCAAGAAGGCAATCACTTCCTGCAGGTCGTCGCGTTTTTTTCCGGTCACGCGCACTTGTTCACCTTGAATGGCAGCCTGCACTTTCAGCTTGCTGTCTTTAATCATTTTGATGATTTTTTTCGCCAGTTCTTGCTCGATACCTTCACGCAGCAACACCACTTGCTTCACGGTTTTGCCACTGTGCTCAATATCTTTTTCTTGCATGCAAGCCAGATCAATGCCGGCTTTCACGAGTGTTTGGCGCAAAATATCCAGCATTTGCTGAATTTGAATATCCGCTTCGGCGCGCATCGTCACCGCTTTATCGGCGTATTCAAAGCGCGCGTCCACGCCTTTGAAATCAAAACGGTTGGCGACCACGCGATTGGATTGGTCGATGGCATTGGTCACTTGGTGTTTATCTAACTCGGACACCACATCAAAAGACGGCATAAGTACCTCAATAAAAACAACAAAACGCACCGAAGTTTACAACAGCTAGCATTGGTTCAATAATGTTTTCCCGCTTTCTGGTAGCCCGCCATGCAATATCGCCGTCTAGGCAAGACTTCGTTACAGGTATCCGCTGTTGGCATTGGCACTTGGCAGCTCGGCAATCACTGGGGCAAAAGTTTCAACCAGCCGGAGGTCAACGATATTTTTGCCAAGGGTGCCGAACTGGGCATCAACCTCGTCGATACCGCCGAGTGCTACGGTCACCATGTGTCGGAAGCGTTTATTGGTGAGGCGCTAAAAAATACGCGTGGGCACTGGATCATCGCCACCAAATTTGGCCATCACCGCGCCAGCGATGCGCCGCCAGAAACACACTGGCAACCGGAATCGGTGTTGCAACAATTGGAAGCCTCGTTGCGCGCCCTGCAAACGGATTACATCGACATCTATCAATTTCACTCCGGCACCCGTGAACAACTCGACAACGATGCGCTGTGGACAATGCTGAATAAGCAAGTGCAAGCCGGAAAAATTCGACACCTCGGCATTTCAATCGGGCAGCCGAATCAGTTGTACCAAGTGGAACGCGCCACTGCGCTCGGCGTTTCTGTGATTCAAACCATTTACAACGCGATTAACAGCAAAGCTGCTGACGCCGTGCTGCCCTCTTGCCTGCGACAAGACCTCGGCGTGCTGGCGCGCGTGCCGCTAGCCAGCGGTTTTTTATCTGGAAAATATCAACCGGATGCAAAATTCCCTGACAACGATGTGCGAGCCGACCGCAAACCGGAAGTGAACGCGCAACAAATTGCACAAGCGCTGCAAGTCTTGCAGCAGGTGCCGACGGGTGTGGATCCAGCGAGTTGGGCTTGCTCTTGGTGTTTGCAACATCCCGCCATCAGTAGCGTGATTCCTGGCATCAAATCCATTGAACAATTAGTCATCAATGCCGCTGGCGCTGATTTATAAAAGACAAAAATTTTATGCGCGACAATATTTACGCTAACCATTTAGACAATATCGCTGGTTTTCGTTTTGACGAATCTGTGGCTGCCGTGTTTCCAGATATGCTGCAACGATCTATCCCTGGCTACAGCAATATCATCACCATGACGGGCTTGCTCGCCGCGCGCCACGCACAAGATCACACGCGCTGTTACGACCTCGGCTGCTCGCTAGGCGCATCCACACTGGCCATGATGAACAATCTGCAAGGTCGGCCGATAGAATTTATTGCCGTCGATAATTCCACAGCGATGCTGGATCGCTGCCAAGAAATATTTTCCGATCAAACTGCACGCTATCAATTGCTCAACAACAACCTGCAGGATATTGAAATTAGCAACGCCAGTATGGTTGTTTTAAATTTCACGCTGCAATTTGTGCCACAGCAGGATAGAGAGCGCGTGATAAAAAATATTTATGGTGGTCTATTACCAGGCGCCGCCTTAGTGTTGTCAGAAAAAATCTGTTTTGATAATCCCGCCATGCAACAGCTCACCACGGATTTGTACCACGATTTTAAAATGATCAATGGCTATTCAGCGCTGGAAGTGAGCCAAAAACGCACGGCGCTGGAAAATGTACTCATTCCTGAAACAACGACCGCGCATGAGGCGCGTTTGCGTGCGGCGGGCTTTCGCAATATCGGCGTGTGGTTTCAGTGCTTCAATTTTATTTCGCTGGTGGCGATCAAGTGACAACACGCATTACCACACCAAATTACACCCCGTTATTTTCTCGCCTGCAAAACACAGCGTTGGCACCGTGGCTGGAGACTCTGCCTGCCACGATTGAACGCCACTTCAACCGCGAGCGCTGGGGCGATTTGCCGCGCTGGTTAGATTGCATTGCGCAGCTGCCTGTTTTGGAGCCAGAAAGTATCTGTCTTGATGCCGATATCGTTTCTTTTCGCGCAAAAAATTCTCTGAGCGATACCGAAAAATTGCACATAGAAACCGCACTGCGCGGTCTGCATCCGTGGCGCAAAGGCCCATTCAATATCGCAGATATTTTTATCGACACTGAGTGGCGTTCGGATTGGAAGTGGCAACGCCTTGCGCCGCATATTGCGCCACTGCAAGGCAAAACGGTGTTGGATGTCGGTTGCGGCAGTGGCTATCACGCATGGCGCATGCGCGGTGCGGGTGCCGAATTGGTGATCGGTATTGAGCCTTCACCATTGTTTGTGGTGCAGTACTGGGCGCTGCAACATTTTTTGCAAAATGATGGCGTGTTTGTAGTGCCCGCAGCTTGCGAAGATTTACCGCCCAACCTGCAAGCTTTTGATACGGTGTTTTCTATGGGCGTGCTCTACCACCGCCGTTCACCCATGGATCACCTGTTGGAATTAAAACAGTTGATCAAACCGGGCGGGCAATTAGTGTTGGAAACACTGGTGATAGACGGCGATGAAAATGCCGTGCTGGTGCCGGAAGGACGCTACGGACGCATGGGCAATGTATGGTTTATTCCAAGCACAGCTGCATTGGAAAATTGGTTAAAAAAAATGCGCTTTAACGATGTGCGCGTGGTCGATGTTTGCCAAACCACCACCCAAGAACAGCGCAGTACGGATTGGATGCGTTTTCAATCACTGAGCGACTTTCTCGACCCCAATGACAGCAACAAAACTATCGAGGGCTATCCAGCACCGCGCCGCACCATTTTTACCGCAACGGTTTAGCGCGCAACACGCATCAAAGAAACAACTTGCCGATAAACCAGAAAATAGCGGCGATCAATGCACTGCAAGGAATGGTCAGAATCCACGCCCACACGATAGTGCCAGCAACACCCCAACGCACGGCAGAAACTTTTCGATTTGCGCCTACGCCAACAATTGCGCCAGTGATGGTGTGAGTTGTCGAAACGGGAATGCCCAGCGATGTGGCAACAAATAACATGCTGGCACCCGCTGTCTGCGCCGCGAAGCCACCGACAGGGCTGAGTTTGGTGATTTTTTGCCCCATCAAGCGAATGATGCGCCAACCACCAAACGCGGTTCCCAAACCAATAGCGGAATAACAAACCAACACAACCCAATACGGCACATGCTCATCGGCACTTGTTGCACCGGCCGCAATCAATAACATCCAAATGATACCAATCGTTTTCTGCGCATCATTACCGCCGTGGCCCAACGCATAAGCGGATGCAGAAATTAACTGCAAACGACGCGACCAATTTTCAACGCGGCGCGGTGTTTGGCTGCGAAACGCCCAACTGATTATCAGCATCAACAAACCGCCAAGCAGCATTCCAACCAGCGGCGAGATCACAATAAATGCGACCGTTTTCATAATCCCGCTCATGATTAGTGCGCCAGGACCCGCTTTAATCAACGCAGCGCCAATCAAGCCGCCAATAAGTGCATGCGAAGACGACGAAGGAATGCCGTAATACCAAGTGATAACATTCCACGCAATCGCACCAGCTAATGCGCCAAACACCACATAGTGATCCACAATGCCAGGGTCAATAGTGCCTTTACCCACCATGGCCGCTACTTTCAAATGGAACACAAAAATAGCAATAAAGTTAAAGAAAGTCGCCATCATCACCGCATGGTGTGGCTTTAATACACGCGTAGATACAACAGTGGCGATTGCATTAGCGGCATCATGAAAACCATTCATGAAATCGAAAACTAACGCCAACGCCACTAAAAAGGCTAAGACACCAAACGATATGGTTAACTGATCCATAATAAGCGGCTGCTTTTAGTAAATTTGTCGGATATATCAGGAATTTTCGAGAACAATTTCTTCAAGGACGGTAGCCACATTTTTGCAGCAATCTGTCACCGTCTCCAACAACTCGTAAATTGCTTTCAGCTTAATCAACTCGCGCACATCCGGCTCTTCACGAAACAGTTTCGACATGGCATCGCGCAACACCACATCGGCTTCCGATTCCAGTTTGTTAATTTCTTTGCACGCTTCCAAAATCGCAGGGCCGTTGTCCATGTTGTGCAACATACCGACAGCCGTCTCCAGTTTTTGACATGAAGCGCGAATAATTTCTGCAAAACGAATGGCGTGTGGCGTAGCGTGATTGATATCGTAAGTGGTGACCGTGCCCGCTGCGTCTTGCATGGTGTCGAGCACATCATCCAGATTTTTCATCAACACATGGATTTCATCACGATCCAGCGGCGTAATAAATGTGGTGTGCAGCATCGTCATTGCATCATCGACAATTTCATCAGCGCGCTCTTCGATGGCATCGAGATTATCCGCATGCGCAGCTGCTGCCGCCTGAGACTGATTCAATGCAGCCATCACAGCAACTAAGGCATCGGCTCCGCGCACGATCTCCTTGGTGTGTGCATTAAATAAATCAAAGAACTTCACTTCACGCGGAATAAAACGACCAAACATAGGACACCAGAGCCGATCTCAAGGGGGCGGCAAGGATACCTGTTCTGGCAATACCATGACAGTCTGTGCGACAATCGCGCGCGCCTTGATAATAGCGGGTTACGAATCCTATCCGCCTAGCTAGAGCACCCAATGACGGCAACCAACCTGCCTGCCACGAACACACCTCATCGATTCATGATTTCACTACGCAACTATCGCTCCCTGCTCCTTTTATTGTCTGTGTCACTCATTCCTATTACTGGGTGTGAATCCGTCTCCGGCTGGTATCGACATAAAAAGGCTTCTCCACAAAAGATCGTACGCCAGCTGCCACAGGCACCGTCAAAAAACATTGACCGTGCCGTTATTGAAAAAGGCAAGCGCACGCTGACGGTCTATGCCGGCAACCAAGTGGTGGCCTCCTACCGCATCGCACTGGGTCGAGAACCAGCAGGTGCAAAGAACTGCGAAGGGGATTACAAAACACCAGAAGGGCGTTACAAGATTGTGGCGCAAAACCCCAATTCACGCTTCTATCGCTCGCTGATGTTGGACTACCCCAATGCCCACGATATTGCCGTTGCCAAGCAACGAAAATGCAGTCCCGGCGGTCTTATTGCTATCCACGGTCTTGAAAATGGCTTTGAATGGGTAGGCCGCACACACAGCTCCGTGGACTGGACCAACGGCTGCGTCGCTGTCACCAATCAGGAAATGGATCGCCTGTGGAAAATCATGCCTATCGGCACTCCTGTTGAGATACATCCATGAAAATCTGTCACGCCCTCGCCACCCTAACACTCGGCCTCACTGCCACCAGTGCATTGCACGCCACCACTTTCTCCCTGCCACAAGGCAATGACGATCTCGTCGGCAAAGAAGAGCGCATCACTGCTGGACGCAAAGACACCTTGATTGATCTCGGTCGTTTACACGGCTTTGGCTATGACGAGATTTCCGCTGCCAACCCTGGCATCGACCCGTGGATGCCGCCCGACGGCTCTACCATTACCCTGCCACACGCGCACATCCTGCCGGATGCGCCGCGCACCGGTATCGTAATCAATACCGCAGAAATGCGTTTGTACTACTTCCCCAAAGCCACGAATACGGTAGAAACCTTTCCGGTAAGTGTCGGCCGCACCGACTGGAACACACCGCTGGTCACTACGCGCATTGCACGCAAGGCGGCCAACCCCACTTGGTATCCACCTGCTTCTATCCGCCAAGAGCATTTGCAAAAAGGTGATCCGCTGCCCGCTGTGGTGCCGCCTGGCCCTGACAACCCGCTGGGCAAATACGCTCTCTATCTAGGCGTGCCCGGCTATTTATTGCACGGCACAAACAATGAGTTTGGTGTCGGTATGCAGGTGACACACGGCTGCATGCGACTTTATGCGCCAGATGTTGAACGCCTGTTTCAAAATGTGCCGGTAGGCACGGCAGTGCGCATCGTTAATCAGCCTTATAAAGTCGGCTGGCGTGATGGCGTACTCTATGTTGAGGTGCATTCTTTGGAAGATGGCGCGCCGGCTCATCAAGCAGTCAGCCCCACCACTTTGAAGCAGCTGGTGCAGCAACAAACAGCGGATCTCTCGGAATACCCAGTGAACTGGGACACGGTAGAACAGGCACGCATTGAGGCGACAGGTCTGCCTGTGCCAGTCGGCCCCAAAGTGACCATCGTCGAACAATAACCCTGCCCCAATAAAAAACCCGCTAGCGTTTCACAACGCATAGCGGGCTTCTCGCCAAGCCACTAAGAGTTACCCCTTAGCAGCCTGTCTGTGCACAAAACTTATTTGTACATAGATTTTCTGAAGGCGCGGTCGATCTTGGTGTTTGCATCAGTAGCCAATTGCTTAGCTTCGTCAGCAGTAGCTTGCGCAGCAGCAGCAGCAGACTTCGCTTCGTCAGCAGTTTGCTGAGCAGCAGCAGCTTCTTCACGCACTTTTTCCAAGTCGCCGTTGCTTGCGCAGCCAGCAGCCAGAACGAGAGTTGCAGCAACAACAGATGCTTTCAACAGAGTAGTTTTCATTAGAGACTCCATGGGTTTATCAATTGATGTTTAAGGCAGGATCTTCATTAATCCTCCCTGCCAATGAGGACGACGCTAGCCTAGCACAATCTTTTTTCCGCTTGTACTACCCAGCACAACAATTTCCCTGCGTCGGCGCGTTCCACCACCCATTCCTCACGAAGACAGAAGTAGCCCTGTGCTACACTGCGTCGCAACTTGAGCCCTTACTCGACCCTCATCGCAATGCTCGATTGGATCAAAAATCGCATTTCTAGCGCACAAACTTCTAGCGCCAGAGGAAAGGCAAAGCCTAAGAAGCCAAAGAAATTTTGTGTCACCGTGGTTCCCCCACAACAACATGGCATCTCTGAACAAAAAATAAACAGTCACGCCCTGCAAGTTATTCACCGTCTACAAGAAGCGGGCTACGACGCGCACATCGTCGGTGGCAGTGTGCGTGATTTGTTACTCGGTATGCGCCCGAAAGATTTCGATGTCGCTACCAGCGCCACGCCAGAACAAGTGCGGCAAGTGTTTCGCCATTCGCGCATCATCGGCCGCCGCTTTCGCATCGTGCATGTGTTGTTTGGGCGTGAAGTGATTGAAGTCACCACCTTTCGTGGCCACCACAGCAATGCGTCCAGTGGCAAAGAAGCCATCGCACACGACAGCGGTTTGCTGCTGCGCGACAATGTTTACGGCAGCATCGAAGAAGATGCAATTCGCCGCGACTTTACCGTCAACGCGCTGTATTACGGCAACGACCACCAGATCCGCGATTTCTGCGACGGTCTGCGCGATATCGAAAAACGCCGCATCCATATCATCGGCGACCCCGACACGCGCTACCGTGAAGATCCTGTGCGCATGCTGCGCGCCGTTAGGTTAGCCGCCAAATTAGATTTCACGATCGAGAAAAATACTGCTGCACCGATTGCACAGTTAGCGCCATTGCTGCGCGATATCTCCAACGCTCGTCTATTCGATGAAATGAACAAACTGTTCATGAATGGATATGCGGTTAAAACCTTTGAACTGATGGTTCAGCACCGTTTATTCCATGTTTTGTTTCCAAGCGCCACGCGACATTTTGAGGCGGGCAATTACACGGATCGTTTGATACGCCAAGCACTTGCCAATACCGATACACGCATTCGCAATGACCAACGCGTCACGCCCGCGTTTCTTTATGCAGCACTGCTGTGGCCCGCACTGCAACAAGAGCAGCAGCGCGAGCAAAATAACGGGCTGCATCCTCATGCTGCGCTACAAAAAGTCATCCCCAAAGTGATCGGCGAACAAACACGATTGATTGGTATCCCGCGTCGCTTCACGCTGCCGATGCAAGAAATTTGGGAATTGCAATGGCAGTTGCCACGCCGACAAGGTGGCCGCGCCGACAAACTGTTGGAGCACCCGCGCTTCCGCGCGGCTTACGATTTTTTGCTGCTGCGCGAACAAGCCGGTGAGGAACTGCAAGAACTGGGGTCGTGGTGGACGCAATACCAAAACGCTTCTCTCGAAGAACGCGAACAACTGCGTCAAAACTTGCAAAAAAACGAAAGTGGCGTGACACGCAACAACCGCCGACGGCGCAACAACCGCTCGCGCAGCGCGAACAAACCCACCGCGCATTGATGGTATGACGCACGAGGCTGTAGCTTATGGGGCATTGGCAGCAATTTGGCCGAGCCTCTGCAGCAAGTGCAGCGCGCTGTGGCTGCGTTGGAGAAACTTCCCTCTGTTGATCTACTCGCTGTATCACCTTGGTACGGCAGCCATCCTGTCGGTGGCCCTGCTGATCAACCGGATTACATCAACGGCGTGGCCCACCTGAAAACCTCACTGCAGCCACACGCACTGTTGGATGCACTGCAAGCCATTGAACACCAGCAACAACGCGTACGCCGTGAACGCTGGGGCGCACGCACACTGGATCTGGATTTATTGCTGTATGACAACGAGTGCATGCAGGATGATCGTTTAACGCTACCGCATCCACGCCTGCACGAGCGCGCCTTTGTGCTCGTGCCGCTCGCCGATATTGCACCGCAACTCACGCTTCCCAACGGGTGTCGTGTTGCGTCATTATTGCCCGCACTATCCACCGAGGGATTGTGGCCGTTGTCACATTCTGATGTTAAAAAATGACCGACGATCCGTTTGACAACCTGCATTTTGATTTTGAAGGCCGCACACTGCCGCGCTTTGTCGCGGTAGAGGGCAATATCGGCGTGGGAAAAACCACGCTCGCCAAACGCCTCGCCAGCACTTTCAATTACCAAACATTGTTGGAAGCCGCGGAAGAAAATCCGTTTCTTGAACGCTTCTATCAAGATCGCCGCCACAACGCCCTGCCGACACAATTGCATTTTCTGTTTCAGCGCAGTCAGCAATTTAAAGAACTGCGACAAGACGATATGTTTTCACCGCTGCGCGTTGCTGATTTTCTGTTGGAAAAAGATCCGCTGTTTGCGCGCGTCACACTTGGCGATGACGAATACAGCCTCTACAGAAAAGTGTACGACCAACTAATCCACGAAGTGCCAAAACCGGATTTGGTGGTGTATCTGCAAGCGCCGATAGATGTATTGATGAAGCGCGTCAAACAGCGCGGCATCGCTGCCGAGCAGCGCATCGATCAAGATTATTTGCAACAATTGAACGAAGCCTACACGCAGTTCTTTCACTACTACAACGACGCACCGCTGTTGATTGTGAACGCCGCAGAAATTGATTTGGCAAACAATCCGCAGCATTACCGCACGCTGGTGGAATACATGCTGACCATTCGCAACGGCCGCCACTACTACAACCCATCCACGCTTTGAATTTGATTGAGCCGCATTGATGAGAACTGTCACCGTCAATACTTTGCAAACGATGAAACAAGATGGCGAAAAATTTGCCGTGCTTGCTGCTTACGATGCCACATTTGCGCATTTCATCAGCGAAGCCGAAGTGGAAGTGATTTTGGTAGGCGATTCACTGGGCATGGTGGTGCAAGGTCACGACACCACATTGCCCGTAACGATAGAACAAATCGCCTATCACACCGCCGCTGTTAAACGCGGCGCCAAGCGTTCGCTCATCATGTCGGATATGCCGTTCATGAGTTACAGCGACACCAACACCGCGCTACTCAATGCAACCACACTGATGCAAGCCGGCGCACAGATGGTAAAAATGGAAGGTGGCGAGTGGTTGGCTGATACATTTTTTCGCATGTCGCAGCACGGTATTCCCACCTGCGCGCATCTCGGTTTAACGCCGCAGTCTGTCAATAAATTTGGCGGCTATCGCGTGCAGGGGCGCGATACCGATCAAGCACAACAAATACTCAGCGACGCAAAAATATTGGAACAGGCCGGCGCAGATTTATTGGTGTTGGAATGCGTGCCCACACCGCTAGCCACAGAAATTACGCGCACATTACATATTCCTGTCATTGGCATTGGCGCAGGTCCACACACCGACGCGCAAGTTTTGGTGCTGTATGACATGCTCGGCCTCACGCCCAGTCGCGCACCGAAATTCACCAAAAACTTTTTACTCGATCATGAGGACATACCCGCTGCATTGCGCGCGTATGTTGAGGAAGTGAAAAGTGGTAGCTTCCCCGCCGATGAACATAGTTTTCGTTAGGAATCCTTATGCAGCGACGCGGCATTCTCTACACAGTTTTCGCGCCATCAGGCGCTGGCAAAACCAGTTTGGTCAAAGCACTGCTGGATCAAAGACCGGAACTCACGGTGTCGATTTCTCACACCACGCGCCCACAGCGCCCCGGCGAAGTGGATGGCGTGAACTACCACTTCACTGATCGCGCAACCTTTACGGCAATGATCGAGCGCGGTGAGTTTCTGGAACAGGCCGAAGTGTTCGGCAACTTGTACGGCACCTCACAACAATGGGTACAACAAACACTGCTCAGTGGGCGTGATGTGATTCTGGAAATTGACTGGCAGGGCGCGCAGCAAATTCGTCGCTTGATGCCGGACAACATCGGCATCTTTATTTTGCCGCCCTCTATCGAGGTGCTGCTGCACCGCCTCAACGCACGCGGGCAGGATTATGAGGTGGTGATTCAGCGTCGCATGGCACAAGCGCGTGATGAACTCAGCCACTACACCGAAGCCGATTTCTTGGTGGTGAATGACCAGTTCGACAAAGCTCTTGCTGATCTCGTTGCCATTGTCCGCTCGCAACCACTGCGTTTGGATGAACAGCTCAACACCCTAGAATCGATGTTGCAGCAGTTGTTGTCCTGAGCCAGCCCTGTCAGTTGCAACAAAACTTACTCACGAGTAAGCTACTTGCATGTCAGTAAGTTCTGTAACCCCGCTCCCCCGCCGCACCACCCTCAAGGCGGACGAAACACGCGAGTTGATACTCGGCGCGGCGGAGCTGCGTTTTGCTGCTACCGGCTTTTATCCCACGCGCTTAGAAGACATTGCAGAAGATGTGGGCATCACGCGCACAGCGGTGATCTATCACTTCCAAGATAAAGAAACGCTCTACAACGCGGTGTTGGAGAAGCTGTTTACCCAGCTCAATGACCGCATCAGCGCGGCCTTGGATTCCTCGCTCGACCTGCCCGCCCGCGTAGAAGCGGCCGTGGAAGCGTGGTTAGACTTTGCCGGTGCACGCCCCACCCTGATGCGCCTCTTTATGCGCGAGGTAGCTGGCTCCGAGGGCGGGCTGCGCCCTGAAGTACAGCAGTTTGTCGACCCCATGTTCGCCCGTTTGGTAGGCACACTGGATGAAGGCTGCCGCACTAACACCTTCCGTGCCATCGACCCCGTGCAGTTTTGGTCGATCCTCGCCGGCGCGTCGATGTTCTTCATTATGGACGCACCCCTGCTGGCCAACGCTGAAACCGTGGCACGGCTGGACACCTATAAACAGGAACTGAAGCGCGTGGCACGCTATATGCTCGGCACAGGAGAAACGGCATGAGCGCCGTCGAAAAATTTGATGTGCTGTTTCTGCCCTCCGGCCAGAAAGGGCAGTTTGCCGCGGGCACGCCCCTGCTCACCGCTGCGCGCGAATTGGGCGTGGGCATTGAATCCATCTGCGGCGGCACTGGCACCTGTGCCAAATGCAAATGCCAAGTGCTGGACGGCACTTTTGACGACGAAGGCCACGAGCTGTCGATGGGGCATATGGTCACTGCGGCCACACGCCACGGGCTGCGCTCGCGCGAATCGCATGTGACGCCTGCCAGCGGACACGAACAAAAACTGGCGAAAAAACATCATTACAAAACCGGCGAGCGCCTGAGCTGCCAAACGCGCGTGCTCGGCGATGCTGTGGTGTTTATTCCAGAAGAAGCGCGTGTGCGCGAAGCGATCGTGCGCAAAGCTGCGGGCAAGCCCGTGGCCGTGCGCGACCCCGTCACGCGCAAATATTTTGTCACTGTGCCCGCGCCTACGCTTGAAGATCATCGCGGCGATTGGGAGCGTCTACGCGACGCCTTAAAAGCGGAACACAGCATTGAGGCGCGCATTGATTTCACGGCGCTGAAACAATTAAGCGACATCGCCAAACCGCAACGCGCGAAAGTGATGGAACTCACCGCTACCGTGTGGCAGCAGGATCTCGCACAAGCTGGCGAAGTCGTGCGCATTGAAAATGGCAATACCACCGATAAATGGTTGGGTTTGGCTGTCGATCTCGGCACCACCACCATGGCTTCGTATTTGTGCGATATGCACACCGGCGAAACGCTGGCGACAGAATCATTAATGAATCCGCAAATTCGCATCGGCGGCGACGATGTGATGAACCGCATCGCCGCAAGTGACAATCCAGAAAAACTGGATCGTATGCAAAAAGCGGTCACTAATACGCTGAGTGAACTCGCCGACCGCGTGACACATTCCGTGGGTTGTACTGCTGAAGATATCAGTGAAATCGTGTTGGTGGCCAACACCTGTATGCACCATATTTTTCTCGGCTTGGATCCCGATTCGCTCGGCAAATCGCCCTTCAATCCGCGCATATCACACTCTGTGAATATCAAAGCGCGCGACTTGAAACTGGCACATGTATTGCCGTCGATCAATGTGCATTTGCTCGCCAACCAAGCGGGTTTTGTCGGCGCGGATAACACGGCCGTGGCGATAGCGTTGGAGCCTTACAACTCCGATGACTTGGTGGCGATTGTGGATATCGGCACCAACGGCGAAATTTTGGTGGGCAATCGCGACAAAATTTATTCCACTTCTTGTCCAACAGGGCCCGCATTGGAAGGCGCCAGCATCAAATACGGTGTGCGTGCAGCGCGCGGCGCGATTGAAAAAGTGCGCATCGAAAAAAATTACGATGTGCGCTTCAAAGTGATCGGTAAAGAAGCGTGGAATACGCGTTTAGAAGCCGCTGATATCGGTGCGATTGGTTTGTGCGGCTCTGGCATCATCGATGCTGTGGGTGAGTTATACAAAGCGGGCATCCTTGCCACCAATGGCAAATTCAATATGGAGATAGCCACGCCGCGCTTGCGCCGTGGTGAAGACGGCGATCCCGAATTTGTGATTGCGTGGGCCAATGAAACCGCGCTCGGCCGCGACATCACCATGACCATCGACGACGTGCGCAATGTGCAATTGGCAAAAGCCGCGGTGTATTCCGGCATTCAAGTGCTGCTCGATAAATTGGGGCGCGACAAACCAGAAAAAGTGATACTCGCTGGCGCTTTCGGTTCACACATTGACCTGCGTCGCTCGCTGATGATCGGCCTGTTCCAAGATGTCGGTTTCGAAAATATGCACTCGGTGGGCAATGCCGCCGGTGACGGTGCGCGCATGGCACTGATGAACCGCGCCAAGCGCGAAGAAGCCGAGCACATTGCGCGCCGCATTCACTATGTCGAGCTGACCAACGAAGCGAGCTTTGTGCCGCACTTCGTGGACTCCACGCTATTGCCGCACAAAAAACATGCATTTCCCTCACTAGCGCGCTATGGTATCCAGCCTGCTCCGCCAGCCACGGAAACCCGTCGTCGTCGTCGCGAACGCGCCGTTGCCGAACAATAGAACTATCTCCAAATTAACAATCGAGGAAACCACCATGGATCAAAACGATATTGCAGAAATTGCCGAGCTGATTGCCGATCTCGACGACGAAGCGGCAGAGTTGGTACAAGAATGTCTGGACGCAGGTCTTGATCCTGTATCGGTATTAAAAGACGGCGTTGTCAAAGGTTTGGAAAAAATTGGCCAGTTGTTTGAAGCCAAAGAATACTTTCTCGCTGAATTGATGGTGGGCGGTGAGTTGGCAGAAAACTGCATCAACATCATCAACCCGCATCTGCCCAAATCTGCGGAAGGTGAGCGCCAAGGTGTCGTGGTAATCGGTGCTGTATCCGGCGATTTGCACGATATCGGTTACGGCTTGGTCGCCAAGCAATTAGAACTCGCTGGTTTTGAAGTGCATCAGCTCGGCGTGAATGTGGATTCCATGGCCTTTATCAACGCTGCGAAAGAAAAGAAAGCCAACATCATCGGCTTGTCAGCGTTCTTGGTAACCACCATTCCTAACTGTCGCGATGTCGTGAACTATGTGCGCGACATGGGCCTGCAAGATCAATTCAAAATTGTGATGGGCGGCGCGGAAACTAATCAAGAAAAATCCGACATGATGGGTGCAGACGGTTGGGCGCCTAACGCGATGGAAGCGGTTACCCTTTGCAAAAATATTATGGCAGCACACTTTGGGAGAGCAGCATAATGGCCGGTAAATTGATGGATATCATGGAGTTTCAAAGCCGCGCCGAAACGGGCGAGGTCATTGAGAAATCCAGCAAGTTCGACATTAAATGGTCGCGCACACTGCGCAAAGCCGCCGAAGAATTTGGTGTGAAATACACGCCAGATAGTACCGTGATTTCTGACGAAATTGCTGATGGCGTTTTCAACGCCGCAGTGAAATTGTTGGCAGAGTGCGGCATTTACCACAACAACACTTTCCGTGTGATTGCCTTGACCGAACAAGAAATTCGCGACACGGCAGAGTTTTACAACTCCAATCCGCGCGTTTCAAAATTTGGTGAAGGCGCGGATCGCATCGAATACACCTACCGCAAAGCGTTCGAGAAAAAATTGCCGATTCTTGCCGGCGGTCCTTGCGGTGTTATCGGTGAAGACTGGCACGACCCGTACATCCGTTCTTTTGTAAAAGAAAAAACCAATAAAGCAATGGGGATTACTGGCGGTATTGAAGTGATTCACGGCCACTCCGCCAAAGCGGGTACGCTGTCGGAAATGTATGCCGCGCAGTGGGAGTGTGCAGAGATTCAGCGCATCTGCCGTGAAGAAGGCCGCCCCGGCATGCACCAAGGTTTGTTGTGCACCGCGTCTTCTGCCGCGGCTTCTTTTGCCTGTATTGACGATCACAACCCCGATCGCCGCAAAACTTGGAACACGCAAATCGGTATCCACATCATTCCCGAAATGAAAATCGACTGGAACGCGTTCATGATGGCGAAGTACTGCCAAGATCGCGGCATCGAGCCATGGACATCTTGCGTGTCGCTCACCGGCGCTATCTGCCGCGACGGCGCAGAAACGGCTATCGGTATTGTGTGTAACGCACTCGGTCAGTTGTCTTACGGTCACGGCGGCATGACGCAAATGTTCGCCAACCACTTGGACGGCACTTGGTCCGACCAAGAAACCCAGTGGGCAGTGGCCGCTGCGACGCGCGCGTTTGAACGCCATGTCAAACTGCCTATCGCTTCTGTATGTGCAGGCATGGAACCGTACTGGCGCACTTACGCCGGTATCTGGCAGGCGCAGGCGATGACGGTGTCTAACACCATCAACGGCATGGGTTATGTGTGGATCGGCGGTCACTCCGGTTTGGAAACCCGTTTAGTCGGCGAAGTGATGCAGGCGACTTTGGAAGTTCAAGATCCAAAAGAAGCGGATATCTTGATGAACAAAATCTTCGCCAAGCGCAACGAAGAAACGGCGAAGCACAAGGCGAGCGGTGCTGGCCCGCGCCACTTCAAAGATGCTTACGACTGCGAAAAATGCGAGCCAAAAGCTGAATTGCTGGAAGACTACAACCGTGTCAAACAAGAACTGTATGACATGGGTCTGAAAGCGCTGAAATAAGTTCACACCACAACGAGGCTTCTTTCTATTGAGAGAAGCCTTTTTTATTTTCATCAACACTTTTTATTGTTAAGAAAACGGAGAACCGTATGGCCGTTGTTGTTATCGGCGAATCTTTGAACGCCACTATCCCTGCTATTTGTGATGCCGTAAAAGCACACGACACTGCATACATTCAAAAAGTTGCACTGGAACAAGTTGAAGCCGATTCCGATTATTTGGATCTCAATGCGCAAGTAACAGGCCGCGATGAGTTGATCGACTTGCCGTGGATGATTGAAAGCGTGCGCGCTGTCACCAATATCCCCATGGTGCTGGACAGCTCTAACCCGCCCGCGCTCAAGCACGCCATGGAAACGATTGATTGGAAAGGCCAGTACCCCGTACTCAACTCCATCAACAACAAAAAAAACAGCACACAAACGCTGTTGCCACTGGCCGCCAAATACAACACCGGTATTGTGGCGCTGTTGCTGGATGACAATGGCATCAACCACACCGCCAAAGGGCGTTTTGAAATCTGCAAAGAGTTGGTCGCCAAATCGCGCGACGCCGGTGTTGCTGACCACAATTTATGGATCGACCCACTTATTTTGCCGCTAGGCACTGACGACAATGTCGGCCCCATCAGTTTTGATTTGTTGCAGATGATGAAGGCGGAGTTTCCGCAAGTGCGCACTTTCTGCGGCTTGTCGAATGTCAGCTTTGGTATGCCGCACCGCGCATTAATGAACCGCACTTATGTAGCCATGCTGGCCGCCAATGGCATGGAAGGTTTTATGATCAACCCGCGCGTGAAAGAAATGCGCGCCATGATCTACGCCATTCGTGCGCTGATGGGCGAAGACGAAAAATGCGGCAAGTACATTCAGGCGCACCGCGATGGTTTGTTGCTCACCCCAATGAGCGACGACCAAAAAGCGCGCCTCGCCGAACAAAAAGCGCAAGAAGAAGAAAAAGCGCGTAAAAAAGCGGAGCGTGAAGCGCGCCGTGCGGCAAAAGCTGAGGGCGGCGAAGGCTGATTTATTTTGTCGCTGCGTTAAAACAAAAAAGCCGACTTCGAAGTCGGCTTTTTTATGCTAGTTTTTTGCCCAGCAAATGAAAGGATATCCCCAGTGCTTCATGCACATCGGGGGCTTTGGCGATGCGATTACGCGTTATCCACTCACACATCGCCATGTGATCTTTCATCGCAAAGGCTTTGGCTTCAGTTTTCGTCAACCACGAATATGCTGTCAGCGCGCCACGAATTAACAGCGAATCCGAAATCATGGTGATGCGTTTTGCCGGTTCAAAGCCTTGGGCTGTGGTCCATTCCGTCGCCAATTTGCGCTGCCCCGCGTCAAATACATCGCCAAAGAAAATTGCCACATTGGCAGGCACGGAAACACCGTTACCCACCTTTGACACTTCGCCCAAGTACTGCAGTACCAGTGCATCATTCCATTTGGGAATATCGCTAATAATCATCGTGACATCATGTATCTGCGCAAAGCACGCTTTGCCTTTCAGTAAGGCGGTGGGCTTAACTATTATTTTGCTGTATTCAGCATCACTCAGCATTTCGCGGAGATCCCCAGTAATTTTTTAAAAACTATTGCCAACATTACGGCAATTTTTTTCCTAACAAATGAAACGAAGTTGATAAAGCATCATGCACTTGCGCAGCAGTAGCTATCTGACCTCGCGTAATCCAATCGCACATCGCTTTGTGATCTTTCATGGCAAATGCTTTCGCCTCTGTTTTCGTCAACCACGAATACGCTGTTAACGAGCCGCGAATTAACAATGAGTCAGAAATCATGGTGATACGCTTTGCCGGCTCAAACCCGTTCTCGGCAATCCACTCTGCGGACAATTTGCGCTGTCCTGCATCAAAGCTATCGCCTAAAAACACCGCGACGCTTGCAGGCACAGAAACACCGCCACCCACTTTTGTCATTCCATTGAGATATTCCAACACCAACTCATTTGTCCATTTTGGAATATCACTGACAATGATCGTGGCATCATGAATCTGCGCAAAACACGCTTTACCTTTCAGCAGCAGCGTAGGTTTAACTATTTTTTGAAAATCTGTCATTTCGGAATTACTCCTAAAATTTTGTAGCACCCTCTAACCGCTTGTACCACATCATCAGCTTTGGTATCTAAATCACGCACCAACCACTCACAGCCGGTTTGTAAATCTTTCGCAGCAAACGCTTTCATTTCAGTCTTGGTGAGCCACGAATACGCCGTTAATGCTGCGCGAATCAAAGCAGAATCCGTTAGCGTGATGGTGCGTGGCGAAGGCACAATATCGTTGCTTGCCATCCAATCCACCACTTGTTTGCGCTGCGATGCTGCAGCTCCCAAAGTTTCACCAAGAAAATGCGTGATGGCCGCTGGCGCGGTAACGCGCTGCCCTAAGCGCGCACTTTCTTCCAACAACTGGTTGATGTCTTTTTCTGTCCACTTTTCTATCGTCGTGATCATGATGGCGACATCATCGACATACGCTAATGCGCCTTTACCATTTAGCACTTTGGTCGGTGGAATTCTGCGTTTGGTTCCGTACTGCACTGGCATACTAAAAATTCCTCGCTGTTCTCGCACCGAAAACTACCACATCCACCCGCACTTGCCCATGCAATGCTAGTTGGTAACTCCACCCCAATCTTGCGCCGGCACAGTGTTCACCTCGCCGCCTGTGCGCCACAGCCACAGCGCCAACGCGAAATCGAGACCGCTAGTTTCTTGCAACAACAGTTGTCGGTAAGTGTCTAGGCAACCTTCGGCTCCCATCAAGCGTTGCAGCGCGTGCAAGTATTCGCCTTCGCCGCGCAAAATATCTTGCGCCAGCGAACCGTAATACCCATTGGCAAAGCGCAACAGCTGCCTGCGGTATTCAAACTCGGCGTGCTGCACCTTATCGGCGCGCAGAGTGGGCTGCTGCAATTGCTCGGCCATCGGCGCCAGTGAACAACTATCGGCGTACACGGCAGCCAACGGCCAGCCCGCGAATAGCAAACACACAACTCTCAATCTCAATTTACGCACGACACACCGAAACAATAATGGCGCAGATACAATAGCGCCCACGCCCTTTCTGTCAATTCTTTATGCCGAGCTGTTTTGTCATGCACTGCCAAGTATTGGTTTTTGCCACGCTACTTGCTGTGGGTGTTGGTGCGCACGCAAACGCAGTAAGTGGGGATGAAGCAGCAACAGCACCACAATGGCTCGCTCTGTTACACATGCAGAAAAACATTTTTACTGGCGGCTATCGCAGTGAAGTAGATGCTCAAGATTTTTTTCTCTCTGGGAAGAACAATGACAGCCTGGCAGAGTTACAAGCCACGCTGCATGCACTGCGTTCTCCTGCCAACAGTGACAACAGCGCTTGGTGCCGCTTTCCGGCACGCGCGCAATTCTTAGCGCAACGATTTTCCTTGCGCCCACCTAGAGACTTACGGTGTCCTTCTCTAAATTACTGGCGTGGACGCTTTAATGCCGATGAAATCACATTGGTCTACCCCGACCCCTACTTGAAGAAAATTGCTTCAGTTTTTGGGCACACTTTTTTGCGTATCGATGCCCATGACAAAACACAGCACCCCGTTTTATTGTCACAGACGATTAGCTATTACGCCGATGTTGGTGCAACGGATAACAGCGCCGTGCGCTATATCACCAAAGGTTTGACCGGTCACTTCCCTGGCATTATTGATTTATCGCCATATTTTGAAAAACTGCGCAACTACAGCGATGGCGAAGACCGTGACATCCGCGAATACACGTTGTCTCTCCCGCCAGAAAAAGTGCGTACTTTTATTGATCATGTTTGGGAAGTACGTGGAAGCAGCTTCAATTATTTTTTTTTGGATGAAAACTGTTCTTATCGCTTAATCTCCATGCTGGATGTAGTGACTCCTACACACAATCTGCGCGAGCAATTTACCTCACACACTATCCCCGTGGACACCGTTAAAATTTTACAAAAACACGGCTTAATCGCCAGCGTAAACTATATCCCCTCTGCTAAAAAGCGTTTTTATGCACAGCTGTCACAGCTTACGCCACAACAAAAAACAAAACTCAATATCTTGTTAAGCCGCACGAGCGCAGCAGAGAACATCACCGACCCTGCTGTGCTGGCCATGGCAGAAAAGTATCACAGCATACAAATTCAAGCAGACCCTGCACAAAAAGCCTTGCACACTTATCAAGTGAATCAAGTGGTACAGCGTCAACACCAAATTAATGCCGCCGTACCGGAACACTCCGCAAAAATTGCGACGCGCAATCCCGCCACCGAAAGTCACGACATGCTGCGCCTACAAACCGGCTGGCAGCGCGATGAAGGCAGCGATTACTTACTCGTTGGCGGCCGTTTCGCCTACCACGATTTTCACGACCCACTACCTGCTTTTCAAAAAGGCGTGCAATTGGATGTGCTGAATTTTCAATTGCGCATTGATCCCTACGACAACGATGACAGCGTTAGCATTGAGAGCATCCGCTGGTTTAATGTGCAGTCTTACAGCCCCGTCGATACTTTTTTTCAAGAAGCATCATGGGGCGTATCGGCGTCACGCCAACGCGAATTGATTGGCGAAAAAACCGCGCTCATCAATCTTGCCGAAGCTTATCGCGGAATCAGTAAAAATTGCGGCGCGATGTTGTGTCATGCGGAACTGATCGGTGGCGTGCTCACTGGCGGCGCCCTGGAGAGCAATTGGGATGTGCGCGCCGGTGTAAAAGCGGGATTACTGTATCAAGATACCGCGTGGAGCTGGTCTGCCGATATCAGTCAGCAGCATTACTTAATCAATAATAGCGACAGGCTAACCAGCTTCAACAGCGAAGCGGGCTATCGTCTTTCGCGCAACTTATCGGCGTATTTTTCCTACAGCCACCAAGACAACGATCACGCCGAGCGCGATCGCTTCTCTCTGTCACTGCGCAGCTTTTTCTAAATAATTTTAGGTTGCTGTCGCTTTCTTTTTCGCTGGTTTTAACGGCGCTTTGTCCTGTTTATCGGGAATTCCATCGTTATCATCGTCGTCATCACAGGCATCACCCATGCCGTCTTTGTCGGTATCTTTTTGATCTTTATTGGCAATCAATGGGCAATTGTCTTTGTCATTGGCTGCGCCATCGTTGTCATTATCGGCATCACAGGCATCGCCCATTTTGTCGCCATCGCTATCTTTTTGGTCAGTATTAGCGACATCGGGGCAGTTATCGCGCTGATTGCCGATACCATCTTTGTCGTTGTCCACCGATTCTGCGGGATCATTGGGAAACGCATCGCAGGCATCCCCCACTTTGTCGCCGTCGCTATCTTTTTGATCTGCGTTAGCTGCAGACAAACAGTTGTCTTGCTCATTGCCTATGCCATCGTTGTCTGCATCTGGATCACAAACATCGCCTTGACCATCGTTATCACTATCGCGCTGATCCGTATTCGCCTGCTGCGCGCAGTTGTCTTTTTCGTCAGTGATACCATCGCGATCCGTATCAAAAAACAAAGACGCTACTTCGGTTTGTTTATAAGTGTTGTCGCCCCAACATTTCACGCCGACAGCATCCAGCGCACAGGTGCTGTACCAACCAGCACTGATTGCTGCAACAGGCGGCTGCAGTAAATCTTTTGGTGGATCGGACTGCCCACGATCGCGCGCACCCCAACACACCACACCGGTGTCGTCGATGGCGCAGGTGTGATCAAACCCTGCGCTGACCTGTCTTGGGTTTTGCAGCAGCGGCACGGTGCGTGTTTTGTAATTTTTCAGCACATCGGCATTGCGTTCTTCTTCATCAAAATAAGTATCGCCCCAACACACCACACCGCGTTCATCCAAAGCGCAACTGTGATGATTGCCCGCTGTAATTTGACGCGGATTTAGCAACGCTGGCACATCTAACTGCTGCGCCCAATTATCACCCCAGCACGACACGCCTTTTTCATCCAGCGCGCAGGTGTGAAAACCACCGGCAGCAATTTGTTTTACATTTTTGATTTTTTTCGGCACATCCAATTGCCCGCGACTGTTGTCACCCCAACACTTCACGCCTTTGGCATCAATGGCACAGCTGTGATACCAACCCGTACTCACCGCTTCCGGTTTATTCAACACTGGCGCATTGATCGCGCCGTGCGCGTTGTCACCCCAACATTGCACGCCGTTATCACTGATTACGCAGGCATGTGTATTGCTAACGCTGAGCGCAACCGGATGTGCGAAACTCGGCGTAACACCCATGCGCGGCTCGTCGCCCCAACACTGCACACCGCTGTCATCCAGCGCACAACTGCGGCGATATCCCGCACTCACGATGTAATCCGGACGCTCAGGGTTGCGGCCAACCTTTTGCTCTAGTGCATCGCTGAGCCGATCGCCGTCCTTGTCGTCCGGCGCTGCCTGTACAACAGAAATCGCTCCACAAAGCGTGAGGCAGAAAACGAGAAATAAGCGACATGTGTTGCGCATCATTTTTCAGCACCATGAACAATTGGGTTACGCGCAGTATAGCGATATCCAGAAACAAGAACGCCCCGCAAGCGGGGCGTTATCGCACAACACGCGCAGTGTTTACGCTTGCGGACCCGCCTTGAGTACCGCTTCGCTGACATCAAATTTTTTGATGTTTTCTTGGAACAGACCAGCGAGTTTTTTCGCTTGTGCGTCGTACTCCGCAGCATCGGCCCACGCTTTGCGCGGGTTGAGATACTTGCTGTCCACATCTTTCACTGCTTTTGGAATCGTCAGATTCAAATGCTCCAACTGTTCGGTCTCACCTTTCAGCAATTCACCGCTCAAGCAGGCATTCACAATCGCACGCGTAACAGGAATCGGGAAACGATTGCCTTTGCCGCCAGGGCCGCCCGCACCGCCAGTCCAACCGGTGTTTACCAAATACACCTGTGAACCGAAATCTTCAACGCGTTTCATCAACAGTTTGGCGTATTCCATTGGACGGCGCGGCATAAATGGGGCACCGAAACAGGTAGAAAACGCCGGTTGAATGCCAGGCGCTGCACCCACTTCCGTAGAGCCAACGCGCGCGGTGTAGCCAGACAAAAAGTGATACGCCGCTGCTTCTTTCGACAAAATAGAAACCGGCGGCAACACACCAGAAACATCACAAGTTAAAAACACCACTACTTTGGGCTCACCAGCGGCGTTAGCCAATGTGCGTTTCGCAACATGCTCCAACGGATACGAACAGCGACCGTTTTCGACATTGCGCGTTTGACCGTCTTGTGTGTCGGTAACTTCTAGATTGCTGTAATCCGCTTGGCGATTGCTATCGACATGCACATTTTCCACGATACTGCCGAAACGAATCGCATCCCAAATCACAGGCTCGTTTTTTTGTGACAAATCGATCGTTTTTGCGTAGCAGCCGCCTTCGATATTAAACACCGAGCCTTTCGCCCAGCCGTGCTCATCGTCACCGATCAGATAACGATCTGGGTCAGCCGACAGTGTGGTTTTACCGGTGCCAGACAAACCAAAGAACAAAGCCACATCGCCTGCTTCGCCCACATTGGCCGAGCAGTGCATAGGCATCACATCTTTTTCTGGCAACAAAAAGTTTTGTACCGAGAACATCGCTTTTTTCATTTCACCGGCGTAACGCATGCCGGCGATCAACACACGGCGGCTGGCAAAATTCAGGCAGACGATACCGTCAGAGTTGGTGCCATCGCGCGCAGGATCACATTGAAAAGAAGCGACATTGAGAATCGTCCACTCTTCTTTGCCTTTCGGATTGTATTTTTCTGGACGGATAAACATGTTGCGCGCAAACAGCGATTGCCACGCGGTTTCGGTGTTCACTTTCACAGGGATGTAATGCTCGTCGTGCGCGCCGACATGCAGTTGTGAAGTGAAGCGATCTTTCTGTGCCAAGTAGGTTTCTACGCGATCCCACAGGGCGTTGAATTTATCTTGCGGGAATGGACGGTTCACATTACCCCAATCAATAGCATCCGCCGTGGATGGCTCCTGCACCACGAAACGGTCAGCAGGCGAGCGGCCTGAGCGCTTGCCAGTGGTGATCACCAGGGCGCCGGTATTGGTCAGGGTGCCTTCGCTACGCAGCAGGGATTGTTCAATCAGGGCTGCAGAAGTCAGTTCGTTGTAAACCTTGGTATTTTCGATTGCGCTCATTGTGTTCCTGTCGGCAGTGCCGATCTCCGATGTCAGAAAAGGAAGTAGAACAACGCCTGTGTAGGCGGGGCGCTTATCTTAACCGAAGTCCTATATCTAGGGGGAGACGGGGGTAGGTATGCCACCGTGCCATGCTCGCGCACTTGCGAGTACAATGCGCCGCCCGTTGCGAGCCTGCTTCGCCGCATAAATCCCTATTAAATCAATGGAGAACTGCATGAGCACTTCTAGCTCTGGTCAAAAACCTGCGCCGCTTGCTGGCTTGCGCGTAATCGATTTTTCTATCCTCGGTCCCGGCGCCACCGCTCACCATTTTGCGGAACTGGGTGCGGATGTGATCAAAGTCGAAGTCCCTGGCGGCGACTATGTGCGCGTGATGACTTGGCCCATCGTAGAAGGCATCTCGCTGTTGCATTGGCATATCGCGCGCGGCAAAAAATCCATTGAAATTGATTTGAAAACGCCGGAAGGCAAAGAAATTTTCAAAGAGCTGATTAAAGACGCTGACATCATCATCGAAGCGATGAAGCCCGGCACGCTGGATCGCTTGGGCCTGGGCTTTGAAGACCTGAAAAAAGTGAACCCCAAAATCGTGTTCTGCTGTGTATCCGGCTACGGCATGACCGGCCCTTACGAAAACATGCCTTCACACGGCGTTGCCTACGACACTTGGGCTGGCTGCGTAGAGCCAGCGCGTGATGAAGAAGGCATGGTCTATCTCCCCGCTCACCCATCTATCGGCATGCACGCCGGCCCTCTGTTGGGTGCATTCGCCGCGCTGGCGGCGGTAATGCGTGCACGCGACACCGGCGAAGGCGCTTTGGTGGAAATTGGTCAGTCCGACGGCGCGGCCTACATGGACTGGTACCGCATCGAGAGCTACAAAGCCTATCAGCGCCCACAATCAGAAGTGACTGGCAACGCGGCTGACGATTTCCGCCGCCGCCCTGTCGGCACCGCCGGTTTGAAAGAAGGCGTGCGCTATCAAGCCTACGAATGTAAAGACGGCTATGTGTTGTTCATGGCTTCCGAGCAATCATTCTGGAAAAACTTCTGCGAAGCACTCGGCCGCATGGATATGTTTGAAAAATGGCCGGGCAAAAAACTGGCCGACCACGCGCCGGGTAATAAAGAAATGCAGCGCGAGTTGACTGCGATTTTCAAAACCAAAACCATCAAAGAATGGATGGATTGGGGCGTGGAAGTGAAAACGCCGATTGCGCCGGTTTACAACTCCGAGAGTGTGATGGAAGACGAACATTTCAAAGCGCGCTTCAAGTGGTATCCGCACGAAACACACGGCGCTGACATGATGAGCTACCCCGTGCATTTTGTCGGCGAAGAATTGCCGGTGCCGACGAAAGCGCCAACACCCGGTCAACATCGCGATGAAATTCTCAAACGCGTATTGAATTACGACGATGCGAAAATCGCTGCGATGGATGCCAAAGGCGCGTTTGGCAAGAAGGCGTAACACCTGCAAAAACAGAAGTAAAAAAACCGGAGCAATCCGGTTTTTTTATGCCTATCACAATAGTGTTTTTTTATTTACTGCGCTTCCAGCTTGCGCATCAGCGCATCGCCATCGTAGGCGGTGATTTTGTCTGGCTTCACACACAGAATCACTTGCCCTTCTCTATCCAGCAAATCACACATGGTTGCCTGTGCTTTGATATTGTCTGGCAACAATTTTTGACAAAACAGTGGGAAAAACCAGCGCCGCGTCTGCGCATCATCCAACACCGTACACACGCCGCTGAGGCTAATACAGCGACTATCACCCAGTGTCGTGCCCGCCGATGAAATCACCACCGAAGCGCGGCCTGTTTTTCGCACAGCACTAACACGCGGGCGCTGATCGTTGGTGGTCAGCCACACGCAGCCCTCTGCCCACACAAAACTCATGATGGTGCCGAGTGCATCATTTTTCCCTTGCCAAATAAAAGTGCACTCATCTTGTTCTTGCAACAATTGCTCGCGCACAGCATCACTCATGGGCGCGGAGAATTGTTTGCCGTGGCTGTCTTTTTTCATAATGAACTACCTGCTAGACCGACAACAAAAATGTGACAGGACCGTCGTTGATTAAATGCACTTGCATGTCTGCCGCAAAAATTCCCGTGGCAACCTCGTTATGTTGCTGACGCAAATACTGTACACAATCGTCGTAGAGAGAGAGCGCCTGCTCGGGTGTTGCGCCAGAAGAAAATGACGGACGCAAACCACTGTTGGTATCGGCCGCCAAGGTAAATTGCGAAACCACTAACACGCCACCCGCAATATCGCGCACCGATAAATTCATTTTTCCTTCCGCATCTGGGAACATGCGGTAGCGTAAAATCTTGTCGCACAGTTTTTGTGCCAGCGCGCAATCGTCGTGGCGCTCCACGCCCAACAATACGAGCACGCCACGCGCGATCTTTCCTACGACTTCACCCTGTACAACAACATGCGCGCTGCTGACACGCTGGATCAACGCTTTCATAACAACTGGTTAAGCTCCGAGACTTCCGTTAGCATCACCGTTCATTCTAGCGATATTTCTGGACGCTCCTGCATGCCACTGCCTTTCCGGTATTTCTCCACCTGCGCGCTGGTGGTTTGTTTGAGCCTGTCCTACGCAGGAAACAGCGCCAATGCCACTCAAGAAAATATCGCTGCTGTCAGTGAGGATGGGCAGTTACCCTTGGAGGATCTGCGCACTTTTTCCTTGGTATTGGAACAAATTCGTGCTGCTTATGTGGAGCCTGTCAGCGACAAAACTCTGTTGGAAAATGCAATACGCGGCATGCTCAGCGAGCTGGATCCTCATTCTGCCTATCTTGATGAAAACGATTTTAATGACCTAAAAAACATGACTACCGGCGAGTTCGGCGGTTTAGGCATTGAAGTTGGCGCAGCAGATGGCTTCATCAAAATTATCGCACCCATCGACGACACACCGGCCAGCCGCGCGGGTATCCACGCCGGTGACATCATTATCAAAATCAATGCGCAATCCGTACAAGGCATGGCAATCAATGACGCAATCAATCTGATGCGCGGCGCAGCGGGCACGCCGATCACACTGACCATCATGCGCGAAAAACAAGAGCAGCCGCTGGAATTCAATCTCGTACGTGAAATCATTAAAACACGCAGCGTGAAAGAAAAAATCTTAGCGCCGGGCTATGCCTATATTCGCATTGCACAGTTCCAAGCTAGCACCACCGAAGAGCTTAAACGAGCATTAGCCACCCTAGAAAAACAAGAAAAAATTCGCGGCTTGGTCTTGGATTTACGCAACAACCCAGGCGGGCTGCTCGATGAGGCAGTCGGCGTTTCTGATGTATTTCTCAACAAAGGTTTAATTGTCTACACCAAAGGCCGCATTCCCAGCAGCAATGTACGCTTCAGTGCCACAGCAGGTGAAGCCTTGCCTAAAGTGCCAATCATTGTGCTGGTAAATCAGGGCACTGCATCAGCGGCAGAAATTGTTGCCGGCGCATTGCAAGACAACCAGCGCGCAAAAATTCTCGGCACCAACACCTTTGGGAAAGGCACCGTGCAAACAGTAGTGCCCATCAGCGATAAAAAAGGCATCAAACTCACCACTGCGTTGTATTACACGCCGAGCGGTCGTTCGATACAAGCGGAAGGCATTAAACCGGACATTATCGATCGTGATAACGCACTTAGCGTTGCGCAATCAACCGCTCTCACTTCGGAAGCCAGTCTTGAAAAGCACATCGCCAACGGCAATGGCGACGACACCAAGAAGAATATCGATAAACCAAACGATAAAACCAAAACAAAAGAAGTAGCGCCAGATAAAAAAGCCGCCGCCAACAACAGCCCTGCACCCGAAGACAATCAACTGCAAGATGCGCTGAAATTCCTGCAAAAAAAGTAACGAGGCGGCGCTAAATCACCATTACGCCGTCCATTTCCACTTGCGCAGCGCGCGGCAAACTCGCCACACCCACCGCTGCGCGCGCTGGGTAGGGCTGCACAAAATACTGCGCCATCACCTCGTTGACCAGAGCAAAGTGCGCAAGATCGGTAAGAAAAATATTCAGCTTCACGATGTCTTTTAAGCTTCCGCCCGCCGCTTCACACACCGCGGATAGATTCTCAAACACTTGGGTGATTTGTGCGCGCATATCACCATCCACCATCTGCATGCTGACTGGATCCAACGGAATCTGTCCCGATAAATACACCGTGTTGTTGACTTTGATAGCCTGTGAATAGGTGCCAATAGCAGCAGGCGCTTTTTCCGTCTGAATGACAGCTTTATTAGTCATATTTTTTCCGAGCAAAAGAAAGGGGTTAATTTTTTACACGCACCGTGCGCACAACCGACGGCAGGGTGCGAATCTTGCGCATAATATTGGCGAGATGCAATCGATTGCGCACAGCGATGGAAAGTGTAATTACACGAAATCCGGCATCTTTTTCGTCGAGCGCGATTTTATCAATATTGGCTTCCATGTCGGTAATGCGCGTCGCTAACTGCGCGATGATGCCGCGCTCGTTGTTGACTTCCACGCGCACATCCACAATAAATTCACCGCTGACATCCGGCGCCCAATTCACCATCAAACATTTTTCTGCGTTGTCGCGCATTTCGGCAATGTTTTTACAAGTGTCGGTATGCACAACCAAACCGCGTCCCGCACTGATGTGCGCGATAATTGGATCGCCAGGGATAGGGCGGCAACAACGCGCAAAGCTGATCACAGCACCGTCAGCGACATCAATCATCAATGGCGCCTGCGCGCGACGCATTTGCTTGCTATTTTCTGCTTGCTGTTCTTCCGCTACTAAGCGTTTAGCAACCACATACGCCACACGATTGCCCAAGCCGATGCTTTCCAAAATATCATCGAAACTTTCCACGCCGGCTTGCTGAATGAACTCTTGTATTTTTTCCGGCGCAAGCTGCTCTACGCCCTGCCCCATACCTAATAGGGCTTTTTCTAACAAGCGACGACCTAAATCAATCGACTCAGTATGGCGCTGTGTTTTCAAAAAATGACGAATGGCGCTGCGTGCTTTTCCTGTGGTCACAAAATTTAACCAAGCGGGATTTGGCTGCGCACCCGGCGCTGTCACAATCGCCACCACTTGCCCACTTTCTAGCGGCTGCGACAATGGCGCTAATTGGCGATTGATGCGGCACGCAACACAAGCGTTGCCAATATCCGTGTGCACAGCGTAAGCAAAATCAACTGCCGTGGCGCCGACGGGCAGCTCAATAATTTTTCCAGTGGGCGTGAACACATACACCTCATCTGGAAACAAATCGATTTTGACATGCTCGATAAATTCCAAAGAATTGCCGGTGCTTTTTTGGATTTCCAATAAATTGCGTATCCATTCACGCGCGCGCACCGCACCAGCCGGCGGCCTAACTTCATCTTCACTCTTGTACAGCCAATGCGAGGCAATGCCACTCTCTGCCACCACATCCATTTCGCGCGTGCGAATTTGTACTTCTATCGGCAAACCGTGCATGCCGATCAATACGGTGTGCAGCGATTGGTAGCCATTGGTTTTAGGAATCGCAATGTAATCGCGAAACTCACTGTGTATCGGCTTGTACAAACTGTGCATCACGCCCAACACACGGTAGCAAGTGTCTACACTATCCACCACGATGCGAAACGCGTAGACATCCATGATGTCAGCAAACGATTTGTGCTTGCTGCGCATCTTCATATAAATGCCGTACAGATTTTTCTCGCGCCCAGACACCTCTGCCACATGCCCTTCTTGTGCCAGACAGCGCTTAATATTTTCTTCAATTTTGTTGACGACTTCTTTGCGATGGCCGCGTGCCGCGCGCACGGCAGCTGCAATGCGCGCAGCACGCATTGGATACATCGCATGAAAGCCTAAATTTTGAAACTCCATGCGCAAACTGTTCATGCCTAAACGATTGGCAATCGGCGCATAGATTTCTAAAGTTTCTCGCGCAATACGGCGGCGTTTTTCTGGCTTCAGCACACCGAGTGTACGCATATTGTGCAGGCGGTCGGCCAGTTTGACGATAATGACGCGAATATCTTTCGTCATCGCCATGGCCATTTTCTGAAAGTTTTCTGCCTGCGCTTCCGCCTTGGAAGTGAATTCAATCTGCGTCAGCTTGCTGACGCCGTCCACCAAGTCCGCCACCGTATCGCCAAACTGCTCGGCCAAGGCGGTTTTGCTGATGCCGGTGTCTTCAATGACATCGTGCAGCAGCGCGGCAATGAGGCTGTGATGATCTAATTTTTGCTCAGCAAGGATGCCCGCCACAGCCAAAGGATGCGTGACATACGGCTCACCGCTGCGGCGCGTCTGGCCGTCATGTGCTTGCTCGGAATAGTAGTAGGCGCGGCGGACTTGCTGCACCTGAGCGTGCGGAAGGTAGGAGGCTAATCTGTGGCAAAACGCATCAATAGTTTGCAATCAAGCCCCCTCGAAAACCTCAGTCGGTGTCGTCGTCGGGTGCGTTGTTGTCGTAAGGGCGTTCAGCCAGATGCTTAAAGCGGTCTTCTAACGGCTCTTCCAGCACTTCTGCGGTGATCAGGCCAAGCTCAATTTCGCGCAATGCCACCACGGTTGGTTTGTCGTTTTCCCATGGCACTAAGGGCTCGCGACCTTTTACGGCTAGCTGGCGCGCGCGCTTAGCGCCCTTCATCACCAACTCAAAGCGGTTTTCAACATAGGGGAGACAGTCTTCTACAGTGATTCGAGCCATTGCTTAAAACCTTCGTACTAGAAAAATCTTGCGGTCTGCCAGTTTACGCAAAGCACCCTGCCGTCACAAGGCTGACCGACCATCTAGAGTATGAAACTCGGCGCGGAGTGGGCTGTGATCCGACAATCCGCGCCAATGCAGCCCTTCTGCGCAACCCGCTTCCACGAGACTCAAGTTGCGATAGTAAATTCTGTCCATATGCAGCATCGGAAACCGCGCAGGAAAAGTTTTTTGCAACGCGCCCGTGGCTTCTTGTACGGCTTCGCGCAGGCCTAACCGATGCAGTTCGTGATGCACTTGCCGGTTCCAGTCGTTGAAATCTCCCGCCAACACCAACGGCGCTTGCAAGGGGATTGTTTCTAGCAGCTGACGCAGACGCGATGCTTGATAGCGACGCTCCCATGACAGCAAACCGAAATGTGCACACAACACATGCACACCATCTTCCGTTACGGCATGCAACACGCCACGCTGTGAAAAAGGCAGGATGCTGATGTCGTGGTTGGCGTAATGCGCAAAAGGAACCTTACTCAAAATGGCATTGCCATGATGCCCGTGATCGTAAACTGCATTCTTGCCGTAAGTTTTGTAATCCCACACTTGATCGGCTAAAAACTCAAATTGCGCTTCGATCCATTGCTCCATGCGCGCGGCGTGGCGATGATTACTTCCCACCACCTCCTGCAAGCAAACAATATCCGCTTTTGTAGCACGAATGGCTTTACGAATTTCTTGCAACACCAGAGCTCGATTGCCTACTGTAAAACCTTTATGGATATTGTAAGAAAGGATACGCATCGCTCTCACTTACAACCAATAACGCAACAAACGCGGAATTTGACCAACAACCAATAACCACGCATAGAAACGATTAATATTTTTCAAGGTAATTTGACGCGCGCCTCCAACACTCCTCGCAAAATCATCAGAAATACTTTTGATAGCCTCATCAGAAAATATCTGTACATCAAGCTCAATATCGTGCAGTTGGCTTCTGTGATTCATATTGCTACTTCCAATCATCACACCACCATCTATGATCATCCATTTTGCGTGAAGAATTCCTGTTTCGTATTCATAAATTTTTACACCGGCGCGCAGCAAATCCGCATAGTAAGTGCTAGATAGCGCAGGAAAAAATGCAACATCTGAGTAGGCTGGCACCATGATGCACACATCCACACCGCGTCGACTGGCTTTTTTCAAAGCGCCGACTATTCGTCGCACAGGCGAAAAATAGGCGCTGACTATCCAGATTCTTTTCTTCGCGGCGTAAAGGCTCTGTAAAATGACGCGCAAACGGCGTTTGCGCAACATGGCGCTGAAGTTGGTAATAGGATGAAACAAAAAACGCGGCGATAACTTTTTCTCATCATCAAACCACACCGCCTCAAAGAACTCGCGCAACAATTCGCAGCGCGCACCCGTCACCCGAACGCCTCCATCTTTCCAATCCATGCCGCGCCCGTTATTTTCGATGTGATCGTCTGTGATGTTGAAACTACCTATCCACGCCTGCTGGTTATCAATCAAACATAATTTGCTGTGCTGGCGATTATTGACGCGCAGCAAGCGTCTAAAAAAACGAAAAGCTTTCTCGTTGCGCTCTAAATGGCTGGACACCCACGCCCAAGGTAATGGATTGTAAACATGCAGTTGCGCGTTGCTCGCAGCGAGTTTTTTCTGTAAGACGGTCAACGCGCCTGCCGAACCAACACCATCAACGATCAAGCAAACCTTAACGCCGCGCTCGGCGGCCGCGCACAAGCTCTGCAACAGAGGACCACCCACGGTATCCAGCGTAAAAATATAGGTTTGCAGATAGATCGTTTGTGTGGCACTGGCAACATCTGCCAACAAACCGGCGAACCACTGCGTGGCAGAGAAAAAAACGCGTTCAGAGTCCCACGGCGGCAACGGTTGTAGCTCTTGTTGCCGAATATACATATCAGATCAGCGCCAACACCTCAGCAACCAATTTACCTATCCCTGTGTTTGCTTCCGCGATGGAGTGCGCCAACATGTATGCAGGTGTTGTCACTAATTTTTTCTCGCGATCGATACAAGTGTCTTGCACTACACAGGGGCAGTGTTGCGCGCCAGTGGCATTCACGGCTGCCGCGGTATCTGCATCATTGCCTATTGTGGTTTTGGTGCCAGCGCCGCAAATGGCAGCAGCCATGGTGGGTGCAATACAAATCAAACCGATGGGTTTTTTTGCTGCGTGCATCGCCTGCGCGAAAGCAAGAAAATCTTTTTGCACGGTCATGGCTGCGCCGTTAATAGCAAAGTCGCTCAAGTTTTTTGCTGCACCGAAGCCACCCGGCACGATCAGCGCATCAAAATCCTCTACACGCGCTTCTGTCACGGGCTTGATCTGACCACGCACCACACGCGCCGCTTCCACCAATACATTGCGTGTTTCGCCTGCCGCCACTTCGCCCGTTAAATGATTGACCACATGCAGCTGTGGCATATCGGGTGCGAAACATTGCACTTGCGCACCCGCTTGTGAAAGATGTAGCAAAGTCAGCACGGCTTCATACACTTCTGCGCCGTCGTACACACCGCAGCCGGATAACACCACCGCCACACGCTTGCTCATGTTGCTCACCTCGCTGTTGCTGTATACGCTGTTGCGCTATCAGAATTTTGCGTCGCGCTTTTCCACAAAAGCATCGCGCGCTTCTTGTGAATCTTTGTCGCTGTACGCTTGTAAAGTAAAGCCCTGCTCCCAGCGATATTTATCTTCCAAATTGCCATCTTCAATGCCGGTCAGCGCTTCTTTGGCCAAGGCAATCATCACCGGACTTTTCTCGGCAATTTTCAGCGCGATTTCATGCGCAGTTTTACGCAGCTCATCTTTTGGCACCACTTTTTCTACTGCGCCCAAGCGATAGGCTTCCTGCGCGGTGATCGCTTCACCAGTGAAATACATGTAGCGCACTTTTTGTACGGGGAACATGCGCTGCAAATGCGCGCCACCGCCCATTGCGCCGCGATCCACTTCTGGCACCGCAAAGGTGGCGCACTCGGAGGCGACAATGATGTCGGCCGCACCGGAAATGCCAATGCCACCACCCAAAACAAAACCGTGCACTGCGACAATCACCGGCTTAGGATTGCGATGAATCGCCTTGAAAGTATCGTAATTGCCTTTGTTCACTTTGGTGATCAAATTGCCGTCTGATGCCAGCTCTTTGATATCCACACCGGCACAAAAGCCGCGACCTTCTGCGGCGATGATGATGACGCGCACGGCGTTGTTTTGTCCTAGGGCTTCAATTTCGGCGGCGATATCCGCCCAGCCCTGTGAGGTGAATGCGTTAACCGGCGGCTTGTTAAAAACCAACTCCGCGATGCCGTGGCTGTCGATGCTCGTAGTAAAGGGTTTGCTCATGGTGACCTCTCTCAGATTCGCCGACGATTTTACCAGCCCGCAGCCAAGGCAAACAAACACAAAGGCTTTGCGCTATCATCACTCAGCGCCGCCCCATAAAAACAAGGATGCCTCCTGTGTTACGCTCGCTGTCGTTTTTTTTCATCGCGTTGCTATCGCCAGCTCTGCTAGCGAATCCCGCTGCCGAGATTGCCAGTCGCGTTCAACCACCTTTGCGCTCTGTTTATGAAGCAAGGCAATTTGCACCGTTGTGGCTGGATGGCAACAAACCCACAACGCGCGCCACACAAGCGCTGGACATGATCGGCCAAGCCGCATTTGATGGCTTGCGTAGCGCCGACTATTCACTCACCACATTGCAACAGTCGTTAAGCGCCCTGCAACAACAAAACAGCAGCGATGCGGCACAGCTCGCAACATTTGATCTTGCTCTCAGCAAGGCGCTGGCGCAGTTTGCCAGTGACCTTTACCTCGGCCGCGTCGACCCGCGCAGTTTGAGTATCGCCATCGACACATCGGAAAAGCGCGCGGCATTCGCGCAGCATTTGCAAGCCGTTTTGACGACCAACGATCTCACTGGCGCCATTGCAACACTGCGCCCTACATTTCCACCCTATGCCGATTTGCGACGGTTACTAGTGCAATATCGCGCATTGGCTGAACAATACCCGATTGCACCCACGCTCCCTCCTCTCCCAGGAAAAAAATTAACACCCACCGAAAGCTGGGCAGGCACACCTGCTCTCGCTGCTTGGTTAAAAACATTAGGTTTTCTTCCTGAAAATGCCAATGTCACCACGCTGTATGACGGCGCAGTTGTTGAAGGCGTAAAACAATTTCAACAACAGCATGGTCAAATTCCCGACGGCGTGCTCGGCAAACAAACTTACGACAACTTACGCATCACGATTCCTGATCGAGTAAAACAAATTGAGTTTTCCATGGAGCGCTTGCGTTGGTTAGACGACAACACCCTGCGAAAACGCTTTTTGTTAATCAATGTGCCGCAGTTTACTTTGTGGGCTTACGAACCAGATACCAACGGACAAGCTAAATCCGTCCTACAAATGCCTGTCGTGGTTGGCAAGGCGCGTAAAAACCAAACACCACTAATGCAGAAAACGCTCAGCAGCATCGTGTTTACCCCGTATTGGAATGTGCCGCGCAGCATTATTGTCAAAGAAATTTTGCCAAAACTGGATGAAAATCCGTTCTATCTCGCGCACGAAAATATGGAACTGGTCGGCAGTAACGGCTCGCTTGGCAGCGCAGTGAACGACGCAGAGTTTGACGGTATTGCGCGCGGCGCGTACCGCATTCGCCAACGCCCCGGTGCTGGCAATGCCCTCGGCACTTTGAAATTTGTATTTCCCAATGACGACGCCATTTATATGCACGACACGCCGTCAAAATCTTTTTTTGCCAAAGAGCGGCGTGACTTAAGTCACGGCTGTGTGCGCCTCGGCAACCCCATGGCGCTGGCGTTGTTTGTCTTGGAACCACAAGGAGGCTGGGATGAGGCGCGCGTCAAACAAATGATCGCTAACAGCAGAGACCGCCACCACCCTCTATCAGAGCAAATGCCCGTGTTACTGATCTATTTAACGGCCAATGTTGATAGTGCAGGGAAAGCGATTTTCTTAAACGACATCTACGCGCAAGATGACAAACTCGCAGCCGCGCTGGCTAAACGCCCGACGGAAACAATTGCGCAAAATTATCCGGCACAGGTTTCAAGCAACTAGCCTGATAATCAAATGTAAGCATCGCCGTTTTGGCAATGGCGCACAGTTGACCCGTTTTCAAGTTGGTGACGCGATATACAAAGTCGCAACCGTATTTGGAAAAATCTTGCGCGGCCACTTCAATTTTTAAGCGATCGCCGTAGTGCGCTTCCGCCTTGTAGTTGACGGCTAAATCCGCGCCGATAAAGCCGCGCGGATCCACGCCATTTTCTTGCAGTGGCAAAGAAGCGACATAGCGCAAACGCGCTTCGTTGAGTAAACCCACCAAGCGCTCATTGCCCAAATGCTGACCGGCATTGATGTGCTCGATATACACATCCAATTCGGTCGCAAAGGGAAAAGTTTCCGGAATATCGATGTGGATTTTTGCCATTACCAAGCCCGAACTTTGCCGGTATCGACATGCACAAAATCCGAATCGGAGTAATAGCCCACACCGCCGCGCTTTAACTCTTTGGCGGCGTCGCGCACATCACTGAGCGACGAACCGGGCAGACGAATGTCAATTGCCTGACCGGTCAGGTGCATACTTTTCTCCGCTACACCACTATGTGCCGTGCGATTGCGCAGCATCATGTTGGTTTTTGGCGAGCGATACGCTGAAATGATTTCAAACGGATTGCTGTTTTTCAGGCTGTGCTGCATTTTCCACAACACATCGAGCAGTTGCGGATCAATTGGGTGCACATCGCCGCTGCGAAAATCGCGCATCAAGTGCGCAATACTGGCCATAGAGCGCGGCAGAAAACGCTCGCCCACTTTGTATACCAGCGACACCTCTTCGCCGGTGTGCGTGTGAACAAAAGATAACGCGCGCTGTTTGCTGGGCACCACGCGAGCGGCATTTGCCAGACCAGGAGCCGCCATAGCAACCACACCGCCAGCCATACCGCGCAATAAGCGACGGCGCTGCGTGCAGATATGTTCGTCTTCGGGTAAATCTAACAATGTTTTACGGGTAAAAAGCATAGAAGACCTCGGAATACTGTCCTGCTTTTTTATGGGACAGCGATGCTACCCCATCGTTCCCCCACCATCTACCTATAAAAATTATGGATTTGATCTAGCTCACCCTACCCGCCAACAGGGCAATGCACTCTTCGGCTTCCTTGGCAATGCGACCGATCAGCTCGGCGCAGCTGGGCAGATCGTCGATGGTGCCGGCCACTTGGCCGGAGGGCAGCACGCCTTCCGCAGGGCGACCTTCCACCATCGCCTTCTGAATAATCATCGGCGCGTTGGCGGAAAACATGGCTTGCGAGAGTGTCATGTCGTCGTCTTTTGCCATTGCCCATGCAGACTGCAGCAGGGAGAGATAGCTCGCGCCAGTCAGTGCGCGGTACTTTAAACCGTTTTGCAAAGCGAGCACTAACTTATGCAGTGCGCCAGCTTTTTCCACGCTTTTCAGAAACTCGTTGAGGATCATGCGCTGCGGCATGCCGTCCAGCGCAGTGGACACGATGATTTCAGCGGGGTTCTTGCAAGCGAGATAGCGCTGCTTGGTGGCCTCCGGCACGGGGCTCTCCTGCGTGAGCAAAAAGCGTGTGCCCATGGCGATGCCATCCGCGCCCCAAGCCATCGCCGCCACCAGTCCGCGACCGTCTTTGAAGCCGCCCGCCGCCAGCACCGGCACTTTGCCAGCCACCGCGTCGATCACCTGCGGCACCAGCAGGGTAGTCGGCACCGCGCCGGTGTGACCGCCGCCTTCGCCGCCTTGAATCGTCACCGCATCGGCACCCATTTCGATCGCCTTCGCCGCGTGCTTAGGCAGACCGATGGTCGGCATGCAGATCACGCCGGCATCCTTCAACTTCTTCACCATGTCTTTGCCAGGGGAGCGCGAATAGCTCACCGCGCGCACGCCGTGTTTCACCACCATGTCCACAATCTGCGGCGCATTGGGCTGATACATATGAAAATTCACGCCGAAAGGTTTATCGGTCAGTGATTTGGTTTTGATGATGGCCGCTTCCATGTGCTCTGGCGGAATCGTGGCACCGGCGAGAAAGCCGAAGCCACCCGCGTTGCAGGTGCCCGCCACCAAGCGCGGATCTGCCACCCAGCCCATCGCCGTTTGGATGATGGGGTACTGGCAGCCCAGTAATTCGGTGATGCGGGTGTTGAGGGATACGCTCATGGCAGTCTCGGGCTAATTTTGTGGAAGCGGCATTTTAGCAAACTGCGTTGGGCAAATTGTCTTAGGTGCAGCACGCAATTCGAGCGCGATTCTTCCGGTGTAACATGCGGCACTCCAAGGAAACAGTGGCGCCAAGATGAAACTCAGCTTCAAGCAAAAAATCGGTATCGGCCTGTACATGGGGCGCAGCTTGCTCACCAAGCCACAGTGCTTTGCTTACAACCCGCGCAAGCAATCGTTTATTGATGATCCCTACCCGGTGTATCGCCACATGCGCGATGAAAAACCGGCGTTTTGGTCGCCCCACACCATTGGCTGGCACATCTCTGGCTCGCACGAATTTTTATTGCAGTGTTTGAAAGATGAGCGTCTGAGCCACTGTTTTCGTCTGTGGAAATTTGCACCAGAATACGATGCGTCCAGCCCGCTCGATAATTTGTTGAGCAGTTTATTGATGGCCCTGCCCGCCAAAGATCACATGCGCGTGCGCAAATTGGTGTCGCCCGCGTTTTCGCCGCGTTTTGTTGCGGAAGCCAAGCCCGAAATTGAAGCCTTGGTGCAAGAAGAGCTGAAACATTTTGATCGCAATGGTGAATTGGATTTGGTCAAACTGTGCCGTGAAATTCCCATCAATGCGATGGCGATTTATTTCCGCATTCCCGACGCTATGCGCGGCGACTTCAACGCACTCGGCCACGCCATCATCGCCGCCTTCAGTTCAGAAATGGACAACATGGACACCGAAGCTGCCGAACGCGGCATCGCGCAACTGCGTGCCTTATTTGCGGAAAAGCGCCGCAACCCAGACGATTCGTTTATGTCCACGCTGATTAACCACATGGAAGACGGCGATCGCATGTCAGAAAACGAAGCACTGGGTTTGGTGGGTGCGCTGCTCGCAGCCGGTGTAGACACCACCTTTGATTACATGCTGAATATTTTTTACGGCTTGGTGAAAAATCCGCAGTGGGGGCCTTGGCTGTTAGAGCACGAAGATAAATTGCAAAACTTGCTGGATGAAACCTTCCGCTGGAACACGTTTGGTAATCGCGGATTTTTCCGTTTCGCTGCCGAGGATTTAGAACTGCACGGACAAAAAATTAAAAAAGGCGAAATCGTGCAGATTATGTTCTCCATTGCCAATCATGATCCATCCGTTTTCCCCGATCCGCACAGCTTCAACCCGCTGCGTGAAAATCTCGACAAAGCCTATACCTTCGGCTTGGGCGCGCATTACTGTTTAGGTCACGCCATCGCCAAATTGATCGCACAAGTGACAGTAATGGCCGTGGTAAAGCGCTATCCCGACATGAAAATCAAAGAAAATCCACAGCGCGTGTACAACATGCTGACAAGGCGGATTAGTAAGCTGACGCTGGTGCAGTAATTTTTATATCTGCTGCACCTACATGAAGCCTAGCCAAGCCAGAAAGAAGCGACTCACAATGAAGGGGTCATTGTGTGGATTTCTGTATGTTTTTCAAGAATTTGTGATAGGAAAAAGTACCAGAAACTCCTTGCCAAAATAAATATCCAAACATAAGAACCATGCCTAGTTCGGTGGGCTTGCCCTCTTCTACCATAATTAGAATTTTTGATGTAGCAAAATAAAGAAGCATTAGGACAGCACAAGTTCTGCTTTTCTTGTAGATGCCGAATGATAGACCAAGAATCAATACCACATCAAAAAGCCCCCAAGCGGAGAAGCTGGAATACTTCAATGTTCTCAGTATTGACGGGAACGTTAACACGAGGGTGATTACAGATAAAATAAGTCCTGCAATCCAGCCCTGTATGATTTTTTTCAGTATTTTGTCTGGAGTCGAAGTGGCAGATTTGCTGTCAGCTACTCCTAGCGTGTTGTGCAGATTTTCGGATTCCATGGTTTTCCCGATCATTGGAGGAATGGAGCATCATTGATCGAATGTCACAATATCAACAATTACTTCGCTGAGAGACTGCGCCAAACATAATCAACAGTCGGCTGATAGACAGCCTGACTTTGTTTTTCGTATGACACTGTAAGTTTAAGGAGTCGATTACTCAAAGGACAAACCCAAGTATCTGAAATCACAACACGCCCACCATAGTCAGCCTCAAAGGTTGAGCGCGCACAATAAAGCTTTCCGTTGTAATCCAGTTTTACTCCGATGACCTTGTATGAGTTGATTCCAGATACCTTTAGCATTGCATCAGCCGTTTCTTTTGCTGCAGGTAGCAGTGTTTCTTGAATAAACTGCGGCGGTTGTTTGGCAAAATCTTGAAACTCCTGTTGGCTGGGGCTTGAACCAGCTCGAACACTTAGACGAAGAGTTGCCTTTGACTTGCCTGTAGTATCGTACGCATTTGCTGCAACGAGGATCCTGTTGTCTCCCTGATTTATAGGAATGCCAACGATTCTACCTACTGCTTCTGAAGACGTATTGAGATGTGCAGCAACATTTTTATCTAGGTAAATCCAACTTCGTGGCAAAGCAAGCTGTACGACATCCTCAAACTGAATCGTAGGAACGCGCTATTAGCTGCTTGGCTTGGCATAGCGAGGACTACCAACGCGCTGAACAATATATAAAGTGGTCTCATGTCGCTCCCTATGATTTCTAGTATCTGAATTAAACCATGTCACGAAGCAGCGTCAACTTGAACACTGTAACAAGTTTTTCCACTGCTGCTGTAGGCAGCAAGAATTTTTAACCACAGAGGCAAACAGCATTGATTTACCTCAAATTACAAATACTGGATACATACCACCTAAATTATCCAATTTGCTTTGCACAGGCATACGAAATACCATAACGGTTCCATTATGGTTGTAACTAGAGGTCTACCATGAGCACAACCATCACCCTAAAAAATATCCCTGATGCTGTTTATGACGGTCTGAAGCAAGCGGCGAATGCTCATCACCGCAGCATTAACAGTGAAGCTATTGCCTGCTTGGAGCGTGTGTTGCTTCCCAGTAAAAATGAACACGAGGAACGTTTGGCACGCGCACGGCAGATAAGAACTTCTTTGAACTCCAAGCAATTCAAAGCCATAGATATTGCTAAAACCATCGAACAGGGACGTCCATGATTGTTGTTGACACCAACATATTGGCTTATTTGTACCTGCCAACAGCATTTAGCGAACAAGCTGAACGCCTGCTCTTGCAACAACCTCGATGGATAGCGCCTGTACTCTGGCGCAGCGAGTTTCGCAATGTTCTCGCGCTGTATCTGAGAAAAGGAATACTGTCGCTGGAGCAAGCCTACGGCATACAAACCGAAGCCGAAACACTGCTGGCAGGTGGTGAATACGATGTGCCATCTCTTGATGTGCTGCGGCTTATCGAAACCAGCAAATGCTCAGCCTACGACTGCGAATTTGTAGCATTGGCTAAAAAAAACAACGCCGTACTTGTTACAGAAGATAAAAAAATACGGAAACAATTTCCCGAAATCACGCTATCTCTAGCAGAAGCTATAACACAGCAATAACTATTTTTTCAAAATCACTGACGAGCCGTGACCAAATAAACCTTGGTTGGCAGTGATGCCCACTTTCGCATTCGGCACTTGGCGCTCACCTGCTTGACCGCGCAACTGCCAAGTCAACTCACACACTTGCGCCAAGGCTTGCGCGGGAACCGCTTCACCGAAACACGCCAAGCCGCCAGATGGATTCACCGGCAAACGGCCGCCGAGTTTGGTGACGCCGTCGCGCACCAATTTTGCTGCATCGCCGCGCGCGCACAATTGCAAATCTTCGTACCAATCCAATTCCAACGCGGTGGACAAGTCATACACTTCAGCCACGGAAATATCTTCTGGGCCGATGCCCGCTTCGGCGTAAGCTTTTTTCGGCAGCGCCGCGCGGAAGGAATGCGCTTCCATCGCCACCGCAGAGTCGGTGGCGAGATCCGGCATTTCAATCACCGCAGAAGCAAAGGTGGGCGTGACGGTAGAAATCGCGGCCACTTTTACTGCATCGCCGCGCCCGATTTTTTTCGCGTAAGCCGCCGAGCAGACGATCAATGCGGCTGCACCGTCCGAAGTGGCGCACACATCCATCAAGCGCAGTGGGTCGGCCACCATTGCGGAGGCGGCGACATCTTCTGCGGTAAATTTTTTCTTGTAGCGCGCATATGGGTTGGTGAAACCGTGTTCAGCGTTTTTTACTTTGACGCTGGCGAAATCCGCCAAGGTGTCGCCGTAAATTTCCATGCGGCGGCGCGCGTACAGCGCAAA